>CAMNSD010000003.1 GCA_946554445.1 uncultured Lachnospiraceae bacterium | reverse complement strand
AATCCATTCAAAAAATTTCATTTTATAGCTTGACTTTTAATAGTTAGTCTTTCTTCCAAAACCAGATTGCAAACGGTATTCCCAAAAGTTCCGCAAAGATGAAACCGGTCCATAAGAAATCCAGCTTACCGAACCTGCTGAAAATTCCTGCAAAAATCAAGGGCAAAACTGCCTGTCTGAACATGGTCAGAATCATGCTGCTCATTCCCATGGATAAGCCTTGCAGCCCTGCCGAGATAACAAGCGCCGGAATTGCCACAAGCCATGCCATCGCTAATATACGAAGCGCTGGAATACCAATCTGGAGCATATAGTTCGAAGCGTCAAAAATATGCAGCACCCACACAGGAAGGCATTCCAATACCGCAAAAAAGGGCAGATAAAGCAAGACGCCGTACAGAAACGACCATCGCACCGCACTGGAAACACGTTTCCCATTTACAGCGCCATAATTATACGCCACAATCGGAATCAGACCATTGGTAATTCCATGAACACCTACCGTTGTAACACCGTTGATACGTATGCATATTCCATAGACTGCCACAGCGGTGGAAGAAAAGGTAATCAGAATGGAATTCATCAAGATACCCACCAAAGAAGTGAGAATCTGTACCAGCGTGGAGGGAAAACCGACTTTCAAAATATTTACAATACTTCTCCTGTCCGGACGGAGCGTGAACCCAAAGGGTATCTCTCGATTCCATTTCCGGTTGATCACAATGCCTGCAAACATTCCAACTGTCTGCCCAATCACCGTTGCAATGGCTGCACCTAATGTTTCCAGACGCGGCATGCCTAATAGACCAAAAATAAAAATTGGATCCAGAATCAGGTTTGTAATGGAAGCAGCGGACAATGTAAAAAGAAACAGTCCGGAACGCCCGCTTGCAATGACAAAACGGTCAAATACCCACTGTCCCATCTGCCCAAAGGAAAACAACATACATACTGTTAAATACTGAATACCATACGCTGCAATCACCTCATCTCCACCTGACTGCCATGCAAAATAATGCCTCGCGAACAACAAGCACAGTACACTGATCACAACCCAGGAACAAAGGGCAATAAAAATTGCCGCATCTGCTGCTTTGCGGACTTCTTTGGCATCTTTTCTTCCCAGGGCTTTGGAAATCACGGCATTTAAGCCCACTGCATTACCCAGCCCCAGTGAAGATACTAGCAATTGTACCGGTGCAGCCAGGGAAAGTGCGGTCAGCGCCTTTTCTGATATTTGTGATACAAACATGGAATCCACAAAGTTATATAGGGAATTGATGAACAAGCTTACCATGAGGGGAATCCCGGTGGATAAAATCAGGGTATTCATTTTTTTGGTTCCCATAATGTTTTCTTTTGGTGTTGTATTTTCCATACTGATGCTCCTTTAAAAACTAGATTTGAATTTAACCAATCAACTTTTCTTAATAACTATTTGCTTAACCATTTGCTTTATTTTTCTGCTCTTACTATAAATCTAACATAGATAAATAGCAAATATCTATATTGAATGCAGTTGTATTATGTTTGGGAATGGTATAATGATACAGGCATTATTTACAGAAGATGTATTCCAATGACATGGCATAAGATAAGCCAGCAACATGGTTTTCAATGCTGCTGGCTTGCTCGATTCAAAATACTTAGATATTCGATTCTCAACGCTTGGAAAGTTCCGCTGTAATCTCCTCCCAAGTCACATTTTTTTCCGCCATCAATACCATCATATGGTAGAGAAAATCGGAGATTTCATACTTGACTTCATTGGCGTTGGGATTCTTGGCCGCGATCACAATCTCTGTCGCTTCCTCTCCCAGTTTCTTTAAGATTTTATCCAGACCTTTTTCAAAAAGATAGTTCGTGTAAGAACCTTCTTTGGGATGAATCTTTCTGTCCTTAATGACATCAAACACCTGCTCAAAAACTTTTAAAGGATTTGTCTCCACATATTCCTTGGCCATAATCTCATTGAAAAAGCAGGAATGGGAGCCGGTATGACAGGCCGCGCCAATCTGGGAGACTTTGGCTAGGATAGTATCTTTATCACAGTCTGCCGTCAACGACTTGACATACTGATAATGACCGCTGGTATCTCCCTTCACCCACAATTCATCCCGGCTTCTGCTGTAGTAAGTCATTTTGCCGGTTTTAAGCGTCATATTGTAGGCTTCCTCGTTCATATAGGCCACCATCAAGACCTCATCGGTTTTATAATCCTGTACTACCACGGTCACATGGCCATCGGAATTGAGTTTGAACTCTTCCCACCGAATAGCCGGTTCAAAGGTATTTACCGTAATGTCATTATTCTGGCACAGCGCCTTGATGGCAAGGAGCTCCCTGGCGTTTTCATTGATAGCGTAACCGGAAATGCCGCAGATATTATCGTTGGATAAGAGTTCCAATAGCTTATCCAGGGAAACTTCCGGCACGGAAGCAATCATCGGGAACCGGGAAATAGAAATCGCCTCTTTTAAACAGGTCTCTTTGACCAGGATAATCTCACTGATATAAGCATCGATCAGCGTTTCATTGCGGGTGATGCTGTCAGCTTCCGTCACACAGGCGGCAATCTTCTCTTTGCCGAATTTCTTGGACACTTCCGCAGTCAGTTCAATGTTACCTGGTTTGGAATAGTTTAAGGCCCCTTTCTTACAGCCGGCGTAGAGGAGTTTCTTGATGTCCTCCATACGCTTCACGTTGCCCGCGCCAATCACGGGAATCTCCGCCTCACTACAGATGGATTTGATTACATCCAGCGCTTCCTCATGTTCGATATCATTATCAGACATATCGTAGACAATCAGTTCATCGGCATTGTTATCGCTGTAAAATTTTGCCAATGCTGCCGGATTGGTGTCGATGATCGTGCTGTCAGAAAACCCTTTTACGGCGTTCCCTTTGTATAAGTAAATACATGGAATAAACTTTTTATAAGACATTTATAAGTTCCCTTTCGTACTTAAAACCCCTGTAATCCGCTCATCATAGGATGTGGCCATATCCAATGCTTTCGCAAAGGCCTTGAACATGGCTTCGATCATATGGTGTGTATTTTCCCCATGAAACATCTTAACATGCAGATTCATGCCTGCACTGTAGGATACCGCATAGAAAAATTCCTTTACCAATTCCGTTTCCAAATCCCCTACCTGCTCTGTGGGAAAATCGCAGTCAAAGACAAAATATGGCCTGCCTGACAAATCTATAGCACACAGACAGAGGGCGTCATCCATAGGCAGGATAAAAGAACCGTAGCGTCTGATACCGGTTTTATCTCCTACCGCCTCCCGGATTGCCTGTCCCAGCACGATACCGGTATCTTCCACCGTATGGTGCCCATCCACGTTAAGATCTCCTGTGACATCCAGTGTCAGGTCAAAAAGACCGTGTCTGGCAAATCCGTCCAGCATATGGTCAAAAAATCCGATTCCCGAAGAAATCTGACTCTTCCCTGTGCCGTCAATTTCTAATATGGCTTTAATCTGTGTTTCCTTTGTATTGCGCTCTATGGCTGCTGTTCTGGACATAGTCTGCTCCTTCTTTATATGAAATTCGCGAAAGTTCTCCGCTTATCCGAGGCCGCGAAGCGGATCTCGCAATCGAGCTTGCTAGATTTGTTAATCTTGCGAAGCAAATTTACTTTTTATGAAAAGCGCACCCGAATGGAGTTCGCATGAGCTGTCAGTCCCTCTTTTTCGGCAAACAGCTCAATATCCTGATGTGCCCGTTCCAGGGCCTGCTTTGAATAGGATATGATACTGGTCTTTTTCATAAAGTCATCTACGTTAAGTGGTGAGAAAAACTTCGCTGTACCGTTTGTTGGCAAAATATGGTTAGGACCGGCATAATAATCTCCCAGAGGTTCCGAAGAATACTCGCCCAGAAAAATGGCACCGGCGTTTTCAATCTGCGTCATCACCTGATAGGGATCCTTCGTCAAGATTTCCAGATGCTCGGAGGCAATGGCATTGGCCGCCTCGATGGCCTCTTCCATGGTGGAGGCAATGAGTTGGTAGCCGTAATTATCCAGAGATTTACGAATAATATCCGCTCTGGACAATTCCTCTAAAAACCCATCAATCTCCGTGGATACCTGGTCCGCCAGCGCTTCACTGGTGGTGATGAGGATTGCGCTTGCCAGTTCGTCGTGTTCTGCCTGGGACAAAAGGTCGGCCGCCACGTATCTGGGGTTGGCTGTTTCATCGGCAATCACCAGAATCTCACTGGGACCAGCTATGGAATCAATGCTGACATAACCGAAGCAGGCTTTCTTGGCCAAAGCCACGAAAATATTGCCGGGGCCTGTAATCTTATCCACTTTCGGGATACTCTGCGTGCCAAAAGCCATGGCGGCAATCGCCTGGGCACCACCTACTTTATAGATTTCATCCACGCCTGCAATCTTAGCTGCCGCCAGGGTGCCAGGATTAACTTTTCCATCAGCGCCCGCCGGTGTGGTCATAACAATCTTTTTTACGCCCGCCACTTTGGCCGGCAGTACATTCATCAATACACTGCTGGGGTAAGCTGCCTTACCGCCAGGAACATAGACACCGGAAACTGCGATGGGAGTAATTTTCTGCCCAAGGATACTGCCATCTGGTCTGGGATCAATCCAGCTGTTATGCAGCTGTTTTTGATGAAATGCTGTGATATTGGCGGCGGATCTTTCCATCACGCCAATAAAACTCGCATCCATCGCCTGAAAAGCGTCCGCAATCTCTTCCGGTGTGACACGCACCGTATCCTTTGTAATATCCCACTTATCAAACTGTTTCGTATAATCAAAAACAGCCTCGTCTCCTCTGGCGCGCACGTTATCAATAATATCCGCTACCACTGCCTCATACTGTCCATAATTATTAGGGCTTCTTTTCAACAGATTATCCAGAATATCCTTCTGCGTCTGCGCCGTCAACCGTATCTTTTTCATGGAATTATATCCCTTTCCTATAAAATATCTTTTAGTAATACATTCTTTCACGCGGAGGATGCCCCAAAGGCATCCTCCAGGACATTTCTAGGAACTCTCAGGCAGCGTATTATGCTGCCCTAGAGTTTCTTAATGTCCAGTTCAATTTACGCTATAATTTAATTTCACAGTAATGGAAGCCGTCTTGTTCCGGGAACTGGTGTCAAAATAGCCGCCGTAACTGTATTCTGTGTTGCTGTTCTGGGCCGTAATCTGGAAAACGCCAAGATTGGCATTGAGCAGTTCCCCAATCTGGGCACCGGTACCCTGCGCCATCAGATCGATCCTGTCTTTGGCATTCTGGGTGGCCTCCTCGATCAACTGCAGTTTCAGTTCGTCCAGTTTGGTATAGTAGTATTCAGGATCTTCTGAAGCAAACTGTACATTGGATTCGATTAGTCCGGTGATATCCCTGGAGATATTCTCAATCTTATCCACATCTGTGGACGTGATGGAGACGTTTTGATACAGATCGTATCCGTCAATGTATTCCCGGATTCTGTCGCCGTTTTCGTTGTATTCATATTCCCATCTGGTACTGATGCTGACAGAACTGAATACCATCTCCTCTTCTGTCACGCCCTTTTCCTCTAGATATTCCCGAATCAGCCCGGCATCCTTTTTGATGGACCGATATGCTTCCTGTGTGGTCTTGCCATAGCTTGAAAAGCTGCCGCGCCAGACGATAAGATCTGATTCAAAATCACAGTTTGCGGAACCGGTAGCCGTCAGCCCGCCGCTTCCGGAAGTTTTTTTATAGTTTACCAAACCTCCCGTAAAGACAGAAATGCAGATAATGGCACAGATACCTGCAATCAATGCAATTACAATCCCCTTATACTCCTTCATAATCCCCTTTTCTCCATTCTTAGATTTTCGCTTATTCGAGACTGCGAAGCAAATTTATTTTTTTATAAATTCTTTTTTAAATCATGTATCAACTTACGGATCCGTTCCGTCTCCATCTGCATACTCACTTGATTGACGATCATGCGGGCGGACAGCGGACAGATTTCCTCTAAAACTTCCAGTCCATTTTCTTTCAGGGTGGATCCGGTCTCTACGATGTCCACAATAACATCCGACAGCTTAACGATAGGGCCAAGTTCCACAGAACCGTTCAGCTTGATGATGTCTACGGTCTGATGTTTTTTATTATAGAAATAATCTTTGGCGATATTAGGGTATTTACTGGCCACTCGAATCATTTCATGATGTTTTAGCAGATTCTTGGCACTTTTAGGCCCACAGACGCACATGCGGCATTTGCCATATCCTAAATCCAATACCTCATAGACTCTCCGATTCTCCTCCATGATCGTATCTTTACCCACCACGCCGATATCAGCGGCGCCATACTCCACATAGGTAGGAACATCCGGCGATTTCGCCAGAAAAAACCTCATCTTGTATTCTTCATTCACAAAGATCAGTTTGCGGGAATGTTTATCTTTCATTTCCTCACATGTGATGCCTATCTTCTCAAATAAATCCATTGTGTTACTGGCAAGACGCCCTTTTCCCAGGGCAAATGTCAAATATCTGTCTGTACTCATATTAATCCCCATTCTGAAGCAATGAGCTTCTGTCATTTAGTCACAGCAGGCAATAATTCCACATGCCTGCCCTCCGAACGCATCCTGCGCGCCTGCTTTAACTTTTCTGCAAAATCTTCTTTGGTATAATACAGGCTGGTGCAGGGTTCTGTACCGGCTATGGCAACATTCTGTCTGTCCATAGCGGATAACAGATCGTCCACCACAATGACAAATCCGATTGCCGGGGCTTTCTTGCCAAAATGTTCCAACAAGCTATCATAACGTCCGCCTTTGACGATGGCGTCTCCCACGCCGTAGGTGTATCCCTTGAAAATGATACCCGTATAATAATTATACTTGCTTAACATCCCAAGGTCAAAGGAAACATACTTTTCCACCCCATAATCACATAGTACCTGATACAGTTTCTTAAGACGGTCTAAGGCATCTTGGGAACGGCTGTTAGTCACAACGCGACCTGCATCTTTCAAGATATCCACAGAACCAAAGAGATCTCCTACCTTGAGCAGTGCCTCTTTGTCTTTGTTCGGCGCCTTGATGCGCTCAAGCAGTTCTTCAGCACCGAAATAGTTCTTACCAGAAATAAACTCCCGCAATTCCAGTTCTGTCTCTTCATCCAAACCTGCTTCCGCACAGATTCCCTTGAAGAATTCCAGATTGCCAACGCTGATCTGAAAATCCGATAAACCCGCATGGTACAGCGCTTCGATGGTCATGGCGATCAACTCTGCATCTGCATAGACCGACGCATCGCCGATCAGTTCAGCCCCCATCTGCGTCGCTTCCTTTAATTTGCCCTGCAGGTTCGAAGTGTTGGAAAAGGTATTCCCCTGGTAACTGAGACGGATTGGCACATTCTCATCCATAAAATATTTGGCCGCACATCTGGCGATGGAAGGGGTAAAATCCGGTCGCAGGACCAGGGTATTGCCTTCCTTGTCAAAGAATTTATACAGTTCTTTCGAGGGTGTGGTGCCGACCTCTTTTGAAAAAACATCAAAAAATTCAAAAGTGGGCGTCTGGATGTCCCGATAGCCATAGCCATGTATTTTTTCCGCTAAAAGACGCTCTACCACGGTTTTGCGCTCTTTTTCATCCCCGTAAATATCTCGCACGCCCTCCGGCGTATGTACCAGCTTTCTGCTCATAATGACCTCTTTTCTATAATTTATAGTTTTTGTAACCAAACATGTCTGATAAGCCCTGATTATTACGGTACTTTATTGATTTAACGTATTAACGAATTAGCACAACAGCATAAACCCTATTTACTATACAGAAAAAATAGAAATCTGTCAACAAAGGTATGTGCTGCTTCTTTAGAAAAGGCTGTACAGGCATGGTCTGCATTCTACTCTACCCGGTCTTCCAAATCCCTTTGCAGCATGTCCAGATACGGCACCAGGATGCCGTTCTTCTTCGGCAATATATAGGCGGGATTGAGTTCATCATACCGAAAACTTTTGCGTCCGCCCTCTCTGGCCCGGTCCCAGAAAAACCGCAGCATCTCATAAGGAAGGTAATAAAAAACATTCTTATGGGTATAGTAGATTAAAAAAAAGGCAATGCCTTTCTGCTTTTCAAATTGTTCCATAAACGCTACCTGATGTTCGTGGATATTCTGCAAGGAAAAAGTATCGGTGGCACATTCCTTGGCATCAAAACAGACAGGAATCCCCTGCACGGCCCCAATATAGTCCACGGTACTCTTCTGATCAAAATAAGCCAGCGTAATATGGCGGCTTTCCTTATCAATATTGATGGGCGTGATGGGCGTAGGAATTTTCTGGATCAGCGCAAGGCCGTGTTCCAGATATTTCTCATTCGTTCTGTTGATCAGATCTTCCAGGGTTGAACCGCGCAGGCCGCGGGAGTTCCAGGTTGCCATAATCTTTGCCTTTCTCTATTGCGCTGTCTTATTATCTTCCTGCCGTCTGTGCGGATGCCCGGATAAAAAGCTCCGGCAGACCGGTTTGAAAGGTCTTTCCACTGATATCTGCAAAAGGGGGCTCCAGTTCCGGGAAAGTCACTTTATAAGCATGTAGAAGCTGAGACCTAATCTGACAGGTACGCTTATAGTAGTCATTCCAAGCTTTATCCCCATATTTATAATCGCCCAGAAGGGGATGTCCGATACTGGCCAAGTGGGCCCTGATCTGATGGGATTTTCCGGTGATCAGTTCCACTTCCAGAAGGGTTTTATCCGCTTCTATTTGCAGGGGACTGTATTTTGTTTTGATATAAGATTCTTTTCCAACCAAAACATCTTCTTCCTGTGGCTTTCGTTGAATAGACACTTTATTATGTCTGCTATCCTTAATCAGATAACCGTCTATCATGCTGGAATCCTTGACGGTGCCTTTGACATAGAGCTGATAATACTTATGAAGGGTTCTCTTCTGCAATAGGCTGCCGAGCAGCTGGGCGCCCTGCACTGTCTTTGCACATAACACGATACCGCTGGTGTTACGGTCCAGACGGTTGCAGACGGAGGGCCGAAAAGTGTCCAGTTCCGATTCTGTGATTTTTCCGTCTCTAAGGAGATAACCGATCAACCACTCATTTAGAGAAATATCCGTCTGCGCAGCCTTTTGCGTTAGCAGGCCGGATGGTTTGTCAGCCAACAGGATATGGGCATTTTCATAGAGAATATCTATCTCTTGGTACATCTGCCAAGCCCTGCGATATTCTTCCACTGGCGCCTGCTTGACAGAAACGGGTATTTCCGTGGCAGTATCCGCTAAATCACCGCTTGGTTCTTGTCCCATGAATTTTCGTAAGGTTTCTTCTGCAAAAAACACTTTAATCTGGTCACCGGCGGCAAGTTTCTCGCCCCCTTCGGCTTTATGGCCGTTTAAGGTAATATTTTTTTTGCGGAGCATCTTATGCAGAAATCCTGTGCCAGCCATGGGAAACAGCTTATACAGATATCTGTCCAGACGCTGCCCGGCTTCGCGGTCCGTAATCTGTCTGATGTACATAATCTCCTCCTGCCTTTTAGAGTGAGATGGAAAACAATAAGCGGAGGATGTCCTCCTCTTTCTTTTTATCTCCTTCTACATGTAAATCAATCAACCGACTAAGTCGGTCAATGTATTTTTCTTCCTGAGAAAAAAGATTAACCGTCACATTCTTAATACCTTCCTGGATAAGCATCTGTTCCAAATGTTTTTCCGCTTCTTGACAGCTGCATTTGGGATTTTCTGTGATACCACAGAGAATACTGCCCTTTAAAGCCATATGGCTGATGGGATAATTTTTCTGATAGGAAGTAAAATACATATCATATATGGTTTGCAGGAATGCGTCATACTCGCAGACTTTCTTATGCAGGGTATCGCTGCAGCCCTTTGCCCGGATAAAGATAATGAAGTTTACGGCGCTCTTGCAGGCTGGCAGACAGCCTAAAATAGCGACTACCGTAAGCAGGTTCCGGTTGGTGCCTGTGGTCACATAACCTGTAAGATAAAGTCCTACACAGAGCAAAAAGAACAATACAGTCCTGAGCGCTGTGAATATCTTACGATTTTCCAGATAACCGTAAGTTCCTTT
This sequence comes from uncultured Lachnospiraceae bacterium, assembly GCA_946554445.1. Taxonomy (GTDB): domain Bacteria; phylum Bacillota; class Clostridia; order Lachnospirales; family Lachnospiraceae; genus UBA3282. Next base: position 216,426 of record CAMNSD010000003.1, on the reverse strand, counting down.
GGGCGTCAAGATTTTATGAATAAATGCTGTCATACCGCCATATTTCCTCCCTGGCTAATATTCTTTGGTCATTTCCGTGATCTGATAAGTTTCTTTGAATTGCTTTAGATCCGCAGGATTCCGAATCAACATAATCTCGCGGAATGCACCTGTGTGGAGATTTTTAAAACCGGCCACTTGCTCTCCATTGCAAATGCTGCATTTGAGGATGGGTTTTTCTGTTTGGGCATCATAGGATTTTATTTGTGGTGATTGCGCTCTTTTTCGAAACATCGGTAAACCTTTCTTGGTGTCAGAAGAATTTTTGTAAAAGATTTTGTACGCTCTGTGTGGTCAGGTATAAAAGTTTCATGGGCAGGCCGCAGACAGATACGGTTTTGCCGTGTTTGCAATCAAGGATAGCTTTGGATACGACGCAGCCGGTCTCTAGCATGGTGAGTTTCTTAAATCCCTGCAGTCGATAGGTTTTGCCATAAGCATGGGCAAGAAAAGGGGTATTGACCGGTCCGGGACAGACTGCCGTCACGGTGATTCCCCGGCCTTTTAATTCCCGTTCCAGTGCCCGGCTCAAGGAATATACATAAGCTTTGGAAGCGGCATAGACTGCAAAAGCGGCCTGGGGTACAAATGCCGCCCCGGAAGAAAATTGCACTATCTTACTGCCCTGTTTCATATAAGGGAGGCAGATTCTGGTCATACTGGTCAGGGCCACAATGTTGAGATTTATCATGGCGTCGATATTTTCCTTGCTTTGACGGCTGAATACTCCATGTGTTCCAACGCCGGCACAGTTTACCAGCACCGTAATCCTAGGATTTTGGATGGCAAGAACTTCCTCAAACTGCTGGAAAGCCTTCTCATCCGTCAGATCAATGGCGATGGCACGTGTCTTGTGTTTCAGAAAACGAGACTGTTCTTCCAGCACATTCTTACTGCGGGCCAGAAGCCAGATTTCGTCTGTTTTGCCGAGCATCTGATCCAGTTGTCTTGCAAATTCGCTTCCAAGACCGGAGGAAGCGCCTGTAATAATCGCTATATTCATGTGATCATCATTCCTTTTTGCTCATTTTTCGATTCCTTTCAACGAGACAGGGCAATCTTTGTACAATTAATCTCGCAGGGATTTACGCTTGTGTACATTCCGGATAGTCTTCTTCCTGACAGATTTGTTTTTTTCATCAGGTTTTTTCCGGGGTGGTTTATTTTCCGGCCGGATCAGGCATTTGAAACCAAAGCCAATCAAATCTTGTCGGCCCGCCTTAATCAATGCTTCTTTCACCAGTTCGTAGTTGCCGGGTTTCCGGTACTGGATCAATGCCCGCTGCATGGCTTTCTCGTGAGGATTGCGGCAAACATAGACTTTCTGTCCGTTCCGGGGATCAATACCGGTATAGTACATGACCGTGGACATCGTGGAAGGCGTGGGATAGAAATCCTGAACCTGTTCGGGCATATGGCCTGTGTCACGCAGATACTCCGCCAGTTCGATGGCCTCCTTTAAGGTGGAACCCGGATGGGAAGACATCAGATACGGCACCAAAAACTGCTTTTTCCCCAGTTTCTCATTGATTTTATCATATTTTTTCACAAAATGCTCGTAGACAGCCCGGGAGGGCTTGCCCATTCTTGACAACACGGAATCGCAGATATGTTCCGGTGCTACTTTGAGTTGTCCGCTCACATGATGTTCCACCAATTCCCGAAAGAACGTGTCATCCGAATCCGCCAGCAGATAATCAAAGCGGATTCCGGAACGGATAAATACTTTTTTGACGCCGGGCAGGGCCCGCAGACTGCGAAGCAGCGTCAGATAATCCTTATGATCCGCCCGCAGGTTAGGACAGGGGGTTGGGAAAAGGCATTGTCTGTTTTTGCATACGCCCTGTGTCAGCTGCTTATCACAGGATGGGTGTCGGAAATTTGCGGTGGGACCACCCACATCGTGGATATAACCTTTAAATTCTTTATCACCCGTCATCAGCTTTGCTTCCCGCAGAAGGGATTCGTGGCTCCTGGTCTGTACTGTCCTGCCCTGGTGAAAGGTCAGGGCACAGAAATTACAGCCGCCAAAACAGCCCCGGTTGCTGATCAGGGAAAATTTAATCTCTTCAATAGCCGGCACACCGCCCTCTTTCTCATAAGACGGGTGATAGGTACGCATATAAGGCAGGTCATAGACATCGTCCATCTCCTGCATGGTAAGCGGCGGCTGTGGCGGATTCTGCACCACATAGACGCCGTTGGGATAGGGTTCGATCAGTGTCCTGCCTGTGAAGGGATCGGTATTTTGATATTGCAGGTTAAAACTATTGGCATATTCCTGGGGATTTGCTTTCATCTCCTCATAGGAAGGCAATACAAGTTCATCATAAATACCGGTGATATCCCGTGTCTTATAGACGGTGCCTGGCACAAAGGTGATATCCCGCACGGCAATACCGCTTGCCAGTGCATCCGCAATCTCCACAATGGACTTCTCTCCCATCCCATAAGAGATCAGGTCCGCCTGGCTGTCTAATAGAATGGACCGTTTGAAACTGTCTGACCAGTAATCATAATGGGCCATTCTCCTGAGACTGGCTTCGATACCGCCGATGATCACAGGAACATCCTTATAAACACGCCGGATTAGATTACCATAGACAACGGTGGCATGATCAGGGCGCTTTCCCATTTTACCGCCCGGCGTATAAGCGTCAGTCTGCCGGTGTTTGCCGGAAACATAATAATGATTGACCATGGAATCCATATTGCCGCCGGAGACTAAGAAGCCAAGGCGTGGTTTGCCAAGTACGGTAATGCTTTGTTCCTCTTTCCAATCCGGCTGGGAAATGATACCTACCGTGTAGCCGTGAGCCACAAGCACTCGACTGATAATGGCATGACCGAAAGAAGGATGATCCACATAGGCATCCCCAATCACATAGACAAAATCAAGCTGTTCACAGCCCATCTGTGCCATCTCTTTTCTATTGATCGGTAAAAATCCCATCTTCCATCAACTCCTTGAACTCGTAGGTATAATAATCCGCCAATCTTCTTTTTTCTTCATCCTGATAAGTGGAATATTGATCGTAGACCGCACATACCCGCATACCGGCATTAAGCCCCGCCTGAATCCCCGGCACGATATCCTCAAACACCAGACATTCTGCCGGATCCACCTGCAGCGCATCGGCAACGGCCAGATAGATATCCGGGGCCGGCTTGCCCTTTTCCACCTCACAGGCTGTCATGATACAGTCAAAATAGGATTCCAGATGATGGGACTGTACCACAGTCTCCACCAGTTGTCTGGAATTGCTAGTGGCAATACCCAGAAAGATATTCTGCGCTTTACAATAGTCCAGCAGTTCTGTCACACCCTTTTTCAAAGGCACTTCCCGTTCATATTTATCCCAGGCCATGCTGTTCCAGTCCGCCTTAATTTTTTCCAGATCATCCGGCAGGGCAAAGCGCTTCTTAAAATAAGCTGCAGTCTCTGAAAAACTCATACCCTCAATATCCGCCTGCAGTTTATCCGGCAGGGCGATGCCGAAACGTCCCAGATACTCTATGTCAATGGCACGCCAGATCCACATGGAATCCACCAAGGAACCATCTAAATCAAATATCACTGCTTTTATCATTTTTGTTTTCCTCTATTGAATATATATTAGTAAATAGGGCTGACTGCCAAAACAGCATTCGCTATATGGCTGAAAGGATACCCATGTCTAAAAGAAAAATCTTTGCCGATAAAGTATATCCGTTTCTTTTTACGGCGTTGGGAATTTATCTGATTATCTTACTGCTGACATATCCGGCTTTATCTCTGGAATATGCCTCTAAAGGACTTGTCCTGTGGTTTGATAAAATGATTCCCACATTGCTGCCGTTTATGATCCTTTCCGGTATCATGATCCGCATGAACCTGACACATAGATGCGTGAAGCTGTTTCATCCGCTCTGTCACTGCCTTTACGGCACTTCCCCCAATGGCACCTACACAATTCTGATGGGACTTCTGTGCGGATTTCCCATGGGCGCCCGCATTGTTGGAGAATTACTTGCGGCGGGGAAACTATCCCACAGGGAGGGCAGCCTGTTGCTGGCTTTTTGTAATAATATCGGCCCAATTTATTTCTTAAGTTTTGTGATGCCGGTACTGGGTATCACAAAACCGCTGATTCCCTTCTGTATCATGTATGGGATTCCGTTACTCTATGGTATGATTGTCATGCGGATGCACGCTCCAAAAGCACAGGGGGATGATATGGCTCCTTCCACCTGTCAGGAGCAGGCGCTGCCTCTTCTGTCCGCCGTGGATGCCTCAGTGGTCTCCGGCCTGTCAGGTATCGGCAGGCTGGGCGGTTATATGGTATTTTTTAACCTACTGAATATTATTTTTGTACCTTTTGGGCACCTTCCGCCGTTTGTTTCCTATCTCTATAATTGTATGCTGGAGATCACAAGTGGAATTGACCGATGTGGTCATCTTCACCCATATCTGGTACTGATCCTGCTTCCATTCGGCGGATTTTCTTGCATTGCGCAGACATACAGTATGATTCGGCATACGGAACTTTCTATAAGGCCTTACCTGCTTCACAAACTTGTGCAGACTGGATTCACAGCGTTATGCTATGTATTTTGGCGTCCCTTTTAGGACTTCTTTCTTTTTCTTCTGCGGCGTTTCTTTTTGCTGCGCAGAATCAGGATGGCAGACAGCGCCATGCCCAACACAAACAATGCACACACCAGACACACTGACAGAAAATATCCCACGGATACCGGCTCGTTCTCTTCTGTAACGGATACCCGGCGGACTTCCACCGATTTCTTCGCGGGCGTTTCGATGGGGGAAGCCTCTTCATCCGCAGGGAGATCATCAAATGCTGCGGATTCCTCTGCGGCTTTTTGCGCCTGTTCCTCCGCCAATTCTTCCTCGGTTTTATAATCCATGGAGGGCAGAGAAATGATATTGCTCTCGGTGGCAAGATCATACCCGTTATAACCTTTTACCATAATCTGCGGCAGAATGTGGGGCGGCACCTGCATCGTAAAGGTGATGGTATCCTGCGATTTGTCATTCCAGGGCTGTAAATCCGAGAAGGTCTCACCGCCATCATAGCTGTACGCATAATAAAGCATACCGCTGTCATAATCTGCGGCGGAAAGCTGTATCGCGACCTCGCCGTTCGTCATATCCTGCGATACAAAATCAATGATACAGACATCAGGCGGCGTTGTATCGGGGCTTACCACATAATCAGGCACCGGAACAGCCGGGATAGGATAATCACTATAGTCTACACCCAAAATATCTGATTTCAGATGAAAGTATTTGGCAACGGCAGTGGCGTCCAACCGTCCAAAAGCCTCCCACTGTTCCCTGCCCTCGCAAAACGACCGGTCATTCTGGTGGTCAATATGACAATGCTCGATTAGCACACAGGTAAGGTCCAGTTCTGATGCCGTACGGATGATACCATAGTAATCCGTACCTTTATCGCCAATCCTGGTTTTGATTCCCCTGGAATATAAACCAAGTTCTTCTAACATCTGCATCTCAATTTCCGCAAAACTCCGGCCTTTGCTGTATTCTTCCCCAAAGGCGGATATCCAGCATTCGGTGCCGAACAGGGTATGGGATCCGGAAGTGTTGAAATGGAGACAAAACATCATGTCCGCATTGACACTCTTAGCGTATTCGCTCCGCTGTGCCAGGGTAAGATTCTGGTCGCCGGTTCTGGTCAGATAGACTGTAACGCCCTCATACTTCTCCAGTTCTGTTTTCATGGCGTTCGCCAGGACCAGATTCATTTCTTTCTCAACGAAGTTCTCGTACATGGCCCCCTCGTCCCCTTCTCCGCCGTGTCCCGGATCTAAGACAATAATGACAGGAACAGGCTCTGTTGCCGGAACGTCAGGCATTACCTCTGTCTCTGATATGACAGGTACTGCTTCCGGAACGACAAGCTGTGCTTCCGGAAGGGGCAGGGCAGGCACATTATCCGGCATGGGATTCAGTTCCTGTGCACAAATCTGCCTGACTGGAAAAAGACAGATACCACCCATAATACACAATAGCAAAACGGGAAGCCATGCTAATATACGATTATAATATCTTTTCAAATATTTCATAATCTCCTTTATATCTTTGTTGGATTCTTTCTTTATGAAAAGAATAAGCCGGCTTCCCTGGAAACCGGCTATTTCGCTCTGGCCATATCATAATTATGTAGCTACATCAGGTTTAATTCCGGACCGGAGTCTGTATCTCCTTCCGCCTCTTTTAACATTTTCTCCACTTCCACCGGACGCAGTTCCGCGCGGTTTGCTTTCACGATTTCATTGTAGCCGTTGATCGTGTTAAAGAAACTCTCATAGTGTTCTGTGGTAGCGGTAAGCGTTGCGGTCATTGCACTTTCCAGATTGGAGAGCATGTCGTCTAAATACTGCATGGCGGAAGTTCGTACCCCATTGGCTTCCATGGTTGCGTTATTGAGAATCTCCTGGGCCTGCGTAGTTGCCATTCGCACGACTTCATTGGCCTGGGCATAAGCCTGCTGCATGATTTCATGCTCATTGATCAGTTCTGTGGTCTGTACCGTTGCATCCTGAATCAGCGCTTCGGCCTTGGCCCGGGCGTCATTTAAGATGGCCTCCTTGTTGGAAATAATCTTCTGATAACGCTTAATCTCATCCGGCGTCTTCATGCGAAGCTCTCTGAGCAGTTCGTCAATCTCTTCTTTATTTACGATTATATTAGTCTTGGATAAGGGCTGGTATTTGCAGCCGTCAATGTAATCTTCAATCTCATCGATAAGTTGTTCGATTCTACTGCTCATGCTTACTCCTATCTGCTAAATCCATATTTTTCATAAATCAGTCCGGCCACAAAATCCGGCACACACTTGGAAATGTCTCCATTGAAACTGGCAATCTCTTTGACAGTCGATGAACTCAAATAGGCATATTCCAGACTCGTAGTCAAAAACACCGTGTCCAGATTCCCATCGGAAAATTTACGGTTCGTCTGGGCAATCTGCAGTTCATACTCGAAATCTGTGATCGCGCGCAATCCTCTGATTGCTACATGAATGCCTTTTCTGTCCGCATAATCAATTAACAGACCGCTAAAGGAATCCACCGTCACATTGGGCAGATCTTTGGTCGCTTCCTCTAATATTTTAACACGTTCTTCCACAGAAAACAATGGAGTCTTTTTATTATTATTCAACACACTTACTGTCAATTCATCAAAAATACTGGATGCCCGTTTGATAATGTCCAGATGTCCATAAGTGACCGGATCAAAACTCCCCGGATAAATCGCTGCCCTCATAAAGTTTCCTCACATACTTTTGTCCATATCCCTGTTATCATATTAAAACACTTTGGTCAAAATGTCTTTAAATATTTTCAATTTTTATAAAAAATTTTTTCGCAAATCTTACATTTTCCGACAGAAAACGTGTTTGTTCGTCTTATAACGCTTCTCTTTTTCCAGAACATACCCCAATTCCGTCAAATAAGAGAAGTCACAGGAAAGGGACGCTTCCGTGACGATCAGGGTGTCTGGCGTCACCCAGGGAAGTTCACGCAAAACTTGCAGGACTTGTCTCTCATAATCCCTGTCATAAGGCGGATCCATAAAAATCACGTCTACCGCATGTTCATGAATCCCATAAAGCGCACTGACGGCGTCCTGCCGTAATACGGTGGCCTGTTCTGTAAATTTCGTAAATTGCAGATTCTCCACGATGCAGGCAAGCGCCCGCTTATCGTTTTCCACAAAATAAGCATGTCTTGCGCCCCGGCTTAAAGCCTCTATGCCGATACCGCCGCTTCCGCTGAATAAATCCACAAATACCGCATCCGGCAGATAAGGCTGCAACATATTAAAAAGGGTTTCCTTGATCCGGTCCGTGGTTGGTCTCGTATCCGGACCGGCAGGGGTTTTTAAGGGCAGGCTTCTGGCCGTTCCCGCTATCACTCTCATATGGTCTCTCCCTGTTAATTTTGACGGACTTTCACACCCTTGCCGTCCCGTTTGCCAAGTTTAATTTTATTCAGTTCCAATTCCTTACTGCCGTAAGCGATGGACTGTTCCACCGCATTCTGGGAATAGTATACGGCCTCAATTTCATCAGAAGCGCCGAGCCGCATCCCGCGCACGCCGATGGCGCCCTTCTTTTTCTCCGGTATCTCTTCTATCGCAAAACGCAGGAAATATCCGGCCTTCGACTGCAAGATGATATTACGTTGCTCCTTGTACGCCACAACGCTCACCACCTCATCGCCCTCCTGCAGTTTCGTGGCCGCCACAGTCCGCTTGGCCACATCAAACTCACCGCCGTCTACCACTTTAAGCATTGCCTGTTTCGTAGCAAAGATTACCCGGTAGAGATTTAAGTCGCTCTGACTTGCTGCATAGACAATCGTTTCCTTGGAAGAATCATAGTTACTCACATTGTCCACCGGCACACCCTTATCCCGGAATTTGCCAAATGGCAGATCCATCGCCTTTATGGTGTGGAGTTGTCCAGTGTTGGTAAACAGGCATACCTTGCCGGTATTTTTGCAGATAAATGCATAACGGTTCTCCGTATCGGCAGCCTCTTTGTTGCGCTCGTAGGTGGGAAGGTCGATGGTTCTGGCATAACCGAACCGGTCCATCAGGAAGACGATATCCATCTCTTCCACCTTTTTCTCAACATAAACAGCTTCCCCGGCGTTGGTGATCTGTGTCCGCCTCCTTCGCTGATAGCGGTCTTTGATGGCATCCAGTTCATTGATGATGACCTGAGCCATGGAATCCCGCCTGGCCAGAATATCCTCATAGCGATAGATATTGGCCATGGTCTCCTCGTGTTCATTGATGAGCGCCTCGATTTCTAAGCCAATCAATTTATAGAGACGCATATCCAGAATGGCATTGGCCTGTTTTTCACTGAACTGCAGCTGGGCCGCCATAACTTTAGACTCTTTGGATTTAAACTTAATCCCGTCGGTCTTTCCTTCCACCAGACAGGTTTTGGCCATGGTGCGGTCTTTGGAGCCACGCAGAATCTCAATGATCAGATCGATCACATTGCAGGCTTTGATCAGGCCTTCCTGAATCTCCTTGCGCTCAAGTTCCTTTTCCAGCAGATTCTTATATTTACGAGCCGTCACCTCATACTGAAATTTCACGCTCTCCTGAATAATCTGCTTTAAGCCCATAGTCTCCGGCCGGCCGTCGCAGATAGCCAGCATATTGACGCCGAAAGTATCTTCCAGACGTGTCTTTTTGTAGAGCATGTTCTTAAAGTTTTCCACATCCGCATCTTTTCGCAGTTCAATAACGATACGGATTCCCTCCTTGGAAGACTGGTTGGTGATATCTACGATATCCTGCGTTTTTTTGGTCTCAGCAAGGGATGCCACATCCATCAGGAACTTTCCGATGTTGGCGCCGATCATGGTATAAGGGATCTCTGTGATCACCAGATTGGTTTTACCGCCCTTGGCTTTCTCCACCTCCACTTTGCCCCGCAGTTTGATCTTACCGGCGCCTGTCTCATAAATCTCCAACAGTTCGTCCTCATTGATGACAATACCGCCGGTGGGAAAATCTGGGCCCTTTACATAACGCATCAGTTCTCTGGTGGTGATATTCTCATCCAACATATAGGCTTTGGTGGCCTCTATTACTTCCGCCAGATTATGGGGCGGTATACTGGTCGCCATACCCACGGCAATTCCCTCGGAACCATTGACTAACAGATTCGGTATCTTAACCGGCAAGACTCCCGGTTCCCGTTCTGTCTCATCGAAATTGGGAATAAAATCCACCACATCCTTGTCCAGATCCGCCAGAAAAGCCTCCTGCGTAATGCGCTCTAAGCGGGCCTCCGTATAACGCATGGCCGCAGCGCCATCGCCCTCAATATTCCCGAAATTACCATGGCCATCAATCAGAGGCAGGCCTCTTTTAAAATCCTGTGTCATGACTACCAGCGCCTCATAGATGGAACTGTCACCATGGGGATGATATTTACCCATGGTATCGCCTACGATACGCGCTGATTTACGATAAGGCCTGTCATAGCGGATTCCCAGCTCATACATATCATAGAGTGTCCTTCTCTGCACTGGTTTCAGTCCGTCACGCACATCTGGCAGCGCTCTGGCAATGATAACGCTCATGGCATAATCCACATAGGATTTTTGCATTACTTCTGAATATTCTGTTTTGATAATTCTGTTGTCATCCATAAAAATATTTCCTCTTTATCTTTGAATCTGCCGCTCTATAACGTCAGAGGCCCTATATAACGTCCACTGTTCCATATCTCATCGAACTCCTGTCTGACGGTGGGATATGCTGTTTGACCTAACGGCATATTCATGGAGCCTGCTGGCGGAACCGGCATATAAACGCCATGATTTGTGAAGCGTTCCACGTATCTGTTTCGATAAATCTGTATACACCTCACACTGCATCGGCCTTGCGCCAAGTCAATCTCATGAAAAACTAGAACAGGCGCCTGCACGTTGTCACTTTGCTGAAACACTTTCAAATATTCGTAATGCTTTCCACGCAAGGATGCACTTTTCAATATATTTTTACACAATACTATGATGCCGATAATGCCTGCCGTAACGATTGCAAATAGTGGCAATAAAATGGTGAAAACCGGTATTCCGTGTCCATGCGCATCCGGAGATGGTGGAAATAGAATCCGTGTATCTATCAAAATACCAATCCCTGGTGAGAGTACAATAAACAGAATCAGAAAAATCCATTTCGGAAATCCTCCTCCACGATCTCCTCCCCTGTCAGACATCCAGTTCCGCCTCCTTTGCGTGGCGGTAAATAAATTCTTTACGCGGCGGCACCTCTGTACCCATCAGCATTTCCGTTACCTCTGATGCCATACGCGCATCTTCAATCTCCACCTGCTTTAACAACCGGGTATCCGGGTCTAACGTAGTCTCCCAGAGTTGTTCGGCATCCATCTCTCCCAGGCCTTTGTAACGCTGCAAAGTGAAGGGACCTTTGTGGCGTTTGCGGTATTTCTCCAACGCCTTGTCATCATATAAATATTCTTCTTTTCCCTTGGACGGCATGGCCTTATACAGAGGCGGCATAGCGATATACACATGCCCTTCATAAATCAGTTCCGGCATAAAACGATAGAATAAAGTAAGTAGCAGTGTGGAGATATGAGCGCCATCCACATCCGCATCTGCCATGATAATGATCTTGTCATACCGCAGTTTGCTGATATCAAAGTCATTGCCATAACCTTCCGAGAACCCACAGCCAAAAGCGTTGATCATGGTCTTAATCTCGGCATTGGCAAGGACTTTATCAATGCTGGCCTTCTCCACATTCAAAATCTTGCCGCGGATTGGCAGGATTGCCTGATACATACGATTTCTGGCAGTTTTGGCGCTGCCGCCTGCAGAATCTCCCTCCACAATAAAAATTTCACACTTTGAGGCGTCTTTTGACTCACAATTGGCTAATTTGCCATTAGAATCAAAGGAAAATTTCTGCTTGGTCAAAAGGTTGGTCTTAGCCTTTTCCTCCGTCTTTCGTATCTTGGCAGCCTTCTCCGCACAGCCAATAATGCTCTTTAAAGTTTCCAGATTGCGGTCAAAATAGCGGACGATTTCATCTCCGGTCACCTTGCTGACTATTTTTGCCGCATCTTGATTGTCAAGTTTAGTCTTCGTCTGTCCCTCGAACCGGGGATCTGGATGCTTGATGGAGATCACTGCCGTCATTCCGTTTCTCACATCTGCGCCGGTGAAGTTCACGTCTTTTTCCTTAAGGATGTTTAATCCCCTGGCGTAGGTATTGATCACATTTGTGAACATAGTCTTAAAACCGGTCAGATGCGTGCCGCCCTCAGCATTATAAATATTGTTACAAAAGCCTAGCACATTCTCATGAAATTCATTCACATACTGAAAGGCGCATTCCACGGTAATACCTTCCGATTCCCCCTTAAAGTAGATAACATCGTGAATACTCTCCCTGCTCTTATTCATATCCTTAATAAAGCCTACGATGCCTTCCGGTTCATGGTATTCAACATGCTCCACTTCTGCGCCGCGTTTATCTTCGTAGACAATAGTCAGTTCCGGATTTAAGTAAGCAGTCTCATGCAGTCTGCTCTTAACATCATCTTCTTTGAAACGCGTCTTGTCAAAAATAGTGTCATCCGGCAGGAAGTTAATGGTAGTGCCTGATTCCCTAGTCTTTCCCACCACCGGAAGAAGCCCATCCTTTAATTCCAGGGTGGGAATGCCGCGTTCATAATGGTCTTCATAGATGGCACCGCCGGTCTTGACAGTTACGTGCAGATAGGTAGAAAGTGCATTGACTACGGAAGAACCTACACCGTGCAAGCCGCCGCTTGTCTTATAGGCATCGTTGTCAAACTTACCACCCGCATGCAGCGTGGTAAATACCAGTCTTTCTGCACTGATGCCCTTTTCGTGCATTCCCACAGGAATACCCCGCCCATTATCCGATACTGTGGCGGAACCATCCGCCTCCAACGTCACCCAGATTGTAGTACAATACCCTGCCAGATGCTCGTCCACCGCATTGTCCATAATCTCATATATTAAATGATTCAGGCCCTTGGTGGACACACTTCCGATATACATGCCAGGTCTCACCCGGACCGCCTCCAGACCTTCCAATACCGTAATGCTGGAAGCGTCATATGTATTTGCCTTAGCCATATTTCCTCCTACCGCCCGCCTGGCGGCAATTTATTATTTCATCTTTCAATTGTAATCTGTTTCCGATTTACAGCTAGATTTTGAAAATACCACCCACAAATTTTACCATATATTTAGCGCTTTTGCAAAGCATAAATACTAGATAGAGTGGTTACGACTACGATTCCTTATTATTTTTTACATAGTTGCTCAGGCGTCACCTCGTACAAATACTCCCGCCCCCTCTTTCCAACCCATCTCACGACATCCATTTCTTTTAAAAGCGGGACCACACTGGAAGCCAAATCCCGGTGAATCTTAGCGGCCCTGGCAAATTCCTTGATTGTAAAAGGTTCCTCGAGTTCATAGGGAACCACCTGCATAAAATCCTCCACCCGTTCGATGACTATCTCATCAAACAATTCCAGCGGCATCCTGTCATAACGTGAAGAACCTCTCTTACGGTTCTTGCTCCAGCCGTTTAAAAGCCGGTACTCGTCCATATCCACCAGCGGAAAAGCAAAGGACAGGTTAGGATTCTTTAAAAAAGCCTTGATCTTATAAAGTTCAGGAAAAGCATGGTAAATGTTTCCGATAACAGGTGACTTATGTTTCGAGGAGAGTTCCCCGGTGGTCTCGTCCATCCAGATTACCCACTTTACATGAGGAATGGGATATACTACCGTGACTGGATAAAGAGGCAGAAAAGCCTCTAATTTCGGCCGCAGCCTGTTAAAATTACCGTTCTGAATCTCAATAATGCGTTTTCCAGTATATATATCCGCAATATATCCCTCGATTGGCACCTCATGATAATCAATATCAGGTTCATAATAAAGTTTCATGACCGCATGGACAGTTTTCTCCTGCAGGGTGCCGAATCCGTGAGGATCATGCTGCTTTAACAATACTTTTAACTTTGCATTTTCAAAAGCTGTCTTATCCATGTCAAACAGTATACCAGATATGGTTTAATCGAACAAGTGTTTTCTTAAAATAACATGAGATGATTTACACAATTATTTTTTTATTGTATAATTAATATAATTATGCCGTCATAAACTAACATGGAACTTGAACGTTTAAAAAGGATGAATGATATGAACCGCTATATGAAACGCTTTTGGGGCGATGCCAAAAACATTTTATCAGGTAATATCAAGATTACCAACCGGCTGAAATTTACGGCCATCATCTTTTCCGTGGCAATGGTTCATATTTTCCTAACTATTATTTTCGGCTGTTTATGGATCATGCCACTGTTTCTATTTAATATCTTTAGTGTGTGCACGTATGTGTTCTGCTTTTTTTTAGTCCGTAAGGATGTTTATTTGCCCGTATATTATACTACATATTTGGAAATCATATTACATTCCATGATTGCCACACTCTGCCTTGGCTGGCAGTATGGATTTGCGCAGTATATCATTGCCATCATTCCGGTGGGATACTATGTCTGTTATACCATGAACATCAAGCGACACAAGATGATGATTGCCACCATCTCTGCTTTTGTAGCGGTATTCATTTTCCTGTCCTGCAAGATGTTTTCCTTTTATTGGCAGCCATTGTATATCATGGAGAACCAGTTCTGGGAAATTGGTCTGTATATTTTTAACTCCATATGTTCTTTCCTGTTTCTGATCGTTTTCTCCCTGGTGTTTGTCTTTGAGATTAAATTGACGAACAATCAGTTGAAACATCAAAATGCAGTGCTAGAGCAGCTTGCCAGCACAGATCCGCTGACCGGACTCTATAATCGCAGAAGCATGGATGTATTTCTTAATCAGGCAATGGAATCCTCCTCTAGTTTTACACTTGTGATGTGTGATATTGATGATTTTAAGAAGATTAATGATACCTATGGACATGATTTTGGCGATGTGGTTCTTAAGGGAATTGCCAAAATCGTGACGGCGCAGGTCAAAGAACACGGATATGTATGCCGTTGGGGCGGTGAAGAAATCCTGATCCTGATCAATAATGCCTCCCTGGAAGCAGCCTACCGCATTTCGGAGAATATCCGCCGCAATGTAGCAAATAAAGTCTTTGAATGTAATTCCAAATGGGTACATTGCAGCATGACACTCGGTATTGCTGCCCATAACAAAAAAGATACCGTGGAGGAGACCATAACCCAGGCAGATTACAATCTCTACCGCGGTAAGCGTAACGGTAAAAACACTGTTGTTTTATAGACTTTTGGAGTGGCGGTCTCCGTGCAGGATTCTCTCTTTGTCAGAAGGATTGATGGATGTGAGTCTGCCGCTTTTATCGTAATAAGTAAGAAGTGTGGAATTTTTAGCAATGGTCCGTTTTCCATTATCTGTCAAAAGGCTGAGTACTTGTTCTAGATTTCCGGAACGCAGATATTTTTGAATCTCTGTGTCTTTATTTGTATTATTGACCGGATTGGACAATTCGACCAGGTCAGTCAATTCGTTTGTCTCCGCCAATTTTTTATCCGCGGCAGACTCCTGCTCCTCTGTGATATCTTTCGGAGCGCTTTCTCTTTTTAAAGTATAATACTCTTCCGTATAACGCTCGGCTTCCTCCGGCGTCACATCAATAGATGATACTTCCGCTGGCGAATCATTCCAAATCCGGTAAAGGATATCTTTTACGTACTGTGTCAATTTGCGCAGAGTATCCCTGACAGAATCCCATAGTGCATTTCCAAAAGCATTATCGACAGGCGCATAAGCTGTCTGCTTTTCCCTTTCGGAAGCAAGTTTGGCGCCAGAACCGGACAGTTCCAGTTTTACACCACTCTTTTCCTGCAGCCTGGCCCCATTTGTCTTTTCATGTAATTTTTTGTCCTCGCCCTTTTCTTCCCTTTTGGGAGACAAATCTTCCTTTTTCTGGTGATCGAGACTGAATTTTTCACTGTCTCCCGACACTTGGGTGGGTTTTTGACGGCTGTAATCGTAACTGGGATGCTCCTGATCGCCTACTCTATATACCATACTTTCCTACCTGTTATTTCTGGTTGATATAATTGACAAGTCCCTCCGCCGCAATAATCTTCTGCATAAACTCTGGGAAAGCCTGCCCTTGATAGGTGGTATTCTTGGTCAAATCTGTGATCACGCCCGTATCAAAATTAACTTCCACTTCATCGCCGGCCTCGATGGCTTTGGCTGCCTCCGGACATTCCACAATGGGAAGGCCAATGTTAATGGCATTTCTGTAAAAAATTCTGGCAAAGGTCTCCGCAATCACACAGCTGACGCCGGCCGCCTTAATAGCGATGGGCGCATGCTCCCTGGAAGAACCACATCCAAAGTTCTTGGTCGCCACAATAATATCACCCTTATGTACTTTCGTGATAAACTCTTTGTCAATGTCTTCCATGCAGTGAGCGGCTAATTCCGCCGGATCGGAAGAATTGAGATAACGTGCGGGGATGATCACATCCGTATCTACATTGTCACCATATTTAAAAACAAGTCCTTTTGCTGCTTTCATGCCTGTCATTCCTTTCTATATCCTGATTCATCTTGGTTTTTTGATCGTTTAAGATATCCTATGTCAGTCCAACTGGCAGGGGCAGGAAATCTTCCCTGTCACCGCACTGGCTGCCGCCACCGCAGGGCTTGCCAGATAAATTTCCGAATCCACATGTCCCATACGCCCCACAAAATTGCGGTTGGTAGTGGATACACAGCGTTCTCCTTCTGCCAAAATACCCATATAACCGCCAAGACAAGGTCCGCAGGTAGGGGTGCTGACAATGGCGCCAGCCTCGATAAAGGTCTTTAACAGCCCCTCTTCCATAGCCTGTAAATAAATCGCCTGTGTGGCCGGAATCACAATACAACGCATCCCTTCCGCCACATGTCTGCCTGCTAAAACTTTGGCTGCAATCCGCAGATCATCCAGACGGCCGTTGGTGCAAGAACCGATCACCACCTGGTCGATAGGGATATCCTCCTTGATCTCATCAATGGTCTTAGTATTCTCAGGCAGATGGGGGAATGCCACCGTAGGCCTTAACGTGCTCAAGTCGATGGTATATTCCTCGTCATAGACGGCATCTTCATCCGCCTCGTAAATCTTGTATTCTCTTGTACTGTGCTCCTTCATATAGGCAATGGCAAGTTCATCCACCGGAAAAATACCGTTCTTGCCACCAGCTTCAATGGCCATGTTGGCGATAGTGAATCTATCATCCATAGTCAGATTGGCAATCCCGCTTCCTGTGAATTCCATGGATTTATATAAGGCGCCATCCACACCAATCATACCGATGATATGTAAGATTACGTCTTTACCGCTGACCCATTTGTCCGGCTTACCTACAAGATTAAATCTGATGGCGGAAGGCACCTTGAACCAGGCTTTGCCTGTAGCCATTCCAGCCGCCATATCCGTGCTGCCCACACCCGTGGAAAAAGCGCCAAGAGCACCGTAAGTACAGGTATGGGAGTCTGCGCCAATGATGACGTCTCCTGCCACGGTCAGTCCTTTCTCCGGTAAGAGAGCATGTTCGATACCCATCTGACCTACCTCGAAATAATTGGTAATCTCATTTTTACGGGCAAATTCCCTGACACATTTACAGTGCTCCGCGGATTTGATATCTTTGTTCGGCACGAAATGATCCGGCACCAAGGCAATCTTATCCTTATCGAACACCCCTTCTGTATTCATCTTTTCCATTTCCTTGATGGCTACAGGACTGGTAATATCGTTACCGAGCACCAGATCGAGGTCAGCCTCGATCAACTGTCCTGCCTCCACCTTATCCAAACCGGCATGTGCCGCCAGAATTTTCTGTGTCATCGTCATTCCCATGTCTGTTCCTCCTTGTATCTGTCAATCTGATTTATTTGTATGATGTATATGTCATACCGCATTACGGCATCCGAAATCTATGTTATTTTATCATACAAAGTCCAAAAAGGGAAGGGGCTTAAAGCCCCTTCCACACAATCGTTACTTTGAATAAGTCTCCGTCAATCTCCAGCTGCATCCTGCCGCCCTGCAATTCCACAAAACTTCTGGCAATAGCCAGCCCCAGCCCGCTTCCTTCGGTGTTCCTGGAACTGTCACCCCTGACAAAACGCTCTGTCAGAGATTCCGGTGCAATATTCAGTTCCGCCTTCGAGGTATTCTTCAATTCAATCACCACATCATCCCCGTGCCGCTCCATGCGTACATATACCCTGGTATGGGGCATGGCGTATTTGATGATGTTGGTATACAGGTTCTCAAAGATGCGGTAGGTTTTCTGGCTGTCCAGCAGAAGGAACTGTTTTTCTTCCGGTATCTGGAAACGGAAGAGCAAATCCGCCTGCTCCACCCGATCCTCATATTCCAGATATGCCTGACGCATCAGGTTGCCGATATCCACCCGGTCTAACTGCAGGGAAACATTCCCACTGGTGGCCTTACTCACCTCAAAGAGATCCTCGATCAAAATCTTCAAACGGTTCGACTTTCTTGCAAGCACATCCAGATATTCCCTGCGTTGTTCTTCCGTGACGCCCTCTTCCTGCAAAAGCTCAATGTAAGTCGTGATGGCTGTGAGCGGTGTTTTCAGGTCATGTGAGACATTGGTAATCAGTTCGGTGCGCATCCGCTGGCTCTTAACTTCTTCTTCCACTGCCTTGGAAAATCCCTGCTGAATCTCAGCCAGCTGACTCTTATAGGATTCAAAAACGCCCCAGTCCCCGCTAAACTCTGTCTGCAGATTGCCATTCGCGATAGACTGAGTGGCCACCAGCAGATTTTTATACTGTGCCTGTATGTGTTTTATATACTTTTTCAGTACCATATACAGGACAATCGAATAGAGCAATAAAAGGAACACGCCCGCAAACCACAGCATACTTAAAAAGGCAAGAAGCAGATAATTGATCACCACAACTTTCAACAGAACCCTGTTCATATTATGCCCCAGGTCCACATGCAGGATTTCTTCCTTAAATTCGTCCGCTTTTCGACTGCCAAAGGAATGGATTTTGCTCCAGATCCGGTAACAGAGGCTGCGCTTTTTCAGATATCGTCTGAATCCCAGCGTATATACCTGTCCGAGTCCCGTCACCAGGATATACCATAGCCC
The DNA here is from genome assembly GCA_946554445.1 of uncultured Lachnospiraceae bacterium. GTDB lineage: Bacteria > Bacillota > Clostridia > Lachnospirales > Lachnospiraceae > UBA3282. The sequence continues at coordinate 197,648 of CAMNSD010000003.1, read as the reverse complement.
AAACATAATGGCCAAAATCAACAGATTGATTCCTGTGGCGATTCCTTTTATCCATTCCATGGAAAGCTTTGGCCAGAAAGAATGTAATGTGGTGAGCAGATCCGAATCCATACCGCCATCCACACTATACATCACTAATCCTATCCCCAAATCACCCATCCAGCAAAACAGCAGGAACAATACTACAAGCAGAATTTCTAAATCAAACTGGAAAAACCACAGTTCATGCAGATGATACCTTTTATCTAAAGGCAATATCAGGGCCACAATACCAAGGATGATAAGGAAGATTCGGAAGATATCCGCCACATTGACAGAATAATAAGCGCTCCAGGAGTCCATTGCTACATAATAGTCACTAAATTTTACAAGATTCTCCTTCTGCTCCTGTGTCAGGGCGTAACAGATCGTACAGTCCCTTGGCGTATTGTTGACGGTAATCTGTGCCTTCATCATATTTCCATCTTGATAATAATAAATATCTCCATCGGAGATCATCTCCGCCAGATAACCATCCGCATAGTAAAAATCATAAAAACTTCTCTCCAGATAATTACTTCTCATGACGCGCTGTACATTTCTTAAAAGCGAATCAGCCTCTGCGCCTTTCACCCAGACATGCTCCAGGAAACCATTGCTGTCATAAGACATTTTAATATAATATGGATATTGGGAAAGCAGTTCTTCCGCAGCGTCCTCTGTGCCAAGCTGGGAGAGATTATTTCCCGTATTTGTGACCATGGTATCACTGGTATGATCTACAATCTGATAATCCATGGCATAGTCCAGTCTGTTCCAGAACTTATCTTCCCATCCTTTGATCATCTCGTATAGCTTTCGAGCAGCATACTCACCGGCGCTTTCCCCGCCAAAATCAATATACGACGCACTCGAATTGGAAGGCTCCTGCGTCACGGTAAGATAAACATCCTGATACCTGAGGGGAGTTCCTGTCACCTGTTCCTGCAGTTCCTTATAAAGGATCGTATTTCCCTGATAGAGATCCCGCAAGAATTCTTCATTCTGCATCACATCTTCCCGGTAAGCTTCCATAATGGATTCCGCCCGTCTCTGAAAAACGGAATACAGGCTGACGAATCCTGCTGATGCCATCAAGACCAGAAAGATGGCAATAAAAATCCCTGCTTTATGACTTTGTTTCCGGTTTGTCATCGTATTGCTTTCCGCATTGTTATTCACTGTATTATTGTCTTTCAATTTTATACCCAATGCCCCACACCACCTTTAAATATTTTGGCTCCCGGGGATTTAATTCTATCTTCTCCCGGATTTTCCTGACATGTACCATGATCGTGTCCGTATTGATCGCCTGTTCGTTCCAGACACGCTCGTAAATCTCTTCTGCTGAAAATACCCGGCCGGGATTTTTCATTAACAGCAATAATATCTTAAACTCTATGGGCGTCAGTTTCACAGGTTTGCCGTCCACAAAGACTTCCACAGTATCCTCATGTAACTCCAGTCCGCCGATGATGTAGACCTTATCGTTTTGCTCCTCTTTCCCCATCATTTCCAGGAAACGGCCATACCGACGCAGATGGGAATTAACCCTGGCTAAAAGTTCCATGGTCGTAAAAGGTTTCGTCACATAATCATCCGCTCCCATATTTAACCCCATGATCTTATCCACTTCCTCGGATTTGGCAGAGAGCATGATCACCGGAAATTCATATCCCAGTTCCCGCACCCGCATCATCATATTGATTCCATCCATCCGCGGCATCATCACATCCACAATGGCCAGATGAATCTCTTCCTTCTCTATCTGTTCAAGGCCCTCGATGCCGTCAGCGGCTTGGTAGACGATATAGCCCTGATTTTTCAGATAAATCTCAATGCCTTCCCTGATTTCCTTGTCGTCCTCAACAATCAGAATATGATATGCGCTCATGCCAGAACCCCCTCTTATATTGAATATATAATAGTATAACATAATCCATCATATCCGGGCAGGCCGTCCGTAAAATCCAGCACGCCGCATCTCATATGCCCACAGGACCTGTCGATAACAGGAAGCCGCCTTACTGGCAATTTTCTGACAATCATACATTTGAGCCGTCTCCCTGGCACCCTGCCGCAAAGCATCCAGTTCTTTTCCAGTCAGAATGTCCATCAGCCGGTCTGCAAAAGCATGTGTATCATGTATCTGCTCCTGCGGGCTGTCGCCAGATACTTCCGTCATATATCCGTTGACGCCGTTTACCACGATATCATCCGTGCCGGTAGCGCGAAGCGCCAGTACCGGAGTACCGGCCGCCATGGCCTCAAGCAGCACAATGCCCTGGGTTTCGGAACGGGAAGGAAATAAAAAGAGGTCGCATGCCAGACAGTATTCTTTGATCTCTTCATTTGGCACTTCCCCTATCAGAATCACTTCTTCCGTCAGGGCAAGCTCGGCAATCCGTTGGCAGAGTCTTTCACGGTAAGGGCCCTTACCGATTAAAAGAAGCTTAAAACAGGGACCAGCCATCTGCTTGTATACTGCCAGACTTTCCAATAAAAATTCCAGGTTCTTCTCCTTGGCAAGCCTGGCCACTGTGCAGAAAAGAAATGGTCTTCCCTCACTAAACTTTGTCCGCAGACTGGCTGCTTTTGTCTGATCCGGATAAAAACTCTCCTCTGACAATCCCGTAGGCAGTATTTCTATGGGCGGGTTTATGCCCGTCTCTTTTAAATAATCCCGGATATGCGGTGTAGGCGCAAATACCATATCACAAGTTCCAAGCGTCCTGCGTAAATAGAATGGCCAGAACTGCCGCAGCCCGGAGAGACATACATAATGCAGGTACTGTTCATACCGGGTATGGTAAGTGCTGACAAGGGGCACATGATACTTCCAGGAAAGATAACGGGCCGTGGATCCGATCAGCATGGGATGATGGACATGAATCACATCAAAATGTCCTTCCCGAAAGGCTCTCTCAATCTTCGGATCCAGACTGTTTGGTATGGAAAATCCGCCGTTTACACCCCGAAATAGCGCACTATACCTCATCACATCTTCCTCTTCCTCCTGTTTATCATAACTGGGTGCAAATACCGTCACCTGATGCCCAAGCGTCCGCAGGCTCTCCGACAGTTTTTCCACAGAAATGGGCACACCGGCCACAAAGGGTTTATAGTTGTTTGTCATCATAGCAATTTTCATGGCTGTCTTCTCCTCTCTTCTCATTTATCAGGTCAGGTATTCAAACAACATATCGCCCATAAAATATCCGGCTCCCACAAATACCAGGTTCCATACGAAAATACCAAGAGTGGAACTGACAATATACTTGGCCATATTCATTCGGGATACGCCGGCAGGAATGGAAATCAGTGTCCTGATCATAGGAATCAGCTTACTGAGGAAAATGCCAAAGCCCCCCTTTTGTCTTACCCATTCCAACTTCGCCTCAATTACGGGGCGTTGTCTCGGAAACTTATCCAGATACTTTTGCAGAACGAAATCACCACCGGTATAGCCTACCATGTACAAGATTAAACTGCCTGTAAGACCAGCCGCCACTGTAATCAGAATGGCGATGGGAAACAGGATATGTCCCCTGGCTGCCCAGAGTCCGGCCAACGGCATGATAACGCTCGCCGGGAACCCTGGCAGATTCAGATATTCCAGCAACACGATCACAAAGATTGCCACACTGCCGTATCTGGTAAAATACTCCATGATGATTTCTGTTGTCATAAACAATGCCCCCTTTTCTCACATAAGGATATAAAGTTAATTCCAAAAGAATTTACTTATTTGATAGAACGGAGCAGACAGCCTGTTTGCTTCAACAATTATAATATAATGAGAATTTCTAAACAGAACCATGATTCACTTCTTAACATTTTCTAAACAAATCCCTACAAAAAAATAAAATACCGTACGGTCACAACATTCTGTAACTGTACGGTATTTATTATGATTTCTATATTTTATTAACTTCTAAAGCATTTCATGTAACATATCATCCATGGAACGATGAATGATGTATTGGTAAATGGTGGCCATTTCTTCCGGAGATACGATCATATCCTTCCGAATCCATGTCATTACCACAAAAGTCAGGGACTGGGCGTAATATTCTGCCACAATCTCAGGCGTCATCCACGCATGGGAAAGAGACCTGCCCTCGCAGCGCGCACTGATATAGGTATACAGCGTTTCCCAGATACAGTTACGAACAATACTCTCAAAAGAGTTCTGCCCCTCCATTCTGGCTGCGCGGATACAAAATTCCTTCATTTTCAGTGCGTTTGTAAAGATAAGAACCAGTCCGTCCTCAAGGTGTCCTCTATGAAGCGTTAAGGTAAGCGGCTCAAGCAGTTCATGTTTGACAATCCATTCCAGAAGATCATATTTATCCTGAAAGTGATTATAAAATGTCGGCCGTATCACCCCTGCCCCATCTGTAATGTCTTTGATGGTAATCTTTTCAATCGGCATTTTAAGCACAAGCTGTATAAAACTTTCCGCAAGTCTTTTATCTACACTGATTTTGGACTCCATGGGAATTACCTGCTCCTGGTTAGTTATTGATCAGTTTGTCCTCACCATTCCAGCTATAGAGTTTTCTGATCTCTTCGCCTACGATCTCTGCGGGATGTTCGGATGCCAGTTTACGCATCGCCTTAAAGTGAACCTGACTGCCTGCAGAAGACATGTCAAGCAGGAAATCTTTCGCAAAAGTACCGTCCTGGATATCGGAAAGAATCTTCTTCATGGTCTTCTTGGTCTCTTCTGTGATAATTTTGGGACCGGTGATATAGTCACCATACTCCGCTGTATTAGAGATGGAATAACGCATTCCAGCAAAACCGGACTGATAAATCAGGTCAACAATCAGTTTCATCTCATGGATACATTCAAAATAAGCGTTTCTCGGATCGTATCCAGCTTCCACCAATGTCTCAAAACCTGCCTGCATCAATGCGCATACACCGCCACAGAGGACTGCCTGCTCACCAAAGAGGTCTGTCTCAGTCTCGGTTCTGAAAGTAGTCTCCAGAACGCCTGCTCTTGCGCCACCGATTGCCAGTGCATAAGCAAGCGCCATATCCTGTGCCTTGCCCGTAGCATCCTGATGGACTGCCACTAAACAGGGAACACCCTTGCCAGCCTGGTACTCACTTCTTACGGTATGTCCAGGTCCTTTAGGCGCAATCATGGTTACATCCACATCCTTGGGCGGTACGATACAGCCAAAGTGAATGTTAAAGCCATGTGCAAACATCAGCATATTTCCTGCTTCCAGATTGGGCTCGATGTCTTTCTTATACATAGCCGCCTGCAGTTCATCATTAATCAGAATCATGATGATATCGGCTTTCTTAGCAGCCTCAGCCGCCGTATATACTTCAAATCCCTGTGCTTCTGCCTTTGCCCAGGATTTAGATCCCTCATAAAGGCCAATAATCACATGACAGCCAGACTCCTTTGCATTGAGCGCATGGGCATGTCCCTGACTGCCGTAACCAATCACAGCGATCGTCTTGCCATCTAAAAGAGATAAATTACAGTCTTCCTGATAAAAAATTTTTGCCATCTTCCTATCCTCCATATGAAATATTTTGATTATATAACTTTATATAACTGAAAGGGGTTCTCCCTTAAGCTAACTACATTATCCTCATGCGAGTCCGCGAAGCGGATCTCGTAAGGTTAATTCCGAAGGAATTTACCTTTTTTATAAATAAGTAACATTCTCAATACCGCGCCCCAGTCCGGCAATACCGGTACGAGCCAGTTCCAGGATCTCATAACCGTCCAGAAGGCTGATAAAGGCTTCTATCTTATCCTGATTACCTGTCAGTTCGATGATCAGGCTCTCCGTAGACACGTCGATAATCTTGGCACGGAAAATATCTGCCACAGAGATAACCCCCTGTCTCTCCTGGGCGGAAGCCTTTACTTTGATCAGTACCAGTTCCCTGTACACACTGGAACCAGGACTCAATTCTTTAATGTCCCGCACATCGATCAGCTTTGATACCTGTTTCTCAATCTGATCCAATATCTCATCATCGCCGGAAGTAACAATGGTAATCCGCGTATAGCGTGGATCCGCCGTCACCCCTGCCGTAATGCTGTCAATATTGTAGCCCCGTCTGGAAAAAAGTCCAGCAATGCGGCTCAGAACGCCAGATGTATTATCTACCAACAACTGAAACACTTTTTTCTGCATAAGATCATGCCTTTCTATGATTTTCTATACAAACACTGTCAATAATTGTAGCAACTTACGTATCAAAAGTCAAATTTAATTATCTGTTTCCAGGCATTTCTGAAGCGCCAGCGTTCCGGTGCGGGCCATCTCCACAATGCTGATGCCCTGCATCATACTGATAAAAAGTCTGATCCGTTCAGGCATATCACAGATCTGGATGACCATCATATTTTTAGACATGTCCACGATATCTGCGTTCATGATCTCACAGGTCTCCATGATATCCCGGCGGTTGCTCTTGTTATATTTGACTTTCATCAGCATCAACTCACGGCTCACGCTGGACGGTTCGTCAAAAGTCTTTACTTTGATGACATCAATTTTTTTATTGAGCTGTTTTTCAATCTGTTCAATGGTGCGCTGATCTCCGGAACTGACGATGGTCATGCGGGATACGGAAGAATCCTCCGTCTCTCCCACTGCCAGACTGTCGATATTAAAACATCTTCTTGAGAACAGACCGGCCACCTTGCATAAGACACCAGATCTGTTTTCCACTAAAACGGAATATATTTTCTTCATAATTGCTTATCATGCTCCCTTCTCGGTGTGCGGATTCGTGTACATAGATGTTACAGATATCACACCTATTTTTCTCTATTTGACGAGATCCATCGGATCAATGATACATTCCAAAAGGACAGATTCATCATTTTCCAGAAATGCCTTGATGGTATCCTGTGCGCCTGCCATCGTACACTGCCGCATAAATTTCATGTCATATGCCGCCGAGAGTTTTTCTAAATCGGGGCTGCCGGATAAATCTACCACCGAATAATTGTCCTTATAAGTATAATGCTGATATTCCCGCACCATGCCCAGATAATTATTCTTGAGGACGATGATCTTGACCGGTACGCCAAACTGCCGCATGGTGGCAAGTTCCATCATGGACATCTGGAAAGAACCGTCGCCGCAGACCGCCACTACTTGACGTTTTTTATCCGCAAGCTTAGCACCCATGGCTGCGGGAATAGAGTATCCCATGGTTCCCATACCGCCAGTAGTAAGGAAACGTCCTTTTTTGACGATATGATAGCCACAAGACCAGATCTGGTTCTGCCCCACATCAGCCACATAAACCGCATCTTCTTCCATGGCTTCGGAGAGCATGGTAATAAAAGCCGCCGGATCCACATAATCCGGATTAGGTTTGCGGATTGGACGCATACTGTCACGATAGCCGTTTAGAATCTGAATCCATTCACTGTGTTCACAGTTAAAGTCTTCCTTCAGGATATCCTCAAAAATATGTTTGGCATCTCCCACAAGCGGTATGGCTGGCCCCACGTTTTTACCAATCTCCGCCGGATCCACATCGATATGAATCAGTACTTTATTTTCCGTGATCAAATCCGGCTGGTTTACCGCCCGATCCGCCACCCGTGCGCCGACCATCAACAGAAGGTCGGATTCATTCATGGCCCGGTTGGCATAGGGTTTGCCGTTATTGCCCACCATGCCATAATACATCGGATGTCTGGTGGGCATAGCGCCGATACCCATCATGGTGGACACCACAGGAATCTGATATTTCTCCGCAAAATTCCGCAGCTCCGCCTCCGCTTGACTTAAGAGAACACCACCGCCTGCACAGATGATGGGACGTTTGGCTTTCTCCAGTTCCTTGATGACCTTCTTAATCTGTGCCATATTGCCCTTCACCGTAGGCTTGTAGGTTCTCATATTAACTTCTTCCGGGTACTTAAACTTGCCAACCGGGCTGTTCTGGATATCGATGGGAACATCGATTAGTACAGGACCTTTACGGCCTGTACTTGCCAGATGAAATGCCTCCTTAAAAATCCGCGGAATGTCACTCGTATCCTTGACCAGATAGCTGTATTTGACAAAAGACTCCACCGCGCCAGTGATATCTGCCTCTTGAAAGCCATCAGATCCTAAAAGTTCGCTGTTGACCTGTCCGGTGATACACACCAGGGGAATGCTGTCTGCAAAAGCGGTGGCCACACCAGTAATCAAGTTGGTGGCACCGGGACCGGAAGTGACTGCGCATACGCCAACCTTGCCAGATACCCTGGCAAATCCGCTGGCTGCATGAGCTGCATTCTGCTCTGTGCGAATCAGGATGGTCTGTATATCAGATTCTAAGATACTGTTGTAAAAGGGGCATATCGCCACGCCGGGATAGCCGAATACATATTCTACGCCTTCCGCTTCCAAACACTTTACTATCGCATCTGCACCTATCATATTTTATTTATACTCCTTTTCTATGTGTAAGATTTTTTGAGTCAATTTCACTGCATCAGCTGCATCTTTGGAATAGCCGTCCGCACCAATCTCGTCCGCATATTCCTGAGTGATCACAGCCCCGCCGATGATAATCTTAGCAGGCACCTTCTGCTCTTTGGCGTAATTGATCACATGCCGCATCTGCTGCATGGTGGTGGTCATCAAGGCTGAGAGCGCAATCACCTGGGCGTTATGTTCTTTCGCCGCCTCGATAATCTTTTCCTTGGGCACATCCTTTCCCAAATCGATCACCTGGAATCCATAGTTTTTCAACATCAAGGCCACCAGATTTTTACCAATATCATGGATGTCGCCCTCCACCGTTGCGATTACCACCGTGGGCATGTCAGCGGCGGTATCCGCTTGTAAAAGAATCGGCTCCATATATTCGATCGAAGCTTTCATGGCCTCTGCACTGCCAATCAGCTGAGGCAGGAAATATTTACCCTTGTCAAACAGTTCTCCCACTTCATTGATAGCAGGGAGCAATACCTCGTCCAACAGCGCCTTCGCCTCATGTCCCTGGTCCAGTGCTGCCTGGGTGTCTTCCACAATCACACCCTGGTTCCCTTTCAGCACATCAGTATAAAGTTTGTCCGTGATGGTTAAGGCGGCACTCTCTTTGATCTGTGCCTTCAACCGGATACCGGTTTGCGGTGCCGTCGTCTCGCCAAGGACCTCACGCTTTTCTTTCAAAGCATCCATCAGTTGGATATAGCGAATATCCGCCCCCTCTTTATGTAACAGTAAGTCTGCGGCGAAAGCACAGCTGACTAACAGTTCCTGGGAAGGATTGGCAATGGCCATGGTCAGTCCCGCCTGGATGGCCATGGTCAGGAAACTGGCATTGACAAAGCTACGTTCCGGCAGACCAAAAGAGATATTGGAGAGACCGCAGATCGTGGCAAAACTATGTTCTTTACAATACTGTATCGTAGCCAATGTATCCGTAGCCGCCGTCTTATTGGCGCCGACAGTGGCCACCAGACCGTCCACAATAATATCTTCTCTGGTCAAGCCGAGGGCAAATGCCTTTTCTTTAATCTTCTCTATGATAGCAATCTTTTCTGTGATATCTTTTGGCAGCCCCGCATCTGACAGGGGAAGCAGGATGAACATGGCCCCATACTTTTTGGCCAGGGGAAGCAGAGCGTCCACTTTTGCCGTCTCATAAGAGATGGAATTGATCAGCGCTCGGCCCGGATATCTGCGAAGCGCCGCTTCCAACACCTCCACATGGCTGGAATCAAGAGAAAGAGGCAGGTTTGTGATGCCGCCGATGGTCTCTATGGCCTTTAACATCATTGCCTTTTCATCGATGCCGCTCATGCCCATATTGACATCCAGAATGCCGGCGCCGCAGGCTTCCTGCTCTTCCGCGAAGGCCGACACCATCTCCATGGAGCCCTCTCTAAGTTCAGCCTGTAATTTTTTCTTACCGGTGGGATTGATCCGTTCTCCCACAATGATAAAGTTATCCGACAGATCAAAAGATATCGTCTGCCGCTCACTGGTAAGGAAACGCCTGCCAGTCTTTTCACGGTGCAGGATGGTCATATCTGCCGTTTGCCTCCTGGCCTCCCGGATATATTCTGGTGTAGTACCACAGCAGCCGCCAATAATAGAAGCACCTGCCGCCACAATGTCTTTCATACAGACACCGAAAGTCTGCGCATCCATATCATAAACAGTATTTCCTGTCGCGTCCAGATAAGGCAGACCGGCATTGGGTTTGGCTATGATGGGCAGAGTGGTCACCGCCGCCATGCTGCGCACCACTTCCACCATCTTATCCGGACCGGTGGAACAGTTGACTCCCACAGCCGCCACCCCAAGACTTTCCAGTACAACTGCCGCTGTCACTGCATCTGTCCCGAACAGTGTCCGTCCATCTGATTCAAAGGTGAGTGTGGCCATTACCGCCAGGTCACAGACTTCCTTAGCGGCAATCACAGCCGCCCTGGTCTCCTGCAGGCTCATCATGGTCTCCACCACTAAAAGATCCACACCGGCTTCCACCAGATAACGGATCTGCTCCTTATATACATCGATCAATTCCTCAAAATCCAATTTTCCCATAGGGGATAGCTGTTCACCTGTCATGGTAATATCCCCGGCCACATAAGCCTGTCCGCCAGCCGCTTCCCTGGAGAGCGCCACCAGATTATGATTCATCTGCTGAATCTTTTCTTCCAGCCCATATTCCCTTAATTTAATCCGGTTCGCCGTAAAGGTAGGCGCATAGATAATATTGCTGCCTGCACTTACAAACTCTTTCTGTAAGGAGATGAGCACCTCCTTATGTTCCAAGATCCACTGCTCCGGACACACTCCTGTGGGCATACCTTTTTTCTGCAGATTAGAACCGGTTGCTCCATCTAAATAAATGGGCCTATCCTGTATCAATGCGCAAAACGCCTGTCTGTCCATACTATTCTTCAGCTCCCTCGGAAGGTTCCTCATAAAAGACGGTATCATCCGTGTCAAAATTATCTTCCGGCACCTCTTCCTCCGAAGCGCCCTCGTCCGATGATTCGTCAGACGACTCATCATCTTCTGTCTTATTCAGAAATCCGCCGCCAAAGATACCCTCGTCCTCTGTGTATGTAACGCCTTCACCCTCAGGGATTTCTCCATGCAGAATGGAAATGATATATTGGATCCGGATATTTACCCTTTCATAATATTCCATAGCACCCTGCCACAGATTCTCATTGAAGGTATCTCCCTCGTACGCCGAGTGGAATAAAGCCACGGCTTCCTTCATATTTTCATCCGCCTCATCCGCCAGACTCTCCGCTGCCGAAAATTGTTCCGGCACTTCCAATTCCGCCATCCAGGTAATCTCTTCCTGCAAGCCATCCAGATACGCCAAAAGCTGCGATACCGCATCTTCCGAAGACGGATCAATCGAATTTATATTATTATCGTAGGAAGCAACACTCTCAAAAAAGGTGTTCATATCTTCTTGATAAGCAACCAGTGCTTCATCTTCTTTGCCACATGCTGTCAACAAAAATCCACAGATAATAATGATGCCTAAAATAATATTTTTTTTCAAAGTCTTCCCCTCCAACCGGGACTTATCTATATTTTTATCTATAATATTCCCTATTTAACCATAGTACTGATTTCATGCCTTTTCGTCAACCCATTTTTCATATGGAATGGTAAATACAAAAGACGGATAATCCTGTATTTATGGATTTTCCGCCTTTTATAAAAGATTCACTTTCTAAAATTACCAAATGATCCACTCTATATCAGAATGCAATCTCGCAGTCTGGCTCTACTTTTTTACAAGCCTTCAAAACCTGCTTCATAACAGCCTTCTCATCGGCCCCTTCCGCAAACTCCACTTTCATCTTCTGTGTCATAAAACTTACGGTTGCATCAGTAACGCCTTCGGTCTTCCTGGCCGCCTCCTGCATCTTTTCCGCACAATTCGCACAATCCACTTCAATCTTATAAGTTTTTCCCATGATATTCTCCCTTCTGAATTTCCTATCGAACGCCCAGCAGCGTTTGTTACAGCTTTACAGTCTACTCTTCCACATGCTCCATGCCCATACTGAGAATCAGTCTGACATGTTCATCGTCCAGCGAGTAAAAGACAGATTTTCCTTCCCTGCGAGATTTCACAAGCTTGGATGTCTTGAGGATCCGCAGCTGATGGCTGACAGATGACTGGCTTAAATGCAGCAGTCCGGCAATATCATTCACACACAGTTCCGTATCAAACATCGAATACAGAATCTTAATCCTTGTGGAATCTCCGAACATTTTAAAAAGTTCGGCCAGATCGTAGAGGACTTCATCCGCAGGCTGTCTGTCCAGGACAGATTGTATCAACTCATCATGCGTTTCCAGATATTCTTTCTCCACTGTCACATTAGCACCTTTCCTATTATAATTTAACATATGTTTATTTGTTCATATTATAATATCATAAATTTTCTTTGTCAACTATAAAAAGGGTGATTTTACTTTTAGCCTTTCAAAAGATTCTGAAAAATAAATGTCATACAAAAAGCAGGTCATATATTCAAAATTTCTGAATCATGACCTGCTTTCGTCAAATAAACTGATTCCCTAATGATAAATGATCATTCGACCAATGCTACTCTTTCTTTAATGATTTCCGTCAACATTTCTTCCGCTTCACTCATACCTGTACTTTGCAGATCCGAAATCATCTTATCATAAGATGTATCAAAATCTGCTTCGCTTCCAATGACACAACTGATCAATGCAGACCAGGCGACCTCATCCAGCTTATTTCCAATCTCATCAAACTCAGTCGGTTTTGAATAAGCCCAAATTGCGGAATATTTAGGCGTCTCAAACTCGGATGCCTGCGGGAAGATATCAACCAAAAGGTCTACGCCCCATGCTTCACATGCCGCACGTTGTTCCTCATCATACTCTGCGGCAACCGCATCCTTACTGGCCGTTGTATAAGTACTGCCAGTGGGATCCTCAATACCATTGCCATAACATGGGAACGGATAATTATGAAATCCTACCCCGGTATTTTTTCTATAATCCTTATTATTATTGCATTCATCAATTTCTTCCTGGGTACGATAACGATGACCTTCCTCATCAATAAAGTAATTTGTTCCCTCAATTCCCCATTGTACAAGTACCTGCCCTTCATCTGAGCAGATAAAATCCAGATATTTGATTGCCGCCACAGGATCCTTACATGCAGTAGTGATACCGACTCCCTGTCCTGTCGTAAGTCCCTGGTACATTAAAGAGGGCGCCTTTGTACCCGCATCCATCGTCAGAGGAATGCCGCAGTATGTCAGATTCAGCTTGCCATCTGCTTTCAAAATCTTTTCTCCATCCGCATAATCCCAATCGGTATCAAAAAGGGATAATACACGTCCGGATGCTATCTTTGCAATGTAGTCCTCGTGAGTCTGGGTTGCAAATTCATGGTCAAGGATACCTTCATTATACATTCTGTTAAGCCACTTAAAATACTCTCGCACCTTATCAGACCGGAATTTGTAACTCGCATTGTAGTTCTCGTCTACCAGCCACTGCCCATTATCCGGAGCACCTTCCGCAATATATCCGGCAGGGTTTCCCATAGTAATCATCCAGTGCCAGTCTGATGTGGAAAGGGTAATACCAATCGTTTCCATACCATCATCTGTTGTGGGATGCGCCGCAATATAATCTTTGAGCATCTTTTCAAATTCATCCAAAGATTCCGGCACCTTATAATCATTTTCCTTTAATACGGCCCATTGAATCTGTGCGGTACCGGAATTTTTATAATTGGTCCCGCCTACCGCATAGGAAGATAACTGATAAATAGACGGGTCGTCCTGCGAATGTTTCAATTTATCGAACTCATCTCCGTACATTTTCTTAATATTAGGTCCATATTCCTCAATCAGATCTGTCATATCAATTAAGGCGCCTGCATCGATCAGACTTCCTGCATCCCCCTTCGCATAAATCAGATCAGGATAGTTCTGCTCTGCGATCATAAGAGCCACTTTCTGATCGTCAGATGATACGGGATATTCTGTTTTCAACCGCACACCGGTTTTTTCTGTCAAAGCCTGAGCCACCGGATCAGTCCAGGGATCTTCCTCTCCGTCCGCATTATAGAAAGTCAGTTCTATGACACTGCCATCACTTCCACTTTCACCGGAAGACTCTGCACTTCCTTTTCCGCCGCAGCCGCTAAGAAGGCCAACTGTAAGGGAAACGGTCAATAATAATGTTACAAACTTTTTTATGTTCATAATTTCCTCCTTTATCTGTTATCTACACTTTTTATTCATTCTCAGTCTTTTACTGCACCAAGCGTCATGCCTCCTACAAAGTATTTTTGCAGGAACGGATAGACAATCAGGATAGGCACTGTAGCAACAATTGTGATAGCCATACGCACAGACATTGGGGATACTGCATTCTGAATCTGATTTGCCTGTGCGTGAGGATCAATCTTGATTTCAGCTTTTTGCATAATCTCATATAAAACATACTGCAGGGTAGGAAGCTCCCTGGCATAAAGATATGTATCCATAAAGGCATTCCACTGTCCAACTGCTAAAAACAATGCCACCGTTGCAATGGTTGGTGTACAAAGAGGAAGAACCACTTTTGCCCAGATTACAAAATCATTTGCTCCATCTATTTTGGCTGCTTCCTGCAAAGCAATCGGCAATCCTTCTATAAAAGAACGCATTAATATTACATTGTACACCCATATCAACCCTGGAATAATATATACCATAAAGTTGTTACTTAAATGCAGTGTTCTAGTAAGAAGCAAATATTCAGGAATCATGCCACCACTTACGTACATTGTAATGATAAACAAAATAGTAAAAAGTTTGTTAAAACAAAAATCTTTCCTGCTCAGTACATACGCTAACATAGCCGTGCAGATAACTCCAATTCCGGTTCCCACCAGAGTCCTTGCTATCGACATCAAAAAAGCACTGCCTAGGTTATTTTCTGTAAATATGTAAATATAATTACTAAGCGTAAACTTTCTGGGAATAATGAAATTAATGTTCCTCATCGTATCCATCGGATCGTTTAATGAAATTGCAAGTACATTCAAAAACGGATATACTGTCATAGCGATAAGGAGCAGACAGAAAATAAGCAATACATAGTCAAACCACTTTTCACTCTTCCCTACGCCTTTAATTTGATAATTATTGTCTGCCATTTTTCCGCCTCCTATACAAGTTTACTTTCGCCAAGCATTCCTGCAATCTTATTTGCAATAAACAGAAGAATAATGCCGACTACCGACTGGAACATACCGATGGCGGTACCGAGTCCATAATTATTACTTCCAATACCACGGACATAGGCAAACCATGAAAGAACCATTGCATGATCTTGTACAATACCATTGCTGAGAAGCATCTGGCGTTCCATTCCTACATTTAATGCTCCACCAATGCTCATGATCAGCAAAACAATCACCGTTGGTTTGATGCTTGGAAGTGTAATATTCCAGATTCTCTGAAAACGATTTGCTCCATCCACCTTTGCCGCTTCATAAAGTCCCTGGTCAATTCCTGCCATTGCAGAAAGATAAATGATAGCATCCCATCCCATCTCTTTCCAGACATTAATCAAACATACCACAATCCAAAACAGAGCCGAATTCGTAGACATCAGGTGAAGCTTTGTATTCAACATGCTGTCAATTGCACCGCCATCATTTAAAATCATTTTTGCTATACTGGCAATGATTACCCATGATACAAAGTGCGGTAGATAAGATACTGTCTGCGTTATCTTTTTGAATCGGGTAAAACAGATTTCATTTAATACCAATGCGAAAAAGATAGAGGATATCGTTCCTATTGCAATACCCAGAATACTAATCCCTATAGTATTGATCATTGTCTGGGGAAAAAGGCGGTCGGTAAATGCCTGGATAAAATTATCAAATCCCACAAACTTTCTTTCCCATATTGGCAATGCAAAGGAATTGGGTTTTACTTCCTGAAATGCCATCGTCCATCCCCATAAAGGAATATACTTGAAGACAATCAACCATACTACGAATGGAACTGACATTAGCAGAAGATATCTCTGTTTCCACATAAGATTCCATGAAAACTTTTCTTTCTGTACTTTTGGTTTTGAATTTTGTCTCTTCATGGTCTTTCCTCCTTTTATGAAAAAATTATAAAAAAAGAGTAAATTTATTAATACCCTGTTTTTAGGAGGAATTTCACCCTACTTTTGGGAGTTAAAAAAGTGCCAGGGCCCTTTGGCACTGACACTCATCCGCTTATCTGAGGCCGCAAAGCGGATCTCGTAAGGTTAATTCCGAAGGAATTTACCTTTTTTAAACTCTTTGGGACTGATCCCCACATATTTCTTAAACTTAAGATAAAAGTAATCTATATTATTGTATCCTACTTTCTCGGAAATCTGATAGACTTTCATATCTGTTTCCAACAACAATCTCTTTGCATTTGCAATACGTATGGTATCTAAGATATTGTTAAAGCTGTCTCCCATTTCCTTACGGAAAATTTTCCCCAGATAATTACTATTGTAATTAAACATCTTAGCAAACCCTTCTACTTTAAGATCCTGATCATAATTCTTTTCCATATAATAATACATTCGCTTGATCACAGTTGCGGAATCATCACTTCCAATCTGCCGGCACATATCCTGAAGAGCCTCACAATACAATTCCACCAAAGGCTGTAATTTCTCTGACTGATTCATTTTCTCCATTAATATCATGATATGTCCGTTCAGACAGTCGTATTTTTTCTCAAGACTGTTCCGTATTGTCATCAGATTATACATGAGTTGGATTTTAATATCCATCTCTTTCATCAGATTCTTTCTGCAATAAGCTTCCAGCTTACCCACACTCTCTTTGATCCCGTCCAGATCGCCCACTTCAATCAGCAGCATAAACTGCTCCGGCTGAGGGCATTCCACAATTTGCTGTTGCTGCTCGATCGTATTTATGGAAAGGACATCATAGTTCCCGAACAAAAACTCCTGCTCTAACATAAATTTTGCAAATTCATAAGAATAGCATAAATCATACCATTGATTCACATTATGCCCTACAGCAATCAGCAGTCCTTCACCAAACCTTCGTCTGATCCCTTCGTTCCGCTTGGAAAGCAAGTCAACCCATGTTTTATAATCCAAACCAAATCCGATCAGTACGATCTGATTATCCATTACTATTTTCTCATTGTATACTTTTTCATCCTGCAAAAATACCTTAACCTTTTCCTGAAATCCTCCATCTTCTTTATGTACCAGCATATCTCTGTCTGTGAGGATTGCGGCACACAGAATCTTCTCTCCAAAAGAAATCTGATAACGCTCTATTTTCTCTTCCAGTTCTTCCCGTGTTTCCATCTGCAGCACAATCCGACGCAGCAATTCCTCTCTTGCTATATCTTCGTTGGCTGAGTGGTAGACTCTCTCCCCCTCTTTTTGATTAAGTTCCTCCTTGATCCGCCATACGCATTTCGCAAGTTCATCTTCTTCGATTGGTTTTAATAAATAATCCTTTACGCCATATTGAATCGCCTGCTTGGCAAATTCAAATTCTGCATAACCGGTCAGAATGATAAAACAGCCCTCGTATCCTGCCTCCTTAGCCTCACGAATCAGTTCAAGTCCGCTCATTCCCGGCATTTTTATATCAACCAGCGCCAAATCCGGACGATATTCCAACAATTTCTTTAAGCCGTCCCTACCGTCTTTTCCATCCTCACCAAAAATAAACCCTTCTTTTTCCCAGTCCAACAGATCATGGATACCCCACCTAATCATCGTCTCATCATCGATTATCATCACTTTATACATAAATATCTCCCTTAAGTTTTTCTGCCTCTGGCAGCCATATTTCTACTCTCGTAAACCTTCCTTCCACACTGTCAATCTTAACTCCATAATCTTCTCCATACTTAAGCTTCACTCTCTGATGGACGTTACTGACACCAATGTGTTTTCCTTTCTCATTATAGCATTCCAGTTTTCTCTTCAATTCGCTCAATTTTGATTCACTCATCCCCATACCGTCATCTTCTATCGTGATGATTACGTTTTCTTCCCTGCTGTAAATATTGATTTCAATCGTTCCCGTTCCTTCCTTGATTTCCAATCCATGAATGATTGCATTCTCCACAATTGGCTGTATGATAAGCGGAAGAATATAAAGTTGCTCTAATCCTTCCTCCACATGAATATGATATTTAATTCTTTCCTCGAAACGATATTGCTGAATTTTTAGATAATACTCTACCAGTTCTGTTTCCTTACAAATAGTGACCTCGCTGACGCCAGCCTGCAAAGTGTTTCTCATAATTTGGGCAAGCATTCTTACAATCTCTTCAATATCATATTGTCTACTTCTGCGCGCTCTCATACGAATTGTTTCCAGGGTATTATACAAAAAATGCGGATTAATCTGGCTCGCCAGCATTTTAAACTCTGCCTCCTTCTGCTGAATGGTCAGTCGTTCCGCATGAAGCTTCTCCTGGTAGACTTCCGCCAAAAGCCGTTGTATATGATAGATCATGGTTCCAAGATAATCATACAGTTCACTAATCTCATCATTCCCCTCTAACTTCTCTTCCAGTTCAAAACTACCTCCTGCCACCTTCTGCATCTGTTTTAGGAACCGTTCCACCCGACCGCTAAAGGAATGGGAAAAATACATAATAATGACAATGGACAGCAATGCACTTAACGCGAAAAAAAGCACACTCTTCATAATACGGCTATTTACATCATGCAAAATAGTATGGTATGCCTTAAGACTGACTATCTGGAGATGATCCTCAGATTCGACTAGCGGAATCGTTTCGCAGGTCATCAAGTACTCCTGTCTCTCTAACAGGATATTCTCCTGTGTCTCATTACTGTCAGCAGATGGCAAAAAATCTATAATCTGTTCGGCCTGTATCTGTTTACCTAAATCTGCAACTACTGTTTCACCATTCAATAAAATAAATACTTCACTATCCTTATTCTGCAATAATGTTGTAAAGCGTTCCGGCCTGATATAGACCGACAGAACTCCCACATCCTCTCCTTTTTGGGTTTTCAACATTCTAAGAAGAGCCAGCGTCATAGAATCAGTAGATGGAATCTGACAGAATCGCCATACTCCCCCTCCTTTTTTTTCATTTGCCGCCTGATACCACTCTTCCTTTTCCAGTTCATCTGTTACTTTAATAAAACGCGAATTTCCAACAATACTCTCATTTTTTACATAAATGTTAATCCATGCAAGTGTGTTATTATAATATCGCCCATAATCCAGAAAGGAAGTAAACTCTTTGTAATCCTGTACAACTTCCTGATAATTTTTATATTGTTTCGCTGCTATCTCCTCTAGCCTTGAATCAAAGTAGAAATACTTTGTGACTGTACTGACCGTTCCGGTCATTTCTTCTACTTGCCTTTTTATCATTTTAAGTTCGACTACTTCTGCATCCTTAGCCTGTTCAATCAAAATATTGGACATTCCATGTATCAGGTATAGCCCAATAAAAATAATTGGCAGGGCGCTTCCGATAATATAAATAAATAGCATACGATAACGCAATTTCATTCCAGAAATTCGGTTCATAAACAATTTGATTTTCTGTGTCATATAACAATATTCTCCATTTTGACATTATCATAACCTTTTACACATGGCTCCGTCAATGGATTTATAACCCAAAAAGAAGCCGCTGT
Source organism: uncultured Lachnospiraceae bacterium (assembly GCA_946554445.1). Taxonomy (GTDB): domain Bacteria; phylum Bacillota; class Clostridia; order Lachnospirales; family Lachnospiraceae; genus UBA3282. The sequence continues at coordinate 177,930 of CAMNSD010000003.1, read as the reverse complement.
AACACGACTTCTTTTTATGGGCTAAGAAAGCCCTTCGCTTATCCGAGTCCGCGAAGCGGCACTCGAAATCGAGCTTGCTCGATTTGTTAATCTTCCGAAGGAATTTACCTTTTTATAATTTGAAGAAAGCAACTTCCTCTTCCAGATTCTCTGCCATCTCTTTCAGTTCCTTGGCTGCTTCCGCAAGCAGATTGATTGTTGCATTCAATTCCTGCATGGAAGCGGTAGTCTCCTCTGTGGAGGCAGCATTTTCTTCGGATACTGCGGACAAACTCTGAATGACGTCCACAACCCTGCTTCTCTCGGAATCACATTCTCCGGCCTGACTGTGAATCAAGTTGGATTCCTTCATAGAATTTTCAATTCCATCGCTTACATCGCCGAATTTCTCTTTGGTCTGATCCAGCTTTCTTTGCTGCTCTACAATAATCTCGTTAACTTCCTTCATGACCTTGACAGAAGCCTCGGAATCCAGTGTCAGCTGATGGATAATCTCCTCAATGGTCTTCGTGGACTGCGCAGAATCCTCAGACAGTTTGGAGATCTGGGTGGCAACCACGGAAAAACCGCGGCCGGCCTCTCCTGCACGGGCTGCTTCAATACTTGCGTTCAAGGCAAGCAGACTTGTCTCACTGGCAATAGAAGCAATCAGGTTAACGGCCTCTTGAATCCTGGTGACGGATTCGTTGGTTGTATGTACGGACACCTCAATCTTCTTGATTGCTTCGGTCGTCTTATCATTGGACTCGCTCAGCTCCTGAATGATTTTTGAGGATTCGGTATCTGCCTGATGCATCTGCTCCGACAGGTTATCCAGTTCTTGAACGCTCTCCACAATCTTTTCAATCAGGATACCCATATTATTTACCTGCAGAGTCGCGGCTTCAATATCTTCCGCCATAGATACAGCGCCCTTGGAAACATCCTCTACCGCGGTGCTGATTTCATCCGCTGTTGTGGAGGACTGCGCCGCCATGGATTCCAACGCATCACCTTTCTGCATCAATACATTGGTATTCTGTTTGATACCGCCGATGATTTCCTGTAATTTATCGAGAAGTGACTGAACCGCACGGCCCATGACGCCCAGTTCATCCTTTCTCTTTAACATCTTCTCGCTGACCTGCATATTCAGATTACCGTCCGCCAAGGCAATCAGGATTTCCTCGGACTGCACAATCACTCTCGCCAGCGCCCTTGCAATACGGACACAGACAATCTGTGCAATAATCAAAATCAGAACAGCCATCCCCAGAATCATAAAGATACTCTTATTGATCTCAGCAGTCGCCTCGGTGGCCGGCTGTCCTGCAAATACCATACCTATACATTTTCCGCTGGAATCAGATACCGGCATATAAAACGCATAATACTGCTCCCCGTTGATCGTGACATCGCTGGTCTCATATGTCTTACCGCCATTGATGACCGTTGAGATAACCGTATCGGAAGCCTTCGTCCCTAGGATTCTTTCCCCTGTAGACTTATCCCGCAACGATGTGGCCCGTCTGGTATCCCCATAGAAAATGGTCACATCCGCTTTGGAGCCTTCCACAAATCGATCGATCACATCCTCGTTTTCTGAAACACAATATTCACCCTTATACAGCGTGTCGCCATCCAGTCGATAATCACCCGGATCAATGGCCTCATAGGCGGCGTTAACGCTCTGGCACAAACTTTCCAATCCCTCCATCGTAGTATCCTGCACCATCGTCTTCATCTTGTCGATTGAATAAAATGTGACTACAAGTACCATGATTACCATGGGAATTGCGCACAGCATCACAAGCTGCGCCATGACACCTAATTTTTTCTTGTCTTTCATCCGTTCCTCTCCTGTTTTATGTATTTATGATGACCTATACCCGACCATGAAAGGGGAATCTTCCCCCCCTATATAAATACGCAATTTATTTTATCATATTTTTTGAAAGAAAAAAAGTAAACAATCCCTCTGAAATGTATAAAAACATCACCAAAAAAATTTGCACTTTTTAGTGATGTTTTACTTAATGACACTATTAATTTCGTATCTGTCCATCCCCTGTAATCTGATATTTATAGGAGGTCAGTTCCTTAAGGCCCATGGGGCCGCGGGCGTGTAATTTCTGGGTGCTGATACCTATCTCCGCACCAAAACCAAACTCAAAGCCATCCGTAAAGCGTGTAGAAGCATTCACATACACACAGGCGGCATCCACTTCTCTTAAGAATTGTTCCGCATGAGCTGCATCCTGGGTGATGATGGCATCGGAATGCCCGGTGTTGTAGCGATTGATATGGGCGATTGCTTCCTCCAGAGAAGTCACTGTTTTCATAGAGATGATCAAGTCCAGGTATTCCCGGCCATAATCTTCTTCTGTGGCAGGACAGGCTCCTGGAATCTGTTCCTGAACCGTCCGGTCTCCGCGAATCTCCACCTTCTTATCCTGCAGTGCCTTTCCCAGCGCCGGCAAAAGCTGCTCGGCGATTTTTTGATGCACCAGAAGAGATTCGCAGGCGTTGCAGACACCAATTCGCTGCGTCTTGGCATTAAGGACAATGGGAATGGCCATCTCCAGATCCGCCGCCTCATCAATATAGATATGGCAGTTGCCGGTGCCTGTCTCTATCACTGGCACCGTACTGTTCTCCACCACGGAACGAATCAGTCCTGCGCCGCCTCTGGGAATCAACACATCCACATACTCGTTAAGCCGCATGAAAGCAGTCGTTACCTCTCTGTCATTATTTTCAATCAGCTGAACAGCCTGTCTGCAGATTCCCTCCTCTTCCAGAGCCTCCTGCAGTACTTTTATGATTGTCTGGTTGGAATAAAAAGCGTCCTTTCCGCCTTTGAGGATTACGGCGTTGCCGGTCTTAAAACACAAACCGAAGGCGTCCGCCGTTACATTGGGACGGGCCTCGTATATGATGCCGATCACCCCTATGGGCACACGCACTTTATCAATGTGCAGGCCGTTGGGACGGTCAAAACTCTCCATGATCTCCCCCACGGGATCGGGCAGGTCCGCAATCTGCTTAAGTCCTTCCGCCATGGCTTTTATCCGCGCTGTGGTAAGCTGCAGGCGATCCAGAAGGCCTTCCGCCATCCCGGATTCCTTGGCTTTCTGATAATCTTTCTCATTGGCGGCAAGAAGCCTGTCCTGCTCTTTGACGAGGGCTGATGCTGCCTGTTCTAAAGCGTGGTTTTTCTGCGCTGTGGTCAGTCTCTGTAAATTTTGTTTGGCGTTTACGGCCTGGCGGCCTAAGTCATTTAAATATTCCTGTATCATATGCGCCTCCATACTATTGTTCTATAACCTCTTACAATTCAAAGACCAGTTATCTTGTCTAACAAGCCTTTGACTTTGCATTCCGAAAGTATCTCTCACACGATGATTTTCTGTTCAGTCAGTATCATATCCGGCAGCACATCATGGGCTTCCCAGGGGATTTCTTGAAAGACCTGACAGGCATAGGCAAGGGCTATGGTAGTAAGATGTACCCTGCCTTCTTCCTGATAAACGGTAAGTTTTTCCAGATAACGGTCAAAGAAGCCGCCGCCATAGCCAATCCTGTGACGTTTTCTGTCAAAAGCGGCCCCCGGCATACATAATAGGGTGTGCGGCATAATTGCCTTCTCTACCTGCGAAAAAGTTTCTGGAAAAGCGCCCTGCATCCCATTCAGATATTCTTGGTAAGATGTTCCCGGCCTCGCTTCCAGTTCCAGGATGCCACGATAACCTGTCTGCAGTTCCGACAGGTCCATGATCCGGTAAAATACCATCTCCTGTCCCTGCACTTTGGGCACAAAAACATGCTTTCCCTCTAAAAGAGCCTGACCGATCAGGCGGAAGGTATCCACCTCACTGCGATAACTTACATAGGTGAGCAGTGCGTCCGCCTTTTGATAGCAGGTAAGGGCTGTTAATTTTTTTACAATTTTCAGACTGTAACCGTTCCTCTCCTGTTCGGTGAGGGCATCCCGCAGCCGCAGGGATTCTTTGCGGACAGTCTGTTTACTTTTATCTGTCAAGTTTTTTCCTGCCCCCCAGATTGGTGATCGTGCCGTCTTTCTCCACAATGGAAATATTGTCAAGCTGACCTTTTAAATTGGCGCGCACATTGGCCACATAAGCCTGGCGCAGCCTCTGCTGCTCTTCCTTTTCGTCCTCGGACAATCCTTCCGCCTGGGACTTATGATAGAGTTCATTGATCCGTTTTGTCATCTCTTCCACTGTCATAGGATTTGTCCTCCTGTGCGCATGAATACGCCGTTAATTTTTGTGCATCTGTTGTACATACAGGGGCAGGTCAAATTGATCGTCCCTGTGGGCCATAAATAAGGTGCCTATATTCTGGCCGCTTAAAATCCGATGAATCACCTTAATATCCCTACTGTTGGCAATGACCATATCCACCCCCATGCTGTTGGCAATCTTGGCCGCCTGCAATTTGGTGAGCATACCGCCGGTGCCTGCACTGCTTCCGGTGGAAGCCTTTCCCATATTCATCAGTTCCTCCGTCAGTTCCTCCACCACCTCGATGTATTTCACATCCGGATTCTGTCTGGGATCATCGGTATAGAGGCCGTCAATATCCGACAAAAGAAGCAGCATATCCGCATTGATCAGGGAAGCCACAATGGCTGAGAGGGTATCATTGTCCCCAATCTCAATCTCATAAGTGGCTACAGTATCGTTCTCATTGACAATGGGAATCGCGCCCAGTTTAAACAACTCCGCAAAGGTATTCTGAGCGTTAAAGCGGTTCAGGTTATCAACGATGGTGTTCTTCGTCATCAAAATCTGGGCCGCCACTTGGTTATATTCTGCAAAAATCTTCTGGTAAATCATCATCAGCCGGGCCTGTCCCACGGCTGCACAGGCCTGCTTGACGGCAATCGGGTTATCCTCCTCATTCTCCGGCAGCATAATGGCCTTCTTTCCCACAGAAATGGCGCCGGAAGTCACAAGCACCACATCCTTGCCCTGATTGCGCAGATTACACAATTCCCGCACCAACACGTCCAGTTTGGTATAGTCCAGATCTCCCGTCTCTTCATGCTGAAGAGAGGAGGATCCAATCTTTACCACGATTCTTTTTTTATCTTTCATATGTATTCTACTGTCTGTCATGTTCTTGTCTGTCTCTCCGTTTATTTTTCACTAGGCTTCATTCTATCACAGGTTGATAGCGGGAAGCAACTTTTTCCGCAATCAGGATTCCATCCATGGCAGCCGAAGTGATCCCGCCGGCATAGCCCGCGCCCTCGCCGCAGGGATAAAGCCCGGCCACCGTAGATTGTCCGGTGTTATCTCGCAGGATCCGCACCGGGGAAGATGTTCTGCTCTCCACGCCTGAGAGGAACGCATTGTCATCAGCAAAACCGTGCACTGATTGACCTATTAAGTCAATCCCTTCCACCAACGCTTCATTCAACTCATCCGGAAGGATATCATGGACCGCCGCCATACGCCATTTTCCTTTGATGGCCGGCGCAAACTGGGGATAATCTGCCGAAATCCGGGAACCTGTCTGTTGATCCATCTCCCAGAGATGGTCCGGGATATTTCCCTGATTATTGTTACTGGCTTTTTCTTTCTGCCTGATAAGCACCGCCTGCCGGTACGCGCCGTAACGTTCCACCGGCACTTCGCCGGCACCGATGGCATAGGCTCTCTCCTCCAACCGACGCTGGAAGGCAATCCCTGCAAGGGGACCTGTCCCGCCGTAATCTTCCGGCGTCACAGTAACGATCATGGCACTGTTGCTGTTATCTCCGCTTCTGCCGCTGTAACTCATGCCATTGACAGCTGTCCGTCCCATTTCAGAGGAAGCGTTGACCACATAGCCGCCCGGACACATACAGAAAGAATAGACGCCTCTGCCACTTGCAGTCCTGGCCGTCACCTTATAGCTGGCGGCAGGTAGATGCCCGTTCTGCCCCGCTCCATACTGTATCCAGTCAATCAATTCCCTGGGATGTTCCATCCGCAGCCCCACCGCAAACGCTTTCGCCTCCATCGGGATCTGTCGGTCCGCCAGCATGGCAAAGGTATCCCTGGCGCTGTGGCCGATAGCCAGAACCACCACAGGACTTTCAATCTGGCTGCCATCTTCCAATTTTACGCCTCTCACACAGTTCTGTTCCAGAATCAGGTCCGTGACTTTTGCCTGAAAGCGCACCTCCCCGCCCCAGTCCAGAATCTGTCTGCGCAGGTTAGTCACCACGTTGACCAGGACATCCGTACCGATATGGGGTTTGGCCTCATACAGAATTTCCTCCGGAGCGCCGGCCTGTACCAGAATCCGCAGCACTTCCCGGTTCCTGCCAAGGGGATCTTTGACCAGGGTATTCAGCTTGCCATCGGAGAACGTACCGGCGCCGCCTTCCCCAAACTGTACGTTGGAATCCGGACGCAGCACCCCCTCCTGCCAGAACCGCTCCACGTCCGTAAGACGCGTCTGTGCTTCTCGTCCCCGCTCCAGCAGGATAGGCCGATACCCCTGTCTGGCCAGCATATACCCGCAAAAAAGTCCAGCAGGACCTGTTCCGATGATGATTGGCCGTCTTTGCAGCGGCTCACTGCCACAGGCCGGGAACTGATACGCCTGCACCGTAACGGCCTGCACCTGTCCTGCTTTCCCACGACAGGCAGACAATACGTTATCCTGGTCCGCTACCGATACATCCACGGTATAGACAATATAGACATCCGGTTTTTTCCTGGCATCTATGGATTTTTTAACAATCTGCAGCTTTTGGATCCTGGCAGGTGCAACCCGCAGAATCCTGGCCGCTTTTTGAATAATGTCCTCTCTGGTATGTTCCGGTGGGACTTTGATCTGATTAATGCGAATCATAATACTTCCTCGATTTTTTAATAGCCGCCGGCCGCAGCCCGCCCCGCAACGGTTCCACTGCTGAAAGCCCACTGTAGGTTATAGCCCCCACAGATGCCATCGATATCCAGTATCTCCCCGGCAAAATAAATCCCATCCGCGATCCTGGATGCAAGATGCTCCGTGACCTGCGCACAATCTACCCCGCCGGCGCTCACCTGGGCCTGTTCAAAGGAATTTGTACCTTGAATCTCCGCCCGCAAGAAGCGATAGAGCCCCTGCAGCTTCTTTCTCGCCTTTGGCGGCACATTTCCGGCAGTCTCATTTCCCCGGATTCCCGCAAGCCGCAGCAAAAGCAGATTGATTTTCTTGTTGACTATTCCGGTCAAGAATATTTCCATGGGATGATGCCCTTGTCGATCCCAACGTTCCTGCCAGAACCTGTCATATTCCTGTTCAGCATAATCTGGCAGGAAAGAAATTTCCACTGTGACAGACTTTGACTCCCGCAGGGCATAGGCCGCATGACGGCTGAACTGAAAGACCGGAATCCCGGATATCCCATAGTCTGTCAACTGCAGTTCCCCACGCTCCTCACAAATCTTCTGCTCCTCGATATACAGCGTAAGCTTCGCGTCGCAGCGCACGCCAGCCACTTGTTTATAATAATCCTCCCGGCATCGCAGGGCCGTCAATGCAGGCACTGCCGGAATGATCCTGTGCCCCAGCTGTTTAGCCAGTTTCCAGCCGGCGCCATCAGAACCGGTGCCGGGCGCGGCAGCCCCGCCACAGGTAAGAATCACCGCATCATATATACTGCCGACATTGGTATGAGATTCTGTCTGAACCCGTATACCACCTTTGTCCTGTCTGATGCCTGTAATCCGCTGTCCTGTATGTATATCCACCGAAAGCCTGTCCAATTCATAACGAAACAGATCAAGCACTGTGGAAGCCTGTCCGCTGGCGGGATACAGATAACCGTTCACTTCCTTGATCCGCATTCCCAGCTGTCCGAAAAAATCTTTTGTTTCCTGAACCCCAAAAACATCATAGACGGCAGGAAGCAGCGTACAGCCACTTCCGTGATAGCAAGACAGGTCCATCTTTTCATTGGAAAAATTACACTTTCCATTGCCTGTGGACAGAATCTTCTTCCCAATCCTGTCGTTTCTCTCATAGATTGTGACCGCTGCGCCTTCCCTGGCCGCCTGTACGGCCGCCATCATCCCGGCTGCGCCGCCGCCGATCACCGCGATTCTTCGCTTCATAACGAATCCCCCATTATTACACTGTCCTCCCACCCTCAGCTGGAATAGGATTCCAGAAAATAATACAGTTCCTCTTCGCTCCCCATATGCTTGCCACGGATAATCTCCGCCTGCAAGGCATCGCTCAAACTCTCCAGTAGAATATCCGTATTCATATATAAAGTCTTTTTATCTTCCTCGTAAACCACAATGAAATGGTCTGCCACCATCAGATAGAATCCGCGGTCTTCCTTCTGCGGCCGATAATATTTACAGATAGCCACCCGGTCTTTGGAAAAAGCCGTAAGTTCTATGCTCTCAAACCCCATCTCCTGTTCCGTCAGGGGCGGATTGTCGTCATAAGAGGACAGTTCTTCCAGAAGCCCTTCTCTGTCCAGGCCAATATATTTGAAGGGAATCTTCTCCTCTTTCTCATCCACCGTCCCCGCCGAGAGATCCACTGTTTCCACCAGATACAAAGTATCCGCCGTCACCACAGGTTTTTTTTCTACAGCTGCCTCAATCACCGGCTCTTCTTCCGGTTCGTCCAGCACCTGCGGTTTTGTCTGCTCTACCGGTTCCTGTTTTTCCAGATTCTGGTATTTGTGGGGATAAAAAAACTCTTCCGCCTTCAGCGCCCCATAGCCGCCAAGCCCCAGCATGACAGCAGACAGAATCAGTAAAAAACTGATACGTCTTACAAGTTTCATCCTATCACTGACCTCTCTTATCGGATTTCCTGTAATCAGTATCAGTCAATTCTTGATTTTTATGCAGACTAGAGCATTTTCCTTAAGCAAATTCTTATAAAATCCCCAGATTCTTACCCAGCAGGATAAAGAAGAATCCCAGCGGCATCTTGGAAAGTTCCGCCTCTCCTATCACCCGGAACACCATAAGCAGGAAAATATAAATAAATACGCCGGCCAAAAGAGCCACCAAAATCGTGATCAAGTCGCCGGCCGGTTCCACAAGGACCAACCGTAGTAGAAAAACTACCACCCCGGATATACCAGCGGCAACCGCCGGAAAAATAATGCCGGTAAACCAATCCTGTCGATAACGGATACGCCTGTCCATGAAAAAAAACGAAAGAGCCGCGTAGGCGCCAAACATAAGAATCAACGCCCCCACCAGTCCATTCATGCCAAGCAGCAGCTTATGCACCAGCAGATAACCGGCCACAAGATGAACCAGGAAAGAAATCACGGCAGTAAAGAAAAGTTCCCGCACCATATTCAGCTTATATAATATCTGTCCTAATAGAAAAGAAAAGCCAAACAGCACAATGACAACTACTCCCATATGCAGCACTGGCGTCAGCAGATTGCAGGCTTCCTTCGCCGCAATGCTGGCTGATTTTTTGCCATAAGAAAGTCTGACAAACAATTCTGCAAGCACCGCCAGATAGATGGCTGCCGGAAAAGCAACGATACTCAGCCGGCGTACCGCCCTGCTGATACGATCCCGCATAGGTCTGTACTCTTCCCTGTCATAAGCATTGCCAATCTTTCCGACTAGAGAATGAACTGCCAGACAACAAAGGGCCGCCCCCAGCCCGATCAGAACGGCGAACCTGCCATAATAACTGCCCCAATGTCTGGTGCGCACATCGCCCAGTTCCGTCATATTCATACAGTAGTTAAAGAACCGCTGATCGATCAACATATAAAGGTTGGAAAACACTGTGATTAGGGAAAGTGGAATCAAACTGGATAAAATCATCTTCTGCATGGAGTACGATGTCTCCAAACGCTTACTGCCGTCCTGCCCCAGCCTGCCTCGCAATGTGACCGAATAGACCGCATAAATCACTAACAGATAAAGGGTGGTGATAACCTGTGAAACTGTCACACCCACCATAGCCCCCAACGCCCCGTAAGCGTAAGCATAAGCCTCCGACTGTAACAGAGCTGCCACATTTTCTCCGTATTTCTGAAAAGCATTGCCACATAAAAGTACACTGATGGCCATGGATATCTTTTCCACATAATGAGAGTGCGCCACCAGAATGCCCAAACCATATCCATTAAAATATCCCCTGAAGGAGCCAATCAACGCCGCAAAGACAACGGCAGGAGCCGCCGCTAAAACCGCCATACGGCTTAAATGTTCCAATATCAGGATATCCGCAATCATAGACGACAAAAACAGCAACAAAACGGCGGCCACAATGCTGATAAACAAATCCATAAGAAAGGCTGTATGAAACACCTTACCGGCGTTGCGATACCGCTCCCGTTTCACCCGGTAACGGATCAGTCCCGACATAGCCCTGGACATGCTATAAGAAGTAATCAAGGTAGTCAATATATATAATTCAAAGGCCGGGGCAAACAGCCCGATTCCCGCATCGCCTATAATATTGGCCAGGGGAATCCGCATCAACAGAAGAATCATATAAGAAATGATTCCTGCAAGCATAGCAATCTGGTTTTTCATATTTTTCATCATCAGTTGTATACGCATTACCGTTTATCCTCTTGTAATATGCAGTCTTTGCAATACTTCTTCCTGTTTTTGCTCCATCACGACAGCCTCCTCCGGCTCCATATGGTCATAACCGCATAAATGAAACATACTATGGGCAGTCAAAAAAGCAAATTCCCGCAGCAGACTGTGTCCATAAGCTTCGGCCTGTTCCAGGATACGGTCTGCAGAAAGGATGATATCCCCTAACAAAAGTTCCCCGCTTTCCGGATCGAAACAATCCGCCTCATTTTCTTCTGCAAAAGAAAAATCCCCGGCGTTCTCAAAGAAAAGATTGGGAAACGAGAGTACATCCGTCTCCTTGTCTATCTTTCTGTAGTCTCTGTTGTATGCCCGGATCCCTTCATTATCAGTGATCAAAAGGTTCACAGACGTCTCATAGGGACAGCCTTCTAACTCCATAACCTGTTCCATGATCTTGTTTAAGAGCTCCCTGATATCGAAGGGAAAGGTCCTATCTGTCTCATTCTCAACGTAAGAAGTCATAGTAAAGTTTCTCCTGGACAAAAATCCGTTTCATCTCATGAAGCTGGGCCAGCGAAATCTCATTGCCCCACAGCTCGTCTGTCTCAAATTTCTTCTGGAATACCGTATCGATCAGCTGCTCATAATCAAGTTCCGCCTTGGGATCTTTCTCAAACAAATAAAGGATGGAAGAAACAATACAGTCCGCAAAGAGCACAACGATCGTTTCCTTGGATATCACCTTGGAATTCGTATCCACATATTCCTTTAAGATACTTTTTGTCTTGGGCGGAAAATGGTATTCATCACAGATGGACGATACATTCTCCCAGGTATTCTCCCCTTTCAGGGTACCGATCCTGTGATAATATCCGCAGGCTTTTACAGCAGCATCGTCAATTTCCAGACTTTTGGCAATCTTGTCGCCCAGATAAGCCGTATGGATTGCATGATAGTACTCATCCTTGGACATTTCCTTAAGCTGTACCAATAACGGACATTCTGGATCGTTGATCTCCATGTACTTTTCCCGATAACGGTGTATCACTGTGGAACTGAACATTTTTAGACTGACTAACAACAGGATACAGGAAACCATCAGATTGACCGCCGGAATCATAAACTGTCCGATCGCCAGTTTCGCATTTACAAATAAAATCACATTGGCCATCAGGCACAAAGCCAGTATCAATATGGAGATGAGCAGTGGAAGGCCAACCCTAAAATCATCATCGATCACACTAAACACTAGGATACCAGCCAATCCGCTGATAAAATACAACCAGAAAACCGTATAGTCACAATTCGCAAAATTGACGGAAAGAAGCAGACACAGGCTTCCTGCCGCCAATCCTGTCATACCGTTACTGAACACCCCCAGCAGCACAAAGATCACCAAGAACGGCCAACCCGATACCGGAAGATATGGCAAAAGTATGGCGGCTGACAAACTGATCAGATACATCAGCGCGAATCTGCCGTATCGTCCTTCATTGTGATAGATGAAAAACCCGTTGATCTCACTTAAAACAAATGAAAAGATCACAATACCTGTACCAGTCAGCACCATCACAATATTGCGCAGCATCATGGCAGGTTTGTTCTGATAAAGCAGGCAGCCCGAGTATACGATGCACCCAGCTACAAAAAACATCAGCATAAAAATTACTATTCTTTTCCAGACATTCTTCTTATTTTTTTCCACGTTCATAGTTCCTGTTTCTCTTTTTTTCGCTGTATCTTGCTTCCCTGGCCTCATAATCATCATAAGCCTTAACAATCTTTTGTACCAAAGGATGTCTTACCACGTCCTTACTGGATAATTTGCAGAAAGCAATGTCGTCTATTTTAGACAATACCCTGGCCGCCACATCCAAACCTGATTTGGCGTCCGGCGCCAAATCTTTCTGGGAAGCGTCCCCTGTAACCACCACTTTGGAACCAAAACCGATACGTGTCAGAAACATCTTCATCTGCGCCGGCGTCGTGTTCTGAGCCTCATCCAGGATAATATAGGCGTTGTCCAGCGTCCTGCCACGCATATAGGCGAGCGGTGCCACCTCAATCAGCCCCTTCTCCGTATTTTTGGCAAAACTCTCCGCCCCCATGATTTGATAGAGGGCGTCATAGAGCGGCCTAAGATAAGGATCCACTTTGCTCTGCAAATCTCCCGGCAGGAATCCCAGCTTTTCTCCGGCCTCAATCGCCGGTCTGGTGAGGATGATACGATTCACCTCATTGTTTTTAAAAGCTGTCACAGCCATAGCCATAGCCAGATAGGTCTTGCCCGTACCTGCCGGTCCGATTCCGAATACGATCATGTGATCTCTTATGGCATCCACATATTGTTTCTGTCCCAAAGTCTTTGGTTTGATCGGTTTGCCGCTTACCGTGTGACAGATACAGTCGCTGTCCATCTCCAACAGCATATCTTCATGATGTTCCCGGCCAAGTTCTATGGCATATTCTACACTCTGCTCTTCCAACACATTTCCTCTCTCTGACAGGGCCAGAAGTTCCTTGACAATGCTGGCCGCCTGTTCCACGGATTCCTGTTTCCCGGTCACACGCACCGCGCCGTCCCTGTTTATGATCATCACATGCAGGTCATCCTCAATCTTTTTGATATGGGAATCAAATTGTCCAAAAAGATTCTGCATGTGCGCTGCAGGTACATCTATACTGACGGTATATTCTCCCATGTTTACGATATCGCCTTTCCGGATTACCATTTATTCTACTGGCGTCTCATCCTGTGTCTTTTCTTCCAGCACAGGCTCTATGCTGGTGGGCGCCAGCTTCACCGCCGCTTCCTCAAGCTGCATATGGGCAGTCAACACCCATTTTTTATCATTCTTTTTTATTGTAACATTTTTTTCGGCAATTTGTACCCCTTTTTCGTCTAAAGTTGTGATAATTTTATCCCACGCCTCCTGCATCAGAGTTTTCATCTCTTCTTCCGTATGTTTCTGTTCCGTTATTTCGTACTCTTTGACAATCTTATGCCCATAAGTAAACGGCAGATACAGATGGTCCAACAGCTTCAACTGCTTCTTCTCCTCGCTGCTGTCATAGGCAGCATAGGGGATCTTTCTAAACCGCAGGCTCCATTCCCGGTCCCCGGTCCCCAGCACATAGATTTTCTGCTCTTCTCCCGTGTATTGTTTCTCCTCATAAAACACACTTTGCTCTACAGAGATATCTTCTCCATAACGCAGGATAATATCGGCGTCTGATTGGACAAACTGATATTTGCGTACTGTAGTGTCCTCATTGTAGACCGGAACCGCACCGCTCACCAGCACATCCCCTTTCTCCACCCTATCCCCCAACGCCACCTGGGGTACACCGCTTCTGGTGATGATATAGGATACTGTACCGGACCTATCTGCAATCAGATCCATTCCCCTATCATTCTGTGATTGACCAGACTGGTCATATTCTGGCATCTCATTTTCCTTGATGTGGACTAAGAGGGTTGTTCCGTCAAGCTGTACGGAAGTCCAGGTGATGATGTCATAATCCTCCCGGAGCGCCCGTTCCAGTTCCTCTATCTGCAGGCCGCTCTTTTTCATGGCGGTATGTACGCCTTGTTCTTCCAAATAATCCAGGAGCACATCCTCCGTCAGTGCAAAATTGCCGTCAATCTTAATATTCCAGATATAACCAGAGGTCAAAATCCAGAACAGCATACAGCCCACCAGCCCGATCACAAAAATCTTACGCCGATACATTTTGGACACAAAAAAAGGCAGTCCATATCTTTGTAAGACGGCTGCCCTGGTTCCTGTCTTCTTTAACAGGGGCTTTAACGCAAAAAAACCCCTCACACTAATATTCATGGTATGATAATCGCCGTGATCCTTGATCCCCCAGACTAAAATATCATGGTTCCCACAAAGATTCAAAAGCCGTTCGGCAGAATATCCCCACACTTTGATGGTCACGTAACCCCTGATATACTGTATCCAATGAAGCATGGCACCCTCCAGATTAAAAATATCTCACCGCATCGATCATACCGCTTATTTTCATGTCTTCATTGGTATAATAATCTATGGAAAGTTCTTTTCCCTCAAAACAAATTTTACAGTTTTTGCCCTGCAGGACAATAGATTCCGTGGTATATTCCAAGATTCCCTTGTAATTTTCAATCAAAGCCTCTCTGTTGCCCGTAACAGTGACAATGGCAGCCCCAAGCATCGTATCCTTGGGGAGTTTTAATGATTCCACGATCAGTTCTTTGGAATCGGATAGCGTTTTAAAAGGTGGCCGTCTATGATTTCTTTTCATGGTACAGTATATGTTACGGTTCCCAATTTTATGAATCCGTCACCAAGCCCTTGATCAACGGCTTCTTCGTTACCTCCTCTGTGGTTATATGATAGGCTTTCAAGAATCTCTCTTTTGCCGCCATGAACTTCTGTCTATCATTGGCGTGAATTGTGGCCAGGGACTGTCCCGCCTCCACATAATCTCCCACCTTCTTATGCAGGATCAGCCCTACCGACAGATCGATCACACTCTCTTTGGTCTCCCGGCCGCCGCCCAGAATCAGGGAACAGATGCCAATTTCCTCACAATCTATCTTTTTCACATAACCAGAACAGGGCGAAGGAATCTCCTCCACGATGTCTGCCTTTGGCAAAAGGGCTGGATTCCGTACTGCCTCCGGATTGCCACCCTGGGCCTGCACGAACTGTTCCAGTTTATTTAAGGCGCTGCCATCCGAGATAACCTTGGCAAGCATCGCCCTTGCCTCCTGTTCCTCTTTGACACGACCGGCGGCAATCAACATATAAGTTCCCAGCGTCATGCACAATTCCGTAAAGTCTGCCGGCCCTTCCCCTTTCAGGGTAGCTATGGCCTCCTGCACCTCCAGCGCATTACCCACGGCACAACCCAGGGGTTGATCCATATCCGACACCACAGCAATCGTCTTTCTGCCAGCCCTGTTGCCTATGGAGACCATCTCATTTGCCAGGGCAAAGGCGTCCGCCTCCTCTTTCATGAAAGCGCCGCTGCCGGTCTTCACGTCCAATACAATAGCATCCGCTCCGGAAGCCAGCTTCTTACTCATGATAGAACTAGCGATCAGGGACATATTATCCACCGTAGCGGTCACATCCCGCAGAGCATACAATTTCTTATCTGCCGGCGCGATATCCAATGTCTGTCCCATAATAGATATGCCAATTTCATTGACCTGCCGCAAGAAATGTTCCGCCGTAATTCCGGTGGAAAAGCCCGCAAAACTTTCCAGTTTATCAATGGTGCCGCCGGTATGCCCCAACCCCCTGCCACTCATCTTGGCTATCTTTACCCCACAGGCCGCTGCCATCGGCGTCAAGGCGATGGAAGTCTTGTCACCCACACCGCCTGTGGAATGTTTATCTACTTTAATACCATTGATTTCACGCAGATCCATCATATCCCCGCTATGTGCCATGGCCATGGTAAGAGCCACCGTCTCCGCCTCGCTCATCCCCTGAAAATAAATGGCCATCATCATGGCGGACATCTGATAATCCGGAATCCGGTCAGCCGTATATTCGGAAATCATATAATTGATTTCCTCCTCCGTCAATGTTCCGCCGTTTCTTTTTTTCATGATAAGATCATACATTCTCATAGCTGTCTCTCCCTACTTGTGATAGGGCTCTCCCTGAATGATCCGGTAAGCCCGATAGATCTGTTCCAACAAAACAACCCGCATCAGCTGGTGCGGGAATGTCATTTTAGAAAAGCTGACCGCCAGGTCAGCCTTTTTACGCACTTCTTCATGGAGGCCAAGAGAACCACCAATCACAAACTGTATATGACTGACGCCGGAAGTCTGCCTCTGTTCTATGATATGCGCAAAGCCTTCGGAATCATACATCTTACCTGCAATCTCCAAAGTTACCACACAGGCATCTTCCTTCAGCAGTTTCAATATCCTGTCCGCTTCCTTCTTCCGGATCAGGTCTTCCTCCATTTCCGACGCTTTATCCGGCGTTTTTTCATCCTCCACCTGCATAATTTCCAATTTACAATACCGGCCGAGTCGTTTCACATATTCGTCCACGGCTTCCCGGTAGAATTTTTCTTTCAAACGCCCCACTGCGATTACTGTAATCTTCATTTGCCCTCATATAATTTCTGATAATATTCATCCACAAAATGTTCCACAAACGCTTGGTCCAGGTTCATGAATTTATCGTTAATCAACGTTTTCATCTTCTCAGCCCGAAGAAAATACTTCTGTTCTTCCGGCATTTCTTCCTGGAAAAGTTCCTGATCCAGTTCCTCGGCATTCAGATTTTCCTCACACCATCTTGTCATCTCCGCCAGCAGGGAATTTTCTGTCTTAGCCTTACTGAACAGAATCTTGGAACTGCGCATGGACAGGACTCCAAAGATGATAAACAGGATAAACATGGCACCCATGATACCACATACCATGTATTTGGTAATCCCACCGTTGCGATACAGCGGCGTCACATTAAAAAAGATTAAGAGAACTACAATAAAGCCGACGCCGCCCACAAACAGCAGTGTATAGGCGGAAGATTTATTATCTTCTGCCCTGGCAGCACTGTTCTGATAATAATGATAAGAACCGGACTTTGTTTCCTCTTCTTCCACAGATGCGTCTGTCTCTTGCGCTTCCTGCTCCTGTGACTCCTGCATCAAAAAAACCTGCGCTGCCTTTACAGCATTTTTCCTGTCCCGATCGAGAACGGCAAGCCGGTATACACCTTCCTCCTCGTCCCGTGTAAGTTTTGTCTTTATTTTGGGATCTCCATAATCCAGAAACTCTTGCAGTCGTATCATCTTCTCCTGTTCCCCGAAGATAAAAGGCTGATAATTCTCCTCTTCCAGACTTTCCACAAGGGGAACCTTGCACTCCGCACAGAATTCAATTCCTTCCCGATACTCATTCTTACACACCGGACACCAGGGCATAACCGTACCCTCCTTATCTCATGAATTTGGAAAACTTGTCCAAAAAATAAATAGTACGGTTTTATTTTATAATCATTTTATACGAAATGCAACCATATCTGTCCTATTTTAACAATTCCCTCAAGCCCTGGTTTTTGTTTTCTGACTTGTCAATGTCCATACAAAGGGATTCGTCATCCCGATTCTGCCATACGGAACACTCACCGATTGCACTCATATCGCGCCACAAGGTAAATACGCCTTTTTCTGCAATACCGTTCCACTCTTCCACATTGCCGAAATTATCAACTGAGTTCGCATACATATCGCCATCATAAAGACCATCGGTGAAATTACCTACTACATTCTGCAGGATTCTCGTATCGCCTTCTAATTTGGAAATATCTACTTCATAATGCTCTGCGCCCTCGCCGTTGGGCAAGTCGTTAGACCACTCACCGCTGTAACTGTGTGCCATATATTTGCCCATGGCATTGGTCTTATTGCGCTGTCCAATATAAAACCGGAACCAACTGCCCGTGCCACTCCTCATACCATGGCTCCAGTCTCCGTAATAATAGCTATTCTTCTCATAGATTGCCAAACCTTTTCCATTTGGCCGTCCATCGCTGTCCACATCACCCTTATAGTAGAACCGACCGCTTCCCTCCAATTCTTTGGATAATTTCACATATCGTTTCAAGTGGGCGAGATCCCAAATAGCATCCTGTTTATTATCCACAAAGTACGGCATGGCTTCGTTTAAAATAAATTCTTTGGTGTAAGCCTCGTCGTTCTCATCCTCAATGTCAACTACAACAGCAGTCTTGTCTTTGTCCGCCGACTCCGGTTTCTGTGTCGGGACAGGTTCTTCTGCCTCTGGCTCCTCTTCTTCCGGTTCCTTTTCCACAACTTCCTCTTGTACTGGCGGCGTCACTACAATAGCATCCGAAACTTTATCGCTGTCAACGTCCTTTTCTTTATCTTTCTGTTCTTTCGCATATTCAGTGATACTCTGCTGCAGATCTGCCTCCGCATCCGTCTGTTTCGCATCCTCCCTGGAGGGCATGATCACCAAAAGTACAAAAATACAGATGAGAAGTACCACGATAATTCCCATAAGTACAGCCGTCATATAAGGTTTTTGCAGGAAATCCTGCAAACTGCCGCGCTCTTCTTCCACATCCTCCTCCGGCTCGTTTAAATCCATCATCTCCAGATCATCTTCTTTCTGGGAATGGATATCCTCCCGGTTATCCCTCCTATCACTATCCTTACTGTTTTTTTTCTCCATCAGATTCATAAGCCACACATCCCTTTCCAAACACCTGCCCCGGCATCCATACAGACACCACTTTATAATATCTGCCAATCCGGATAATATCCTAACCTGTCTTCTATCATACAGGATAATCCTTAAAGAAGGCTCATATAAATTATTAAGATTTTCTTATTCCTTTACCATAAAAAGAAGCCTGCCTGCCAGATGAACAGCAGACAGGCTTTTTACTATATTTTACATGACTGACTTATTTTCCAGAAAGATAAGCATCAATCCCTTTCGCCGCAGCCTTGCCCGCACCCATGGCCAGGATTACGGTCGCAGCACCAGTCACCGCGTCGCCACCGGCATAGACACCTTCCTTGGTGGTCTTACCGAAATCTTCCTCCGCCACGATACATTTATATTTATTGACTTCAAGCCCTTTTGTGGTAGATGAAATCAATGGATTAGGCGATGTTCCCAAGGACATGATGACAGTATCCACTTCCATTACAAACTCGGATCCCTCGATCACCACCGGACGGCGTCTGCCGGAAGCATCCGGCTCACCCAGCTCCATTCGTACACATTTCATACCAGATACCCAGCCGTTCTCATCTTCCAGAATCTCTGTGGGATTGGTGAGCAGGTCAAAGATGATACCCTCCTCTTTCGCGTGATGCACTTCCTCCACACGGGCCGGAAGTTCTTCCTCACTCCTGCGGTATACGATATGCACTTCTGCCCCCAGACGAAGCGCCGTTCTGGCCGCATCCATAGCCACATTGCCGCCGCCAACCACGGCTACCTTCTTACCGTACATGATCGGCGTGTTGGACTCCTCATCAAAGGCTTTCATCAGATTGCTCCTGGTCAGATACTCATTAGCAGAAAATACACCCAACGCCTGTTCTCCCGGAATCCCCATGAATTTGGGAAGACCAGCTCCGGAACCGATGAATACCGCATCAAATCCCTCTTCCTCCAGAAGTTCGTCTATGGTGACAGATTTGCCCACTACTACATTGGTCTCAATCTTCACACCCAGCGCTTTCACATTTTCAATCTCTTTCGCTACTACATCCTGTTTCGGAAGACGGAACTCCGGAATCCCGTATACCAGCACGCCGCCAGGCTCATGAAGGGCCTCAAAAATCGTCACCTCATAACCCATCTTGGCCAGATCACCCGCACAGGTTAATCCTGCCGGTCCAGAACCGATTACGGCTACCCGTTTATCTTTCTTCTCTTTAGCGCCTTCTGGCTTAATATTGTTCTCTCTGGCCCAGTCCGCCACGAAGCGCTCCAATTTACCGATAGAGATGGGCTCACCTTTGATGCCACGGATACACTTGCCCTCACACTGGCTCTCTTGGGGACATACGCGCCCGCAGACTGCCGGCAGGGCAGACGCCTCGCTGATCACCTGATATGCCGCCGCAATGTCGCCTTCCTTTACTTTCTCAATAAATCCGGGAATGTCAATGGCAACCGGACATCCCTTGATACACTGGGCATTCTTACAGTTGATACAGCGTGCGGCCTCGCACATTGCCTCTTCTTTATCATAACCAAGACATACTTCCTCAAAATTCGTTGCACGTACCTTCGCGTCCTGTTCGCGCACCGGTACTTTCTTTAACACATCTGTTGTCATTCTTCCTTCCCTCCGCAGTTTCCGCATCCGCCGTGATGGGTGTCTCCCTCTTTGGCTTTTAAAAATGCCCTGCCTTCCCGTGTCTTATACATCTGCTGACGCTTCATCGCCTGATCAAAATCTACTTTATGACCGTCAAATTCCGGTCCGTCCACGCAGGCAAACTTCACTTCCCCATCCACGGTCAGACGGCAGGCACCACACATACCGGTTCCGTCCACCATAATTGGATTCATGCTGACAACAGTGGGCAAATCATATTTTTTCGTGGTCAGGCAGACGAACTTCATCATGATCATAGGCCCGATTGCCACGCATACATTGTACTGTTTTCCTTCCTGTCCAATCAGATCCTCAATCACCTTGGTCACCATACCGTTTCTGCCATAGGAACCATCGTCTGTGGTGATATAGAGATTGCCGGCCACAGCCTTCATCTCCTCCTCCATAATAAGCAGATCCTTAGTCTTTGCACCCACGATCACGTCCGCATCAATCCCTCTCTCATGCAGCCATTTTACCTGGGGATAGACCGGCGCCGTACCAAGGCCGCCTGCCACAAACAGAATCTTTTTATTTTTTAAACTGTCCAGATCCTCGTTCACAAACTCCGAAGCACAGCCAAGAGGCCCCACAAAATCATGGAAACTGTCTCCTGTCTGCAGCTGTTTCATCATCTCTGTCGCAGCGCCCACCACTTGGAATACAATGGTAATTGTCCCTTTATCCCTGTCGTAGTCACAGATTGTCAATGGAATACGCTCTCCATCTTCATCCATTCTGACGATCACAAACTGTCCCGGCTGACAGGACTTTGCCACCCGAGGCGCTTCCACGTCCATAAGGTAGATGTTCGTCGTCAGTTCTTCTGCTTTTATGATCTTATACATCTTACTGATCCTCCCTGTTTCATGTCCCACATTCCTTTCAAATCTTGTCCGTAGACTATCATATAGGAACTTTCGACCTTTTGCAATAGTTTTATATTGGATTCGCCACAAAGTTTCCTTTTGTGTCATAGCTAAGCTGGGCCGCCTCTCCTGTGTAAACCTGTACCAGGAACACTTTATCGGTACGACTCAAAATCCCTGTACCATCATCATAATATTCATAAATCGTATAATAATCCTGTCCGCCAACTAACAACACGGAACTGAACTGATAACTCAGGGTACCAATCTGGCGCTTGTTATGTCCCTCCGCATCTTCCAAGTACTCTGTCTCCACCAGCCTCGTCACCAGATTTAAAACTGCCTGACTTGTCTTGATTGCTCCCCGCAGTCTCAGATTATAGGTACGAAGTGTCACTTCGCTGGAAATCCCCTCTTCACTGATATTGACAAATTTAAACAATGTCGTTCCAAGAGGCATGGGAATGGGACCTGTATAAGGCACACTGTCTGCTGTTGGCTCTGATTCATCCGTGGTATAATAAACTTTACATCCTTCTGTCTCCTCCACTGCGATCATCATGGCATGGGAATACTCTCCGCTATATAACTCTACTTCCGGCGCAGTAGGAACCGACAGATTAATCATATAGGTCTTGGTGACAACCTCGCTCTCGATGCCATAATCATTTACAAAAAAGGCGCTGATGGTATATTCCCCTGTTTCCAGAAAGATAGGAGCCGTATAAATCTGACTGTTTTTATTTGGCTTGGAACCATCTGTGGTATAGTAGATCGTACCCGCCGTGTTGGAACTTAGTTTCAACGGAATCACTTCCGCATAACTGCCTTCCACATAACTAAACTCCGGCTCCATGGCCAGATACCCCTGAAATATCGTTACGATCCGTTCATCCGAACAGCTGCGCAAGAGTTCATTGATTTTATCATACTCCCCCATGTTTGCATAGATGGTGACCGTCTTGTCATACGCCTCCTCTATCTCTTCATAGGTATATCTTGTCTCGCCAATAATCCGCATCAACGCGGACAACGCCGCATCATTGTTCTCCTGCAGATAATAATAATCTGCTTCCATAAACAAAAGTTCTGCCACTTCCGGATGCTTTGCATAAGCTGTTTCCAGGCAGGCCACCGCTTCCCCGTAAGCGCCTCGTTCCGCATAGGACTTAGCTTTGTCAATCTGATATTCCACGGTCTGTACATGATATGAATAGAGGGCATACGATATTAAAGCGACTAGAAACAACATGATCAGGCTCAACATTACCCATATCTTTTTATTGCCAGCGCCCGGCTCTTCCAGCTGTCCTATTGCAACGTCCTCTGTCTTGTCCATATCCGGCATTTCTTCTGTGTCTTTTCCCTCCTGCATGGATGCCAGCGTGGACAGCGTCTCTGTTATACTATTTTCTATCTCAGGTTCAAAATCCGGTACGATCCGAATCTCCTCTCCGCAACTTTCACAGATCAGATGACCTTCCTTTAATTCATTTCCACAATGGGGGCACTTCATAGGCCGTTCCCTCTTTCTACGTTAACCGGTCACTACTGTAGTTCTATCGACCGTACACAATTATACATCAGCATGGCAATCGTCATCGGCCCAACCCCTCCGGGAACCGGCGTGATCGCACTGCAGACAGGCGCCACATCTTCATAATCCACATCACCGCACAATTTATTATTCTCATTGCGGTGAATCCCCACATCGATCACCACCGCACCTTCTTTCACATAATCCCTGGTAATCATCTTCGGTTTCCCAATCGCCACCACCAGAATATCTGCACGCCGTGTAACCTCTTTTAAATCCCGCGTCTTGGAATGCGTCACTGTCACCGTGCCGTTTTCCCGAAGCAGCAGGATTGCCATCGGCTTACCCACAATATTACTTCTGCCAATAACTACGCATTCCTTTCCTGCGATCTCAACACCGGAACGTTTCAGAAGTTCAATAATTCCCGCCGGCGTACAGGACACAAACCCCGGCTGGCCGATGCAGAGTGCACCCACGCTCTGGGGATGAAAACCATCCACGTCCTTTTTCGGATCGATCGCCTGTATCACAGCATCCTCATCAATATGACTGGGCAGCGGCAGCTGCACCAAGATACCGTTCACCTCCGGTTTGTTATTTAACTCATCGATCAGGGAGAGCAGTTCTTCCTGGGAAGTCTGCTCCGGCAGTTCATAAGAAAGGGACTCAATGCCCACATAAGCACAGGCTTTCTTTTTATTGCCCACATAGACGCTGGACGCCGGATCCGCACCGACCTGAATCACTGCAAGGCATACCGTGGTTCCCTGTTCTTTTAAGCTGGCAACTTTTTCCTTCACTTCATCCTTAATCTGTGCAGATATCTGTTTTCCGTCAATTATCTGTGGCATGATTCTGTTAATCTCCCTTCTTTTCCAGTTCTATTGATACTTGGCAACGCATATCCTGTTAGAATAATCCTGTTATTTTTCCGTCCTCTTCCACATCAATCTGATATGCCGCCGGTTTCTTAGGCAGTCCCGGCATAGTCATCACATCTCCTGTCAACACTACTACAAAACCTGCCCCGGCAGACACATACGCCTCCCGCACACGCATCTCAAACCCCACCGGTCTTCCCAGCAGACTGGGATCGTCCGAGAGAGAATACTGTGTTTTCGCCATACACACAGGCAGTTTTCCAAATCCCATTTCCTCAAGACGCATAAGCTGTCTTCTCGCCGCCGGTGCATAGGATACACTGCCGGCGCCATAAATCTGTGAAGCCACCGTCTCAATTTTTTCCATCAGCGGCGTCTCATCCTCATATATAGGTTGGAAGTGGCTTTCTTTATGCTCCAGCGTATACAGTACCTTTTCTGCCAGTTCCCTGCCGCCTTCTCCGCCCTGTTCCCAGACTCTCGCAAGCGCAAACTCGCAGTTTCGGTCTTCGCAGAACTTTTTCACATAAGAAATCTCCGCCTGGGTATCCGATACAAAGGCGTTTAAAGCTACCACCACAGGCACCCCGTATTTATGTAGGTTTTCAATATGTTTTTCCAGATTGACAATGCCATCCTGCAACGCCTTTACATTCTCGTCCGAAAGCATATCTTTCGCAACACCGCCGTTATATTTCAGCGCTCGGATTGTAGCCACCAACACTACCGCATCCGGTTTTAAAGCCGCCTTCCGGCATTTGATATCAAAAAACTTTTCCGCGCCCAGATCCGCGCCAAATCCGGCTTCTGTAATTACATAGTCCGCCATTTTCAGGGCCGTCTTTGTAGCTCTTACGGAATTACAGCCATGAGCAATATTGGCAAAAGGACCGCCATGCACCAGGGCCGGCGTATGCTCCAGCGTCTGGATCAGGTTCGGTTTCATGGCGTCTTTTAAGAGCGCCGCCATCGCACCCACAGCCTGCAGGTCATTGGCCGTCACCGGCTCCCCCTGAAAATTGTAGGCTACAATAATTTTACTCAGTCTCTCCTTTAAATCTTTGATATCTGTAGCGAGACAAAGTATGGCCATGATCTCCGAGGCAACCGTAATCACAAAATGATCTTCCCGCACCATGCCATCCGCTTTACTGCCAAGTCCGACCACCACATTCCGAAGCGCCCTGTCATTCATATCCAGGCACCGTTTCCATACAATCTGCCTGGGATCGATACCCAGTTCATTTCCCTGCTGGATATGATTATCCAAAAGCGCCGCCAGCAAGTTATTGGCGGAAGTAATGGCATGAAAATCCCCTGTGAAATGCAGATTTAATTCTTCCATGGGCACTACCTGGGAATAACCGCCTCCGGCCGCTCCCCCTTTGATGCCAAAGCAGGGACCGAGGGAAGGCTCCCGTAAGGCAATGACCGCCTTCTTGTCCATTTTGCCAAAAGCCTGCCCAAGCCCTACCGTAATAGTGGTCTTTCCTTCTCCTGCCGGAGTCGGATTGATGGCCGTCACCAGAATCAGCCTGCCGTCCTCTTGTCCCTGAATCCGGTCTATGTATTCATCTGAAATCTTAGCCTTATATTTTCCATAAAGTTCCAGATCATCCGCTTCGATACCGATACGCCCCGCCACGTCGACTATGGGGATAAGTTCAGCCTCCTGCGCAATCTCAATATCTGTCTTCATTGCCACATCCGCCTTTCTGTTTACTATGATTCGTGTCAGGGCTTTTGCCGCTGATGATAATTCCGTCCCGTTCACGATGCTGTCAGTTACCCGTTAATTGTTCAAACTCCTCCGCGCTCATAAGGACCTTGCGGGGTTTGGTGCCTTCTTCCTCCCCCACAACACCAGCTTCACACAGCTGATCCATAATTCTGGCAGCCCTGTTAAAGCCAATCTTAAAGACGCGTTGCAGCATACCGATGGAAGCCTTGTCCTTCTCAATGATAAAGCGGCCGGCCTCCACGAAATATTCATCATACTCACTGCCGCTCTCACCGCCGCCGGCCTGTCCTGGCGCACCGCTCTCACTTCCCATGTTCTTAATCTGTTCCTCAATATCCTCACTGTAACTCTCGCCCTGTGTCTGATTCTTTAAAAAATCCACCACATCGGAGACTTCTTTATCTGAGACAAAAGCGCCCTGAATCCTGGCCGGTTTGGGATATCCCTGTGGATAGAACAGCATATCTCCCTTACCCAGCAGTTTTTCCGCCCCCACCATATCCAGAATGGTACGGGAATCCACGCCGCTGGAAACCGCAAAGGCCACCCGGCTTGGCATATTGGCCTTGATCAAACCTGTAATGACATCCACGGAAGGACGTTGTGTAGCGATGATCAGATGGATCCCGCAGGCTCTCGCAAGTTGTGCCAGACGACAGATGGATTCTTCCACTTCGCCGGGAGAAACCATCATCAGGTCCGCCAGCTCGTCTACAATGATCAGAATCTGCGGCAGTTTTTCCGGCGCCGTCGGATCTTTCGCCGCCTGCATGCTCTCCACTTTTTTATTATAACCCTTTAAGTCGCGCACGTTAAAGTCCGCAAACTTCTTGTAACGCTCCGTCATCTCGGCCACGCCCCAATGCAGTGCAGCCGCCGCTTTCTTAGGATCAGTCACCACCGGGATCAGAAGATGCGGAATCCCATTGTAGACGCTCAGTTCCACCACCTTGGGATCGATCATGATCAGCTTTACATCATCAGGATTCGCCTTATACAAGATTCCCATGATAATGGTATTGATACAGACCGATTTACCGGAACCGGTGGCCCCCGCAATCAGCATATGCGGCATCTTTGCAATATCCGTGACTACCGTCTGCCCGCCAATATCCTTACCCACTGCAAAAGCCAGATTGGAAGGGAACTGCTTAAATTCCTTAGATTCCACCAGATCACGGAAGGCAACCGCCATATTCTCTTTATTTGGCACTTCGATACCCACCGCCGCTTTGCCGGGAATCGGCGCCTCGATCCGAATATCCGTAGCCGCCAGATTCAATTTAATATCGTCAGCCAGTCCTACTATTTTACTGACTTTCACCCCTTGTTCCGGCTGCAGTTCATAACGAGTTACAGAAGGGCCCTGGCTATAGTTGGTCACTGTCACCTTAACGCCGAAATTTTCCAGCGTCTGTTCCAGACGCATTGCCGTTTCTTTCAGTTCCCTGTCCGAACCAGCGCCGTTCTTTCCCTTTCCTTTCGCAAGCAATTCATAGGGCGGAAATTTATAGACCTTCCGGCCTTCTTCTCTTCTATGTATCTCCGATCTCACCGATGTATCTGCAGCCGTCGTACTGCCAGCGCCGCCTCTTACGGCCGCTGGCCGTTCCCTTCCGGGAGTGGGCGCCATACTGTTTCCCGTCTGTCTTGTGTAAGAATCCTGTGGCCTATGTGCCTGGTATGCGGGTTCCTCCGCCACAGAAGATTCCACCGGTTTCGGCTGTCTATAGGCCGAAACTTCCTCTGGTTCGTCTTCCTGTATATGTATCTCATCTAACGCATCGGATTCATGTTCTATATAATGATAAGAATGGACATCCCGTGCCGCCGGTTCTGCGTCCTGTGCGGACTCCTCGTCCTCCACGGGATTTAAAGTAATCTCATGAATGTCGTCTCTCGTCTTCTCAAAATTCTGTTTTTCCCGATCTTTATCAAGCGCCGTGTCAATCATAACGCCGGACACTTTTTTATCCATGCGCAAGAGTCTTTCATTTTCCTTTTCTTCCTCGCGCATCCGTCTTCTCTCTTCGTCTTTTGCCCGCCGCTCTTCCTGAGCCTCCCGGCGTTCCCTGGCCCGTTCTTTGCGGTATGCAGCGTCTTCCACAGAACGCTCATAAACCCGACGTCCCTGCTTGGCCACGCCGCCGATAAAAGATTTCTCCGTGACTACCACAAGACAGATGATAGCCAGTACCAGGATGGCCAGCACCGTTCCTACCATTCCCAGGGAATTACAGGAAAAGTATGCTAACGATCCGGCCAAAATACCGCCACCGTTATGATGTTCACTACACCGTTTATAAATCTCCTGAAACTGATAACTCTCTGCAAGGGCAGGATTTGCACTGAAAAATTCGCAAACCATACTGATCAGAAGAAAGAGTATAATCCCTGCAACCAACTTCCTGCTGGCAATCCTGCTTCCCATATTAGACATACCAAAAGCAATCATCAGGAAGATAATGACAGGTGCAATATAAGCTGTCAGACCAAAGACACCAAACATCACATCACTCACTGCATTTCCGACTTTACCCACAATACCAAAATTACATAAAAACAAGATGACGGCAAGAGCCGCAAATATAATCAGCATAATCTCGTTACGAATCGCTAAATCCATGGGCTTCGTCTGATTTTTTCTGGATGTGGAAGAATTTCTTCCCGCCTGTGTCCGTCCGGAATTGTTTCTCGTATTACTTCTGCCTGCAGTATTTGTTGTTTTTCTCTTCGCAGTTGACTGTCTGTTCCCCTGCCCTGCCATGACAATGCCTCCAAAGTTCCTTTGTTTATTTCATCCTAACCCATCTTAGTATAGCATTTTCATTTTGTCTTGTCATCCCTTATTTTGTGTCTGCTTTTTTTCTATCTACCATATCATGGAGCATAGCGATGGCATCACGGATTCCGCCTACTTCACAGATAATACCTTCCTCCACGGCTTCCCGGCCTACCAGTACTGTCCCTACATCCTTGGTAAGCATCCCTGTCTCCATCATCAACTCTTCCAAACGAGGCTTCGATATTTTGCAATGGCTGCATACAAAACCCGTGATACGATTCTGAATCTGTTTGAAATAGTCAAATGTCTGCTGTACGCCGATCACCATACCGCTTAACCGCACCGGATGGATGACCATCGTTCCCGTGGGCACAATATAAGAATAATCCGTACTAACTGCGATAGGCACACCGATGGAATGACTCCCTCCAAGCACCAGGGAAACCGTTGGTTTACTGATGGAAGCTATCATCTCCGCAATGGCAAGACCGGCCTCCACATCACCGCCCATGGTATTTAATAAGATCAAAACACCGTCGATATCCTCGCTGTCCTCAATGGCTGCCAATTGTGGCAGGATATGCTCATACTTAGTAGTCTTTGAAGAGCTTCCCAAATTATCGTGTCCTTCAATTTCTCCAATGATGGAGATCAGATGTATTTTATGGTGTTCCTTATTCTCATCCAGCGTCACCTGTCCCACATTCTCGATCCGTTCGTCTTTCTGTTTCTCTTTCTCCCTCTTTTCCTCAGGATTCCTCTCTTTATCCCGGTCTTCATTTCCTTTTCTGTGACAATCTTTGCCTTTATTGTTATTTCCCATGCCGTCCCTCCATCATAAAAGTAATTTGCTCCGTAGAACAACCAATTGAACAAACTCGATTACGAAATCCGCTTTGCGGACTCGCATAAGCAAAAATCCTAGCGTAAAAAAAGAGAACCATAAAATGATTCTCTACTAGTCTGCCACTGTTTTATTGAAATATACATCTCATGCTTATCCTAAAATCCCTGTCTAAAAAATAGCGAAGTTCTCATGAAATATCAAAATCATCCGCATCATCCACTTCAATATCAAACTTCATATCCTCTTCCGCCACCGGATATTCATAATCCATTTCCCGCTTCACATGTTTCTTGGGAAGCGGCAGGGGATTTTCGATAAACCTAGGCTTCTCTGCCTCATCCACCTGCGCCGCAGCATTGATCTCCTCAATCTTTGCCTGCACCACTTGAGCACTGTCGCCCATAATGCAGTTCTGCAGGCCAAGTCCCGCCAGCACACACCAGACAAACAACGCGATGGTCCCATAGGGAAGCACACCATAGCCTGTCATGGGCGTTGGCGCCGTACAGACGCACAGAAGAATCCACAGCATAAAATTCTGTTCTTTGCCGCTTCTCCTAAACCCAAATACTAAAAAAGATGCTGTGACAATCAGCAGTATATTAAACGGAAAATCCAGCATAAACTGATCCATACAGGCAAGTACACTTCCCCAAAACTCGCTCAGGTAATAATTTCCCCATGCGGATAATTCCGTCATATATTCTGTGCCATACCCCAGCGCATCAACCAAAAAGGAACCAAAAAACGCCAATACACAAAAGACTTCCACCACCCCAAAGACCAGGATGTTCTGTCCAACCGTAATCGTTGGCAGATCCTCATCCGCTTCCTTCTTGCCGGTAAAAATCCCCACCAAAAAGAAAAGCAGCGTAACGGACCGGATATCCAGATAAATCAGGATGCCCAGCACAATTCCAAGAATCATAAAAATCCATACCGCAAAACTTTTTACATAATAATTACGGCAATAATTTCTGACAACGCTCACAATCAGATACATTCCCAGAAGATAGAACAGGAAATAAAGACACTCCGGATCTATCACCCCAATCCGGCTCATGTATGCACTGGAAAAAGACAGATATACAAGCGTCACACAGGCAGGCAGCCTTCCCGCTGACTTTCTGACCACAAGATAGCATACGATCAGGGATAAAACCTGTAAAATGAGATGCAGAAATATAGCCGACATAATCTTATTGCCCAAAAACGACATGATAACAGACAAACAGAGTACATACAGATAACCCATGCCATGTGTCATGGGCGCAATCCCTTCTCCTGCCCTGACAACCGCCATCTCAAAATACTTTGTTTCTAGGCAATCCCAATCCAGAAAATAATAATCAAGGCCGGAAAACACTGCCGCCTGAATCCGATACAATGTACCAAACACAAAGCAGAATGCCACCACAAAAGCCTCCAGCATGGTCAAAGTATGAGCCTGTATGGTATATTTGGTGCGGACTTTCCGGGAAACCACCCGCAACAGTGCATAGATACCCAAAAGCAGCGGAAAGATTAAAAATATGCCCACAATGGAGACAGAAACCAGCACAACCTTCCCCATATAATACATCATAAACCATTGGAATAAGGATGCCAGCATCATCACACAAAGCCCTGCGTAGAGTATCCACAGTATATAGCTGAACCATGTTTTACGGTAAGTCATATCTTCCGTCCTTTTCTAGTCAATGTTCGCAAGAGCCTGCTCCAAATCCCCGATAATATCATCAATATGTTCGAGTCCCACCGAAAGACGAATCAAATCCGGCGCAACCCCAGCCTCTCTTAGCTGTTCATCATTCATCTGCCTGTGCGTATGACTGGCTGGATGCAGGACACTGGTTCTAGCATCCGCCACATGGGTGACGATAGCGGCCAGCTTTAACTGATCCATCATCTTCGCCGCCGCTTCTCTGCCGCCTTTTAAGCCAAAAGAAATCACGCCGCAAGTACCGCCCGGCATATATTTCTGTGCCAGTTCATAGTACCGGTTTCCTTTCAGTCCCGGATAGTTTACCCAGGCAACCTTCTCATGATTTTCCAGATACTCAGCACATTTTTGTGCATTATAGCAATGACGCTCCATGCGCAGGGACAATGTCTCCAGTCCTACATTCAACAAAAAGGCATTCTGCGGAGACTGGATGGAACCCAAATCACGCATCAACTGCGTAGTTGCCTTCGTAATATAAGCGGCTTTGCCAAACTTCTCGGTATAAGTAATCCCATGATAGGATTCATCCGGCGTGCACAAACCAGGAAATTTATCAGCATATACCGTCCAATCAAAATTACCAGAATCCACAATACAACCGCCCACTGCCATGGCATGTCCATCCATATACTTGGTGGTAGAATGTGTCACGATATCTGCGCCCCACACAAAAGGATTACAGTTGATAGGCGTTGCAAAGGTATTATCCACAATCAAAGGCACCTGATGATCATGGGCAAGTCTGGCAAATTTTTCGATATCCAAAACCACCAGCGCCGGATTGGCAATGGTCTCTGCCAACACACACTTCGTATTCTCCCGAAATGCTTTCGCCAGTTCTTCCTCTGGTGCATCTGGATCTACCACGGTACAGGCAATCCCCATTTTTTTCATGGTACAAGTCAGCAGATTGAAGGTCCCACCATATACAGTGGAGGACATCACCACATGATCGCCCGCCTCACAGATATTGAATACTGCATAATAATTGGCAGCCTGTCCGGAAGAAGTGAGCATGGCCGCCACGCCGCCTTCCAGCTCACAGATCTTCTGGGCCACATAATCATTGGTGGGGTTCTGTAATCTTGTATAAAAATACCCGCTTTCCTCCAGATCAAAAAGCCGTCCCATCTGTTCGGAAGTCTCATATTTGAATGTAGTACTCTGATAAATCGGCAGAACTCTCGCTTCCCCGTTCCCGGGCTTCCAGCCGGACTGTATACAGATTGTTTCCTTTCTCATCCTTTATCCTCCATTCACGGAGAAGGCCGCATTTTAGGCATTCTCCTGCGCGAGACTTAGAACTTCTCCACGAAACAGCCTCTGCTGTGAGTGGCTAGAAGTTCTTCTCACGCTATTATTCGTCCCAGTTATGATAGACGGCCTGCACATCGTCATCCTCATCTAACAGATCCAGTGTACGCTGTAAATTCTTGATTGCCGTTTCATCCGTCAGTTCCACCCAGTTCTGGGGAATCATTGTCACCTCGGAGGAAATCGGTGTGATACCCGCCTCCTTTAAGGCAGCATCCACCTCACTCCACTGATCGGGATCCGTATATATTTCGTAACTGTCTTCTTCCTCCTGGAAATCTTCCGCACCCGCATCGAGGGCTGTCATCATAAGGTCATCTGCCTCCATATCACACTCTTCTTTGTCGATGATAATAAGGCCCTTCTTATCAAACATAAAAGATACACAGCCCTGAGTACCGATACTGCCCTGTCCCTTGGTGAAAGCGCTTCTCACATTGGCGGCGGTACGATTGGTATTGTCCGTCAGCGCATCTACAATAATGGCGATACCGTTAGGGCCATACCCTTCATACGTAACATATTTATAGTTCACATTGCCGCCCTCGCCGGCTGCCTTTTTAATCCCTCTGTCAATGGTATCATTGGGCATATTGTTTGCTTTCGCCTTGGCAATCACCTGTGCCAGCTTGAAATTATTAGTGGGATCAGGCCCTCCCTCCTTTACGGCAACAGCAATCTCTCTGCCGATAATGGTAAAAATCTTTCCCTTCGCTGCATCGTTTTTTTCTTTTTTGTGCTTAATATTCGCAAATTTTGAATGTCCTGACATGTATTCTCTCCCATCCTTTCTTTCGATTCCCTATCATATCATTTTTTCTTCTTTTGTTCAACCTCGGGCTGTCCCTCCAGGAGCGGTTCCTCCACTTCCTTTCTGGCAAGCACGCTCTGAATCATATGTTCCTTTACTTCCAGAATCCTAAACGTATAGCCCTCATAGACGAACTCGAAATCCTCGCCTTCCTCAGGAATATGCTCCAGTCTGGAAATGACAAACCCGTTCACCGTATCGAAGGGCTCGTCTTCAAAACTGATCTGTAGCCGTTCCTCCAGCTCCTCCAGGGGCATCATGCCCTGTATCACATATTTGTCCGTACCGCTCTCCTTGATATAGGTAGCATCCACATCATACTCATCCTGGATATTACCCACAATCTCCTCCAGGATATCCTCAAGCGCCACAAGTCCTGCCGTCTGTCCATATTCATCTATGACAATGACCATCTGGATCTTTTCCTTCTGCATAACCTGGAACAGATCGTTGATCTTACGTTTCTCCGTGATAAAGCGCGGTTCCCTGAGAAGTCCCTTGATCTTGCCGATGGGTCTGTTCTTCATCTTCTCATTCATCTGCATACGCATGACATCCTTCAGATGCAGAATCCCCACGATATGATCGATGGTCCCGTCATAGACAGGGAACCGGCTGTTATGTGCTTCCACGATAAAAGCAGCTGCATCCTGCAATGTCATGGTGCAGTCTATCCCGATCAGATTATTGCGGTTGATCATGATATCCTTGGCTTCTTTATCACCATACTCAAAGATATTTGTGATCATTTCCGCCTCATTTGCGTGCAGGATTCCCTGTTCATGGCCCACATTGACCATGGAGAGAATTTCTTCTTCTGTTACATCCTCCCTGTCATCCGCATCCCGTACACCTAAAATGCGCAGAAACGCTCTGGCACTTACAGATACAAGGGCACAGAAAGGCGCCACGATCCTTACATAATAATAAAAGGGCGTTATCAGGACAGAAATCCATATATCCGGATGTTTTGAGGCTGCTTTCTTCGGCACCATCACACCGATGGTCATGATTATGTATAAGAGGAAGACTGTCGCTGCCGCTGCCGTTATCCCCGCTAACAACTGGCTCTGCCATCTTAACAGTCCTGCAATCTGCTCCGTCATCTGCCTGGATATCACAAACGTAAAATAGCTGTTGAGCCGGTATAAGATAAATGCTCCCAGCAAAAGATTGATCGTGACCACGCCAAGCTGTGTGGCGGTAGCATACCTTGCATGATGATCCAGCATATAGGTAAGCCGCTCCTGCCGTTTCTGCTGTTTTTTGGTCTGCGTTATCTCCTCGCCGTCACCATTGTCTTTGTCTTCCCGCTCAATGACTTTGCGGTTCTGCATGGCAGAACTGAAACCATAAAAAATCATTTCCAAAATGAGCATAACAAGAAACCATACGATACTGTTACTGCCCGAGGCACCGTCTTCCATAAAATATTTTTCCCTCTTTCCAAAATGTAATCTGCTCCGCGGGCTCAAATAAGCGGAGACTTTTACTATATCAATATAGCAAGGATTATCATACGTGTCAAATATCAGCCGTCCTATGTATCCAGTTCCAGGCTGATCATCAGTCCTTCGTTGACTGCCTTCATAATATCGTGATCAAGATGACAGACTCTGTCTTTCAACCGCTGTTTATCAATGGTGCGAAGCTGTTCCAATAAGATCACGGAATCTTTCACCATATCATATTTGCTGGCGTTTAATTCTATGTGGGTTGGGAGTTTTGCTTTGTTCATCTTTGAGGTGATAGCCGCACAGATCACGGTAGGACTATGTTTGTTTCCCACATCATTCTGTATGATGAGCACCGGACGCACGCCGCCCTGCTCAGAGCCGATGACCGGCCTTAAATCTGCATAATAAATATCTCCTCTTCTCATTACCATACACTTCCTTTGATCAATCTAGCAATCCATATGATTTCCAGCAATAGTATTGCCAGCTTCTCCAGGGTGTATTCATGAAGTAAATTCCTGCAAAAAAACTGTTCGAGCAAACGCTCTTACATTGCCGAATTATTTACTTCTAACCATTGTAATAATCTTTTGTTTCCACGATCTTGCCGCCCTTTAGATATACACGGGGAATACGTTTGCCCAGGTTGCAGGCCAATTCATAATTGAACCTACCCGAAAGGTTTCCGAGCAATTCCATGCTAATCTCTTCCTCACCGTCCCTGCCAATCAATGTCACCTCGTCTCCCTGTGCTGCATCCGATATCATGCTGACATCCACCATAAATTGATCCATACATACCCTGCCAAGAATCGGTGCCCGCTTCCCTCGGATCAATACATACCCCTTCCCTGAGAGACTTCTGGGATAACCGTCTCCATAGCCCACCGGTATGGTGGCTATGCGGGTTTTCCCTCTGGTTACATAGGTACCACCGTAACTGACAGGCACACCAGCCTCCACTTCTTTTACATAAACTACATGGCTCTTCAAAGAAAGTACAGGTCGAAGGAGAACAATATCCCTGGATACTTCCGCAGAGGGCCAGAGACCATAGATGGTGATACCTGCCCGGACTGCGTCCAGATTCGCCTCCCGCAGTTCCACAATACCTGCGCTGTTGGAACAATGCTTGACTGGAATATGATATCCCAGTTCCTTCTCTATCCGCTCCACAAAAGTAAGAAAACGTGTAAGCTGCTCCCTGGCAGATGTCTTATCCGCCTCATCTGCCCTCGCAAAATGGGTAAAGATTCCTTCTACTGTGATCTCCTTTATTTGCAAAAGTTTTTCAACAAAGGCAAGCCCGCTCTCATCCGGCCGGATGCCCACTCTTGTCATGCCTGTATCCACCTTCACATGTACAGGGACTGTGACGCCAATTCTTCGTGCACAGGCCGCCAGTTCCTCTACACTGTCCACGCGGAACACCGCTGGACGTATCTTTTGCCGTATCAGTTCCTCATAACAATATGGAAAAGTATATCCCAATATCAAAATAGGTTTCTTAAGTCCGGCCTTTCTGAGAACAAACGCCTCCTCCGCCGTAGCCGTCGCATAACCGGCCACATAGGAAAGACCTTCCAATTCCCTGCCAATAGGCACCGCGCCATGTCCATAACCATCGGTCTTGATGACACCGATTATCTTTGTCTCTGGCGAGAGATTCTGATGCATCTGCTCCATATTATAACAAACTGCATCAAGGTCAACCGCCGCATACACCCTTTGATAGTTCTCCAACATAGCTTCCTCCATCCCGAAGCATTCAATATTCCATCTACATCGCTTCTTCTCTCTGTCTGACCAAAAATGTCTCTTCCTGCTGGCAGGCCTTAACAGCAGCCGGAATCTGTGCGATGATATCTGTTGCCGTCATGGCCTCCTGACACATACTTTCAGCCGCCAGATCGCCAGAAAGCCCATGTAGATATGTGCCTGTCACTGCCGCTTCCCAACTGCATAATCCCTGGGCTGATAATCCCGTGATCATACCGGCCAGCACATCCCCGCTTCCGGCAGTGGCCATGCCGGCATTTCCTGTCGTATTGAGATAACATGACGTTCCTTTTTTCTGTGCCACCACTGTCCTGGCATCTTTACAGACAACAGTACAGCCCAGTCTTTCAGCCAGCAGCCGTGGATATTGACTCAAATGTTCTTTGCATACCTGCGTCTCACAGCCATATAAACGCCCAAACTCTCCCAGATGCGGTGTGAGGATAACATCGCCGTCCCTCCTTGCCATCTGTGCCTGCAACTTTTGATTCTGTGCCAACAGGTTCAGTCCATCCGCATCGATTATCAGCGGCAGTCTGCTTTCTTCTATACAATATACAAGCAGGTCTCTTGCCAATCTTCCTTGGCCGATTCCCGGTCCAATCAAAATACAGTCTGCCCAAGATGCCGCCTCTTTCAAAAGACACCAAAAAGCTTCCTGCTGCGTCTGATAAGTTACAAGCATAGCCTCCGGCACATACTGTAAAATAGCCTCCCGGTTTTCTACGGCAGTGACCACCTTTACCATACCGACTCCGGTACGAAATGCACTCTTAGCCGCCAGCATAGCTGCACCAGCTGTCTGCTTACTGCCCGCGATCACGAGCGCTTTACCGAAAGTGCCTTTGTTGCCGTCCGGCACACGTTTAGGTAAAAGCCCTTTTTCTATACCCTGGTAAGTATACCAGTCCGGCATTTGTCCGAGAAAGCTTCTTTCATCAATTCCAATCTGTCCGCAAACCAGTCTCCCACAGTATCCTGCGCCTGGATACAACATCTGCCCCAGTTTACGAAACCCATAAGTGACAGTAAGGTCTGCCCGCACCGCGCATCCTAATACCGCTCCCGTATCCGCACTGATCCCGGAAGGAATATCAATACTACATACAAAAGCGTCCCTTGCATTGATCCATTCCACTGCCGCAGCATATTTTCCTGTCACCGGCCGGGACAGTCCCACACCCAAAAGCGCATCTACCACTATATCCATATCATATGTGATATCTTCGATTCTGCCAAAAATCCTAGCATCGTAACTTTGCAGAATTGCCGCCTGATGCCTGGTCTCCTCCGTACAATCCGCAGGATCTGCCAGCAGGACAAAATCCACCGAATATCCTGCCAGAAGCAGCAGCCTTCCCACTGCCAGCCCGTCTCCGCCATTATTTCCACTGCCGGATACCACCACTACCCGCGTCGTTTTTTCCCCGAAGAAACCCTGTATCGCTTCTACTGTCGCAAGCGCTGCCCGTTCCATCAAAAGCAGGGAAGGCATTCTGTGAACGTTTATTGTATTTTGATCATACTGCTTCATCTGCGAAGCCGTCACAAGATATTCTCTCATAAATTACCGCCCCTTTCTCTCGGCATCCCTAATAATCCCCGGAAGTAAGGATGCGTCAAAACCCTAAGATTTCGACGCATCCGTGTTCTCCTCTTTCGGCGTTTCGCCCTCTGTCTGCCCAGCCTGTTCCTTTTCTTTATTCTGGTCCTTTTCTTTATCCGGCTCCACAGTTTTTTTCTGATATTTTTGCTCCGGATCATACTTCATATCAAAAAGTTCAATCACATCCGCCCCAAAAATATCATGCATATACGCATAAAGATGATGATTGATCGCCTCTTTCTCCTGCTTGCGCACCACTTTCTTTTTTAATTCCCGTCGGATCTCTTTGATCCACTGTTCAATTTCCTCAAGTTCTGCGGTATTTTCCTGTAATTTTTTATAACATACATCCATGGTGACAAGCATCAACTTATTGTTCAGCTGATTGATCTGCCGGGGAAGTTCCACCATTTCCTCCTCATAGGATTCCATCTTCTCGTTGCACTCGTTGATCAGACGCTTGTGGTCTGCCATATCCTTATCCTGCTTTTTGGTCGGATGCTCCCCCATCTCGTCAGCTAGGATCACAACTTCATCCATCAGCTTTTTTTTCAGCTTTTTTACTTCCCTGTGCTTCGTATTAACTTTTCCCTGTCGTTTGAGCAATCCGACTAATTCTTCCTCCATATACTTTATCTCCGACGAATATTCCGCCTGCGTAAAGAGTTGATGCCATTTATGATCCAATGTTAAAATAGGAATCTTTCTGCCAATCAGCGCCTGTTTAAATGTCTCGTCTGTCTTTGACATGATCATCATCCCCCTCTTTTATGTATCCCTATTCTTCGTATTCCCTGGAAGAAAGGTTATAGGACAGCTTCATCAGACTGTCTGAAAGATGTACATTCTCCACCTGAATCTGCTCCGGAACCCTAAGATCCACATGTGCAAAATTCCATATCCCCTTGATTCCGCAGTAGGCCAGCTGTTCCGCCACTTCCACCGCACTTGTCTTGGGTATGGTAAGTACGGCAATATCAATATCATTCTCACGCACAAAGGCTTCCATCTCATTCATCGGACGCACAGTAATCCCTCGAATTTTCTTTCCGCAAACCTGAGGATCTCTGTCAAAAATCCCACGGAACAAAAAACCGCGACGTTCAAAATTTGTATAATTGACAAGTGCCTGTCCCAAATGCCCTGCGCCCACAATGATCAGATTATGTTCTCTGTGAAGTCCCAAGATCTTACCGATCTCATCATATAAAAACCCCACATTATATCCATATCCCTGTTGTCCAAAGCCACCAAAATTATTCAGATCCTGCCTGATCTGTGAAGCAGTCACCTGCATAATATCGCTGAGTTCCTGCGAAGACACCCGTTCTATCCCTTCATCTTTGAGTTCGCCTAAATATCTGAAATACCTTGGCAAACGGCCAACTACGGTCTGTGAAATTTCTTTTTCTTCCACGATACCGCCTCCCCCGAATTTGTATGATCATATATTCCAGATAAGTATACAACTGTGTTAAAATTATGTCAATGAATTGACAGCGGCTTCCCCTGCTTGTAAACTATTAATTATTTATTATTTGTGATAGAGAGAGGATTACACCATGATACTTTCCGTTAGTAATATCCACAAGGCATTTCATGAAGTGCCTGTCTTAAAAAATGTATCGTTTCATATAGAAGACTATGACAAAGCTGCCATCGTTGGAATCAACGGCGCTGGAAAGACTACCCTGCTTCGCATCATTATGGGGGAACTGGATGCAGATGAAGGAATTGTGACTATTTCCAAGGATAAGACCATTGGCTACCTATCCCAGCACGAGGCCGTGTCCGGTGAAAATACGATTTATGAAGAACTGTTATCCGTCAAGCAGGAAATCATCGAGATGGAACAGAAGATGCATACCGTAGAACTGCAGATGAAGACGGCTTCCGGAGAGCATCTGGAACAACTGATGAATACTTACGCTGCACTGACACATGCTTATGAATCCGCCAATGGATATGCCTATAAGAGCGAACTGACCGGTGTGTTAAAAGGACTTGGCTTTACGGAATCAGAATTTCATAAATCTGTCTCCACACTTTCCGGCGGTCAGAAAACACGTGTGGCGCTGGGTAAACTTCTGCTGTTAAAACCAAACCTGATCATTCTGGATGAGCCTACCAACCATCTGGACTTATCTTCCATTACCTGGCTGGAAACTTATCTGTTGAATTATAAAGGCGCTGTCATCATCGTCTCCCATGACCGTTATTTCCTTGACCGGATTGCCAATAAGGTCATTGAGATTGATAATACCAAGGCCACCGTTTTCCATGGCAATTATACCAACTATGCCGCTGGTAAGGAAGTGCTCCGCACTGCCGCTTACAATGCATATGTGAAACAGCAGCAGGAAATCAAACACCAGGAAGCCGTGATTGAGAAACTAAAATCCTTTAACCGGGAAAAATCCATCAAACGGGCAGAAAGCCGTGAAAAAATGCTGGAAAAGATAGATGTC
Organism: uncultured Lachnospiraceae bacterium; assembly: GCA_946554445.1. GTDB lineage: Bacteria > Bacillota > Clostridia > Lachnospirales > Lachnospiraceae > UBA3282. The sequence goes on along the minus strand of CAMNSD010000003.1, from coordinate 137,681 downwards.
CTGGAAAAACCCGTGGAAGTACGCTCCGATATGCATCTCAAACTGGAACCCAAATATCCCAGTGGCAACGATGTCCTGCAGGTGGAAGCGCTTTCTAAATCTTTTGGCGCCCTCACGCTCTTTACCGATCTTTCTTTTGAAATTAAAAAAGGTGAGCATGTATCCATCATCGGTGATAATGGTACTGGAAAAACCACCATTCTAAAGATGATAAACGAATTGCTTGTGCCTGACAAAGGTACAATCCGTCTGGGAACCAATGTGCAGATTGGTTATTACGACCAGGAACACCATGTACTGCATCCGGATAAAACACTTTTTGAGGAAATATCCGATGACTATCCGACTCTCACCAACACGGAGATTCGCAATACACTGGCCGCCTTTCTCTTTACCGGGGAAGATGTCTTTAAGACTGTGAAGACATTGAGCGGCGGCGAACGTGGACGTATCTCCCTGGCCAAGTTGATGCTGTCGGAAGCCAACTTCCTGATCCTGGACGAACCCACCAATCACCTGGATATTATGTCAAAGGAAATTCTGGAGGATGCTTTAAATGCTTATACCGGAACGATTCTTTACGTCTCCCATGACCGTTATTTCATCAATCGGACGGCAAGCCGGATTTTGGATTTAAACAAATGTGTACTCACAAACTATCTGGGCAATTATGACTATTATCTGGAAAAAAAAGAAGAACAGCTGGCTCGGATTGAGGCGGAAAGCAACGCCCAGAAAGCAGGCAGAAGTACGAATATAGGCAGACTGTCAGCCACAGACGATGTACTAAATGGCGGTGATCAAAACGCGGAATCTGACACCAAACTGGACTGGAAAACACAGAAAGAATTGTCAGCAGCCAAGCGCAAGCGGGAAAATGACCTTCGGAAATGTGAGGAACAAATTGAATCTTTAGAGACGCGGAATGCGGAAATTGAGAAGATTATGTGCGAACCGGACGTGTGTACGGATGTAGCAAAACTGCAGGAATTGAGTCAGGAAAAAGAGAAAAATGAACAGGACCTTGAGATACTATATGAGAAGTGGGAGGAATTGTCGGAATAAAGGCAAACAATCTTTTAATATATAGTGCATGATATATGTCAGATACTATGCATCCCGGATAATGTGTCATCGTATGTTACAATAAGGAACTTCATTTTAAAGTCACAACCTGAAATGTTCAAGTTGTGACTTTATCTTTTCTTTATTTTACTGTTCAATATTTAGTGTCATACCTTTTCCGTCCGCAGACAGTGAGCCAGGTAATTGCCTGTAAATATTATAGCGTTTCCAAGGTTTTGCGGATTTCCTTGATGAAATCTTCACTGTTCAGGACAGTAACATCCTTCAGGGATGTAATCAAGGCCAGATCTTTGGTCATTTTGCCCTGCTCTATGGTCTGAATGGTGGCCTGCTCCAGTTTATCCGCAAAAGCCATCAGTTCTTTGTTATTGTCCAGTTCACCGCGTTTGCGCAAAGCCCCTGTCCAGGCAAAGATAGTTGCCACGGAATTGGTGGATGTCTCCTCTCCTTTCAGATGTTTATAATAGTGCCTCTGAACGGTGCCGTGGGCCGCCTCATACTCATAGACGCCATCCGGGGATACCAGGACGGAAGTCATCATGGCAAGGGAACCAAAGGCGGAAGACACCATATCGCTCATCACATCTCCATCATAATTCTTGCAGGCCCAGATAAAGCCGCCTTTGGCCTTCATCACACGGGCTACCGCATCATCAATCAGGGTATAGAAATATTCAATGTTCGCTTCCTCAAATTTCTGCTGATACTCTGCCTCATAAATTTCCTGGAAAATGTCCTTAAAATTGTGATCATATTTTTTGGAAATGGTATCCTTGGTGGCAAACCATAAATCCTGTTTGGTATCCAGCGCATAATTAAAACATGCCCTGGCAAAGCTAGCGATGGATTTATCGGTATTATGGATTCCCTGCAGGATGCCGGGGCCTGTAAACTCATGGATGGTCTCCCGAATCTGCGTGCCGTCCTTGGCCGTAAAGACCAGTTCCGCTTTCCCTTCTCCGGGCACCTTAATCTCCGTATTTTTATAGACATCACCATAGGCATGACGCGCTAAAGTAATAGGCTTTTCCCAGTTCTTGACGCAGGGTTCTATGCCTTTTACAATGATCGGGGCACGGAATACAGTGCCGTCTAAAGCCGCCCGGATGGTTCCGTTTGGACTTTTCCACATCTCTTTGAGATGGTATTCCGTCATTCTGGCGGCATTGGGCGTGATGGTGGCACACTTGACTGCCACGCCATATTTTTTCGTGGCTTCTGCAGAATCCAACGTAACCTGGTCATCGGTCTCGTTGCGATGTTCGAGCCCCAGATCATAATATTCTGTTTTCAAGTCAATATAAGGTAATAGCAGATCCTCCTTTATCATTTTCCAGAGGATTCTTGTCATTTCATCTCCATCCATCTCCACCAGAGGTATCGTCATTGTAATCTTGTCCATACTACATCCCTGCTCCTTTCTCGGTATACATATTTATGTGCATTTCATTTACATACTTTCAAGAACCGCTCTCATCCCCGTATATCTCTTTTAACCCATTTTTTACCATATTGTCATAAGCGTTGATCATATGCTGATTGGCCAGTTTCTCCGCCCTGTCCGCATCTTTGGCTTTGATAGCCTCCATAATCTGTCTGTGCTCTTCGTTGGAAGCTCGTCCTCTTGTATTGGTAGCCAGAGTCCTTTGTCTGACACGGAGCACATATTGGTGAAAATCTTTCAGCGTATGTTCCAGCATCTTGGAATCACATGCTTCGTAAAGAATATCATGAAAACGATTATCAAGCTCCGCTATCTGGTCCAAATGCCCTTTGTCCTCATGAAATTCCGCCAGATAAATATTCTCCTCCATCTCTTCCATCTGTTCCTTCGTAATCTTTTCTGTGGCAAGTCGTGCACAGAGCCCTTCCAAAAGAGAACGGATCATATAGATATCCTTGACATCTTTGGCTGTGATACCGGTCACATAGGCGCCTTTATTAGGCACAATCTGTAAAAGTCCCTCCAATTCCAACTGCCTGAAAGCTTCCCGGACCGGCGTACGACTGACGCCCAATTCCTCACCAATCGCCACCTCTTTTAACTCTTCATGTTCCTTATACTTACCACTCAAGATATCTTCCCTGAGTTTCTGGAACACTCTGCCCCGCAGAGAATACTTATCATTCACATCGTGTTTAATATCATAGTTTGCCATTTTTCCATTTCCCTTTCTGACTTCCCTGAAGATATTATCCTTATATTTAAAAATAAAAAATTCCGCTGCTGAATCCGTATCCGCCAAATAACTCATTTTCACCTCGTATAATTGTATACAATCCAAGCTGCTCTGTCAATAGTCAAATCCCCACAGAAATGTCCTATTCCATAGATTGCACTCAATCATCCTCACTGGAATATCCAAACAATCTTCCAATATCCAACATCCCCCACCCCTGCTTGTTCCAGGAATCCCCCATATCCCTGGCCGTATAAATCATCTTCCGCTTCACCTGTTCGTTATTGCTATAAGGGTATTTTTGCAAAAAGAGAGCCGCCGCCCCGGAGACAATCGGCGTAGCCATTGAAGTACCGCTCTTTTTAACATAAGCGTTGCGAAATCCGCCCCGGAAACTACTTTGCCATTTGACATTACAAGAAATCACATCCGTGCCGGGCGCCACCAAATCCGGTTTGCGGTAGAGCATATCCGCACTGCCGCGTCCGGAATAGTTCTCACACAGATCCTGTCTATGTCCAAAGAATCCGCCTTCATGACAGCCCACCGTAATCACTTTACGGCTGCTTCCAAGTGGTGAGATGGTATCCGCCTCAGGACCATTGTTACCAGCTGCACAGACTACCACAATCCCCTGTTCCCAGACTGCATCGAGAAGACCAATCAATTCCGCCATTCGCTCTTTGTCGCCGCTCGTTCCGATGCCTACTGAAATATTCAGCACACGAATCTGATAACGAATCCTGTTATGCAGCACCCACAGAAGACCTCGATACATACTTTCGATACTACCCTCACCATTTAAATCCAACACCTTACCCACACAAAGTCTGCAAGTTGGCGCAATTCCGCAAAATCTTCCTTTCGAAGCATATCCGTTCCCACCGATACAACCCGCTACATGAGTACCATGTCCACTGTCGTCATAGCTGCCAAATTTACCATTCACAAAATCCGCAAAATCAATGACTCTATTACCAAAATCTGGGTGATTGCCAATACCTGTATCCAGCACAGCCACGGTAATATCCTGTGTTATAATTGAATTTTGTATCGTAAAGCTGCACCCAAGCTGCCTTCTGACACGTTCCACGTTATCTCCACCTAAAAACTCCCGGCTTTAGATTTATTCTATGCCGAGAGTTTTGTCCGGTTCAATCACTGATTCCGTTATTCTATTATACTATCCTCTTCCCCTTACGTCTGCCGCCACGATAAAAGAACACCGCCATTGCCGCAAAGAAAAGACCTGCTCCAAAGAACCACTTGGGATGAATACTATGATCACCCGTATCCGGTGAATCATCCTTCTTGCCAAGCGACATAAATACTGCCTGCCCATCTTTGACATCAGAAACGACTGTACTGCCCGAATTATAATTATAAATACCATAAGGCGAAAAATGAGCCGCTGTAAAAGTGAGCGCATCCCTGCCGTCCGCCGATACAATTCTACTGGGCACTTCCTCCAGCTGTCCGTCCGCATCGAGACATACCACATGCAGGTTCTCCTGCCCCACGCCAGCTGGAATCGGCATCGTTATCTCTACCCGCTGTTTGCCAAGACTTGTGATAGGAATCCCGGTATTTGTCTCCGTCATGCTGATCTCATAAGCCCGAAGGGTATACGGCAGTTTATTTCCATATATATTTTTATAGACATCTTCTATCTTGCTTTTGGCCTCGCTGCTGTCTGCGATATCAATCTGGTAACTTCCCTCGCCACCCTGCATAACGGCATTGATAAACCCGTCCTGTGATATCGTGCTGCTGTTATTATTTACAGCAATACCTTCCCCACCGGTTTTTTCTTTCTTTGTATCAGTCAGTTTTTCCTCCGCTTCTTCCAACACAAAGGATTGTCCATTGATCTGACAAGTGTCGCCAGCTGCAGGCCCGCTCCCTCTCTTTGCTACAATCTGAAGCGTTCCCTTTCCGCCATCATCAGCTTCCCCAGTCTGTCTGCATATCACACCTGTAAAACCTGGCACAGCGTCCGATAATATTGTATCCGTCAAATCGGTAACACCGGCAGGAATTACCGCCAAGTTACATCCTTTAAAACTCAGATCACGATAGGCATCCCGATACAACTTCGTAGCCGTATCCTCATAAGAAAGTTTGGGCAGACTTTCTCCTGCAAAGACAACCACGCCATCCATATTGCTATTGTCATAGGCAAGAAGCCCTATACGTTCCACCGACGCCGGAATCTGCACGGTCGTGAGCGGGCAGCCCACAAAGGCCCGGTCGCGGATTTCTCTCACGCCCTCTGCCCCCTGTACTGTGGACAGACTGCTACAACCGGCAAAAGCCGCTTCCCCGATAACTTCCACACTGTCAGGAATCTGCACACCAGTAATCCCCGACTGATCCATAAATGCTTCCGCTCCAATCTGCCTCACATTACCCGGAATACTGACCATACCGCCGTTTCCCCGGTAAGCTAACAGAATGCCGTCTCCCACAATCAGGAAATCACTGTTCCCGCTTGCTTTCCACTGATCAAGCCATGGCGTCTTCGCAAAAGCCGCTGTCGATATTTCCTTAACGCTCTGAGGAATGACTATATCAGTCAATCCGTCACAGTGATAAAAAGCTGCATATCCAATCTCTTCCACTCCCTCAGGAATCCTAACAGAAGTGAGATCCGCCCTGGCAAAGGCAAACTCTCCAATCCGACGGATACCGTCAGGAAACTGATAGGAAGTCATTTGATCATCATAATAAGCCTGGGCCGCTATGGTATCTTTACCAACTACCGTATATTTGGGGAAAGAACCGCCTTTGGCATCCTCAGAACCTGCAAGCCCCGGTACTGTATCCAGTTCTTCTTCCTCCTCGCTCTCCGGATCGCCGCCCAACGTATCGCCTGTTGCCCCCACATTCACTGTGGCTTTGGCGTTATCCACCAATATATACGCCTCCTGCCCAATAACCCTGGTCTTACCCTTTACGGCAGAGTCTTCCTCCTCCGCCATGGCGTTCATGCGGGATACCTCATGATAATAATCAGCTGGCGGCAGATTATTTACAATGATATTTCCCCCTGTTGTCTCATCTTCTTTGGCAGGAATCGGCGCTTCTTCATACTCTGACACATCAATATCTTCCAAAACCAAGGTATCTGCAAAACTCCTTGCATAAGATCCCGGTTCCGCCTCAATCGACAGCTTTGTACAACCGTCAAAAGCAGTGCTGTGGATTGTGCTGACCGATGCAGGCAGCTTGAGATTACGCAGTCTCACACAATCTTCAAAGGCCTTCATATCAATATTTTTGACAGAAAAGGGAACATTTATCTCCTTTAAATTCTTACAATTAGAAAAAGCATAACCAGATATCTCTTTTACGTTACTGCTAATCTCCGCAGCTTCCAGATTATAATCCCCCCAGAAAGCATAGGGTTTGATCTGGGACACCGAAGATGGCATCACATATGTGGATGCCTTCCTGCCTGCCAATACTTGATAAAGAATATTCCATCCCTTTTTATTATAGATTGCCCCATCGTCACAGACAAACCAAGGATTACTGCTATCAAAATCCACTTTCGCCAAACTATAATCCCCTGCAAAAGCGCCATTTCCAAGACTCTTAAGCCCTGTCCCGACCGCCACAGCACGCAGGGAAGGACAGCCACTGAAAGCTGCGTTTTCAATAATCTCCACAGAATCCGGTATGGTCACGCTCTCCAGATTCATACAACCGGAAAAAGCCCTCGCGCCAATGACTTCCACCGCATCCCCTACCGTAACACGCTTTATGGAGGTATTATCCGCAAAAGCCTCCGCCTCTATCTTTTCCACATAATTGGAAATAGACACGTCCTCAGCCGTGCCTTTATATTTCACTAGTGTAGTTCCATCCATCTGAAAATCAGATGCGGAAGAGGTATCCACCGCTTCCACATCCGATACAGGAATCTGCGTCACTGCAATCGCTGTCACTAAGAGCAGCGTACCAATCAGATTTCTAAGTCTTTTTCCCATAGGATTCCCCCTGGAATCTGTTACTTATGCTGTTTTAATCTTTGTCTTCTTATCTCTCTTCATAAACAATGCTATTGACAGACAAGCGAGTCCGATTGATAAGAACCACTTCGGATGAATCGGATCACCCGTCTTCGGTGTTACATCGAGCATACCTTCGGTCAGATTGCCTGTATCCACATAAATCGTGTAAGGCGAGAAGTGCGTTGCCTGGAATCTGATACATGGTACACCGTTTATAGTTGTAAAACTCTCATTCAAGTTTTCTAGCTGGTCACCGTTCACTACCGCCCCTGCCATATTATTACCGCCATAAGCCACCAAGGCATCCGGAATCGGTATGGTAATGTCTACGGAAAGTCCAGCCACTTGATCACCCGTAAGCTGATAAGTTCCTGTGGAATCCCATAAGGTGATATCCATCGCATAATACAGGATATTTTCAAGGTTTCCATACTTATTGGTGAGTGCTGCCGCCACTGCCTGCGTTGCCAAATCAGTCTCAGAAATCTTAACGATAAAGTTATCCGTCGAACCGTTTACATTGGCCGTTGCCAGATCTTTATTAGAAATACCCGGTTTGGTGATATCCACCGTGGTATTGCCATCCGGCGTTGTCGTTGTGCCCGTTGTACCCACCGGCGTCGATGTACCCGCCGCCGTACCTGGCACATAATTAGCCGTGATGCTCACATTATTACCCGGCATTGTAAAAGTAGCAACTGGTGAACTGTTACCCGGCATCAACGTTACACCATTGGATTCCGTGGTCCAGTTACTGAATACCATACCCTCTGCCGCCGGATAAGCCGAAATGATAACCGATGCTCCCTGCTCATAACTGCCGCTTCCGCTTCCATTCTGTACCAACAACGTATACATCGCCGTGGTTCTCCCGTCTGATGTAGTAGAACTGGTACTCGTCGAAGTGCTGGATGTGGAACTGCTGGTGCTAGTCGTGGATGTCGACTTACTGCTTGTATTATTATTATTCGTGGTATTGCCGCTGGTGTTTGTGGTATTGCCACTGGTATTGGTGCCGCCCCCACTGGTCGTAGCCGAATACAAGGCAACAATCGTCAGATTAGAAGTTACCTTCGTCGCCGTAGTCCAATTCTCACTCCATCTTGGATTTGCCGCATTTTCATGAGCGGGGAAGGTTGGCGCCTCAAAGCCCATATCCTCAAAACTCTTATCCGTATCTACATAATATTTTCCATCTTTCTCTGCGCCGCGTCCCGCAAGCATCTTACCGTCAATGCCATCATAGAACTCTACCACATACCTGCCGCCAACACTGCCGTTATTATTGTGTCCCTGGGCAATAAAGTTAGTATCGCCATGGATTCTGTCGGAAACCTTCGTATTATCGGTACCAAGCCATCCATCAAATGTCCAACCCTCTTTTACCGGATCTGTAGGCAGTTTCACATATTGATCATTCTCCACATACTGCGGATTCTCGATGGGTTCGCCATCCTGATTCTTTAAATCTGTAAGGATAACACCATCTGCGTCATAGAAAGTAACTCTCCACTGATCACCGATATCCGCCCACTGTAAATTATATTTCTCTGTTGCACCATATGTACTTACATATCTGCGGGCAGAAGAATCCTGAAATGTTCTGACATTGGTGACTGCCTTTGGATTATTCTTATCATCATTATCTTCAAAGGCACTGGCTGAAATAAATACCTCCATACCCGGAATCGTAAGTTCACGCAGATTCAATACATTGGCAAATGCTCCTGCCTGTATCTCATTCACTGACCGAGGCAATGACACCAGGGAAAGCTGTCCGCAAGTAGCCGTAGTCGGATCATTTTTAAAACAATCCCTCGGAATCACTGTCAATCCAAAAGCTTTGCTTAAATCAACCGTATTGATATAATCACAATCCTCAAAAGCACCCGGCTTAATAGCGCTGACACTGCTGATATTACTATCTTCCGAATCAGGAATCACCGCTGTACCCACCGCTCTTCCTCTGGCTGCCAGACACTCCTCGATGGTATAAGATCCATCTGTATTGACAGAATACACAATACCGTTCTGTGTTTTATAGTATTGATTATCGCCAACCACCGTCATATTATAACAGCCTCTAAAAGGCGCTGTTCCAATATCTGCACAATCCGGTCCCAATTCTACAAGACGCAGTCTTTCACAGCTGTCAAACGCATAATCCGGCAGGTACTTCACACTACCGAGCGTAACCGTCTCCACCCGGTCGTTACCGCGTTTATACAATTCGTTCTCCACAGTAGTATATTTATCATCATAATATCCGCTGAAAAGTCCCGGCTGCACTTTGGTCTCATCATCTGCATCACCCGCTATGCTGGTATACATGCTATGAGACTTATTGCCAATCTTGGAAATAGACAAATATTTACTGGCATTTATTTTATTGGCATCTACGCCTGTCATAAAGCCATTTACGTCAACAGAATCCACACCAACAGGCACCACCACATTCTTTGTGGCATTAACCAATGCACTCTCCTCCGCCGTGAGTGCACGATATATATTGTCTGACTCAGCATTTCTCAGCACACTGTACTTTTTATTTTTATGTGTCGTATCTTCCTCATAAAACGCCAGTGGACGTGCTCCTGCCGCCTGCACCACAAGGGGCTCAAACAAGAAATCTGCAAGGTTATTCCACGTTGTATCATCAGGCGTTGACGTACTAGGACCAGAGGAATTTCCTGGATCCGTTGTGCTGGAATCCGATGATGTTCCCGGATTTACTGTGCTGCCTCCCTTTGCAATCTCATCACAGAACTCCGGATTAATCCACGGTCCATAAAACTCAGAGTTATAAACTGCTTCCCTAGCCTCATCATCATTTCCAGCATTATTCCAATTCGTTTTGAAGCTTTCCCTCATAGGATTATACGTTTCGGCCTTAAAAATCTCATAATTGACAGCCTCCATCATTTCTCCATAAGAAGCAAAACCTTCTTTTTCCCATTCTTCCCGATGTGTCTCGTTCAGAATATCATCCACCTGATCATACTTCGGATAATCTAATAATGTCACATATCCTGTACCAGCGTCATACATAACCGTCTGATAGGTCGGCGCAAGACTCTTATAGCACACCCGCATACCAGTCAGGCTGTCAATCAAATTATCTTTATCCATAGCCCATGTAAAAGGCGCATACCCTTTCACGATATCTCCATGGAAAGTCAGTTCTTTTCCGCCAGTCTTAAAGGCATTTGTGCCAACCGTAAAGTTATTATGACCGCCGTTTGGTGAATGGAATGTCACATCAATCAGCCTATCGCATCCTTCGAAAGCACTGTTACCAATGGACGCCACAGAATTTCCTATCGTTGCTTTCTCCAGGTTAGGCAGATCCTTGAATACAGAATCCCCTACGCTTGTGATAGAATCGTCTTCTATGGTAAGCGTCACTATGGATTCTCTTAATTTCTCATCTGCAAAACATCCCGGCACGATACTCTTGATCGGATAATTACCGACCTTGGAAGGAATGACCAGATCCCCGGTCGTCTTACCTACCAAGACGCAAGATGTCAATTCTCCCGCCGCATTGGCCTGATAACGATACCCGCCAATGGCAACCTCATAACAATCCACGCCAGCAGAATTCTTAAATACATATGGCACAAAATTATTAATCCTGGAAATAGCTTCCCACGTACATTCACGCGGCTTCGCCGTAACCGCCCCATCCTTGGTCTCCGGACCTCTCACATACAGATTCGTATTATTGACATCCGCAAAAAGAAGTTTCGGATCATATTCTGCATGGGCTCCCGCATGCGGGAAGGAAATATTATCTGCCGGAAATTCTACATATTCCAGATTCGTACATCCATGGAACATAGCTGGCGGTAATACTGCACTAATCGCAGGCGAAGATCCAAACTGTTGGGGGAAAACCACCGATTTTAAACCGGAACGTCCTGAAAACAGATAATCTCCGATACAATCATCCTCATATTCTCCCATTTCCCTGGGCATCTCAACACTCAGGGGTACTGCACCGCCGCTGACAGCAAACACCCCTTTACCCATACTTACGACTTTACTGTCTTTCATCAAAATCTCGGCCAGGGCGCTGCAATTATAAAATGCATAATCTTTAATCTTACAAGGTTGACTGATCCCATTCAGATTCAGTTTTACCAGTCTTCTACAGTCCGCAAACGCTCCATATCCTATGGTATTCACTGCATTGGGCAGCGTAACTTCCGTCACTGCACTCTTGGCAAAACATTCCGCACCGATAACCTTTGTCCCCGATATGATTTCTACCTTAGACAATTTATCGCAATTCTTAAACGCCCTGTTCCCAATGTGTTCCACATTACTCAGGGAGATTTTCTCAATCAAGGATGCGCCCTCAAAAGCCTCGTCACCAATATGCGAAATATCCTGTGGAAGCGTTAATTCCTTTACATTGCCCACTCCGGCAAAAGCTTTATTGCCGATGGCAAACATCTGCACACCCACTGATGTGGTCAAAAATCCATTGCTGTCATTGCTCCAACGTCCGCCAGTCTTTGGCGTTCCATCCTTTGCAATATATACAAACTCCGAATTTCCAGAGGATGTATCATTGGGATCTTTCACTTTTACCCGATTATCATATACAGATTCCAGATGATACCCCTCTCCCTCTGGATTCAGGGCCGCATCAAAATCACAGAAGAATTTTAACCTCTGTGTAGAATCTAAAAAATTAGACGGTATAATCGCCAAATCCTCTTTCAGATATTGAAGATGGTCATCCGAATCCCCAGGGTTTAACTTCGCGACTTCCTCGTCATATTTTTTAAAATCAGCGACCTTACTTGTATATTGCCCGTTTGCATAATCCCTATAAAATATTTTAACATTTTCATCACCCAAACGATCAAGTTCACCGTTCGAGTTCTTATACATGGTATATGTATATTTAAGGGGCTCTGTCGGATCAAGCATCATGGCAGTTGGATCACTATCCCATAAATCACCAGAATAGAAATCGTCAAATGTCTGTTCTTCCACCGTGTAATACCCTGTCACAGGCGTTTCCTTCAATGTAACTTCGGTAGCGCTGTTCTCATTGTTATATTTACAGACTACACCTTTATCAGTTCCACTTCTTGGATCATTTTGCAGATAATACATAAATTCCCATGTCAGATTATATTTATTGCCCAACATATTCAATTTTAGGGAAGGATAAACCGTACCTGACCCCTTGCCGGTTGCCGGATCATATTTGTATAAATTTTTAATCAGTTCCTCTGTCGTAGCATCTTCCCATTCATCTAACGTCACTTTATTTTTGGGATCCTGCTTCTCATCATACTTGGTGTCTTTATTTCCCGAATCGTCTACCAAACCGGTCTCTTTAAAGCCATACTCAGACATATCATGCTGATCCGTAATACCCGGCGTAGATGGTGTATCTGGTGATTCTCCTTCACCCTCTGCATAGTTTTCTGGCACGGGAATAGCCGCCACAGCAATGGATGTGACCATCAAAACCGCCGCAAGACTGCGTCTGACACTCCTTTTTAATCTTCTGGTCTTTTTGACAGGTGCTTTCTTTGCCATAATTCTTCCGTCCCCTTCTGACAAAAATATATATTCCATCAAATCTATATCGACAGAATCCTCTCTCTTATTTAGTGGTTTTTCTATCTTTTTGCATACTTTTATAACTATATGTATGCTTCCTTAAAAATTTTCATATATTTTTATTTTACTATATCTGAGAATTTATGCAAGTTTTTTTAGGATTCGCTACAACACCCTCCTAGCCACCACTACAAACCGACCATCTTCCTCAGAATAGTCACAGGTTGACAATGTCAGAAGCTGATCGCCGTAACTTGCTCTCACACCAGTATCATAAAGAGACAACGCCGCCATCTCCTGCATATTGGAATTAAATTCCTGCTCGGAAGCAGCATCCAAAAACTGGTAGTACTTAAATACCACCTCATCTTCATTATAAATCCTAGACCGGAACACATACATCACTTCATAGGTGCCCCTCTCATATATGGTATCAAACTGAATATTGGGATGTGCCTTGCAGTACTCCTCACTGCTGTATTTATTCAATTCCCCGAACATCTTGCCGGATTTCATATGATGTCCATAAATGATCAGGTTTGTATTTCTGTGTACAATATCACAATCTTTATCCAGGAACAGACTTCCATTTCTGTCGTATTCCTGATTAAAATTGTGATCCATATAGTACTCGTTATTGACTGTCTGCATGACCGGATAGTCAATCTTGGTATCGTCAATCTTAATCCATCCGATCATTTTTTTGTTTTTATTATAGAGTGTCTGGTATTCTTCCAATACCTCCAATTCCACCTCTTCTTCCTGTGTCCGATGAATGGTTGGCTGCCGTGCCTGTATGTATGCCGCCAGATTAGAGGAACCTTTTAATTGAGACAAGTTCTCATAATCCATCTCCGTTCTTTCCATAAAGTAGGAATAAACACCAAAATATCCAAAACAAGCAATTGCTGTCACTCCGCAGAGTGCTACGATAATCTTACGGCGTCTCTCCCGTTTCTTAATCTGTGAAAGGATTTCTTTCTGCATCTCCTTATCATATTGATCTAAATCCACTTTTGCATCTGCGCTTCCTGGATTTTGAGATTTCACAGATTTCTTTTTCTGTTTTTTAGAAGTATTCTTCGCACCGCTTTTTCTTTTTTTACGCAAATCAATCCTGCTGTTCTGGTCATAACCTTGCTTTTTAAACTCCTGCGCCCGTTCATAAATCTCATCATCAAAGTCATTGCCCACAACAGTCTCAAACCGGAAACTGCCTGTCTGCATCTTGGCATAGAGCGTTATCACCTCTCCCGGTTGTTCCATATTGACTTGTTTTTTGATCTCATCTATCTTAGCCTTATCCCGCAGGGCTGCCTTATAATCTGCCTCTGTCCGGAACTTCCGACCTGCTACTTCAAATCCCGCCATCTGGGGATCTCTCCTTTACCCGTATTATTAAATCGTGATATAATATTTATGCATTAAAAGACGTATCAAAAGACACAGTACCATTTTACTATATTTAATATTTTATGCAAGTATTTCATACATTTCATGCTTTTCTTTTGCAGACTTGTACACATCCAAAGTCACTCCAAGCGCTGCACATGCCTGCTCCAGGGTAAGATTTAAATTGTGCATGGCACTTTCAATATTAGATACCAGATTTTTTTCTATACCATATAATTCTGCATCTTTTAATCTACGCTGGTAATCCTCCCTTGCTTCATACTGCATACGCGCTCTTTCATCATCTGTCAATTCCTTCCAAGTTAAAACACACTCCTGTATTCCCTCATCTTTCTTTGCCAACATTTTTACCTCCTCCCAGCTTGTCGCCTTAAACATCTGTGCCCAATGATAGAGTTCAGGCATCGCTTCCTCATCTTCTTTTTTCCCAAGCTGATTTAATTGTAACACATGGATTGACATTTTGTCACTATACTTATGTCCGGTATTATAATGATAAAAGTAATAATCCGTTCACTGAAAATATCCCGCACAGATTACCTATCAGACAGTTCTGCTTTGGTCTATCTTCGACTCAGTCAGATATGGTTTCATTAACGACTCTTAGATAGCATAGAAACAATAGTTCCAAATCTTAAAACCATATATTTACCACCAGTTACTCTCTCGGAATCCCAGAGCGAAACGCTCCTTAAGATGTCCATAACGGACATTAGAATGACTTCTGTAGATTTTCCAAGTGAATTAAGCATATCATATTCACTTGGAATCTACAAGTATAAACTAATCTAATCTTATAATTCTTATATTTTATAACTATAATTAATTATAATTTCTCCAGCACCACCCCGATATGATTCTGTAAGAAATTATCCTGCAGATTGGACAATCCTTGCTCATTTAGTTCCTGTACCAAAATATTGCAGACCGCCTCAATGATCAGGACTCTTCCATCATTTGTATTCAGGTTGTACACATAATCTGTAACGGATACGCCTTCCCAAGCAGATGCCGGATCCGGTATCTGGTAAAGCAGGTTCAACATATCTCCTATCTCTGAACAAGTCGCCAGATTCTGCATTCCCCGGTGCATCCACTTATAAAAAGGCGCATAGGTTCTGTTAAGTAGATAGACTAAGTGCATACTCTCTTTTACAAACTCTACAAGCGCCATCTCTGCCGCAATGCGCTCCCCGCGCTTCATGGCACGGGCATAATTATACTGTCCTGCCTGGGCAGCTTTTGCCATGCTGTCCGCAATCTTTCTAATCCATACGCCGTGAGGATAATATTGCATAAGCCCCTCCCGGACGCTGCTGAATTGCCGCAGATAGTCTTCAAAGACTTTGCCATTCACAGCTGTAGCCAACATCTCTTCTGGAATGGCAAGCCATTCTGCCTCTGTCTGCGGTACAGAAACCCTGCCAATCATCTCCCCATAAAAATCTTCCAAACAGAGCACCCCTACCCGGCCCTTCCCCTGTTCTTCTTCCATCCGACCGGCAACCCCCATAAATTCCTTGGGCAGGGCGTCATAGGCTTCCTGCATTCTAGCGCCATATTCTTTGTAAACTTCTCTGGGCAGCCAAATACAGAAAGAGGGGCCATAGTCATGATCTTTGGAGATATCATCGTCAAATCCAAAACACTCGGAACCATATCCTACAAGGCCGACAGCTGTCTTGTGTTTAATATCCGCAAACTGATCCTCCAGCATCTGTCTGCCATAGGTTTCATAATATTTTTCAGCTAGTTCCAACCCTTTCATCTGCTATTCTTCTCCATCACTTCTTTGGCCTTATCCACATATTTTTTCTGTCCCTGTGTATCACCCAGCCGCTCACAGACAGCCGCACAATTCTCACAAAGGACACCATAACTTATATTCTCTCCATAGTGAAGTTTCATTTTCTCCAGCGCCCGTTCATAGTACGCCAGCGCCTTATCATACTCTTCCATCCGATAACATGCTTCTCCCATACCGGCCAATGCACCGCTGTAGTGTTCGTCAGAACCTTCGCCGTCTTTCTCAAAGATAGCAAGCGCCCGCTCTAAGAGTTCCTTGGCCTGTCCCGGCTCTGATACCTTAAAATACACAAGCGCCAGGTTTGTGAGACTCACCGCAGTCTGTATCTCGCCGCCCTCTATCTTCTCCATGATAGCAAGCGCCTTTTTCGCACATTCAATTGCTTCCTCATTTTCCTCCATCTTCTCCAGCAGGATACTCATATTATTATAGAGCCCGGCATAGCGATAATCGTCCGGCGGAATGATTCCTTCATAAATCTGCAGTGCCTGTTTATACAGCCGCAGAGCCTGAGCATAATCCCCAGCCGCCCGATAAGCTGTCGCGGCGTTTAAAAGTGTAGTGGCAAAATGCTCCGTATGGTCTAACTTTAATTCTTCCATCAGAAGAAGCACATCCTCCGATGCCACATGCGCTTTCTCAAATGCGGAGGTACTGCGGTAGAATCCTATCATCTCATTACAGATGGAAATATAGGCCGCATAATCTTCCTCCTCTTTCGCTTGTGCCAGCGAAGATACCAGGAAAGAGTCAATCTTGTCAATCTCATTTTTTTCAAAATAAGAATCTAATGTGGAAAAAAAAGCATCAATATTCATACATACCATCCCTCTTAAGAATACCTAGTGTTTAAAAGTCCCTCATATCAATATCTGCCGTTAAAAATCTGTGCGATTGGCGAGTCATCCGATAAGATCACAGTCTTATTATCCCCTACCATACTCTCCTTCAAAGCGTCCAGTGCACGCACAAAGGAATAAAAATCTGTCTTCTCAGGATCGGAATATGCGTCCGACAAGATACGCATGTACTCAGCCTCACCCTCTGCAATGGTCGCCTCCGCTTTTGCCTTGGCATCGGAAAGCATAATGGATACTTCTTTGTCCGTGGTATTCTCTATCTTCTTGGCCTCAGACTTACCCTCCGCTGTATACTGTGCTGCAATATTGCCGCGTTCCGAAATCATACGGGTATAGACGGCCTGTTTATTATCATCCGGCAGATCCAACTTCTTGACTTCCACCGCCACGATCTCGATGCCATACTGTTCTTCCACATGATTAATCTGCCCCATAATCTCTTCTGTCAGGGAGGTAATCTCTATAACTTCCTCTTCCTGGGAAAGATTCAAGTCATTGCCTACGACATCATTCTCGACCTCCGCCACCGTGATGGTCATCTTACCGTCACGGCTTCTGATGACTTCATCCTGTTTCATATTGGAAATGGTGTTCTTGGCTGCATTGTAGACAATGGCATCAATACGTCCCTCTGCGTTGCCCACAGAGCAGCTCAAGGTCTGGGCAAATTTTAGAGGATCTGTCACATGCCAGAGTACGTAACTGTCCACAATCATGGTCTTTTTATCCGAAGTAATCACATCGGATGCCGGCAGGTCATAGATTAAAAGTTCCTTGGGCACCGTATCCACGGACTCAATAAAGGGAATCTTAAAACTAAGTCCTGGTACTGTCACCACTCTGTCCACACGGCCAAACTGTCTCACCAGCTTAAACTGATCCTGTCTGGTCACCACCATACTGTTCAGTAACAGAAATATCGCCAGCAGCGCAAGCGCGCCTAACACCAGACCAGACTTGGCATTTTTCTTTTCCTTTTTATTTTTCTTCTTTGTACCATTGGAATTAAAATATTCCACATTATCATTGTTGTTCTGTGTATACTCCGCCATGACTATTCCTCCTCCCCTTCTGCTTCACTGTCTGTATTTCCTTTATCCTTCGTATCGCTTATGGAAGATGAAGAATCTGAAACGAAACTATCTAAGGGAAGCACCGTACTGGTATTACCATCCGCGCTCTGGATAACCACTTTGATCTCCGGCAGTATATCCTCCACGGCTTCGTAAAACATACGCTTTTTCGTCACTTCCGGATACTTGGCATACTCTTCATACATGGAATTGAACCTTGCCACCTGTCCGTTAGCCTCATTGATTCGCTGCTGCTTCGTCGCTTCCGCATCCTGTAATATCTTATCGGACTCTGCCTCCGCCCCCGGTATCTGCTCATTACGGTACTTGTTGGCATTGTTTAAGGCTGTCTCTTTCCCTTGCTTGGCCGTCTCCACTTCCTTAAAGGCATTTTCCACTTCTGTGGTAGGAGGCGTAGCATCCTGAATCGTGATATTGACTAACTGGATACCGATATCATAGTCTTCCAGTTTGTCCAGGATCATCTGTTTGATATTGGACTGAATCTCATTTTTGCCTGTGGTAAGCACACTGTCTACCGTGTAGGATCCAATCGTCGTCCTGATACAGTTCTGTGCAATATTCTTTAAGATCAGTTCCGGATTCTCCGAGGCGTAAAGCGCCTTAACCGGATCTGTCACTCGATACTCGGCATAAAAATCCACGTAAATAAAATTATAGTCAGAAGTGATCATCAGGGCATCTTCCATATCCTCTCCGATGTCCTGCTGATACCCAATACTGAATCCCTGAATCGTAGTATTGACTTTGGTGACAGTCTGAATAAACGGTATCTTAAAATGAAGTCCCGGTGTCGTAACAGCCTTTGGGGATCCGAAGGTACATACAACTGCCTGCTCTTCCTCCTGAATAGAATAATAAGAATTATTCACCAGTAAAAATAACACCAGGACTGCCAGTACAACTTTGAACCCAGTCAGCCATTTTCCCATCTGCTCTTTATCTGGGCCTTGCGTCCTCATCTTTTTATTTTGTCCAAACATAATTTCCTCCTTCGATCCATAGCAACACTTCAGACAATCATAAAATTCCCTGCTTTCTTCTGTATGGTATCTATGTTATTATATATCATGACTGCAAGAAAAACTAATTAAAATTTACTAAAAAAACGAGATGGAATTTTTTAGAAAGGCTGGATTTATATATGAGAATCATTTTTATCAGACACGGCGATCCTGATTATCAAAACGATACGCTGACCGAAAAAGGAAGCCGCGAGGCAAAACTGCTCTCCGAACGGGTAGCAAAATGGAATAATATTACGCAATTTTATTGTTCGCCACTGGGACGGGCCCAAAAGACCGCCTCCTATTCCCTGGAAAAAACAGGCCGAGAAGCTATTACCTATGAATGGCTTAAAGAGTTTTCTTATTTTATTGATGATCCGGTAACCGGCCGGCATGGCGTTCCTTGGGATTTCATGCCCGAATACTGGACGCAGATTCCACAGATGTATGAAAAAGAAGGTTGGAAAAAGGCGGACATTTATCGTTCCAATCCGGAACTTCTGCCAGCCTATGAAGAAGTTTGTGAAGGATTAGACAATCTTCTCGCCTCCTATGGTTATAAACGGCACCACAATTATTATCTCACTGTACCAAAAGAGACCGAAGCCTGTGACATCACTGGAAACAATCAGGATACCATCGTCATCTTCTGTCACCTGGGCATTACCTGTATGATGATGAGTCATCTACTGGGTATCTCTCCAACGCTCTTACTGCACGGCTTCTATCTGGCGCCTACCTCCGTCACCATTCTGGCCTCAGAGGAGAGAATGAACGGCAGCGCGTATTTTCGGGCGCAGGTAATGGGTGATGTCACACATCTGATCCAGGGCGGGGAACCAATCTCGGCCGCCGGATATTTTACGGATGTGTTTCAGGGTTAAATAAAAATGATACCAATTATTTGGGGTGAATCCACTTTATGATTCACCCCAAAAAACTTTTCCTATAGTCTTCCGCCGAAATATCATCTAGCGCACTCTATCCGGGAATCCCACCTTACGCTGTACCTTCCGCAGCGTCTTTGTCGCGTAATAATTAGCTTTCTCTGCGTTTTCCTTGATAATCTTATCTATATAATCCTTATTCTTGCCAAGGTCTTCATATTTATCCTGCAAAGGCTTCAGAACACTCACCACAGCCTCACCCACTGCCAGCTTAAAATCTCCGTATCCTTTGCCGTCGAATTCCTTCTCCGTTTCTTCTGGTGTCTTACCCATGCAGGCACAATAAATATCGATCAGATTACGGATACCGGGTTGTTCTTCCCTGTAGCGCACCTGCGCTTCTGAGTCCGTCACCGCCCGCTTAAACTTACGGATGATTGTATCCGGATCGTCCATCAGATAGATGCTGGCATTGGGATTCTCATCTGATTTGGACATCTTCTTCTCCGGGTTCTGCAGGCTCATGATCCTGGCCCCGGATTTACCGATATAAGGTTCCGGAATGGTAAATACATCTCCATAAATGGCATTGAACCTCTGTGCGATGTCCCTTGTGATCTCCAGATGCTGCAGCTGATCCTTACCCACCGGCACCACATCCGCCTGATACAGCAGGATGTCCGCCGCCATCAATACAGGATATGTAAACAGCCCCGCATTGATATTGTCTGCATGTTTAGCCGCTTTATCCTTAAACTGCGTCATGCGGTTCAGTTCTCCCATATAAGTAAAGCAGTTCAAAATCCAGGAAAGTTCCGCATGTCCTGATACATGGGACTGGTAATAAAGACAGTTCTTCTCCGGATCGATTCCTGCCGCAATATAAAGCGTCAGCAGATTTCTGGCACGTCTCCTGAGTTCCGCCGGATCCTGCCTTATGGTAATGGAGTGTAGGTCAACCACCGAATAAAAACACTGGTATTCGTCGCAGAGCGTCACCCAATTCTTAAGTGCGCCCAGATAATTGCCCAGTGTCAGATTGCCCGTCGCCTGCATCCCGCTGAATAACACTTTATTTCCGTCTATCATTTTTCATTGCCTCCTCATTAACGCTTGTACCAAAAAACAGTTTATCATCGCCCTTTCCTTTCGTCAACCGAAAAGAAAGGGCGCGCAATTACTTCTCTTCACAGCCGCAGGTAGCGCCGTTTCCACTAAACGGTCTTGAATCGAAACGCGGCTCAAACCTGGGTTCCTCACACGGACATGGCTCCGGCTCCCTATTACGGCAGGGTGGTTTAGGCGGTTCTACTTCACAACCGCATCCAGGATCTGGCTGACCACAGATTCCATTTCCGTTCTGTCCGCAGAAAAATAACAGCAGAAGGATCCAACAACAATTCATAAGGTATCATCTCCTTTTTTTCTCATACCATATTCTATGATCTAGGAAAGGAGATGTCACTTGTCCTGTCGTCCATATTATGATTTATATCGCTCTGCGCCTTTTATGTCTGGAAAGTATCCTCGTCCGAATATAGCGGAATGTCTTTTCTTCTCCCTGTTCCGCCAACATATGCAATAAAAATTCCAACAGCCTTTTCGTCTTCGGATGCAGAGGCGGTGGTGTCTTGCCTGACATATAGTAGGCCAACGGATCCTGGTCCCTATAAGCCCCCTTATGATACACCTTACAGGCCGCCACCCTGTCCATGAACATTTCTATGATATAACGGGTTGGCATCGGCGCCGGTGCCATGCCGCCTTCAATATCACGGGTGCTGTAATCGATCCAGTACTCGTAATGATGCTTATTACGTCCTTTGTGGTGCAGCCACGCCGAAGAATAACCAATCTGCTCCCGTTCCGCATTGTTGGGACTTCTATCCCCCTGCCAGTATCTGGCGCCCACCAGGAACTCGGTGGGACTGTATTTGGAAAGATCATGTAAAAGTCCCTGCCTGTATAGCCCTACCCGAAAGCAGCCTTGCATGACCAACCATTTATGATATGTGATCGTCTTAAAATGTTCCCATGCCTTATTCATCAACTTCTATACTTCCGCGTACACTTTCTGTCCGCCGTATCCTTTCTTCCTGTCTCGATTTTTTCTGATTCTTTCGTTTTGTCGTGACAGCTGATTTTTCTGCTGTTTTTGAGACGATCTCCGATACATTTACCGCCGTATAAATCGCAATCGTCCTGGGTGGAACACATATTTCATGAGAAGCTTCTTTCGCCGCAATCTCCAGTGCCTCTTTGGCCGTAATTGCAAGAGCCGTCCACTGTTTTCCTTTGGGCAGTTTCGGCAGACCAAGTTCATGGGATTCCCAATGCATATTAACGGCAATATAGAGGAAGCCCTCCTCCCGTTTATCACCCTTTTGCCCATAATATCCGCAATACATGATGCCTATCGTATGGCTGGCCGGCGTAGTGTCCGGTTTCCATGCCTCCCGCCCATGAACGGAAATATCCGGATAACCGCAGGAAAGAGCATCTGTTCCCCTGAGGGGTGTCCTATCCCGCAGGATGGGATACGTCTTGCGCAGCGTGATCAACAGTTTCGTATATTCCAGAAGTTCTCTGCCGCTCTGGGTTATATCCCATTTAATCCAGGCCGTTGCGTTGTCCTGACAGTAGGGATTGTTATTGCCGCCCTGGGAGTTGCCAAATTCGTCACCGCTATATAAAAGCGGCGTCCCCTGGGACATAAAGAGTATCGTCATGGCATTTTTCATCTGTTTGGTACGCAATTCCACAATTGCCTTCTTACGACTCTTTCCCTCCACACCACAGTTCCAGCTACAGTTGTAATCCGTCCCATCCTGATTATCCTCCCCATTTTCCTCGTTATGCTTGCGGTCATAGGAAACCATATCCGCCAACCTGAAGCCATCCCATTTTGCCATATAATTTACCGTGCCTGCCTCCGGATGTTCTTCCCGCACATGATAAAGGAAGGTATCGACCAGGTTGTCATCTCCTTTTAGGAAACGGCGCATATCATAGAGGAAACTGTCATTCATCCAGCCAAGGCCGCTTCTTCTGCCTTCCTGACTTCTCAGATACTGCCTGTCAGCCAACAACATGGTATCCGCCAACAAAGGTTCGCTGACCAACAGTTCCAAGGGCAGTTCCGCTCCCATCACATGGAAGCCATCAACATGATACTCCAATACCCAGTATCTTAATATTTCCAGGATCTCCACCGGCGATACTTCCGGCGGGAAATAAAACTGCATAATGATTCCGATTCCACTCCCATGAAGTGACCTGACCATGTTCTTAAATTCTATGGTCGGAGAATCCCCGGACGCATAAGTTCCCTTGGGGATATAATAAAGCCCTTTCTGATAGCCCCAGTAATTCAACCGTGGTTTTCCTTCTCTATCAACCTCTTTGTTATCCTGTTCCGGCAGTTTCTGTTGATATGACATCACCGCCTCTTCCATCGACTGTACCGTATGATCAGGCATCACCTCATCAAACTCATAGGACGGCATAAGAAGCACGGTATTGATTCCCAATTCCTGCAAATACGGAATCTTCTCTACAATGCCATTGTAGGTGCCTTTATGCTTCACCCCGGAAGACTGATGTTTGGTAAAACCGCGCACATGCAGCGCATAAATAATAGCATCTTCATAAGAAAGACCAAGAGGCACATCCCCCTGCCAGTCAAAAGGGCTTTCCCCCGCCCTGCACCGTGGCGTCGTCTTTTTGACTACACCGTAACGATAGATATTCTCCACACCTTTACAATAGGGATCCTGATAAATCTCTTCTCCCTGATAAAGAAGATACTGGCAGCCATCGTCATGATAATCCTGCAGCATCATGGAACAGACCGAGCCAACTCTATATTCTTCCGGGAAAGGGATTTTAATCCCTCTGGTATGTTTTTTATCATATAAAACCACGCCCGCTTCACAGCGCGAACCGTCCTTGTTTCTCCGGTCACATACAGCTGAAAAACGCAAACCTTCTTTCTGAAAGGATGCACCCAGCGGATATATCTGTGTCCTTGTCACCTGGAATGATTTTTGCATGCAAGCCTCCATTTATTTCCGTCAAGATTTCTGTCAGTATCATTATTTTACCATATAAATTTCAAATACTGTATATAAATTTATTTATTGATTGCATCTTCTTTCTGTTTTCTGTAAAATAGAGTCAACAATCACACCGTCAAAGGAGGCGTCTGCATGGGTAAAAATGATAAAAAGAACACAGAAGAAGGCTTTGATGCGGAAGAAATGACCGTAGAACTGGACCTGGAGGACGGTACGAAAGTCACCTGCGCTATCGTCACAATCCTTTCTGTTGCTGGTAAGGATTATATTGCGCTTCTACCTCTTAGCGAAGACGGGGAGAACACGGACGGGGAAGTCTGGTTCTATCACTACCATGAAAATCCCGACGATCCCAATGAAGAACCGGAACTCGGCTATATTGAGGATGATGATGAGTATGAGGCGGTGGCGGACGCCTTTGACGAATATCTGGACAATGCGGAATTTGATGAACTGGTAGACTGATCTGCCGATCTATAGCGATTTTAAGAACCGGGAAGGGCCATCTTTTCCGGTTTTTCCTTTGCTGGTAAAAAGGCATAGTTTATGCTTTGCCCTGGTCATGGCTACATAGAACATCCGCCGTTCTTCCTCTATCTCCTCTTCCGTCACAGATTGGGAAGATGGAGTCTGCCCCTCGTTGCAGTCCGGCAGATACACCGTGTCAAACTCCAAGCCCTTGGACGCATGCATGGTCATAAGAGCGATTCCCTCTCCTTTTTCCAGCGGTTCCTGTAATAGTTCGGTGTAGTGTTCTATATAGTCATTCATGTCCTCCACTGTTGCAAACTGTTTGGAAAATTTCTCAAATTCTTCTGCGATACGTACAAGTTCCTCCGCCCGTTTAGAGCCGTATTTATCTCTCAAAAAATTTTCATAACCGATCACTTTGCGGATGTAATGAATCTGCAAATGCAGTTTCTTACTGGACAGACACTCTAAATCTCTAAACAGCCGTCTCAGCGTCTCCTGCATGGCCGGCATAGTGCAATAGCATGACAACATTTGTTCTCTGTCTACCTTTTCATCTGGCATACTGTCCCGTCTCAGGTAACGCAGGGGCCTGTTCATGATACGCAGGAAATGTTTTCTCCACAATTCTCCCTGGCCAAGCGCCAGATAGGCCCTGATATCCCGGATTACAAAATGTTCAAAGCGGTTTTTCCGTTTTTCTTTCATCACATAGGGGATTCCTGCACTATAGAGAACCTGCGCCCAGAGTCCGCAGGCAAAATTTGTCCGGCAGATCATGGTGCAATGTGTCAATGCGCCGTTCTTCTGCTCCTCTGTCAATCTCTCTACCACTATTCTCCGCAGTTCCCCCTCATCTTCACAAGTGCATAGTTCCACGCCCTCTCCTTGACGATGGGC
Organism: uncultured Lachnospiraceae bacterium; assembly: GCA_946554445.1. Classification (GTDB taxonomy): domain Bacteria; phylum Bacillota; class Clostridia; order Lachnospirales; family Lachnospiraceae; genus UBA3282. The sequence goes on along the minus strand of CAMNSD010000003.1, from coordinate 112,298 downwards.
CGCTCGTATTTCTTTGGGAAGCCGTTTCTTGTTCTCGGCAATGATACGACCTGCCGCCGCCACAATCTCTTCATGGCATCTGTAATTGACATCCAACGGAACCTGTACCGCCTCCCGATAATCTTTTAAGAACTGCATCATGGATTCCGGACTTGCGCTTCGAAAGCCATAAATGGACTGATCATCATCTCCCACAATAAAAAGATTATCCTCCGGCGCCGCAAGCATCCTTACAATTTCATACTGCGCCGGTGAGATATCCTGAAACTCATCCACCTGAATATACTGAAACTGTGCCTGCCATCTGGCCAAACAGGCAGCATCCTCCTGAAACAGCTTAAGGCACTGCCGCATCAGGTCGTCAAAATCAAACTGTTGAAACTCCTGCAGGTAACTTTGGTATTCTGTTACAAGAAATTCCAAATCCTCCGGTTTCATTTTCTGAATCTGCATGTCCTCTCTCCGGGTTCCCTGCCTGTAACTGCCAATGGCACCGAGAATCTCCTCAATATCCTCCTCCTGCAGATACAGAAACTGCCTGTGCATATGTATGATATTTCTGATCAATTTTCTCCTCTCAGATTCTGTAATAATGGTATAGCCGCGATACTGCGCTGACTGTTTTAGAATGTGATAGAACACTGCATGAAAGGTGCCAAACCAGACCGGCGGCCTCTCCCCTTCCATGAGAGTAAAAAAGCGCTGCTGCATCTCCAGAGCGGCAGCTTTCGTGAAGGTGATCACCAGGATGTGAGCCGGATCTACGCCTTCTTCCAAAATAAGATGTCGGATGCGGTTTACGGTGACAAAAGTCTTGCCACTGCCTGGCCCGGCTATAATCTGTGCCGGGCCGACAGTGTGCATAATGGCCTTCTCCTGATTAGGAGTGCATGTCACTGCAGGCATCCGTTAGTTTCTCGATGCCTCTGCGGATTCTCGCAAGAGACTCTTCCTTTCCCAAAATCTCCATAAGTTCCGTTGCGCCGCCCGGCGTCATCTGTTTGCCGGACACGGCTGTTCTTACGGGCCACATCACATAACCGTTCTTGCATCCTTTTTGTTCCACATAAGAAGAAAGCAACCCATAGAGAGCGTCATTGCTGTAATCTTCCTGCGCTTCCAGAAGCGGCAGAACCTCTTTTAAAACTTCCAGGGAAGTCTCCCCATTCGTCTTCATCTTCTTATGGGTATACATTGCCACATCATAATCCGGCAGTTCATCAAAGAAATCCACATGCTCTTTGATATCCGGGAAAATCTCAATCCTGGTCTTGACCATGGCCGCAATCTTTTTCAGGTCCAAATCCTTAGTGACCGCCTCTTTCAGATAAGGCTCGGCCATCTCATAGAACCGATCAAAATCCATGGCTTTCATATACTCGCCGTTCATCCATTTTAACTTAGTATAATCAAATACCGCCGGAGACTTAGACAGATGATGATAGTCAAACTTTCCAACCAATTCTTCCAGAGTAAAAATCTCATTATTATCCTCTGGACTCCATCCTAAAAGCGCCACAAAATTAACAATCGCTTCTGATAAAAATCCCTGCTCAATCAAATCCTCATAAGAGGAATGACCGCAGCGCTTGGAAAGCTTCTGATGCTCTTCATCCGTGATCAACGGACAATGCACATATTCCGGCACCTTCCAACCGAAGGCATCATACAAACGATTATACTTCGGTGAGGAAGAAAGATACTCATTCCCTCTCACCACATGGGTAATTCCCATCAGATGATCATCCACCACATTGGCAAAATTATAGGTCGGGTAGCCATCGGACTTTATCAGGATCATGTCATCCAATTCTACATTGTCCACCGTGATATCCCCATAAATATCATCATGGAAAGTGGTGGTGCCCTCTGTTGGATTATTCTGCCTGATGACATAGGGCTTCCCGGCCGCAAGATTCGCCTCCACCTCTTCTTTGGTCAGATGCAGACAATGCTTGTCATAAATATTGATCTCCTTGCCGGCCACCGTCCTGGTAAGGGAAGCCAAACGTTCTTTATCACAAAAACAATAATAAGCTTCGCCCTTCTCCACCAGTTCCTTGGCATACTGCAAATAAATCCCTTGTTTCTGTCTCTCGCTCTGCACATAGGGCCCGACACCGCCATCCTTATCGGGACCTTCGTCGTGAAGCAAACCTGTATGTTCCAAAGTACGATAGATGATATCCACCGCGCCTTCCACATAACGTTCCTGGTCTGTATCTTCTATCCGCAGGATAAAATCTCCGCCTTCATGTTTCGCAATCAGATAAGCATACAGCGCCGTCCGCAGATTTCCCACGTGCATTCTGCCTGTGGGACTGGGTGCATACCGCGTTCTTATTTTTTCCATGGTTCTGTTTTCCCTTCTGTCTATTTTTGATTCGGTATCTTCTGGGATGCAGCCGCCTTGAACGCACCCACCGCTTTAGCCGCCGCAGGCACTGCGATATTGGTTCCTGCACCTGCCACACAGCCGCCGGGACACGCCATACCCTCGATCAGACAACCGTTTTTCTTACCGGCCTTCGCTAACATCAACATCTTCTTACATTCTGAGAGACTTTCCGCATGTTCGATATGGACTTCCACATCGGGATAATACTCTCTCACACATTCCTCGATGGCACTGGCTACACCGCCTGCCACGCCATATCCGCGTCCTGCACCGGTAGCGCCCTTCATCTCGTCCAGAGCCTGTATCTCCTTTAAGAAAATACCCCTGGCCTCAAAAATCCCTGTCAACTCCTCAAAGGTAATGACAAAATCCACATCGGAACGGATGGTCCTCCTGGACGCCTCCAGTTTCTTGGAGGCACAAGGTCCGATAAATACCACTTTGGCGTCCGGATGCTCTTTCTTAATCACTCTGGCAGTCGCCACCATAGGCGTCAGCGCATTGGAAATCTTGTCAATGGTCTCCGGGAAGAACTTCTTGGCAAGCACTGACCAGGAAGGACAGCAGGATGTCAGACTGAACGGCAGATTGCCCGTTGCCACTTCCTTCGCATAATGCTCCGCCTCCACAATGGCTCCCATATCCGCGCCGATGGCGGTCTCATATACATCATAGAAACCCAGTTCTTTTAATGCTGTCTTTAACATATCCGGCGTCACATCAGGACCAAACTGCCCGGCAAAAGCCGGCGCCACCTGGGCGATGATCTTACCGCCCGCCTGCAAAGCCCGAATCAACTGGAATATCTGGGATTTATCCGCAATTGCGCCAAAAGGACAATTCACCATACACTGCCCACAGGACACACACAGATCATTGTCGATCACCGCTCGGCCCTTGGCGTCGTTTTTGATCGCATTGACACCGCAGGCACCCGCACAGGGCCTTACCTGATGGGAAATGGCATCATAAGGACAGATAGCCTTACATTTACCACATCTGATACATTTTTCCTGGTCGATCACGGACTTGCCGTTCTTCATGGAAATCGCGCCTCTAGGACACACTTCCCGGCAAGGATGGGCCACACAGCCCATGCAATGGTCTGTCACGTGATACATGTTCTCCGGGCAGGCATTACACGCGGAAGGAATCACCTGCATAAGCGGCGGCTCATAATATTTCTCAGAGATATTACTCTCCTCAAGCCCCTGTGTCAGATGCACCGGCTGATTCTCCGGCCGCAGGGAAAGTCCCATGGCCAGACGAATCCGTTCCCTCACAATCGCCCGCTCCCTGTAAATACTCTCATACTCCGACTCATCATAATCCACAATCTTATAAGGAAGCGCTTCAATGTCATCCTTTAAGTTATCAGAATGATAGGCCAGATTGGCCACTTCCTTAAAAATACGTCTTCTGTTCTTACGAACCTGCGTATCAATTCCTCTCATGTCAGCCCTCCACCCCAAAAAGGTTGTTAATATTTTCACAAACTTTTTGTATGACTTCCCTTTAAAATACATATTTATTCTTGCACAAACTCAGACGGAAGTCAACATCTTGTGCCAATTACGACTGTCTGTTATTTCACCAATTATGACTGTCTGTCAAGTCTGTGCACGCCAAAACCCAGCGAGGAATTTGATATCTCCAAATCTTACCGTTTCCTTCTGCGAAGCCAGATCACAATACCAATCGTCAACAGCGTTAGCGGCACAACAATGATGCACACAGTCGCGGACAACAGAACTGTCTGTGCAGAGAATATCAGCGGATTCATGGCAAAACTCTTGGCCGGAATCCCCACTGCGCTCTCACGTCCCGCCAGGCAGCTGATCATATTGCTAAACAACTTCACATTATTGCCTGGCGCCATTCTATCCGCCATATCGGTAAACAGGTTTTCGCTGGCTACAAAAAGGGCCTGGGACAGTTCTCCGCTCTCCGTTTCTTTTTCCGCCCTCAGACTGACCACAAACGGCCCGTCTATATCCCCTTCCTGCCTGCTGTAATCTTCCCCGCTAGAAACACCGATCTTACTGTAGGAATCCATACTGGTGGCAAGAAGCGGCGTATAGTAAACGTCGTCGGCCATATCGTCATAGGCTAATCCTCTGGAAAAGGGCGCAAAGATGGCGCCATTTACCACCTGTTGCGTGATTTCATCGCTCTCAATCACGGGGAACAGATAATAAGGATTCTGATAATAATGCTCCCTGTCCATCTCCACAATCACGCCGTCCACCACAGATATCCCATAATAAGCCAGAATCCGGTCAAAATTCGTCATTTCCACATCCACGATCGTGGGAATCACAAGCGCATTGCCGCCTTTTTCCAGATAAGAAATAACCTTATCCGCATCTTCGCTGGAAAAGTCACTTGTGGGCGCATTGATGATAATACCCTGAGCATCCTCCGGAATCCCATCCGCCGCATACAACGCCAGTTCCTCATAATCCACATTTTCTTTCCTGATGGCACTATAAAAGTTCTCCTCAAACTCCAACTCCCCATGCCCGGTCACAATATAAAATTTCGGCATATCTTCCATGGCGACATATGACATCGCGGAGATCACCTGTCCTTCTCCGTCATAACCGGTGGCCTCATAACTATAAGTGTCATAGTTCATTTCATAAGTGTAAATATTATTATAATCCACCACCTTACTCTTATCGCCGCACACCACAATCAAACTGTTGCTAGATGGTTCCTCTTCCGTGTAATTATAATAAAATTTCGGATTGACCATGGGGTTGATATATTCCACCTTCACATGCTTTGACAATTCTTCCATCCTGGAAAGCGTTTTGTCCAAATCCTCATTCTTACCATTCTCATCCACCAGTACATAAATGGTCACATCCTCGGTAAGCCCCTGAACAAATTCTTTTGTCTCGTTGGTCAATGTATAAAGATTATTTATGGTCACATCAAAAGAAGTGTATTGGTCCGGCACATAATTGAGAATCACATTAATCACAACAGTCATAGCAGTCATAACCGCCATTCCCATCACACTATAAGCTCCCAATCTGATTCCCCTGCCGGAGACACTGTATCTTCTCTTTTGAATCATCTGCGTGGTACAAAAAAGCGCCAACGCGATAGCCGTCAGATAATATACTACTGATTCCAGTTCTAGATAGCCGCCGGAAAGGATATCAAACCGCCGCACCATATCGAAACAATTCAAGATTACAACCAACACCTTCGCAAAACCAGTGGTGCCAAACCCTGATATAATATTACAAATAGCGCCCATAATAAATCCCAGAAAAAGAACTACAAAAGACAGGACCGCCGCAATCACCACGCTCTCTGTCAGAGAAGACAGAAAAAGACCTATCGCCAGCCCCAGACAGCCATATAAGAAAAAGCCCAGCAAAGACGAATAAGAAACACCCACCTGAAACTCACCAGCCTGCATGAGCAGAAGCGGTGCAATCCCTGCAATCAATGTAGGAATCCCTATCACCGTCACCATCGCCAGATACTTTCCAAGCACCACCTTCCCCACGGACACAGGCGCCGTCAAGAGCAACTGGTCCGTCTTATTCCTACGTTCCTCAGAAAGACTGCGCATGGTCAGGACCGGAATTGTCATATTAAATATGAGCGCCACACTCTGCAACACATAGGAGATGGTCGGATATCCCAGCATCATATTGTAGACTACAAAATATATCCCCATCACAAAGAGATTGACTGCCACAAACAGCCATCCCATCACCGAAGTAAAAAAGGCTCTCAGTTCCCTCTTATATATCGCTGTCATCGTCAGTCACCTCCTCTTCCTTTATCTCATCATCTACAGACACCTCTTTCTGATCGGACACTTCTTCATCTAACGCATCCTGCTCATTGTCTGTCTCTTCCTGTTCCTCCGCATAAGACTCCTCTTCCACGCCTGTCAATTCCAGGAAAATGTCCTCAAGCGACTTTTCTGACCGGTTCATAGATAAAATTGGCAGACCGGCAGAAGCAAGCGCCACGGACAGTTCCTTCCTGATATCTGCATTTTCCCTGGCAGTGACATGAAGTACCAGACTTCCGTCTTCTTTCCCAGATTCTATCGTAAAACTCTCCACTTCTCCCATCTGTGAAAGTACCGCCTGTACCTGTTCTTCTTCCCCAAGCACCATCACTTCCACTTCCGCCTTGACATGCATCATTTCTTCCAATTCCTGCGGCGAACCACTGGCCACAAGTTTTCCTCTGGAGATGATCATGATATGATCACACACGGCACTGATTTCCGAGAGGATATGGGAACTCAAGATTACCGTATGCTTTCCGGCCAGTCCCCGGATCAGATTCCGTATCTCAATGATCTGTTTTGGATCAAGCCCCACCATAGGCTCGTCTAAAATCAGCACCTTGGGATCATGCAATAATGCCTGGGCAAATCCAACCCTCTGTTTAAATCCTTTGGAAAGATTACGAATCAGACGTTCCTCCACCTCCTGCAGACCAGTCTTTTCCATAATGGTTTTCACATGCTCTTTTCTCTCCTTCTTGGGAACACCCTTCAACTGCGCCGCAAACATAAGATACTCCCATACCGTCATGCCCGCATATAACGGCGGCACTTCCGGCAGATAACCAATGCACGCCTTGGCGGCAAGTGGCTCCTGCAAAATATCATGCCCATCAATCTTCACTGTTCCGCTGCTCGCGGCGATATAACCCGTCATCACATTCATGGTCGTGGATTTCCCTGCTCCGTTGGGCCCTACAAAACCATATATCTTACCCGGTTCCACATGAAAAGATAACGCGTCCACTGCTATATGATCTCCATAACGTTTGACTAAGTTCTCTACCTGTATCAAAATGAACTCCTCCCTTCTACAAAAGCACTTCTATAAATGTACTGGAAAAATGTGTCTCTATTCGTACCAAATTGTGAATATTCTGTGTCCACTCAAATTTCTGCAAACACGTAAAAATAATTATATCATATTATACTATTAAAAGGCATATATAAATTGGAAAGGATATTATGAAAGACTATATGTACAAAGAAAATATCGAAGATTTCCCGGTAGCCATGGCCTATGTCCCCTGGCAGCGCTTTAAGGGAATCTGCGAAAACCTGGAAGAAGGCTATCACGACGGCACCATCTTCCCCGAACTTGACAAACCATTCACGGGAAGGAGATGTTGTAAATGATGAATATGCAATTTGCCAATGAACAGGAAAAGCTTCTTCACGATGTCGGCGTCTTATCTTTTGTTGTCACTGAATTGTCCCTGTATCTGGACACCCATCCCAATGACAGAAATGCCCTTGAATATTTCAGACACTATAACCGCATGGCGAACCAGGCCAGACAGGAATATTCCGCCAAATACGCTCCTCTGACCATCTCCTGCGTGGATGTATCGGATTGTAACAACTGGCAGTGGGCTTTATCTCCCATGCCCTGGGAAGGAGGATGTAATTAATGTGGAATTATGAGAAAAGATTAGAGTTCCCGGTCAACATCAAAGAATCTAACGCTGACATCGCACAGGTCATCATCAGCCAGTATGGCGGACCTGACGGTGAGATGGGCGCTTCCATGCGCTATCTCTCACAGCGATATGCTGCGCCTTATCGAGAGGTGGCTGGTATATTGACGGATATCGGTACAGAAGAACTGGCCCATCTGGAAATGGTTGCCACCATTGTCCATCAGCTGACCAAAGATTTATCCATGGAACAGATTGAAGCCAGTGGTTTCCGCAACTATTACGTGGATCACACCATTGGTATCTGGCCCCAGGCCGCAGGCGGCGTTCCTTTCAATGCCTGTGAATTCCAGTCTAAGGGCGATATCATTACGGATCTGATGGAGGATATGGCCGCAGAACAGAAAGCCCGCACCACTTATGATAACATTCTGCGTCTGGTACACGATCCGGATGTCTGCGAACCTATCAAATTCCTGCGGATGAGAGAGGTTGTGCATTTCCAGAGGTTCGGTGAAGCGCTCCGCATCGTGCAAGACAGATTAAATGAAAAGAACTTCTATGCATTTAATCCGGGATTTGACTGTTGCGAAGGGAATGTGAAATAAGCACGGCTACTAGACCGTAAAAAGAGCGATTCCATGCTGCAATTTGTAACATGGAATCACTCTTTTGGAATCAATTGACATCTTATATCTTTTTATTCCAAAATCAAAAGCACGGTATTGACAGTTTGCTTTTGATATGCTATGATACGTTTTACAAGACAGGAGGTGATACATTGCATAACAAGCCTACCAGCGGACAACTCATAAAACAGCTTAATGACGCGATTGAAAGACAGGCTAACAATTCTCTTCGCCAAAATGATTTAACTATGGTCCAGATGTGGGTGCTGCTTTCACTGAATGATCAAGACGAAAAAACCTATTCATTCAAAGAATTGGAGCGCATTTTAGGAGTGGCACAATCCACCTGCGCCGGAATTGTAAACAGACTTGCACTTAAAAAACTGGTTGACTGTTTTATTGATCCAAACGATAAGCGTATGAAGCTTGTCCGAATCACCCCGGCAGGAGAAAAATGCTGCCAGAGTGCCATGCAGAATATTGAGAAACTGGAAGAGACTATGTTCCGCGGCTTATCCGAAGAAGAACAAATCGTGTTAAACAGTCTGCTTCAACGGATATACGAAAATATGAAATAAATGTCCGCTTGGTCTGCGGGCATTTATTTCAGGCAAATCAATAGCTTGCTTTCATTTCTATAATATACAAGAAAATAGCAGAAAATACAACTGTTTGCCCATTAATAATGACACGTCATGAAACGGGCATTTACAAAGCCCAATTCAATAGCTTGCTTTTGACAAGCATTAAAGGAGGAAAAACTATGGAACAAAAATCATTGGAAGTATTTGAGTCAGTGCCTGTACCTAAAGCGGTATTCAAAAATGCCCTGCCTACAATGGCGGCTATGCTCATGCTATTGGTTTACAACTTAGCCGACACGTTCTTTATCGGTCAAACCTATGACGCTTTACAAGTTGCGGCTGTTTCGCTTGCAACGCCTGTATTTTTAATGTTTATGGCAGTCGGGACGGCTTTTGGTATCGGCGGCACTTCAGTCATATCCCGTGCACTGGGCAAGGGAAAAAGGGAGTACGCAAGAAAAGTCTGCTCTTTCTGTATGTGGAGTTGTATCGTTGTCGGTGTTGTAATGGCTGCCCTGTTTCTGATTTTTATGAACCCTATCCTGTCACTAATCGGGGCAAGTTCTGAAACATGGGACTTGGCCAAAACTTATTTAAGCATTGTCATATGCAGCGGTCCTTTCGTGCTGATTTCAAACTGTTATGCAAATGTTGTCCGTACCGAGGGGGAATCCGGCAAGGCCATGATGGGACAGCTTCTTGGAAACCTGCTGAATGTGATTCTTGATCCGATTATGATTTTGGGCTTTGGCTGGAATATCGCAGGTGCGGCGATTGCTACGGTAATAGGAAATCTTTTTGGGGCAGGTTATTACATTTTCTATTTTCTCCGTGGGAACTCAAGCCTCAGCATCCGTATCAAAGACTTTACCATCAAAGATAACGTCTGCAGCAGCGTGCTTGTAATCGGCATTCCTGCCGCATTAGGTTCTATGTTAATGAGCGTTTCACAAATCATTATCAACAGCCAAATGGCAGAATACGGCGATATGGCGATTGCCGGAATGGGCGTTGCTATGAAAGTAGTTACCATTACAGGAATGGTATGTATGGGCTTGGGGGCAGGGAGTACAACCCTTGCTCGGCTATTGTGTGGGCGCAAAATTATGGAAACGATTTAAGGACATTTTCAAATTCTCAATCTTATTTGCACTAATCTTGGGAGTGGTTTTAACAATTATCTGCTATCTGTTTACCGCTCAGATAGTCAGTGCGTTTTTAACAGATGTAACAGCTTTTGATTACGCTACGCAGTTTGCCCGGACTTTACTGACAACAAGTTTCCTGTTTGGTGTATTTTATGTACTTACCAACGCTTTACAGGCAATGGGTGCTGCTACTGCTTCCCTTGTGATCAATTTAAGCAGACAGGGTATCATTTTCATTCCTGCCCTGTTTATCCTAAAGGCAATACTCGGACTGACCGGGCTTGTATGGGCGCAGCCAGTAGCAGATATACTTTCCATTGCCCTTGCCGCCGTACTCTACATCAATACATTTAAGAAATTAAGCAGAGAACAGATTGCCTAATAAATACAAACAGCTAAAAGAACCATCATAAAATGAAAGGGGCTATAAAAACGGGAAAATGCTAATGCTGACACTTAACGAACAAGAGGAAAAAGTGATTGATAAAATCATATCAGCAATCGCTGACTATCTCTCGCTCTAACTTTCCGTATTTGTTTTCCGTTTTCGTTTTTCTATAAAGGTTTTGGCAACTTCCCAACAAATAAAATTTCTATCACGTCACTTATACAAAGGGTAGCTTACATCAAGTAACCAATCATATACAAACATGGGAAATTCTCCCCCGACAGACAAGCGGTAGTCGATACGCTCATCAAAGTGATTCAAATTGCAAACGGAAACACTGAAATCACTTGGAACATTTAACCATTAATTGTGAAGGTCTAAGACACACAGGTTTGAGAACAATTTAATAAAAATCTGTTGATACGCCAATACCTAATACCATATAATAAAGAAAATAGTCGAAGGGAAGTAACACTATGGCACCTGCCGCACAGGCAATTAAAAATCAGGAAATCCTAAAAACCGAATATTCCGAAAAAGCATCTATAGGTGCATTATATGATGAACTCTCCAATGGAATAGAAAGTCTGAAAAAAGGCGATGTTTATACGATTGATGAAGCATGGGAGGATATTGACAAAATATAATGCCGGATAAACCAAAGAAATATAAAATCTTAATCTCCAGGGACACGCTTTAGGATATTCAGCAGATAGTTTTTTAATATTTCGATATTTTTTATTGCTTTTGCCAACATTCTATTATCTGTCAATGCACTTGTAACAGCAGGATATTTTCTACATCATTCACCACCGCAGCTTTGCTCTATATTTTCCCTACATACTTATCCTGTCTTCTATTTCTGCCATTTTTGCATTATTTAGTCTGGATTCACCATGTACCCTCGTATATGCAATGTAACCGCACATTCTCTCAATAACTGTCATTTCCGCAGTATTACATTTTGGACACAATACTGGCCTTTCTTTTCCGTCATTTTTCCATTCAAATCCACAGGTGTTACAATACGCCAATGACATATTAATTCCCTCATAAAGGCCAAGTTTCATGGCATGTAACACAATCGCTTCAAGTGCTTCCGCGTTATGAGGAACCGTAAATCTGATATATTGAATCTTACCACCATTGGCATAATTCCAAAATCTTGATTCATATTCCTGCTTCTGAATCGGATCAATATCTTCCGAAACATGACAATGGAATGAATTTGAAAAATATTCTCTGTCACTGACATTTTCTATGATGCCATATTTTTCCCTGAATTGCTTAACCTGTCTGCCGCAAAGACTTTCTGCCGGAGTTCCATAAACAGAATACTGAATCTCATCCTCCCTCTGAAACTCCTCTACCTTCTTGTTAATATACTTCAATACATCTATCGCAAAAGCCCCGTCTTCTACCAAAGATTTACCATTATATAGTCTTTGGAGCTCATTTAATGCCGTAAAACCAAAAGAAGCAGTGGCGCTTTTCAATAAAGGCGCTATCGTATCATTCCTGTCAAGATATCCGCCATACAATCCCCCCTGCATAAACGCCAACGGATTTGTATATGCTTTCTTCTTTGCAAGAAAATTATAGGTACTTATATGAATCTGCCTAGAAAGTTTCAGATAATAATCCAATTCTCTGTAAAAATCTGTTCCACCTTCTCTACTTTTAGCAAGAATCATCGGCAGATTAAGCGACACAACTCCAATATTGAATCTTCCAACAAATATAGGCTCATCCATTTCATCCGCCGGACTCTCTCCACCACGTTCAAACCATTTTGTCAAAAACGCTCTGCAGCACATTGGACTGATCACTTTTCCATATTTCTTATATACCTCAGATACAATACCGCTTTCTCCGGTAAGACTGAGATACTCCGGATACATAACCTTCCTCGAACAATCAATTGCCGCCTGAAACAATGGGTATAATTCTCTCCCTTTTTCATGCAAATTCTTATCAAACAAAAACACAAGTTTAGGAAAAAGCACCGGACGTTTATATCCTTCTTTTCCATGCCCATTCTTTCTCACCATAAGCGCAGCTTTTGATGCCATCTGCGCAAATCTGTCCCTTCCAATTCCGAACGTAATTGTAATAAAAGGATAATCGCCACGTGGCGAAATAATAGAATTAAACTTTTCTTCGAGTGAAAAAAATCCCATTTGGAAATCCTCAACTACATGATCATCAGCCAAGTTCGCTGCGAGATTCTCCGCAATACCCCTGTCCATATATCTCTTTCTGTAAAGTTCAAAACTCTTTCTGGCATATTTTACCAACAATTCGTCAATCTGAGGAATTGTAAATCCCCCATAGATTTGTGCTGCCGCATTTAAAGAAACACTTCCTATCACATCAAATGCCTCACGCAAAGTAGCCGGCTCTTCATACCACATTTCACCCATTTCAAAGCCACCGCTTAGGACACTCTCCATATCAAATAAACAACAGTTAATCGAATCCCTTCGATGCCCCATATCATGAATATAAATATATCCTGTATTATATGCATCTTTTTGTTCATTTGTTAAGTGGTAATTACGATATGTAATCTTTTCCACAGCATCAACAATCAATGCTCTCTTGCTGGAAGACAAACTGCTGTCTACACTTCCGTTACTTCGATCACCAGCCTGCACTATTTTGCTCATCTCATTGCAAATTTCCTCATAATAGCCTGCATTCTCTTCCTTATGCGCCGCTAGAAAAGCATTTAGCACTTCTGGATATTCTTTCATCGCACAACTCATACAACTGCGCCATTTATCATATGGAACAATTGACATATCACATGCATATAGTTCTTTCGCAAATTCCCTATCTACCTGCTCAATCTCCTCATCTGACATTTCAGCCAAAATACGATTTGCAGAAACTCTAATCAGCTTCCGCACCCATCCATGAGAATACCATACCGTCTCTCCATCTCACTTTATTAATCCTATCCTTCTGTTTTTTGTCGCCATCTCAATCCACACTAAATTCCTTTCAATTCTTATAAAATCCATTCAATTCCAAATCGACTACAATAATAGAATATCAAATTTATCAGATAATGTAAATATTTGTCAAAAAGGCTAGTAGATAAAATAAAACTGCCGGCTATTCTTTATTGAATTATTACAGGAATCATTTAGATGATTGGAATAAATATTGAAATGGGATATATTCATCTTGGAAAATTTTTATTGCAAACTAAACCAATAAGCATTATAATAATTATACAAAGAGCGCTCCGTAAAGCAAACGGTTCGCCTTAGTTATCAGTTAAAAAAGCAACCACTAACCTTGGTCGGGGCGGTTGCTTTTTTGATTTTCTCTATTCTTGCGGTTTTGCCATATGCTGATACCAGTAGTCAAAATACTAACAAGCGTCACAGCAATGCTGACAATCCCTACAAGCACATCGAATCTCATATGTACTAAGTACCCTTTCGTAGATTTTCCATTGACATACCCCCTCTGGTAATGGAAGTTCTCAGATGAATCATCTGGCAAAAGGCGAACCACTTACCCGTTTTGGAGCGCATAATTATTATATTATATAGTTAATCTATTGGCAAGTCTTTCATGCATAATCTTTTACTATATAACAAAAATAACTTTATCTAAAACTTGTTGATTATATATGTCCTGATATAGTTCATAAACATATTCTCCCGGTCGCATATCTTTAGAAAATTGTACTGCAAATTTTCCATCATGATTTGACCAAAAAGTAGGATAATTCCCACAATACCCAATCTCGTGACCATTAATATCATAAATCTTGCCACCATGCATCCAGTTTTCTCCTAATAATTCTATTTAAGTCTATGTCTTTCAACAAATCCGCCCCTCATCATCAACCTTTTTATTTCTATTCTATTTTCTTACCTCCCCCTCCCCAGCTTATTTGCTGCCAGAAACTTTTTTATAATTATCTTGACAAAACGACACAAATGACGCATAATAAAAGCGACACACATGTAGCAAAACAAGAGGTGAAAGTATGAGTTTGAAAGGAGAAAAGACAAAACAGTATATTCGGGAAAAAGCATATCAACTGTTTGCAGAAAAAGGATTTAAGGAAGTGACCATGAAAGATATTTGCGAATTAACAGGACTTAGCCGCGGAGGCCTGTATCGCCATTATGAGAGCACCGAACAAATTTTTTTGGAAATAGTGAATGCTTTTTCCGATAATCAGAAAAACGAAATTCTTTCTAAAATTGAGCAGCATATTCCGGCTGCTACAATATTAGAGGAACTTCTTGCAAGATATGCAAGCGAAATGATCGACTATAAAAATTCTATCAGCCTTGCTATCTACGAATTTTATAGTAATCCCACGATTTCAAAAGAAAATAATTCTGTAAAAAGGCAATATGAAATTTCAAAAACAACATGGGTAGAACTTATCAATTATGGAATTGGCACACAAGAATTTAGCCACGTAAACCCAGAATCTGTTTTTAATATAATCATATTTGCATATCAAGGAGTACGAATGTACAGCAGGTTGATGAAACTGGATCAAGATATTCCGACTCAAATATTGTATGAGATAAAAAGGCTTCTATTGCCGGAGGAGGTTTGCTATGAAAAATGATATTGTTTTAGTACGACCAACCATAGAATGGAAGGAAAAAGCACTTGAATACCGTAAAGAGCATTTCCAAAATGGTGAAGAAATAATTTATGGAAGCGAACTTTTTGACAAAACAGAAAGCTATGAGGAATGGCTGTCCTCTGTAACGCTGAACACCAACCCACAAACGGTAAATGAAAACTGGGTAGTTACAGACACCTTTTTTGCGATCCGGAAAAGCGATGACAAGATCATCGGAATGATTGATCTAAGGCATACACTGAATGAATTTTTGAAGGATTTAGGAAACTGCGGATATAGTGTGCGTCCATCTGAGAGAAAAAAAGGATACGCAACAGAAATGTTATTTCAGCTTCTCCAAACGGCTAAAGAAGCAAAAATGAAAGAGTTACATATATCTGTTGAAAAAGAAAATACAGCTTCCATAAAAGTCATCCTAAAAAATGGCGGCATATATGAGCGGAGCTTTTCTTTTGAAAATGAAACCGCAGATATTTATAAAATTGAGTTATAATTTGGTACCCTGTTGGATTTCAGCTGCAACATCTCTCCATTTCGACTGATGTTTTGCCTTTCGGAGGTTTTAAATTATGTGGAATGACAAACGAATCCCAAACGCCATCACAAGAAATATTTTAACCAGTATACTACTGCTTCTTGTCTTATTTTTAGTAGACAACCGCAGCTATCTATTTACTTATCTTCCTTACAAATTTGCTTATGAACAACGAGAGGCATATGTACAGTACGGTCGTTTGCGGCATAATTATGTGCATGTGGCTGTCATGGAACAGGACGAAGTCATAGCAAAAGATACCGTAAAACGCGCTTATAACGAGAAAACCTTCAGCAAAATAACCGTGGGATATGCACCAGATCGTAACCCTTCCGTAGTGAGAACCTCCCTTGTCGTGACTTCTGGCCAGATAGCTGTTCTGGTGGCGTTAATCCTGGGCAATTTGATGTTTGTACGGAGGCTTCGCAGGGCAGGCGGATAACATTCTAATCTTTTATGCCTGTACCAGTTCCCGGAGTTTTCCAATCTCCACCGGTTTGGAATAATAGCAAGCGGACTTGCAGGAAAGTTTTATTTTCTTTGATACCCCTTTCTTTTTGAGGGACACATGCTATAATGGACGCAGGTTCTGCAACCTGCGTCCCAAGAATTACTACGTAATTCTTGCTGGCATCGCCTAGGTTTTTTGCTTCTGAGAACTTAATATAATAGACGCAGGTTCTGCAACCTGCGTCCCAAGAATTACTACGTAATTCTTGCTGGCGTCGCCATAGACTAATGCCATAATCATCGGGGTGAAGAAATGCATATCAACAAAAGTTTTTCCCAAACTACATCACTGACAGAAGGCTGTATCTGGAAACAGATTATTTCCTTTGCGTTCCCGCTTTTTGTAGGTAATCTTTTTCAACAATTATACAATACTGCAGACTCCCTGATCGTAGGAAATTTCCTGGGAAGCAATGCTTTGGCTGCTGTCTCCTCCTCTGGGAATCTGATTTTTCTTATGGTGGGATTTTTTCAGGGTATCTCTGTGGGTGCCGGCGTAGTGATTTCGAAGTATTACGGCGCTAAAGATTATTGGGAAGTGAAAAAGGCTGTACATACCACAGTGGCTTTCGGCCTGGCCGCAGGTATCTTTTTGACCATATTCGGGACACTTATGACCTCCCGTATCCTCATATGGATGGGCACACCAGCGGATGTGCTGCCGGAGTCCACTGTTTATTTTAGAATCTATTTTATGGGTTCGTTGTCCTTTGTCATGTACAATGTTTTTGTAGGCATCCTCCAATCTATCGGTGACAGCCGCCATCCACTGATCTATCTGGTAATATCGTCCGTCATCAATGTCCTTCTGGACCTTTTATTTGTGGCTGTGCTGGGGATGGGCGTGGGTTCTGCCGCTGTCGCTACGATTCTTTCACAATTTTTCAGCGCTTTTTTATGTCTATACCGCCTCACCTGCAAGAGTCCTGAGGAATATCGCGTCTACATAAGGCAGATCCGTTTCAATCTGCCAATGCTTAGGCAGATTATCTCTAATGGTCTGCCAGCAGGATTTCAAAACTCTATCATCTCCCTGGCCAATGTGATTGTACAATCAAATATCAACAAGTTTGGCAAAATGGCTGTCGCTGGAAGCGGCGCCTACTCCAAAATAGAGGGCTTCGGCTTTCTGCCTATCACCTGCTTTGCTATGGCGCTCACCACCTTCATCAGTCAAAATCTGGGTGCCAAACAATACGACCGGGCCAAAAAGGGAGCCCGGTTCGGTATTCTTTGTTCTGTTATTATGGCGGAACTTGTAGGTATTTTTATTTACTTTACCATACCGGCGTTGATCTCTGCCTTCAACCGCACTCCGGAAGTAATCGCCTACGGCACTATTCATGCCCGGATAACGACGCTTTTTTATTTCCTACTCGCTTTTTCACACTGTATTGCCGGTATCTTGCGAGGCGCCGGAAAAGCTGCCGTCCCCATGCTCACCATGCTCTGTTTCTGGTGTATCGTCAGGGTGAGTTATATCACCATCATCGTACATTTTATCCCGGTAATCAATGTGATATTCTGGGCTTACCCACTGACCTGGTCGTTAAGTTCCATTGTCTTTCTCATCTATTTCCTGAAAGCCGACTGGGTACATGGCTTTGAAAAATAAAGATTCCAAAAAAGAATTCCCAATTGCTTAATCCTGTTGGCCCTTCAACGGAATAAGACCATTTTTGAAGTCAATGAATTACTGGCCGATCACAACCTTGCTATTCTCAACACCTCAAAAGAATAATCCCCTCAGACTGCAGACGCAATGATCTGCATATTTCCCTGCAGTTCCACCCTTCCATATCCGCAGGGCAGGATAAAGTGATCACCCTTTTGTATCATCTGTCCATTGATCAGTCCTTCCCCTTCTGTCACGCTCATGATCAAGAAAGGATAGGTCTGTTCAAAGGAAACCTGCTTCGACACATCCAATTTCCAGACTTTATAATAATCGCAGGATATCAGCAAGTTCATCTGGTTCTTGGGCAGATCACCCGCCCTCATAACACTCTCCTCTGCAGATTTAGCCGGCACTGTGATCACATCAATACTCTGCGCCACATGAAGCTGTCTGGGCTTGCCATCGGTAAGTCTGTCATAATCATAGACACGATAGGTAATATCACTGTTCTGCTGTGTCTCCAACAGCATAATGCCGCCTTTGATTGCATGTACAGTACCCGGATCAATCTGGATAAAATCACCTTTCTGCACCGGAATTTCCCGAATAAATTCACTCCACCTGCCCTGACGGACCATATCATCCAGTTCCTGTCTGTCCTTTGCATGATGTCCGATCACCAGTGTGGAATCTTTCTCACAGTCCAGAATATACCAACACTCAGTTTTCCCGAAGGAACCATTTTCATGAACTTTCGCATAGGCATCATCCGGATGTACCTGGATGCTTAAATCTGTCTTCGCATCAATAATCTTGGTCAGCAGCGGAAAACGGTCATAACTGGTCTCTCCAAAGAGTTCCGGATGCTGATTCCACAGTTCAGACAAAGTGTACCCCGCATAAATTCCCTCTTTGACCGTGCAGTCTCCATTCGGGTGGGCACTGACTGCCCAGCACTCTCCGGTATTATCTCCCGGAATCTGATAGGGCCAGTCTCTTCCCAGACGGCTGCCTCCCCAGATCATCTGTTTGAATACAGGATTTAAGAATAAAATTGGTCTTTCTTTTTCATTGATTGATAACATTGCACCATTCGTCTCCATTACTTTTTGATACCAGTAAGCCGAATCCTTCACGATCCGCTTCTGGGTAATAAAATCTACATACACGATACCGAACCGCTCTGTGTACCCCTTGTTCCACTCAAAGTTATCAAGGAAAGTCCACAGGAAATACCCTCTCACATCCACTCCGTCATCACTGGCCTTCTGCAGTGCCGAGAGATAAGTATCCAAAAATGTGATGCGGTTGGAATCATGCACTCTTCCGTCCTTCGATACGATATCATGACAGGACATACCGTTCTCCGTGATATAAAGAGGCAGCTTATATCTCTCATACAGGAACTTCACGCCCCAATAGAGACACTGCGGCGTTACCGGCCAGCCTGCCGCCGTCTTGGGAAATCCCGCAGGTCTGTCCATAAACTCCGGTTTCCCGTCCTTCCCAGCACGGATTATGTAGCCATTATAGATATTCTGTCCCATAAAGTCTAGGGGCTGTGAAATCAACCTCATATCTTCTTCGGTGATATCCGGCAGATAGTCTTTAAACTGATCCAACCCCTCATCCGGGTATTTCCCCAGAAATACCGGATCCGAAAACCATGCCACATTCCAGGTCCAGTTGTCTATCGGATTATGGAAAGAAAACAACACCTTTCTGGCCGCCTCGATATCCTCTGGGCTGTCGCTGGCCGGATAAGCCATACCGCAGGTCGGCGCATAGCCCACCTGAATGGGACGGGAAGCATATTTACGCAGACTGATGACTGCTTGTCCATGGGCCCGCAACGCGTTGTGCGCAATCTGGAAGGTTTCCTTATAGCTGAGTTTTTTGCCCGGCGCATGTTCACCATGCAGGTAACCGAGTCCAACAAAACACTGAGGTTCATTCAATGTGATAAAATATTCACAGATATCCGAGAAGTTCTCGGCTATCACCTTCGCGTACTCCCCAAACCAGCCGATGATATCCTCGTTCAGCCAACCTCCTCTGTCCTGCAGCACCTGCGGCAATTCCCAGTGATACATGGTCAGATACGGGGTAATCCCGTTTTTCTTCATCTCCAGAATCATATCCCGGTACATCGCTACCGCCTTGTCATTGACCGCACCAGTCCCTTCCGGCAACAATCTGGCCCAGCTGACAGAGAAACGATATGCCTTGATTCCCAACAACCGCATTAATTTGTAATCATCTTTATAACGGTGCATATGATCACATGACACCATGGCGTTCGTGCCATCCAGAATCCCACCTTCTTCCGTGAAGGTATCCCAAATCATCTTGCCCGCGCCGTCCTCCGGATCCCGGCCTTCCACCTGGTAAGCGCTGCTGGCAACACCCCATACAAAATCTTCTCGAAACATCTGTTTTCTCCCTTCTTTCTACTGAGACGCAATTACGGATACCAGATAAAAAGACACCGCATCCTTTTCGTGCGTTTCTGTCAGCCGTATCTCCACCTTATGCCTGCCCGCCGCAATATGGTGAGCCAGGGTACTGATGAAGAGACAATCACCCCATGATTCATCAAAATTGGCGTCCAGAGTAACTGCATTGTCCTCATCATCATCCACCACCGCCACCGCTATCGGCGCCGGATGCTTCACAGACTTGCGATACTGCACCGCAATCTCTGTACCTTCCACTGCAAAGATAATCTTTGCCCCTTTGTTGGAAGCCATATATCCGCGCCGGAAGTTATCATTGACATATTTCTGAAAGGCAGTATCCGCCGTGAAACCGTCGCAGACCGGATTGCTATTATGATTCTGATATCGTCTGGCATGTTCATAGGCATTGGCTGTAAGTGGCTGTGGAAAATCTGCCGGTTGCTCTTCTTCCTGCATCTGCAGATAAACCTTATCCAGAAAATCCGTAATCACTTCCGCCAACAATGCATGTCCGTCCGTGTTCGGGTGCAGATCATCCGGAGTAATCTGACGATTCTCAATGGCACCAGAAACCACCTGCTGATAGATCGTCGTCTTCATACTGACGCTGGGCAGATCATAGTACGCTCCAATCTCCCGATGCTTTTCCTCTGCGCTCACCCCTGTGTCATAACAGATATTGTGAATCAGAATCACAGCCGGCTCGCCAATATTTCCATACACCTGACGCACGAGTCCCTCATAAGTCTCCTGGTAAAAATCCGTATTTTCGTCATTGACTGAGAACTCAATACTGACAAAATCCGGTTTGTATAACAACACATCCTCTTCCACTCTGGCTGCGCCAAACTGGGATGTGGTGCCTCCCACACCCGCATTGATATAGGTAAAAGCCGTCTTCGGGAACCGTTTCACAAACCAGTCAAATACCAGATATGCATAACAATTCGTATACTGCGTGGACACAGAACCCTGGGTGATGGAACCGCCCAGAAATGCCATCGTCATACGGTCTCCCTGTACCGCTCTTCTCATCAGCTGTTTCAGCCGGTATAGATTTCCCCTGTGTACCCAGCCCCGGTCTGCGTGAATCTCATATCCCATAATATGTAAATCCCCCTGCTTATCCTTCTCTTATGATTCTTCTCTTATGAATGATTCTCACCTTACGATTCATTTCATAAAACAGTCCTATGTCCTACCTTGTACGATTACACAAAATATATTTTCTTTTTGCAAAATATATGCAATATCATCCTCTATCATTCGCAAAAACGAAAGTTAAATTATTAGTCACATATGATTAAATATTTAATCTATTATCAAATATTTATCTGACAGGATTTTGCGGAAGTTCCTATGAAGATTTCCTATAAAATCATGACATTCTAACACAATATCTCCATAAGGAACTTCCATCGTAAATTCCAATGCTCTGCTTTTTCTTCCATAGGTTGTCTTTATTTTACTAGCTAAACCATAAAATAACAAGACATCCATAATGGTTTTTTCATTTTCGTACACACTGCACAAATCCACAAACCATTTCTGGCTAATATTCACTTAACTATACTTAATTTTTAACTTCAATCACTGTTTGGCCTCCGGAAGCCGCAGACGCAAAAGTCGTTTGGCAAGCTGTCGGAAATTAAACGGAATGAGCGGATAGATATAACTCTTATCCGATAAAGTCTTGTTGCAGATAATCGACACAATAAAAATCAAAATACCTGCAATATAACCATAAATATCAAAGATTGCCGTCAGGATCAGATTAATGATACGCATGAATTTCAAGGCATATCCCAGTTCATAATTCTGCTGCGTATAATTGGCAATGGCCACAAACGCCATGTATAGCATAACCTCAGAATTGAACCAGCCGCTGTTGACCGAAAACTCTCCCAACACCAACGCTGCCATGACACTCAAGGGGGTACTGAGCATGTTGGGTGTATTCACCGCCGCCAGTTTCAAGCCATCAATGGCCAGTTCCAAAATTAAAAACTGTGCAATCAGTGGGATGTTGGATTCCTCCTGCAGCATAATGAACTGAAAAGATTCCGGCACCCAATCCGGATTCTGCATCAGCAGTAAGAACGTCGGCGTCATGATATACGTGAGGATGGAAATGATAAACCTAGACAGGCGCAAATAGGTCCCCGTAACAGGCGGAAAATAATAATCATCCGCCTCCTCCACGATATCAAAAATGGAAGTGGGAACAATCATGGCGGAGGGAGAATTGTCCACCAGGATCACAATATCCCCTTCCAGTACCTGTGCCGCCGCCACATCCGGCCGTTCCGTAAACTTAAATTTGGGAAAAGGATTGAACCATTTACGCTGATAAAGACATTCAGCCAGACTCTCCTGGTTCATGGTCAGTGCATCTACCTGAATCTCTTTGATCCGCTTTTTTACCTTTTCCAAGAAAGCATGATCCACTCGGTTATCCATGTAACAGAGCACAATATCTGTCTGGGAACTCTTACCGGCATTCATCATCTCCATACGAAGCTGTGTACTCCTGATACGCCGTCTTATCAGGGCTGTGTTAAACACCACCGTCTCCACAAATCCATCCTTGGATCCTCGAAGCGTCTTATCCTTATCCGGTTCCTCCACTCCCCTGGCGGGATATGTCCTGGAATCGATCAGTATGCATCTGTCATAACCATCGATAAAGAGGGCAAATACGCCGGACAAGATATTATATATAATATCATCCCATTTATCTTTTAAATCCACCTCCACATAGGGCGTGGCCTTCTTCGACATCTCATAGGCGCTCTCCGGCATATCCTCCGCTGTCAGCCCAATAAAATACTGCAGGATCTTCATCATCAGCTCATCCTTGCAGAAGCCGTCTATGAAATAGATACAGGCCTGTCTATCGCCCACCTCTATCACACGGTAGACTACATCGAAACTGGAATCCGGCCTCATATGTGTTTTCATATATTCCATACTTTCCGGCAGGGATGTCGTCATCTTTTGGCTGGTTTCCCGCTGTCTTTGCTCCTGTTCGTATTGCTGCATATTGTTATTATTTTTCACCACAAAACTCCTTCCAAGAATTTACCATTGTTTCCCATAGTATGTCTTGGAAGGAGTTTTCTTATGCATATTTAATTTTCCATACAAACATCACGCCTTACTGCTTTCCGGTACTGCCATGTCCGCCACGGTCTGCATGTTCCAGATGCGCCACTTCATCAAAAACCAGCTTCGGCTGATTCTCCATAATGCGGAACTGACAGACTCTGTCATTGACATGAATTTCCGTATCCCGTACCGCATAGACAGGCATGAACCACTGGTCATTATCCCCACAATAAGAGGCGTCGATCACGCCCTGATGATTGGTCTGGATAATACCAAAATTCTTGAACGTAGAACTGCGCGGCACCACATGGGCCTCATACCCCACAGGAAGTTCCATCGCCACCCCAAGCGGAATCAATTTAAATTCCCCCTGTTTTAACATCACATCTTCTGCGGCCCGCAGATCAATCCAATCGGATTTACCGTCTATGTATGTAAGTTTTTCTATTTTATCCGTAAAATACTTAATCTTAATTGTCTCTGTTCCCATTGATTTCCCCGCATCTATTCATAATCCCCACAATGGAGCACCGGCACCATCGGATCTGTCTGCTCTAAGCTTTTTTGTACGTCAATCACTCTCTGGTTACTGCTCCCTTTCCAGAGAAGTTTCACGTCCTTCAAATCAATCTTAAACTCTCCATCCACCAATACATCCACATACTTCATCATCGGATAATGCAAAACATCTTCCCATTTATCACCCGTATAAAGCCAGATGGTCTTATGGGGATACTTCTTTTTAATCTCTTCCATCAGACTTCTCACATCCAGACGATTTGCCGAATGGAGAGGATCGCCGCCTGAAAAGGTGATTCCATGAATATAGGGTTTATCCAGCTGCGCAAAAATTTCCTGCTTTGCATTCTCATCAAACGGCAGACCGCCATCCGGATCCCAGGTAAGGGGATTCTGGCATTCTTTGCAACAGTGCGCACATCCTGCAACCCAAAGCACCACCCGCAGACCGTCACCGTTCAGCATATCATCCTTCGTAATATTATGATATCTCATAAAATATATATCCTCATGTGAAAACTGTTGTTTCTTCGCCTTCGTTCATGATGGACGCTCGCCAGGAACACAGAGCCTCCTGTGAACAGGGGCCCTGTGTTTCTGGCTCGCTGTTTTCACATGCTTTTCCTTTCTGCAATCTCTGCCATTTTGGCATCACTGAGTCTTGTGTCGCCGTGAACACGGGAATAGGCCAGGTAGCCATTCATACGATCGATTTTGGTGAGGTTGCGGCTGCCACATACGGGACAGACGTCCATCTCCAGTTCCTGGTGTCCGCAATCATCACAGTAAGCAAGGGACAAGTTAACGCCCTCATAAAAGCCCATATCCATAGCTCGTCTGATCAGTGTCTTGATGGCCTCCATGTTATAGTCAATCGGATATTTGACATACTGTATCTTACCGCCATTTGCCATCTCCCAGAAGCGATACTCTAAATCCTGTTTCTCAATGGGGGTAATATCTTCCGTCACATGACAATGGAAACTGTTGGAGACATACTCCCTGTCGGAAACCCCCTCTATAATACCATATTTAGCCCGGAACTGTTTGACCTGCAGACCACAAAGATTCTCTGCCGGCGTACCATAAATCGCATACAGATGTCCGTCTTCTTCTTTAAATTCCGTAATCTTATTGTTGATATGTTCCAGTACTTCCAGTGCAAACGCACCGTCTTCCACAAGCGATTTACCGTTGTACAATTCCTGCAGTTCATTAAAGGCAGTGATACCGAAACTTGCTGTTGCCGACTTGAGGATCGGTTTGATCTTATCATGAAGCTGCAGATGACCGCCCAAGAAACCGCCCTCACAATAAGCAAGAGGATTTGTGGAGGCCCGCATCTCTCCCAAATATGCGTAGGTCCTGATATGCAGCTGTCTGATTAGATTCAAGTAATAATCAAGCACCTCATAAAAATCCCTGCTCTCCTGTCTGGACTTGGCTAAGATCATCGGCAGATGCAAAGATACCGCGCCTACATTAAATCTTCCCACAAAGATGGGAGAATCTTCCTCATCCGCAGGATGCATGCCGCCTCGCTCATACCAGGGGGAAAGGAATGCACGGCAGCCCATGGGAGAGATTACTTTGCCATACTGCTTGTACATGCTGGCAATATACCCCTTGCCGGTAAGACTGAGCCAATCGGGATACATGGTCTTGGCAGAACACTTTACCCCCGCTTCAAATACATCCTCCAATTCTTTGCCCGGCCCATGCAGATTCTCATCATAAAGGAACACAATCTTCGGGAACAGCACCGGCTTTTTGCAGTTTTCCTTACCCTGTCCTTTGCGACGCACATTTAACATGGTAATCGTTGCCAGCTTTGCAAATTTTCCGGTGCCGATACCTGCCGTTACTGTGATAAAAGGATAGTCGCCCCGGCTGCTGGCCACCGTATTAAATTTATACTCCCAACCCTGGAATCCCTGCTCAAACTCTTTTTTCACATCCGCCATGGACTGTGCCTCGGCAGTCTCCTTGTCCACTCCCAGTTTCGTATATTTCTCAATATTTCTCTTATAGGATTTCTCCGCATAAGGCTCTAAGATCTTATCTACCTCTGGCACCGTAAAACCGCCATACTGCTGACTAGCCGCGCTCAAAACGATATCTCCTATAACATCGAACGCTACGTCCAGCGTTTTGGGCTCATTATACCAGATGTTTCCCATCTCGAACCCGCCGCTCAACACTTCGGCCACATTGAAAAGACAACAGTTCATAGTATCTCTTCTGGCGGACATATCATGGACATAAATATACCCGTCACGGCAAGCCTGAATCTCCTCCGTGGTCATAAAAAATTTCTGATACAATTCCTTGTTAAACTGATTGAAAATCAGACTGCGCTTGGTAGATACAAGGGCACTGTCCGTATTAGCGTTCTCCTTGTCCCCAATATACATGATTGACTGACTCTTCTTATAAACATCGTCCATCATGCGCACAAAATCCTGTTTGTAATTACGGTAATCGCGATAACTCTTAGCCACGATGGGTTTTACGTCTTCCAACGCGCTTTCTACGATATTGTGCATGATCTGAATCGGAATCTTTTCCTCATCCAGTTCATTGACTTTGTCGATGACCGTCTGACAGATATGGCGCTTCTCTTCCTCGGTAAATTTTGTCAATGCACGATAGGCGCTCTTTCCCACCGCATCAATGACCTTCTGGACATTAAAAGCTTCCAGGCTGCCATCCTTCTTGATCACCTTAACAATTTTTTCCGGCTGATATTCCAGACTGAAATTCTCACCAGCCGGACTATCCGATTCAAATTTACTGCTCATACATTCCCTCCGTGGTGCTTTACCGCAGGCATCCTTCTCACACCCGCTCTCCTTTTTCTCCACAAAATATTGTATTAGTTGACATAATAATACTATATTTAGTGGTTTAGGATTAGTATAGAATAATAAACTTATTATGTCAATGACAACGCCAAAGAAAAGTCAACAAAAAAGGATATGCCTTTTTGTGACATATCCCAAAAGTAATTCGCTTCGCGAATAACTTTGCGAGATCCGCTTCGCGGACTCGAATAAGCAAAAGAAATTCTAAAACTTTCGCTTCGCAAATAACTTTATATCACGCAAGCATGTTTGCCCGGGCGATTGCGGCTACGGCCTCCTCGATTTTCTCCACAGGCATGGTCAGGGCAAAGCGCACATGACCGCGCCCCAGGGAACCGAAACTGCTTCCCGGTGTACATAGAACACCTGTTTTTTCCAGTAATTCCATGACAAACTCCACATCGTCATCATACTTTTCCGGGATTCTGGCCCAGGCAAACATAGTACCCTCACTGTCCTCTATCTGCCAGCCAATCTTTCTTAAACCGCCGCAGAGGGCGTCCCTTCTTCTCTGGTATTCTGCGCATTGCTCCTTTACCATCTGATCGGAACCTGTCAAAGCTGCCACTGCCCCATATTGCACCGGCAGAAACGTTCCATAGTCAATCTGAGAGCGAAACCTCTTGAAATTTGCCACGATTTCGCGGTTTCCTGCCAGAAAACTCATTCTTGCCCCCGTATAATTAAAGGATTTTGACAGAGAATAAAACTCTACTGCAACCTCTTTCGCTCCTGGAATCCGCAGGATGGACTTGCCTTCTCTGCCGTCATAGATAATGTCAGAATAAGCATTGTCATGAATCAAAATTATCTGATGCGCCGCGGCCCATGGCACCAGCTTTTCATAAAAAGAATCCGGCGCCGTCTTGCACACGGGATTTAAGGGATAGGATTCGATCATACATTTTACCTTGGAGAGCATCTGCTCATCCATGCTATCAAGATCAGGCAGGTATCCATTCTCCTCCGTCAATGCGTAAGTCACAATCTGCGCCCCCGTCAGGGAAGGCCCAATCCCAAATATCGGATAACCGGGATCCGGCACCAGCACACAATCCCCCGGATTGCAGAGCGTCATACAGATATGCGCAATTCCTTCCTGGGAACCGTACACACTCATCACCTCATCCTTTGCCAGTTCTACCCCATAACGGACACGGTAACGCCCAATCACCGCCTCAATCAATTCCGGGATATCCGCCAGTGCATATTTATAATTTTCTGGCTTCTTGGCTGCCTGAAGCACTGCCTCCATCACATGCTGCTGCGGTGGAAAATCCGGTGTGCCCACAGACAGGTTATAAATCTTATGCCCCTGCTGTTCCATCTGTGTCTTCTTCTCATTTAAAACCTGAAAAATACCTTCCTCATAGTCCTTCATGCGGTCTGCAAATTGTATTTCCATCTCTGTTTCCCCTGCTCCCCTCTATTCTTCAATTGTATTCCGTCTCAATTCCTTTTTTACATCGCTGTCTCATACAATCCGATATCAAATTATTGTTCCTGCCGATACTACTCGCTCACATCCTGTATCAAATCATTGTTCCTGCCGATACTGCATAATCACTTCTTCCAAATGATCACGATAAGCCTGCGCCACTTCTCCCGGCGACACAATACGCGCTCCTGCGCCAAGCCCTGTCAACCAGCCAAAAAACTGACCGCTGACCGCCACTTTGACACGCACCGTAAAATGTTCCTCGTCCCGCTGTCTTATCGGAACATCCTTGCCGAAACGATCTATCACAACTCCGACAAACCGGTTCTCGAATTCCAGCGTGACCGTCTCTTCCTGCCCACCGTACATGCCGAAAGTCTTGTTGGCATAATCCGCTATGTCAAAACGTTCAAAAAGAGCCGCGCCCTCCCGTTTGACGCCTTCCAGAATCTCAATCTTACCCATCTTGTCCACCCGGAAATGCTTGATCTTATCTTCCTCCCCGTCATGGGCAATCAGGTAATAATTTTCATCCTTACAGGTAAGCGCCCAGGGACTGATCCGGTATTGCCTTCCGTCCCGCCGCGGCACCAGTTCTTTGGAGAGATTCCATTCCAAGTACTGGAAAGAAATCTGTTCATTATTCTGAATGGCCCTGTGGATGTCATCCACTATGTAATAGATACTCTCATTAGCCGTCTTAATCCGGTTCGCCACATAGACCTGTCGCTGTAATTGTCCAGCCTCCGCTTTTGAAGCTAATTTCTCTATTTTACCAATCAGTTCTCTGGATTTCTTTACCGTCAGGAACCGGGATGCCTGTACCGTCTCCACAAGCAGCTTTAACTCTGCCAGTTCAAAATCCCTGCCCGCCAGATAATATCCACCGCCGCTTTTGGACTTCACAAGCACAATATCATATCCAAAATCGTTTAACTGCGCAATATCGTCATAAATGCTCTTTCTTTCCGCTTTGATATCATATGCCGCCAAGGCATCGATCAATGCCTGCGCGCTCAGACAGTGGTCTTCATCAGACTGTTCTGTCAAAATTTTTAATAAATAAAGTAGTTTTAATTTCTGATTCGGCGACTTTGCCATCCTGTCTCCTCACCTGCCAATATTTCCACTAAACAGCCCTCTGCATTACATTTCCTTATAACCGGCCCTCATCCAATGACATTCCACAATTCCCATAAATGCTCTATCTCATAATCAATCCTGACACCCAGTTCATTTGTCAGCCCCTTTGGATTATACCAGCAGGCCGTGATCCCCGCATTATTGGCCCCCTGCATATCACTGGTCAGGGAATCTCCCACCAGAATACACTGCTCTCTTGTCACTCCCGCCATCTGCGCAAGACAATTATCAAAATACTCTTTCCTGGGTTTGGGGTATCCCATAAGTTCCGACACAAAAACACCATCTACCAGCTGATCGAGTCCGGAAACTTTCATCTTATTGGCCTGGGTTTGATTGACTCCATTAGTCACTATGTACTGACGGTATCCCTTTTCTTTCAGTTCTGTCACCAGTTCTTCTGCACCTTCCAGATAAAAAGCCACACTGCCCAAGGCTTTCTGGTAGATATCCGCGATTTCCTGCACCTGGCATGTAGTGATGGAAAGTTCTTTCAAAAGTTCCTCAAACCGCCCTGTGAGTACCTGCGCCTTGGTAATCTCTCCCCGTTCCAGCCTTTTCCAGTACTTGTCATTGATTGCCGCATACAGAGCAACCGTACCATCCGCCATCGAAAGACTCAGCTTATCGAAAGCATAGCGAAGAGCATAAGCCTGCGATCTGTCAAAGTCCAGTAATGTCTGATCCAAATCCCACAAAATCGTTGTATACTGCCCCATCGCCTCATTTTCTCCATATCATAGAGCCAACTCCGCTCAACCGAGTGATATCGCTTCTTGGCCTAGGGTAAACGCAAGAATTTCTGATACCATAAAATGTAGGGGAAAGCCCATCGCTCTCCCCCACAGAAGTGTTTATATGGTTGTCTGCTGTGCCTCATCCGATACAGCCGCCTGCGCCGCCGCTTTCGCATCCTTACTTTTACGCCATTTCGCACCAATGATACAAGCCACCACGACCAGCGCTACAATCAAAAGGAAACATAATAAGTAAGATAAAAATGAGTTCACAAATAAGATCAAATTCGTCATCTTTCCCAACCTTCTCTCTTCCTAAATAAATAACCGATACGGCCTCAAAACTAGGCTTATTATAGCACGCCCAATCCCTCATCGTCAAGTAAGTCCGTACCATCCGCTGCCGTAGTGGCAAGCTTATCACAGCGCTCATTTTCCGGGTGTCCGTCATGACCTTTCACCCAGCGAAACGTTACCTTATGAGGTTCCTTTGCTTTCAGAAGACGTTCCCAGAGATCCACATTCTTGACCGGTTTCTTTCCCGCTGTCTTCCATCCTTTCATGATCCAACTCTCAATCCAATGTTGATTGAAGGCATCCGTCACATACTTGGAATCCGATATAAGAGTCACTTCACATGGCTTTATCAAAGCTTCTAACCCCACAATGGCTGCCATCAGTTCCATACGGTTATTTGTCGTTTTCTTGTATCCCGCAGAGTATTCCCGCTCATGCAGGTTACCTTTCGTATCCACATACTGCAGGACTACACCGTATCCGCCGGGCCCTTCCGGATTGCCACGGGCCGCACCGTCCGTATAGATTGTCACTTTCATACTATCCTCCATGATTCCGCGTAAGCGGAATCTCAAATCCAGTTGCCGCTTTCCAGAAACCGTTCCGCCATCGCTTCCGCCTCCTCGATAATTCCCCTGTCATATCCCAACATCTTAAGGAGCGCGATTGCATTGCGTGAAACCGCCGGCCCTTTGAGCAAAAGATAGGGAAAAAAGATATCTTCCTCCTCAATCTTTTCCTCAAAATGATAATTGTCATATATGCCCGCTAAAAGCCTGGTCAGTTCCACATCATGAGTGGCTGCAAAACACAGGGTTTGTCCTCTGGATAGCATCTTCATGATCTGTGTGGAAGCCGCAATCCGCTCCACTGTATTGGTGCCGCGAAGCACTTCGTCCACAAAACAGATTACCGGTCTTGCATCCTTTCGCATAGCCTGATCCAGTATCCGTTTGATGGATTTGATCTCCACCATATAGTAACTGTCACCGCCCGTCAAATCATCCCGCAAGGACATGGATGAATAAATCCGAAAAACAGGCGCTTCATAAGAATCTGCCGTACAAGTATGAATGGTCTGTGCAAGCACTGCAGCAGTGGCCACCGCCCGTAAGAACGTGGATTTCCCTGAAGCATTGGAGCCGGTCAAAAGCATACCCCTGTTGACTGATACTGAATTTTTGACAGGATCTGCAAGCAGCGGATGATATAGGTTCTCTACATTAAGAAACACACCTGTTCCATCCTCATAATGCAGCTTTGGCACACAATACTCTTCCAGCAAACTTGCCCGATATGCGCCTGTCACCACATCCGTTTCTATCTGCCCCAGAATGGTGATCATCTCATCCACTTCTTTCATATGCCCCCGCAGTGCCGTAAGCGCCCTATTGAACTGAATCAAATCCAGATAAAAAAGCATACGCAGATAATCCAGCACCACTTCCAAGGGATTGCCGTTCCCTTTTTCCGCTGAAATGACAAGATAGGAATTGCGCAAAAATCCCTTCAGTCTTTGATGGCATACCCGCAGCCTGGCCTGTTGTCCAGCAATCGCCTCTATTTCCTCCCGTCCCATCCGTTCCGCACACCCAAGCATCCTACGGATATAGCGAAAACTACTGATATAGGGTTCGATCTCTTTATATTCCTTAAAATAACCAATCAAATTATGGCACAGCACAATGAGCAATGCCACAATCCCCACCGGCAGAGAATAAAACAACAGGAAAAAGCAAAAGACTACCGCCAGATCATACAACAGATATTTTTCATTCTTCCGCTCTCCCAGCGTCTCCAGATTGTCCAAATACTCATAGATGGAATATCGTCTTATCCGTCCCAGCCGATAGTAAATACTCTGCACCTTTTGCCGCTCTGCCTCATGTTCCATAAAAAAGCGGATACGCTCCTCCATATCCGCCATCTCTTCTTCCTCATAAATCGGCGTGCGCAGTCTATAATAAAGATATTCATCCCCTGCCGCGCTGCAAGAAGTGTTCATGCGTTGATAAATTTCATCCAGGTGTAGATCATTCCACGTAATATCGTCAATCTGTTCCGGCGAACGATGTTTTTTATAATACATACTGATATGGCACATTTCTTCTTGCCCATACTTCCGGTCAGGCGCACTGCCATAATTTTGATACAACCGCTCCAGCGTTCTTTTCTGGAACGTCCTGCTGTCGATATATTCTTTTCCCATAAAAAGCGCAATCAATAGTACGATCACGCCCGCAAAAAACAAAGCATCCATAGCTATCTGAGACGGTCTATAATCTCATTTGCCTTTCTATAAATTTCTTCCACATCATATGCTTTGGTAAACTGCCCGTTTTCATACAGAATCTTTCCCTGAATCATAGTCATCTTCACATTCTGCTTACTTCCGCTGTAAACAATATTCTTAGGAATGTTATTGATCGGCTGCATATTGGGCTGATGCAGGTCTATCATGATCAGGTCTGCGGCCTTCCCCTTCGCAAGCACATCCGTATCCGGCAGGTTCATAGCCTTAGAACCATTCACCGTGGCCATCTTCAACACTTCCCAGGCATCCACTGCCGCCGCATCTTTCTCCCGCAGTTTCGCCAATCCCGTTACCAAAAACATTTCCCGGAACATATCCAGACAGTTATTGCTTGCAGGGCCGTCTGTCCCAATTGCCACGTTGATTCCCCTCTTTAAATACTCCGCAATCGGCGCAATCCCGCTGGCCAATTTCGCATTGGAGCCGGGATTGGTCACCACACTGAGTCCCCTCTTTTGGAATATCTCCATATCCTCTTCCTCCAGATAGACGCAATGATAGCCTCCCCCACCATAGTCAAACATCCCCAGGGAATCCAACAGCTTCACCGGCGACATACCATAGCGTTCCTTACAGCCTTCCACCTCTGCCTGCGTCTCTGCAAGATGAGTAAATACCGGCGCCTGATATTTATGCGCCAGAGTAGCCACACCTTCCAAAAGTTCCCGGGAACAGGTGTATTCCGCATGAAACCCGATAAAATAACCAAGCAGCGGATCATCATGGTTCAATTGCTGATACATGCGCTCTGTCAGTTCCAGGGACTGACTAAAATTATTCTGCGCGCTGACCTGTACGCAGCGCATTCCCATGTCTACGCAGGCCCGCGCAATCGTTTCCGGCGTCAAGTACATATCAAAGACTGCCGTAATACCGCTGGTCAGGTATTCCAGGATTGCCAGCTTGGTCAGATGATAGATCATCTCTCCATCCATCTTGGCCTCAACAGGAAACACCCGGTCATTCAGCCATTCCGCAAGCGGCATATCATCCGCATAGGAACGTAACAACGTCATGCCAGAATGGGTATGGGCATTCTTAAAACCGGGCATCAACAGATTGCCCTCACAGTCAATCTCCCGATCCCATACGATACTTTCCAGTGCCAGTTCCTGATAGACTGTATCCACATCACTGCCGTCCCCCACATACAGAATCTTCTGATCCTGTACCCAGAGTTCCCCTTCCAAAATTTCCATATCCTGCATGGTGAGAATCCTTGCATTATAAAATCTGATATTCATATCCTGTCCGACCTTTCCTGTCCTTTAACCGCCCGTATCTTCTATTCTGCCTATCCCTCTGTTCATTCTTCCTGACTGTCAAATGGTCCCAGATTATCCGGGCCAAAGCCGTTTGGCAAAAATTGATCCAGTGTCAGGCACACATATTCCTCCTGCGACTTTGCCACAATAATCTGAAACTCTGCCGGATTGCAAAATTCCATCATCACCTGTCTGCATACCCCACAGGGATAGGCAAACTGTGTAATCTCTTTTCCGGCAGGACTGCCAACCACAGCGATTGCCTGAAAACTTCGGATGCCTTCGCTGACCGCCTTAAAAAATGCCGTCCGTTCCGCACAATTCGTAGGCGTATAGGCCGCATTCTCAATATTACATCCCAAGGTAACCTGTCCATCTTCTGACAAAAGCGCCGCCCCTACCTGATAATGGGAATAGGGGGAATAGGAATTTCCTCTCGCTGTAATGGCTTGTGCAATTAAATCATGGATTGTCTCTTCTGATATCATGGCTTTCCTCCCAATTTATGCAATATTGTATCATACGCCGATATACATTTCCATGGTAAACTCTAATTTTTTCCATTAAAAAAGCGCATTCCATCGTGAGAGGCAATGCGCTTTTATTGCTTTTAAAAAAACCTTCCAAATTTCGTAATGGATTCCACCAATAACTTCTCAAACTTCGGCGCCACAGCATTAGCCGCTTCCTGCACTTCCTCATGGGTAAGCGGCGCGCTGTTCATCCCTGCCGCAAGATTGCTGACACAAGAAACACCGCAGATCTTCATCCCCATATGATTGGCGGCGATGGCTTCCACCACCGTGCTCATACCAACGGCACTGACACCCAGCTTATGAAGCAGTTGGATCTCCGCCGGAGATTCAAAAGAAGGCCCTGTGAGCTGTGCATAAACACCCTCAAACAATTCAATATCGTTCTCCTTCGCTGTATCCACGATAATCTTCTGTAAGTCTTCGTCATAGACATGGGACATATCTGGGAATCTGGTCCCCAACTCATCAATATTAGGCCCAATCAAAGGATTCGGTGCAAATAAAGACACATGGTCTTTGATCAGCATCAGACTTCCTGCATGGAAAGAAGGATTGATTCCGCCAGAAGCATTGGTCAGAAAAAGTACTTTGGCTCCCATCATCTTCATCAGTCTCGCCGGAAGTACCACATCCGTGATCGGATATCCCTCATAATAATGTACCCGTCCCTGCATCAGGACCACAGGTATCTCATTGATATAGCCGAAGATAAACTTCCCGGCATGTCCCGGCACAGTGGATACCGGAAAGCCCTCGATCTCACTGTAGGGGAGTTCCGCCTTCACATCCACCACTTTAGCAAAGTTTCCGAGCCCGGAACCGAGCACCACCGCTACCTTGGGCTCAAAGTCGATTTTGGCTTTGTAACAGTCATAGCATTTTAAAAGTTTTTCGTATACAGGATTCATATATGTACCGCCTTTCTATAGTAATAATTATTGAGACGCAAGCTGCTGAACTTGCGTTTATTATATTATCCCACAAATGCTGTAATCCTTGGCTACTTCAGCAAGAATTGCACAGCAATTCTTGAGACGCAAGCTGCTGAGCTTGCGTCTATTATATCATCCCACCATTTTCTCCGCAATCAATATATCCATACAATGCTGATGTGGTATGCCGCCGCTGTCACAATCAAATATAATTTCTTCATTTTGATGAAAAAGCCAATCATGATAAAGACCGGGCAATTCGCCAGACCGCCAGTTTCCATTCGCAATTTCAATCTCTTCCCGGTCAGGCGCAGGCATAATAAAAGGTTTATCAACAAATACATTCATGGCATGAATGCCTCCAACTGCCGTATACTCCTTTATTCGATCCACAAATTCTGTGCGCAGACTCCCAGTAATATAATGCAGCACCCCACTGCAATAAACAATATCAAAGCAAGTGTCAGGACGATAATCCCGTATGTCAGCTTTAAAGAATTCAATGGACGCCTCATTTAACTGCGCCAGTCTGCGCGCCTTTTCCAGACCAGCCTCAGCCACATCAAAGGCTGAAACCTGATAGCCGTTTTTGGCTAGAAAAACCGCATCCTTTCCTTCCCCGCATCCAATCTCTAAAACACGCCAAGGTTTTACCGGCGGTTTTATTTTCATAATCTCATAACACATTTCATTCGGGATCAATCCCCAATAATATCCGTCCTCTTGATACCGTTTCTCATAATCCGTTCTGACCACTGCACTATATCCCAAAAGAGAATCCGTGGTAGTCTCTAAAAGATACGCAAGTCTCGGCAAAATATTGATGTCCGGATATGCTTGCCCGTTTTCCCACTTGGAAACTGCCTGAAATGAGACATTCAGATAATCAGCTATTTTTTGTTGTGTATACCCCAGTTGCTTTCTTTTTTTCATAATAATTGTTCCTATCGTATCATTCATATATATCTCTCTTTCTCCAATATATTTTTCATATCATAGCAAGATATCTCTTATCCCTCAATAACGTATTTGTTGAAAAAAGTTACTAAACTCAACCACAGATTGAAAAAAGAACCCTGATATGAATATCTCACGTCAAGGTTCCTTGAAACATCATTCTTAATCCGTCTGTATAGTCTGTGCCTTTGCACGCCGATACTCTTCCACAGAGACATCCAGCCCGGCGCACGCTTTTTCCAGACTGATACTAAAACTCTTCATCGCCGCCTCTATATTATGTACCAGAGTCTGCTCTTTTCCTTCCATTTTACCTCTTTCATAACCAGCACTCTCCCCATCCTCATAGGTCACTCTCATCGCATATGCTTCATTGTATTCATAAATCGACATTGCAACCACCTCATTTCTCTGCTCCATTAAGAAATCCCGTAAGATATTCTGATCAATACACTCTGTCACTGCACTGTCCACTGCTTCCACAAGACTCATCATCTCCAAATTCTTCCTAATGATAGCCACAAACCGAGCGTACCCCTTTAACGTAGGACTTTTTTCAAGCAATTCTCTGTTATGCCCATAATTGATATTATATGTCTTTACTGTCACCTCAATACAACCGTCCTTGTCTGTAAAAGATTCCGACAAATACTGTGTAAACTCTTCCTCCTGTCTTTCCAATCCATTATAAAAGACCACATAACGGGGCGAAGGTAACATGACTCTACGGTTAGTAACCAGTTCCGTATCTCCAAGATACTTTTTATACAAATCTGCAAAGTACAAAAAGCCTCTCAAAGGCATATTCGGACAATAACTTGACTGATGTTCATACAAACACATATCGCAGCCAAGAATAAGTGAAATATCATTTTTCATTTTCATGTAAATGACATTTTCCAGCGTATTGACATTCAAGTCCTCTTCGTCATCATATACTGTTCCATTCAAGGCATTATACAATTCCAGCAACCGTTTCTTCTCTTTGAACAACATCCGGAATACCCGATCCTTATATGTCCGGTAGACCGGCGTATACTCACTCTCTGCCTGCAACATCACATTTTTTGTTTCCATATTTTCTCCTTTCGTCTGCGGCAGCAGAGAATCTCTCCTTTGACGAAAGC
The DNA here is from genome assembly GCA_946554445.1 of uncultured Lachnospiraceae bacterium. Lineage (GTDB taxonomy): Bacteria > Bacillota > Clostridia > Lachnospirales > Lachnospiraceae > UBA3282. Next base: position 74,699 of record CAMNSD010000003.1, on the reverse strand, counting down.
CTGCTTCTTTCCCTGCTTACCTGGTCATTGAATTATAAGCAAGGATTCTAAAACAGATAAAATACCCCAGGGCATTTCATAGAAAATCAGATTATTAGAACGTTTTCCCGTTAGAATGTCATTGCTATACAAATATAATAACAATGCACATTCTAATTGTCAAGCAATATTTCCATACAATGCTGATGTGGTATGCCACCGGAGTCACAATCAAATATAATTTCTTCATTTTGATGAAAAAACTTATTTAACAACCGCCGTTCTAACTGTTAGACAACTGCTCTGTGTTTCTGTCCCCAGTAAATCCCACCTGTTGCAAGAACAGCGGAAATCCCCAAAACAAAGGCCGCCATAACCGGATAACTGACAATCATACCAAATACGTTGAAAACCTTATATCCGCCGAACACCTCTTTGATTAAAGTAACATTTGCCAGACCAAAGTCAATAATCATCTGTATTCTTTGAACGACACCATCACCCATTGCCGCTAACCCCACATTTATAAATAAAATTGCAAGGCTTATACCCACAACGCTCATTTGACTTTTCATACGAGAGGAAATAAAGCTGACAATAAGGCTGTAAACTGCGCCGGTAAAAAGCAGCCACGCAGCTGAAACGATGGTAAATTGCCAGACCTTAAACCCAAACATCGAACGCGCGTATTCGGGGATTGACTGGATTGTGGTGTCCCACCCGTAAAAACTTGCGTGTGGAAGAAAGCAAAAAACAAAAGTTGCTATGAGATATACCATAACTACGACAGTGGAAGTAACCAATACGCTCAATAGCTTCGCAGTAACAATTTCTCGTCTGCCATGGCGAGAACTCAAAATCAAATGATCCATACCACTTGACCGTTCTATCGCAAAAACCGGAGCAATGAGGAACGTAAGAGGTATCAATAATAGGAACTGCATCATGTGTTCTCCCCAATTTGTAAATAGATTTTCCCAAAGCAGAATATTTCTAAATTCCGGTTCACCGAGCGCGGTCAGTTTTTGCAGGGAATCGCATAATTTTTTATATTCAAATGTATTTTGTTGTCCCTGCTTCTCAAGCTCTCCTATTTTCGATTGCAACGTGTTTATTCCGTATGGCTCTTCATTACTCTCGGGAGGTGTTCCATTTCGGTATTCGTCAATTCTTTCGCAAAATTCTTTGTATTTCACGTCAAGGATTGTTTCGGGACTATCTTTTATGCACCTTGCAATCATTCTCGAATCTGTCCCATAACGCGCGCATATTTCATCATACACTCTCTTGGATTTTTCCGCTTTCTCTGTGTCAATTGCACCCTCATAATCGGCGGAAAGTGTTTCGTAATCTTTATAAGCGTCATTGCTTCCAATCAAAAACAAAGATGTGGAAAATCCTATCACGCTGTAAAGCGCAAATAATACAAGCAGTAAAATAGCCGTTTTTTTATTCAGCAGCAGCTTTCGCAGTTCAAACATAAATAATGACATAGCGCTACCTCCTTGCCTTTTCCGGCAAATAATCAAAAATATATAAATATACGTCCTCAAGCGTCGAAGCGGTTTGCACAGCGTCGGCAAACGGTTTTTCCTCGTCTATCACGCGAACTTCCATAACGCCGTCTTTTGCAATAACATTGCTTATAACAGCGTTATTTTGATATTCCACAAGTTCTTCAGCAGACATTTTCGCAAGCCACACGCAATTTTGTGCCATTTTGATATATTCCTCGCTTGTATTCATATATCTGATAACACCATATTCCATCATCATTATTTTAGAAGCAATATGTTCAACATCAGACACAATATGCGTTGACAAAAGCACTAATCTGTCCTTTGAATACGCGGATATAATATTTCGGAACTTTACACGTTCCAACGGATCAAGTCCCGCTGTTGGTTCGTCCAAAATCAAAATCTCGGGATTATCAAGAAGTGCCTGTGCGATCCCAAGTCTGCGCTTCATTCCGCCCGAATAGGTATGACACTGCCGCTTCAAATCGTCCTGCAATCCGACATGATATGCAAGCTCCTCAATTCGGTTTTTCGTATATAATTTCCCCATACCTTTGAGTGCAGCGGAATATTTAAGATAATCTCCGCCTGTAAAATTGCTGTAAAAACTTATTTCCTGCGGCAAATATCCGACTTTCGCCCTGTATTCATTACCGATAATGTGAATATCCTGTCCGTCATATAAAATCCGGCCGTTGGTAGGCCGCAGAACATCAGCCATAATTTTAATCATTGTTGTTTTGCCCGCACCGTTCGGTCCGAGCAAACCATACACACCCGTACTCATTTTAACGGAAATATCTTTTAAAACTTTTTTATCCTTATAATTTTTTGATACCTGTTCAAATTTCAGTTCCATATATACTACTCTCCTATCTTTGCAGTGCCCTGCTTCCGTGAACATTTTTCGCAATCTTTACCGATGAAAAATCTGCTTTATTAAATTTCATTACACAAACCGCAAAGAAAACTGCTCCGATTAAAACCGTAATCAAAAGTCCCATAATGGGCGTTATCGTGAATGAGCCTATCTTAAACGCTATGCCCTCGTTTACGAGTTCCGCCGCTGTCATTTTATTTGCGCCGAGTGCAATATAACGAAAAATTGAAGTTGTGTATGTCAACGGATTAATATATACAATTGGTAATAAAAACGCCGGTATTATCGTTGTTGGGATATATGCGCCCGAAACGAAAGTAAGCGGCATCATAATCATTGAACTTATCGTTTGGAACGCTGGTGAATTACGCGACACTGTTGCCAAAAACAGACCGACTGCACTGAATGTCATAGCAGAGATAAACATAACCGCAAGCATTAAAACTCCTTGCAAGGCATTTATACTAAGTCCTATCGCAATACCGACAATCGCTGTAACCGCGCCTTGAAGTGCAGCGATAACCGCACCCGATAAAATATTTCCAATGGAAATTTGACTTCTCAAAATCGGTGCAACCATAACCTCTTTCATATAACCACTTGAAATGTCAGATAATATGTCCGAAGAATTATTTACGCTCGTTTGAAAAACGCTCATAATAATCACTCCCGAAATCAAATAATTCATCGGCGCGTTGACGCTGCTCATAGAAGATTTCATTAAAAATGAAAACATCACGAACATAAACATTGACATAAACAGGCTTCCGAAAACTCGACCTTTACTCCTCACATAATTCAATAAATTTCTTTGTACAATTGCCATAATCGGGTTCATTATTCTCTAATCTCCTTTCCTGTAATCGCGAGAAATACATCGTTGAGCGTTCCCTTTTTAACCTCAAAATCAATGATTTCATTTTTGCACGCCAATAAAATTTCCAATGCATTGGACGACTGTTTTGTTTGAAAAATGATTGTGTTTCCGTTTATATGATACGGTATACTTCTGTTTTGCAATGCGTTTTCAAGCATTTCCGATTTAGAACAAACCACTTTGATTTCAATGCTTGTGTATTGCTTTTTTAAATTTTCGGGTGTATCGTGCGCAATGATTTTACCGTGATCCATTACGACAATTTTTGAACAGACTTCCGCTTCGTCCATATAGTGCGTTGTTAAAAAAATCGTAATGTTTTTCTGCTTTTGCAGCTTTTGGATATACTCCCAAACATTCGCACGTGTTTGGGGATCAAGCCCTGTTGTCGGCTCGTCTAAAAACAGAACTTTCGGATAATGTACAAGGCCGCGCGCAATTTCAACGCGGCGTTTCATTCCGCCCGACAGACTACCGATAATCGCTCTTTTCCAATCTAGCAGTTCGACTAAATCAAGCGCAAAATCTATACGCTTTGCCACCTCGCTTTTGGGTACTTTATAAAACGCACAGTGGTATTTTAAGTTTTCCTCCACCGTCATTTTCTCGTCAAGCGTTGAGTCTTGAAACACAATCCCGATATCCTTTCTGACTAACGCTTTTTCTTTCGCAACATCGTGTCCATTAATTTGAATATTGCCCTCCGATTTATCCAGAATCGTACACAATGTATTGATTGTTGTGGTTTTGCCCGCACCATTCGGCCCGAGAAATGCAAAAATGCTGCCCTCGTCAACAGCAAACGAAATGTCGTCCACTGCGGTAAAATCACCATACCTTTTAGTAAAATGTTCGACTTCAATAATTTTGTTCATATCTATTCTCCTTTTAAAAAATTAAGTCCTATGCGTTTTTTCGCATAGGACTTATCTCCATAAAATATGGCGCCTGTTATATTTTTACTGCCGATGTTATCTCCAAATATCTCCTGTTTCTATCAATTTTTTCTGTATCCGCACGTACGCTTTTGCATCTTCGGCGCCTAACGACTCAAGCATTTTTGCTGCTGCTTTAATCATTGCACCCCTGCGCTCTTCGACTACGGAAGCACCTGCTTCTGTCAGTTCAACAATTACCTGACGGCTGTCCGCAGCATCGGGCATTCGGATAATTAACTTTTGTTTTTCAAGTGACTTTAACATTGCCGCAATTCTTGCCGTTGTAAGCATAAGCGCTTTGCTGATATCTTTCGGATATACCTTATTCCCGTTAGCAGCTATATAGTTTAGCGCAAGAATTTCACCTCTTGCCATTTGGGACATCGCTCTTTCCATTTTGACCTGCGGCATACTAGCGCGCATATTGACAAGCTGTTCCGCCAATTCAATATAATCCATATCAACTCTCATTCCTAACATTATTACTAACTCTGTTAGCATTATATTTCTAATATTTTTATTTGTCAAGTGTTTTATTGACATTTCTTTTTTATTATCTTAGCAAAACTCTATTATTTTCGCAGTAGTAACAAAAGAAAAATTTTACGCAACAAACAGTTAAATTTCTTCTGGACAATATACAGAGGGACACTAAAATATTTTCAAAAAAGGATTGGGGAATCACTACATTTTTTGTCTTCCATATCTCAAAGGCTCCGCCACCGTCCTATTGAAAAAAGCGATCAGCGGCCCCATGAAAAACGCTGTCACCACAGTTCCGATTCCCACCGTTGCCCCGAAAGCAAAACCCACAATGGTACAAAACAGGTCTGAAGATATCCTGCAAAACTGAAATTTCCATTTTTTCTTTTCTGAAATGATCAGTGACACCGCATCGTAGGTAGACACTCCCATATCCGCCGTAAAATAAAGGGCGGAAGAAAAGCACATAATCACAATCCCTAGAAGCAGAAAGATAAACCGAACCGCCAACGAAGGATTCGGAATCAGGCTCTCAAAAAGCAGGGAAGAATACTCCACCACATAGCCCAATAAAAAGATATTGATCACAGTACCCAGCCCAATCTTACTTCTGTCCGCCAGAAAAATGACAATAAGCATCAACAGATTGACCACCGCATACACCGTCCCGAAACCCGGTTTCCCTTCGGGCAGAGCTATAAAGATACCATGCGTAAACACCTGAAACGGGTCAAGGCCCAGCACCGAAAAATTAAACATTCCGACACTGAACCCGCAGACCAGCACACCAACTATCGTCATCCATATTCTTCTTGTATGTTCTTTCATCTTTTGTTGTCTCTCCTTCTAGCAACTGTCTACTTAAAACTATCACAGAAATGCTAAAACCACAATCCTTAAATAATGATACACACCATGCCGCCGTTACTGTCATTGACAATCTTCTGCATGGTCTCCTGCAGTTTCGACTGGCTCTCCTCATTGATCATGGCAATCTTACCGGTAATGCCGTCATTGACCAGCTGTTCCACTGTCTTGCCGAAGATATTGGTCTCCCAGATGCCCTCCTCGCTGGTGCCCGTATCGGAAATATACTGGATCAGGTCTCTTGCCTGCTCCTCTGTGCCTACAATCGGAGAAATCTCTGTCTCAATGCTGGCTTTGATCATATGGATACTGGGACTCTCGGCCTTTATCTTCACCCCAAACTTATTTCCCTGCTTGATCAGTTCCGGTTTCTCCAACACAATCTCCTCCCGATCCGGCATCACTACACCGTACCCTTTGTAGCGCACCGCCTCTAGCGCATGCAGTACCTTCACATACTCCTTCTTCATCTTCGCCATCTCACGCAGGGTTGCCAGAAGCTGATATTCGCTGCCGATATTCTCACCCACAAGGTCGCTGAGCATCTCGTAATAATAGGCATCATCCACATCCAGGATAATCCGCACACTGCCGTCCGACATATTAATGCCGTCCAGCTTACATTTCCGGATATACTCGCTCTCCATGGTCAAATGATCCGCCGTGATATCCCGGATATTGTTGAGTTCTGTCATCAACTGTTTAATCTGTTGAATGATATCCTTCTTCATCTTATGGTCGCAGGAGAGCATCTCCACCCACTTGGGCATGTAGAATTCAATCATGGTAAGCGGGAACTCATAAAGGATATTCTCCATGATATGGTTGATATCCTCTTTCTTTAACTGCTCGCAGTTCACCGGCATAACCGTCACCTGGTATTTTTCACTAATCTCATCCGCTAATGTCCTAGTCTCTTCCGCATAAGGCTTCGCAGAATTTAAGAGCACAATAAACGGTTTTCCAAGTATCTGTAATTCCTTGATTGTGCGTTCCTCCGCATCCATGAAATTTTCTCTGGGCAGTTCCCCAAAGGAACCGTCACAAGTCACCACAATCCCGATGGTGGAATGATCCTTGATGACCTTTCTGGTGCCAATCTCTGCAGCTTTGGTAAAAGGAATCTCTTCCACCGACCAGGGTGTCTTGACCATACGTTCCTCATCCTGCTCCATATGGCCCGCAGCGCCTTCCACCATATATCCCACGCAGTCGATCAGACGCACATCCACATCAATATCTGTCCCCAGTTTGACATGGGCGGCTTCCTTCGGGATAAATTTAGGTTCTGTCGTTGTGATAGTCTTACCACCGGCACTCTGCGGCATTTCATCTTGTGCCCGCTCCTTCTCATTCTCATCCTCCATATAAGGAAGCACCAGGAGGTTCATAAAGCGTTTGATGAAGGTGGATTTTCCTGTCCTGACTGGTCCCACCACGCCCAAATATATTTCTCCTCCCGTTCTAAGCTGTATATCTTTATACAGGTCATATGTACTATTCTGTAATAAATCCATAAAAAAACCTCCTGCATATACTGGTAAATGTATATGCGGGAGGATTCCTTGCTATACCCCCTACTGGGCAAGTTTGTGGAAAATAATACAATTCGGCTGATTCACTTTGACCTCCTTGCCGTTCATGACAAGCAGTCCGTTCTTAAGATCCACCGTAAAGAAAGTCATCGTGTTGGACTCATGATTCAGGGATACCAGATGCTTATTATCCGGGAAAAGAATGGCGTCCTTAGGATAATCCCCGCTGATCGGCAGGCAGAATATCTTGGTGAGCATTCCGGTCTTCTGATCAATCTTATAGACAGTGGCGCTGTTATCACCCGCATTGGAGCTGGTCAGATACTTGAAATCCTCAGAAATATTTAAGGCGCTTGCCGCCGAACCGCCGGCATGGTAATCATTCAACGTGGAAATCGTCTGTATCTTCTCAAACTCCGGATTGCCATGGATTTCTTCGTAAGTATAAACATCAATATAATTCTTCAATTCATGCACAATATAAAGAATCCTTCCATCCTTGGAAAACTTCAGGTGACGAGGCGCAGATTCCTGCTCACTGCGGATCATATCGATGGGTTTTAATTTTCCATTCACATGATCCAACCGATACACATTCACATGATCCAACCCCAAATCCGCCGCGCAAAGGTAATGATTATCCCTGGTCATCTTCACACAATTCACATGAGGACGAAAATTACGCTCTGCAATACTACCAAGACCTTTGTGGTAGACTTCATCTGTAATCTCTCCAATACCACCGTCTTCCCGCAGACGAAGCACCGTAATCTTGCCATCGTGATATCCGCCTACAAAAAGGAACTTATCCTCATAATCCGTAGACAGATAACACCCTCTCATCCCATTGATAGAGCCCTCGTTGATCACTTCCAGATTCCCTTCCGACAGAATCCTGTAAGCCTCCACGCCAAAGTCCGTAATAGAATAAAGATACTTCTGATTATGAGAGATTGTAATATAAGAAGAATTGGTGATCTCCACCTGATTCTTCTCCATCATCCTGCCATTTTTTAAATCCACGTCATAAATCTTGATCCCGTAATTATCTTCCTTGCCCACTGTGTATGTGGAAACATATGCAACATATTTATCCTGGTTCATCCCTATCCCTCTTTACTGCTTACTGATTTAAACTATATTTTCATTGCTCTATCGTTACTCTTTTATTCTGTCAAGCTGTTCCAGATTAACCCCCAAGCTCGTCAATGTGACTTTTAATTCTATATAACGTTTATACATTGATTCATATGTCTCAGGGGCTACCTCTTTAATAGGAATCATCCAATCCTGCAATCTGGAAAACTCAGTGACATAATCCTTGATAATATCTGCTCCACTTGGCATATAATCACCTGCTTTCTATAAAATCACCTGACCATTTACTGTTATCATCATTATAACAATGAATCAAAAAGATGTAAAGTCTAACCGTTTTCGCATTATTTGCAATATTTTGTAATTTCCCATTGACATACCTCTACATTCTTGTATAATGGGTGTCAGTGTATGTTTAGCTTTAGTAAACTTTTAGTTTATTTTTACTGAATTGAGGGGAAAGAATGGATACAAATTCCAGCCGGATGGATCTGGGTAACAAAATCAAAGAACTTCGGAACAAAAAAGGCCTGACACAGGAGGAATTGGCGGATCGCTGCGAGCTCTCCAAGGGCTTTATCAGTCAACTGGAAAACGATGTGACATCGCCGTCCATCGCCACCCTGATTGATATCTTACAGTGTCTCGGCTCCAACTTAAAAGACTTCTTCAACGACGCGGTCGATGAGCAAATCGTTTTTGGCAGGGATGACTTTTTTGAGAAGGTGGATACAGAACTTCACAACAAAGTAGAATGGATCATTCCCAATGCACAGAAAAACATGATGGAACCTATCCGAGTCACCTTAGAAGCAGACGGTTCCACCTATCCGGATCAGCCCCATGAAGGGGAGGAATTCGGTTACATACTCTCCGGCTGTGTCACGATTATTGTCGGGAACCGCAGTATCAAGGCCAAAAAGGGCGAAGCCTTTTACTTCACGCCAGATTCGGAACATTATATTAAAGCAAGTGGCAAAAGCGGCGCCATATTTTTATGGATCAGCACACCGCCCAATTTTTAAGATAGTTCTGTTATCACATTTTACACAGGAGGGACTGCCCCATGGAAAAAGAATTGATTCAGCTTGTCGATATCTCCAAATCTTTTGACGGTCAGATGGTTCTGGACGAATTGAATCTGAACATACATGAAAATGAATTTGTCACGCTGCTGGGGCCAAGCGGCTGCGGAAAAACCACGACACTCCGTATTCTGGGCGGCTTTACGAATCCCGACACCGGACGGGTGATCTTTGACGGTACGGATATCACCAAAATTCCGCCCAATAAGCGACAGTTAAATACAGTCTTCCAAAAATATGCCCTGTTTACCCATATGACGATCGCAGAAAATATTGCTTTCGGCTTGAAAATAAAGAAAAGATCCAAAAGTTACATAGATGATAAGATTCGTTATGCACTCAAACTTGTAAATCTGGAAGATTATGGGAACCGTATGCCGGGTTCCTTGAGCGGTGGCCAGCAGCAGCGTATTGCCATAGCCCGCGCCATCGTCAATGAGCCCAAGGTCCTTCTTCTGGACGAACCCCTGGGCGCCCTTGATTTGAAACTGCGCCAGGAGATGCAGTATGAGTTGATTCGCATGAAAAATGAACTGGGAATCACTTTTGTCTACGTCACCCACGATCAGGAAGAAGCCCTGACCATGTCCGATACCATCGTGGTCATGAACCAGGGATATATCCAGCAGATCGGTTCTCCGGAATCTATCTATAATGAACCGGAAAACGCTTTTGTGGCAGACTTTATTGGAGACAGCAATATCATCCCTGCCACCATGATAGAAGATAAACTGGTCAACATCTTAGGGACGCGTTTTGCCTGTGTGGATACAGGCTTTGGCTGCAACAAACCGGTGGATGTGGTCATCCGTCCGGAAGATGTGAATCTGGTTGCCCCAGATCAGGGCACTATCCAGGGCGTTGTCACCCATCTGATCTTCAAGGGCGTTCACTATGAGATGGAAGTCATGGCAGCAGGCTTTGAGTGGTTGGTACACTCTACCACCCTTTTCCCGGTGGGGAAAGAAGTCGGTATTCAGGTGGATCCTTTTAATATCCAGATCATGAACAAACCGGAATCTGAAGACGAGGAGGCGGTGGCAATTGACATCTAAAAACAAATGGCTCTCTACCCCTTATGTCCTGTGGTCAGTCATGTTCATCATCATTCCGCTCGGTATGATCTTTTACTATGGCCTGACCGATAAGAGCGGTGCCTTTACCTTGGAAAATATCACAGCCATAGCAACGGCAGAACACGCAAAGGCCCTGTGGCTCTCTTTGCTTTTATCCCTCGTCAGCACCCTGATCTGTTTTTTGCTGGCCTATCCGCTTGCCATGATCCTATCCAATATGAAGGTGAACCAGCACAGTTTTATCATCCTGATTTTTATCCTGCCCATGTGGATGAACTTTTTACTCCGTACTCTCGCATGGCAGACTCTATTAGAAAAAAACGGCGTCTTCAACAGCATACTGAACTTACTGCATCTGCCAAACATCAATATCATCAACACACCTTACGCGATCATTCTGGGTATGGTATATAACTTCCTTCCCTTTATGGTGCTGCCGCTCTATGATGTGTTATCCAAAATTGATGAGAATGTATTGGATGCCTCCAGAGATCTTGGTGCCGGCAGCATATATACTTTTTTCCGTATTATCCTGCCCTTGTCAGTACCCGGCATCATCAGCGGCATTACCATGGTGTTCGTGCCTGCACTTACCACCTTTGTGATCAGTACACTGTTAGGTGGCAGTAAGATTCTGTTGATTGGCAATGTGATCGAACAGGAATTTACCCAGGCATCCAACTGGCATCTGGGCAGCGGTCTTTCTATTGTGCTGATGATCTTTATCATTCTCAACATGATCGCATCCGCTGTTTTTGACAAAGAGGGGGAGGGAGCCATGCTATGAAAAACACTATGAAGAATATCTATATGGCATTGATTTTTTTCTTTTTATACGCCCCCATCGCCACTTTGATGGTACTGTCTTTCAATGCCAGTAAAACAAGGTCAAAATGGGGCGGTTTTACCTTTAAATGGTACTCTTCCCTTTTCCGAAACGATGAAATACTGGAGGCCCTCGGCAATACCCTGCTGATTGCTGTTGTCTCCGCCCTGGCAGCTACCGTCATCGGTACCGTTGCCTGCGTGGCCATGAACAGTATGAAAAAGAGATTCCGCACGGTCCTGATGGGAATCACCAATATTCCCATGTTAAACGCAGAGATTGTCACCGGCATCTCCCTGATGCTCCTTTTTATCAGTATGGGATTGCGTTTCGGCCTGGGTACGATACTTTTGTCACACATTACTTTCAATATCCCTTATGTGATCTTAAGCATCATGCCGCGCATGAAACAACTGAATCCCAGTACCTATGAGGCAGCCCTGGACTTAGGCGCCTCCCATACGACTGCTTTTTTTAAGGTGGTTTTTCCAGATCTTCTACCGGGTATCCTCTCCGGATTTTTGATGGCCTTCACCATGTCCCTGGATGATTTCATTATCACCCATTTTACCAAGGGGGCGGGCGTGGACACCCTGTCCACCAAGATTTATACGGAAGTGAAAAAAGGGATCAAACCGGAAATGTACGCCTTATCTACACTGATTTTTGTGACAGTACTGGTCCTGCTGTTATTGGTCAATATGGCGCCTGCCAAAAATAAGACACAAAAGAGTTCCAAAACTATATAAATATTAACTATCAAAAATATTAAAGTGAAACATATACATAATTTTTACTGTGAATCAGAGATGTTTCAGAACGGAGAAAATGATGATTACTAAAAAAACGAATCTTTTTTTTGCTATTTTGGGCTTCTCCATCCCCATGATACTGTCTGGCTGTGGTTCTTCCCAGGGCGGTGTCAATGGTGAAGTCATCGTTTATAATTGGGGCGAATATCTTGATCCCGATACCATAGAAATGTTTGAGGAAGAGACTGGTATCAAAGTCATATATGATGAATTCGAGACTAACGAAGTCATGTATCCCAAGATAGAATCCGGCGCCTCCTCCTACGACGTAGTATGTCCCTCTGATTATATGATCAGCAAAATGATCGCCAATGACATGCTCGCCCCACTGAATTTCGATAACATGCCGAATGCCAAAAAAAATATCGGCGCACAGTATTATGAGCAGTCCCGTTCCTTCGATCCCGACAATCAGTATTCCGTCCCCTACTGCTGGGGCACTGTCGGTATTCTCTACAACAAGACCATGGTGGAGGAGCCCATCACCAGCTGGGCACAGCTCTGGGACGAAAAATACACCGACAATATTCTTATGCAGGATTCCGTCCGCGACGCTTTCATGGTAGCCCAAAAAATGAACGGATTCTCCATGAACACCACGGATCCTGGAGAACTGGAAACAGCCAAAAATGCCCTGATTGAACAAAAACCCTTGGTACAGGCATATGTCATTGACCAAGTGCGTGATAAGATGATTGGCGGGGAAGCCGCCATTGGCGTGATCTATTCCGGCGAAGCTATCTACACCCAGCGGGAAAATCCTGATTTGGAATATGTCATTCCGGAGGAAGGCACCAATGTCTGGATTGATTCCTGGGTTGTTTTAAAAAATGCACCCAACAAGGAAAACGCTGAAAAATTTATTGATTTCATGTGCCGCGATGACATCGCCCTCAAGAACTTTGAGTACATTACCTACTCCACCCCCAACGATGCCGCACAAGATTTGATTGAGGATGAGAACATCAGGAACTCTGACATCGCCTTTCCCGATTTGTCCCAGTATGATAATCTGGAAACCTATGTATATCTTGGTGAAGATGGCGACTCCCTCTACAACGCCCTTTGGAAAGAAGTGAAATCCAATTAAAAAAGCAATTTGCTTCGCAGAATAACAAATCGAGCTGCGCTCGATTACGAGGACCGCTCCGCGGCCTCGGATACGCGAAAGATTAATATAAGGAAAGCCCTGCCCGGTCTGATGACCTTGCAGGGCTTTTGCACTGAGTCCTTTACAGATCATTTTGAAAGACTCCTTAAAGATTTTAGAGATTCTGGAACGCACTGTTCATGGCATACGCAATATTCTTGTCACTCATGATAAAGAAAATCACATTGCCACGACTCTCGATCAAAGTGGTCTCCGCACTGACACATACCCATTTATCCGGATTAGCATTATCCTTAAGAGCCTGTTTGACTGTGTCCACATCGCTTTCCTCCACCCGCAGCAACACACACTGGTAAGCCATGGACGACATCATCGGCATGGACACTACACCTTCCTGATAAGTAATCTGATCTGTTCCCAAAATCGATACTTCTAACTCATCTGTCAGTTCATAGGTCTCAAAGCTGTCAAGAACATCCCTAAAATCCTGCTCCAGATCCGCCTTTTCGTATAAAGATGCCATAATCTCACTGAGACTACCCTCCAGATTATCTGAAGAACTGCCCTGTTCACCACAGGCACAGCACCCCAGTCCTGTCAGTACAATCATGATGCCCAATGCTACTATTGTCTTCATTCTTCTTTTCATAATAACCTCCATTTCTCCTAATCCTATCCTGATACCAGTATCCCCGGTATCCACGCAAATACTCACAACATCAGCTTCCTTTCTTGTCGGCAAGAAGCGGTTTGATGGTCTTATAAATCTTGCTGGATTTCTTATTATCCTTACTGGGATATTTCTTCATCAGCGCATTGCTGATACCCTGCTTGGTCTTATATTGCTGCATGATCTTCTGAATCTCATCCACATCCACATCCGCCTCATCTTTCAGAAGTTCTTTCAGTTTGGCTCTTGTCTCCTCCAACTCCTGATTATGGCTGCGCCCGGTGATATCGGCAATAAGCGTCACATTCACACTGCGGTTTTTCCAGTAACCGCTTAAAATATCAAAGCCCTTGTCCTTACTCACAATAAAATACTGCTCTGCGCTCCTGTTGGCGATCAGATAGCCAAGCTGAGTAGCCAGCTGAAAATCCAGCGCGTTCTTGCTTCCCACTTCCACCTTACAAAACTCAATCGTTGCTTGGGATTCTATGATGCGCCGATGCTGATCAAAGGTGATACTGTCCGCATTTTTACTATAAAAGATGCATACCTTGTCCTCTTTGCCCAGTTTGTGGATGCCATCTAACCCGTCCTTTTTTACATTTTCAAAATCTACCAAATAATAATTCATCCGTTTCCTCTCATTCTCTCTCTGTCCCCAGCTTATCCTGGAAAAAGGCAATAATCCTCTGCCAAATCTCCTCCTGGAAAAACCGGACGTCTGCATGGTCTGCATCCTCTAAAACCAGCAGTCTCACATCCGCTCCCACCTCTTCCAGCTTATCATGCAGAAGTTCTCCCTGCGAGAAAGGCACTGTTTTATCCTGATTACCATGTATGATCAGGAAAGGGGGCGCATCCTTCGTCACATAAGTGACTGGGCAGATTTTCATCGCCTCCTCCCGATTCAGGGCCACATTCTTGCCAAGCAATAAAGATTCCGGCGCAGCCGCCGCTTTCTCTGCTGACGGATAGGGAAAAGAAGTTACATCCGCTGGCGGATACCAGGGGCAGGCCGCCTGCACTTTGCTGGAATATTCCGTAAATGCACCCACATCATAGCTCTTATCATCCACCAGGGCTGCCATCGCCGTCAAATAGCCGCCTGCGGACTCTCCCATCACCCCGAAATGTTCCTCATCAATACGAAAACGCTCACTGTGCGCTTTCAGATAGCGGATTCCGGCCTTCACATCCTGAAGCTGTACCGGGAAGATTCCCTCATTGGTCGTGCGATACTCCACACTGGCCACCACAAAGCCGCTCCTTGCAAGCTGTGTCAAATAAGCCAGATGTGCCGATCTGTCCATGACAGCCCAGGCGCCACCGCAAATCCAGACGATACAGGGATATTTCCTGGTGGGATCTTCCGGATAGATGATGTCCATTTTCAAATCCCGTCTCGTGTGCCCAAACCAGGCATCTACCTGTGCGAAGGTAACATCCGTCACCACCGTATAGATGGGCGCTTGCACTTTAATCTTAAGATTTTCTCTCATACTTTCCTCCTTACACTGGTTACATTTTTAATATCTGACTGCTTCTCCTGCTGTCGCATCAAATCCATTATATATTACTCCGTATCTTCTCCGGCGGCATCCATTGCAGCATGATCTTGTCCAGCTTATCCTGTTCGATGGGTTTCGCCAGAAAATCATCAAACCCCGCCGCCAGATAATTCTCCCTAGCCCCCATGATCGCGTTGGCCGTCAACATAACGACTGGCGTATCTGCACTTAGATTATCCTGCATCTGTTTCATCCTGTTCATAGTCTCCATACCGTCCATCTCCGGCATCATATGATCCAGGAAAATCACATCGTAATGTTTCTTTCTGACCTCTTCCAAGCATTCCTTTCCGCTTCCCACATCCTTAATCTGCACCTTCGTCTGTTTCAGTAAGCCGCAGAATACCTTTCGGTTGACGCGGTTATCATCCACCAGCAGAATCTCACCTTCCTGTGCCGTAAAGCTGGTGTGATAGACATGTTCTTCGGCAGCCTTTCTGGCCCGCTCCTGAAAACTGCCAATTGGTTCCTCCACTATGATCCGCTGGCGCAGGTCAAAACTGAAACTGCTCCCTTTGCCATAGATGCTCTCCACCTTCAGATCGGCACCCATCAGTTTAAGTATCTGTGCCGATATATTCATGCCAAGACCAGTTCCTTCAATATACCGATTCTTCATCTCGTCAAACCGCTCGAAGGCCAGGAATAACTTGGACATATTCTCCTGCTTGATTCCAATTCCCGTATCTGACACCATAAAATGTAAGATGACACTGTCCTCTTCCTTCCTGCCGGACAATGTAAAGGTCACCGTACCCTTGTCAGTATATTTGACCGCATTGCTCAAAAAATTACTGAGCACCTGTCTGATCCTGATATCGTCCCCATATAGCTTCGACGGCAGGTTCGGATCCACCACCACATCAAATTTAAGTCCTTTCTCCTGTGTCCGCAAAGAGAACATATTGAACAGATCATTGAGCATACTGTTCAACTCATACTCCGCCGGGATGATCTCCAGTTTACCGGACTCAATCTTGGAAAA
The DNA here is from genome assembly GCA_946554445.1 of uncultured Lachnospiraceae bacterium. GTDB lineage: Bacteria > Bacillota > Clostridia > Lachnospirales > Lachnospiraceae > UBA3282. The sequence goes on along the minus strand of CAMNSD010000003.1, from coordinate 58,389 downwards.
GTCCAGAATATCATTGATGATACCTAGCAACGTCTGCGCAGAGGATCTGATATCCATGGAATATTTTTTAATCTCCGGCTCTTTGGACTCCCGTAACACCATCTCGTTCATCCCCAGCACCGCATTGATCGGGGTACGAATCTCATGGGACATTCTAGCCAGAAATTCGGATTTGGCCCGATTGGCATGCTCTGCATTTGCCTTCAATGTCTGCATCTGCTGAAGCTGCAGCTTATTCTCCGTCACATCCATAAATACAAGGGCATAGCCGGCCAGAATCCGTTTATTCCATATTTTATTCACATGAACTTCAAAACTGTGATTTCCATTAGTATACTCAAAGTTATTCTTGTCAGCGAAAACATCTTTTAAACTCTCTTCACTTACACTATCGCCTTTTTTATAGCTGGACAAGGTATGAAATAACTCTTCTGCCTTATCATTGGCTTCTATGAAACCGCCGTCCGCATCCAGAATCAGCACCGCCTCATCCATCGACTTGATGACTTCCTCATGCGCCGAAATAGACAAGTCAAATACATGATAAAATATGATCACAATTCCAAATCCAAGGATTCCCAATGCCTCAAATCCGGGGACTACATCAAACCCATCAATTACCCGGCTCAGACTGAATACCAGACCAACGATCGGGAAGATACAGCATATCCCCAATGTCAAAACATTCAGTTTCAGACGGCCTTTCTGTGACCTTCTATTAGCATGTATGGTAATGAGGAAACACCCCACCAACTGGATAATCAGCTGAATCAGGAAAATATAATAAAACGGTCCCCTTTCCAGAACAAGATGCGGAACCACGCCATCCATCACAAAAGTGACAGTTTTATAGTACATATTCGTGTGCTTATAACACCAGATACACAACAGCGCGAATCCGTCCAGTCCAAACATTAACGCTTCCAGTTTTCTTGGCACAGTATAACCGCAATACCTGACCACAAACACAAACAAAAAGGTGGTAATGAACGCCCCGCCCAGATATTCCATGCGCACAGCCACCATCGCTTCTCCAATATCTTGGGAAACTAATTCTAACAGATAACCCGCATTTTGAATCGCACCTAAAAAGCCGATGCACAACATCAGCTTGGAGAGACCGCTTTCACGCTGTCTCATCATGAGAATTACAAAAAAAATACAACCCAGAACCATGAAGATCTGGTATATTACCAAAAACCCAAACATATTCTCTTCCTGCTCACCCGTCGAACTTTTTATATCGAATATCCATAAGTGTCTTTTGCTTTATGAAAAGATTTTACAAAACTTTCTGCCTTCGGGGGACATTGTGTAAAATAAATCTCCCTCTTCTCTCCCTGCATATCATGATATCTGATTACAATATATTTCCGTTTCACTCTACTCTCTTTCGCTCTGGGTATCATGATCATACCGCTTAAGAAGCCCACTACCTCAGTGAACACCTCTGTAAGTACACTGCCTGTGCCGCCATCCGCATAAACAGTTGACGTTTCTTTTTGAATTACGATATCATCTACTTCCCGCAGTACAAACTCAAAATGCGTATCATATGTACCATCAAAATTATCTTCCAATACATATAAATGCTGTCTGGTCAGCACCAGCATACACTCACAGTCAGGATAATTATGATCAGGCGGCAAAAGCCGTGTTTCTACCGTTGCAATAACCTCTTGTCCTCTATACTCCCCGTTCATGGCTTTCCTTCATCCTAGTCTCATCAATAAAATTTTCTCAGCTTTAAAAGACAATTCCTCTTTCCCTAATAATATATCATACTCAGCTGAAATAATAAACTAAAAATACTACAGGATTTGACTTTATATAATGTCTGTCTTACAAACAATATTTCTTTTTTGTCGCATTTTCAATTCGTCAAAACTATGATAAGATTATAATAAATCAAACTTCTCTGGATTACTTGTTCTTCCCGGACTTGCATCAGGGAATTCTATGATTATTAATACATTCTGCCGAAAGGGGTAATCGCATATGTCGAAAAATATTTTAGAAAACGAATTATTTGAATCCTTCGCAAACGCTTCCGATAATATTTATATTTATGTATGCGATATGAAAACAGATATCTCACGATGGTCCAAAAACACCGTAGATTATTTCAATCTTGAAGGAGAATATATAAAAGGCACTGGTCCCAAATGGATGGAATATATCCATCCCGATGACCGCGCCCTGTATCTGAAAGATATAGAAGCCGTATTTTCCGGTGCATCCAACCGCCACAGCTGCCAATACCGCGCCAAAAACAAATATAACGACTATGTATGGCTGGAATGCAAGGGCAGCGTGATCTCCGATGACGAAGGAAATCCCCTTGTTTTTGCAGGAATCATGACACGGCTTGACAACCAGAATAAATACGATCCGCTCACCCATCTTCTGACAAACTATGAAATGCAGAAATATGACTTTTCCACAGGAAGTGGCGCGATTCTTCTTCTCGGCATAAACTCGTTTCGGAAAATCAATAACACCCATGGTTTCCTATATGGCAACAAAGTGCTGATCGCATTGTCTGAATACTTGACGCAATCGGCCGGTAAAGATAACCGCGTTTACCGTTTTCAGGGCGATGAGTTTATTATTTTATCGCCCGGCAGTTCCAAAGAGGAATTATATAAGCTTTTTGAAAATATCAACGACTATTGTATGAATATCAGAGGTCTCAAAAGCTTTTCCGTCTCCGCAGGTCTTGTATCTTATCCTGAAGACGGAACCGACTTTAATACTCTGCTAAGCAATCTGGAGCACTCCCTGGAATACGCCAAGGAACAAACACACGGATGGATTGCTGAATTTTCCGAAAAAATCTCTCAGCGCCATCTACGCATAAGTCATCTTCACGAAGCACTGACGCAAAGCATACATAATAATTTTGAAGGTTTTGAATTATATTTCCAGCCTATACTGGACACAAAAACCAAAAAAATTACAGAATGTGAATCCTTGTTACGATGGAAAACACCAGAAATACAGGATGCAACCCCCTATGAATTTATCAAGATTTTGGAAAACAGCGGGGAAATAAGGGAAGTTGGATTTTGGGTAATGGAAGAAGCCCTTCGGCACGCCGCCATGTGGCAAAAAAAATACAATATCAGTGTAAGCTTTAATGTGTCCTATATCCAGCTTCTGGACGGCGAATTTATCAATAGACTGATAGCAAAAGTTCAGGAATTACAGGTGGATCCAAAGCTTATCATGGTAGAACTTACAGAAAGCTGCAACGCCGCTGACACCAAAATGCTCTCTCATCAATTTAGCAAACTGCAAGAACTTGGTTTTAAGATTGCGATGGATGACTTTGGAACAGAATACGCTTCCTTCGGTCTGTTACATGACGTCAGCATGGATGTTTTGAAAATTGATCAGAAATTTGTACGCGGTCTCGTCCGCGAGGGAAACAGAACAGATATGGCTATTATTGAAAATGTGGTAAATATGTGCAGACAGCTTTCGATACAGACCATCGCTGAAGGAATTGAAACGGAAGAAATCCAGGATATTATCCGTAAAATAGGCGTTTCCTATCTACAGGGCTATTTATATTCAAAACCTGTTCCTGCCCATGAGTTTGAACAGATGCTTTTGAAGGAACAAGCCTAAATTGGACAGTATCAATTAATAGATTTACTTTACATGCCAACAAACTTGCGGGGGCAAAAAGCAATAGCAGGAAAAAGAGCCGTTACATTTTCAGTAATGGCTCTTGCAATAGAAAACGCACCTATTATTGTTTAACACATTTCATACTACGCACAATATGATTTAATACTTCACTTGACAACTTTTCATCTGGACTATATACATATACTGTAATACATCCATCGCTATTATGAACATTATAATCATCTAAATTAAAAAAAAACATCTTAGTACACTTAATCCAACCATTCTCGATAGGCAAATTATCCTTATAAAAGACATTAAAATCATAAGTATATTCACGACTGTCGTCCTTCATTTCCGAAACATAACAATCATCTTTCATGATATTATTAAGTTCCTTCTCAAAGCTATCAAATTTATTATTTCCATTCTCATCATAACTCCTTCCATAAGTACCTAAATCTACTAGTATAATCAATTCTTTTTCATCTGAATTTTTACTATTATATACAATAGCTGTATCCCCACCAACAATTGTAGAATCAGCATAATATCTGACAGAATCTGGAATATCATATGTCAGGCAAAAAAATGTTTCATTATACTCATATGTATCCTTATGCTCTAACGAAGCCTGTACATATTTTACTTTCCCAGTTTCTTCTGCGGTGTCTCCTGTTACAAGCGTTCCGTCTGTAAGGTCAAATTCAGCAACTTCAGGGGCATATGTCACATATGTAGTGGTTCCAAGAGCATCGTAAGCGGATAATAAGGTGCTGTAGGCCTTATCAACATTTGAATATACATCTCTACATCCACTGGCAGCGCTATTATAATCTTCTTCACGCCTATAAGACATACCTCCAAGTATAATACTGTCAAATTTATCACTCAGAGTTTCATCATATACTGATTCACTAACCTCTTGTCCATTTATACTAAAAACACGACTATATATATCCCTATTACTATCTGCATAAGCAACTAAATGAAAGCTATCATCCAAGGTAAAAATATCATCTTCCAGTCCTGCTGAACCATAAAAAACACTAATATCAAACTTTCCAGATTTAGGTGTGTAGATGACCTTAAGATAACCACTGCCTTGTTGATGTGTCACTGATTCTATAGCACCATTCTTATAACTCAGCACAAATACTCTCTGGTCTTTTTCTGTCCATACAAGGCACTCTGGTATATTGTTATCATCAATATAAATCAGATTATATCCATATACTGCTTCTTCCGCTAATGTTTCTCCAACATATTTATCATATGCAATCAATGCATCCACGACTTCTTGATCAACCGCCTTACTATTCATAGTATCGTAACTATAATTCTTCATAAAATAAAGCCGCTTTTCATCTTCACTCTCGAAAGAACCGCCTGTGTCTGGGTTAAAATCTTTTTCAGATAAATAAATCACCTTATCCAAATCTTCTTGAAAATAGGCTTTTTCATCCACATCATAATTAAATGTCAAGGCACAGTAGATACCCCTGCTGTCATGATAGTCAGATAAATCAACAAAGCTACCTGCCTCGCTGTCCCAACCATAATTCCTGATATACCAGATTCTTTTCAACTCATCAGAACTCACATCCATATCTGACTTGATATCTACTCCATGATTCTCCATGAAATAGATTGCTCTCAAATCATCTTCTGAATTTTGAACACCACTGTCTAATAAATCGACATCAAGGGTCTTGCGTACTTCGTCAAGGTCAATCTCTTTTTGGTCAATCGTATCATAATTAAAGTATGACATTAAACTCTGAAAATCTTCATCCGTTAAAGGCATATAAGAATTCATTATACAATAGCCATATTGGGGAAAATCTTCTGATTCATAGGCTGCACGCATATTTTCATCATCATCATCAAAATAATATTCAAGCAACTCTCCCAAAGCACCTTTATTTTCTACAAATGCAATCGTAGAGAACTTATAAACTTTAATGCTCTCCATCATCTCCTGCAATTCTTTAGCGTTTTCTTCCTCTTCTAAAAGTTCTCGTATCTGCCTTGTTTCTTCTTCACTCAAATCAGCTTCCTCTATCATAGACTCCATAAGCATATTGAAGTCTATAGTGCTGATATCCAACAAATAATTATTTGTTTGAGTTGCGAAATCCATAAATGGATTATCGCTTCCTATTATTGGATTCTCTGTATCTGCTACTATGGCATCATAGCCTTTAACACGACTCTTATCAAGATACCTTAAAATATCATCCTTTCCATCCTCGTAATCATCCTTTGTCTCAAAAGTGACTGCAAACATTGTTGCCGTGGGGAGTGATAAATCATCATAAATATTTTCACTATGATACCCAAAATAACTATCATATCCCATAAAAGGGCTGACAGACTTAGTGCGTAATTCCATAAATCTCATATCAAACTGCCTCGCTCCCTGCTCATAGGTAATTCCCTCATCACGCAGAGACGACTTGAATTCTTTTTCATCCAAATCAATCAGTTCTGTCCAAGACATTAAGAATAGCTGCTCTGCTATTGTTTTTCCAAAACCGCCTGTGAGCAGTTTGACTCCCCCTATCACAACCGCCACAGCCACTATGCAGGACACTACGCCTATCATTATCTTCTTATTAAAGAATTTAACCGTCTGCATCACAGGATTTATATTTTGTTGTACCCCTGCATTAGTCGCGCTGTTTGCAACCACATTTCCACAGAATGGGCAGAACTTACTATCATCGTCTATCTTCTTTCCACACTTCATACAAAACATACTATAATCCTCCCTCACAAACCAAAATAAACATCTATACCGTCAGCAATGCCGACTACGATCTTCTGTTGATAGTCTTCTGTTGCCATCAGTCTGTCTTCCTCTGGATTTGTCATATAGCCCATCTCCACGATCGTCACAGGCACCTGACACCAGTTGATGCCGCTCATGGTGTCTGTCTCCCACACATACTCCTTTTTACAGCCTGTCTCCGCCGCAAGCGCCTCCAAAACATTGTCCGACAAGCGTCTGCTCTCCGCATAAAGTTCTGCATTATAGGGGTTATCCGCTGTCTGGCAAATTGTCATTGCCCCATTTTCCTTTGTGTTTTCACTGCCGTTCGCATGGATTCTGATAAAGGCGTCAGCATCTGCATCATTGGCGACTGCCGCCCTCTCGCTGTTGCTGATGTTCACATCATTGGAAGTCCTCACCATGATGACCTCATAGCCGCGCTCTTCCAGTTCACTACAGAGTTTCTTGGCAACCATCAATGTCAGTTCATACTCTGCCAGACCACTGACAGCACCAGATGTGCCGCCTGACACTTTTATCTTCCTCTCAGAAGCATTTGGTCCGACTGGCTCTTTTTCTGTATTGGCTTTCGCTTGATGTCCCGCATCTATTACGACCAGATGCCCATTTCCCGATGGTTCTGGCTCCTGCCCTGGCGCTTCTTCCACCACAACAGGCTCTGCTTCTACCGCGGTCGGCTCCTCAACAGGCGATGGCTCCACTTCAACTGGCACCTCCGCCACTGGTTCGGCTGCCCCAGAATCCTCCGTACTGTCTTTACTTGCACAGCCAGAGAGCAGACTCAGACAGAATATAAGTAAAACAGCATACTTGGCTCTGTTCATCGGTAACCCATCTCCTCCTCATACTGGACGATTAAGTCACGGTTTGCCATCTCAAAGTCATTCAGTACTGAATCGCTGAAATCAGCAGGATCTATATAGCCTGTATACCAATCTTTTTGGTCAAAATAATTTTGTAGCCCCTCATCATCAAACCTCCTGCCATGTCTGGCATACAGCTCATTCCTTGCAAGCCTGCACTCCTCCTTGGTCAGCCCAACCAAGTCCTCATGCGTCAGATACGCTGAATCACTGTTCTGCAGGATATACTGGTTCACCTCCTCAACCGACTCCTCAATAATCTGGCTCTCCTGCGGTCTCTCGTCCTCCACTTCCTCAGCCGGCTCCTCTTCCTTCTCTGGCTCATCAATGAACTCATCCTCAAAATCTTCTTTCTCCGAAGATATGTCATGAGACACCACATCTTCATCCGTGTCTCGATTTCTTAACACAAGCACTGCAACAAGACACCCTATCACAGCAACAATCAATACTGCTGCGATGATAATAGGCGTCTGCAAAGATTTCTTAGACGAAACAGGCGGCTCATAATAAACTTCTTTGTCTGGCGCAACGGGTGGCACAGGCTTTGAGGCTACCCCTGCATCGCTCTGCCCTACTGGTGCTATCTTCATACCACAATTGGTGCAGAACGCCGCACCATCTTTTAACTGTGTACCACAATTCTTACAAAACATTTCTCATCCTCACTTGTATACAAGAGAGAGCTGACCTTACTGCGACCACCTCTCTCCTGCTTCTGCGATTTAGTTGTTGCGCATATTATATGCTTTTATGGCGTTCATCAGTAATATCACCATAAACACGATACTTGCAATGGAACTAATCATTGACAACCCATTAGACAGCTTGTAAATGCCATCTACGAGTTTGTTTGAAAAGATGTCCAAGTCTACTAAGACTGACAGACAGGATTTCAGTAAAGATATGGCAAAAGTTATCACATTGTAGATGACAAAAATCTTCGTCGTTTTTGCCGTATAAGACCTGAGCCACTGATCGCTCTCAAAAAGAAATATATAACCTGCAATAAGCGCAAATACAGTACCCCATCCAAATGCTCCCGCGAAACACAGCAATGCTGCCAGTACCCCACAACTCACACCTAATTTAGCCTGCGATACAGACTGCCTCACCTTCTGACTCTGAAAATTGACCTGGGACTGCTGGGGTTGACTGTTACTGAACTGCTCAAACTGCTCCCCACAATTAGGGCATGCCGCAACACCATCTGGTATCTGACTCCCACATTTACTACAAAACATAATCTTGTCCTCCTTAAGATATTTTTATAAAAATAGGACTTGCATCCTAAATTTACATAGAAAAAGACTATGTCAGCATGGTAAAGCTGAACATAGTCCCTAAACCATGGCTCTCACATGAGACGCCCGCAACAGCGGTCTGTTTCCCGCTGTCTGAGGCATCTTTATTCATGTGAGAATCCAATAAGCAGAGTATCAGTGTGTTTGCAACCACACCAATGCCCTGCTCTTTATATCTTAAGGCTTCGACTAAAATCATTGAATACGCAAAGAAAGCATTTGAGTTTTCATACCAACTGCTTTATAATAATTCATGTGTATCGCAGACTTAGTCTGTATTGTGGGTGCCAGTAACACCTACCTTGCCATAAGGAGTTGGCGCTCCTTATGGTGGTACACTTTATCCGCTATTGAATTCTCATAAGTATTTTAGCATACAAGGCTATATTATTGCAATATACAATATTATCTGACAAAATCACCAAAATCATCAAAGAAATCATTTACTAAGACATTGCTGGCAAACGCATCATCGTTAGTGTGTGTCTTGTACAGGTATTCTATCACAAAAAATAAGAGCCAATCAACCCGAATCACGACTTGAAAGACTCCCATTTTAAGCCATTCTATGGCATTTTCTTAGAATTTATGACAACTTCTTTAAAACTTTCCAGCCTTCGCCGCTTCCTCGATGGAAACAGGAAGCCTTGATTTTACAGCGTTTTCAAGCCATTTGAGTGCTACGTGAGGTTTATCAACTCGAATTATATTCCTGACTTTAATGTCTTACCACCGCATCTCTCTTACATTTATCAAGAAATTTCTCATCTAAGATCAGTGTATTGTCTACGATAGGCCTTATACTATTTACATTCTGCCCTTTTACGCCAACTACAACTGTAATCTTCCCTATACTTTTTAAAACTTCATATACTTTTATATAATCTGTATCCGCACTCAGAAAGAATGCTATATCATATGAATTGTAAAATGCTTTACTTATAGCATGTACCGCTAAATTTATATCTGTTCCTTTCTCCACTTTGTAATATGTACTCTTATTCCCTATCTCCATCGGAATGTTCTCATCCACCTGCCTTGCTACATACCTTCCTTCAATTACATCTGTATATGGAGCATTTTTCATGCCTGTAACCCAGTTATAATAATTTTCAAGATTTTTATCTTTCATCAAAAATTCATCTGGCTTAGGAACAAATATAAAGCCTTTCAAAAAATCTACATTTGAAATCTGAGTACAAACATTTCTAAATAATTTGTTATAATCTAATTTTATCGTTGGTTTACTAAGGCTTTTATAATATTTCTGCAATGCAATATCGAAATTCATATGATCAATAAAAACCATTCCTCTAAGCATATGCACCCTCCATAAATCTAAAGGCTTGCATGTATAAAACACACAAGCCCGTTCGTTATCTACAAGAAAGCAGTTTCGAAAAACCGATTTCTTGAAGTTATTATATGCAAATACATATAAAAAGTCAACTACTTTTTTATACCAAAAATAACCTAATTTCCCCTTTTCGTTATGGCGGGAGCACAAAATGCCTCTGCATTACACCAACCACTGATTTTCAGCAAGAAACGTCAATATTGTATGTAAAAACGCCACAATTCATATGAATTATGGCGTTTTATCAGCTTTTATATATTACCTTTGCAATGTTTATGTTTAGTGCAACTCAATCAAAACTTCCCAGCCTTAGCTGCTTCCTCGATGGAAACTGCCACTGCAACCGTAGCACCAACCATCGGGTTGTTACCCATACCGATCAGCCCCATCATTTCCACATGGGCCGGTACGGAAGAAGAACCAGCAAACTGTGCATCAGAGTGCATACGTCCTAAGGTATCTGTGAAACCATAGGATGCCGGACCTGCAGCCATATTATCCGGATGAAGGGTACGTCCTGTACCACCGCCGGAAGCCACGGAGAAGTATTTCTTGCCTGCCTCAGTTCTCTCCTTCTTGTATGTACCTGCTACTGGATGCTGGAATCTGGTAGGATTGGTGGAGTTACCGGTAATGGATACATCCACGTTCTCTTTCCACATGATTGCAACGCCTTCCGGTACGGAATTCGCACCGTAGCAGTTTACTTTAGAACGAAGCCCTTCAGAATATGCGATTCTGTCAACTTCCTTCACTTCATTGGTATAAGGATCGTACTCAGTCTCCACAAAAGTGAATCCGTTGATTCTGGAAATGATCTTAGCAGCATCTTTTCCAAGACCGTTCAGGATAACACGTAAAGGTTTCTGACGAACCTTGTTTGCTTTCTCAGCAATACCGATTGCACCCTCTGCAGCTGCGAAGGACTCATGACCTGCCAAAAATGCAAAGCAGTCTGTATCTTCTTCCAATAACATCTTACCCAGATTACCATGTCCAAGGCCAACCTTACGGGTATCTGCCACAGAACCAGGAATACAGAATGCCTGTAATCCCTCACCAATCGCTGCTGCAGCATCAGCTGCTTTCTTGCAGTCCTTTTTGATCGCGATTGCTGCGCCTACTGTATAAGCCCAGCATGCGTTCTCAAAACAGATGGGCTGGATCTTTTTTACCTGCTCATATACGTCCAGGCCAGCATCTTTCGTAATCTTCTCAGCTTCCTCAAGGGAAGAAATGCCATAACTGTTCAACACGGAATTGATCTTGTCAATTCGTCTTTCATATGATTCAAATAAAGCCATCTTATCTTAATCCTCCTATTTGTATTAAAGAGTCCCTGAAGTTAATTCTCCTCCCGCTTATACCGAGTTCACGAAGCGAATCTCGCGAAGTTATTTTCCTTCCGCTTATTCCGAGTTCGCGAAGCGAATCTCGCGAAGTTAATTCCGAAGGAATTTACTTCACCTATTCGCATCTGGGATCAATGATCTTCACAGCATCGTCTACACGGCCATACTGACCACATGCCTTCTCATATGCTGTATTAGGATCATCACCCTTTTTGATGAAGTCTGTCATCTTACCAAGGCTTACAAACTTGTAACCGATAATCTCATCATTGGCATCCAATGCGATACCTGTCACATAGCCCTCTGCCATCTCAAGGTAACGGGGACCCTTCTTAAGCGTACCATACATAGTACCTACCTGGCTTCTCAAACCTTTACCAAGATCCTCAAGACCTGCACCTACCGGAAGTCCATCCTCGGAAAAAGCAGACTGTGTACGGCCATATACAATCTGTAAGAACAACTCTCTCATAGCTGTGTTGATTGCATCACATACCAAGTCTGTGTTGAGTGCTTCCATAACCGTAAGTCCCGGCAGAATCTCAGACGCCATAGCTGCGGAGTGTGTCATACCGGAACATCCGATAGTCTCCACCAAAGCCTCCTGAATGATACCTTCCTTCACGTTCAGGGTCAGCTTACAAGCACCCTGCTGAGGAGCACACCAGCCAACGCCGTGTGTCAGACCGGAAATATCCTTCACTTCTTTTGCCTGCACCCATTTTGCTTCCTCTGGGATAGGAGCACAGCCATGATGAACGCCCTGTGCCACTGTACACATTTCTTCAACTTCTTTTGAATAGATCATGTGATAACTCCTTTCGATTATGTATAAATTATTTGATAACAGACTGAATGCAGTCTGTCATAACCGCTGTTTCTATTGTCTCATATTGTTATAAAAAAATCCAGATATTTCTTGTAATTTCTATCCCATAAAGTACTCAGAAATGTCAATGCTGTTTAAGAGCGCAAGCCCATTTTCCTCCTTACACTCCAACCAGCTGGCGCTGCATCTGGTCCAGCAGCGCAGGGAATAATTGAATATTTCCTCTGTACATCTGCAGTGGGAATCCTTTTTGTCCAGATTGCGCAGAATACAGTTTTCACAGGGAGTATCACGGTTCTGCAGGGCTTTATAACAAATGTCACCTATCTTGACATTCGGAGAATCCATCAACACTCTTTTATTGATAAAACTGAGTTCATAGGTATCCGGATTGACCACATATACAAAGCTGTCCAGGTTATCAAATATCGCAATCTGTGTCACGAAGTCCTGTAATCTGTCCATCAGGCCGATCTGCAGGATATGTGCCTCCATGATACGGAACAGGGAACGGATCTCCTCCATCTCACTCTTTTTCAGTTCCATCTGCACATCCACATGATTTTCCAGGACAATCGCTCCCTGGAATTCTCCCTTGGAAGTCAGTGGATAAAAAAGCATACTTTTGATGCCTTCCGCCTGAAAATAATCATGCATCTCATCCAGCGTCAAATCATAGTCATGAATGATTGTCGCCCCCGGGAAGGAAGCATAAAGGACTTCATTTACCACCCGTTTTAGTTCATAATGTGCATCTTCCTCTTTACCCGTCGCATAAGCATCCTCTGAAAACTGCACGGTTCTTGAAATTGGTAAAGACTCATTTCCACAGATGTATCCCCTGTGAAAATGATATTTGGTCGTCATCAACTCAATGGCAGATTTGAGCGCTGACTCCATAACTCTATCCTCAAACAGAATCTGCATAACCTGATCTTCGATATTTTTATCGACGTCCATTCCCTTGTTCAGGTCATAACCGTTCTTTCTGTTGGCATGATAGACCACAGTACTTGCCGCATCATAAATACGATAGTCACACTTTCCGTTGGCTTTTGCCGTATAGACCGCCCTGTCCGCCTTCTTGAAAAGTTCCTCGTATTCCTTGCCATGATAAGGAAATACGGAAACACCCACGCTGCAGGTTACCTGGATCTGGCTTTCTTCCGCCTCCAGCGTATATCTCACATTGCTGACAATATTGCTTGCCAATACATCCGCCTCGGAAATGGAATTTAGGTTTTTGACATAGACGATAAACTCATCACCGCCGATTCTGCCAATGATATCACCGCCTCTGAATATCTCGTTTAATCTGCCCGCTGTCTCTCCTAACAGGATATCGCCCTGTGCATGGCCTATCAGATCGTTGGCCTCTTTAAAATTATCCAAATCAATGATCATTAAGGCATTTAGAGTATCATCACCGCTGTCCTCAATGGCATTGCGGATCAGCTGCTCTGCGGCACCCTGATTATAGAGTCCTGTCAGTGCATCTTTTTCCGCTCGCAGTAAAAGTTCCATCTCCTTTATCTTCTTGTCATGGATATTGATCATGCGGCCCACGATCCTGGTAACGTAGCCTTCCGCTCCTAACAGGGAAGTGAGATTTGCCTGATACCATGTAAAATCCTTATCAAACCGTTTGATTCGAAATTCAATGGTATCATGTTTGGGTGATTTAAGAAGACTGTCAATGACTGCCCTGTAATATGCCACATCCTCTTCATAAATTGTGGAAGAATTGAACTTTTCCAGATACTTATTATAAATCTCTTCTCCTCCCACACCATATCCTCCGGATGATTTGATGATCATGACATCGGTCTTGGCATTATAATCGATTATCTTTTCACCTTCTGCCTCGGAAAGGATATGCAAACGCTCCGCCTGTCTCTGCAGTTCTTCCTCTATGTTCTTGCGTTCGGTGATATCCTGTATGACGGTTACGATCGTATTCTTCCTGCCTTCCCTGGCATAGAGATTCCCTCTCACATGCAGCCAACGCAGTCCTCCCGATGCCGTCACAGTACGAAACTCCACATCCACTACACCGTCATCCTTTAAAACATCCTCAATGGCCTGATGAAAAGCAGGCATATCTTCCGGAATAATGACCATGTCTATCATCTCCAGATATTTCATGCCCTGAATTCTGGAATAGCCAAGCATACGGAAAAACCCCTCATTGATATAGATGGGCGTAAATTTTCCATCTTCATATTCAAAGAAACATATTCCCGCGATCACGTGATCGATCATGGAACCAAAATTCTCAATACTCAAATCTACTGCCATACTTCTTATCCTCAAAATACTTTTTTCTGTCGGTTTACGGGTATCTTCTCTGACAGGTCTAATATTTTGCCGCTATTTCAGTCTGCTTCTTATAAATGCTGTTCGGCGGAATAAAGCCCCGCACCATGGAAGTCGGATACACATTGGAGCATTTGCCGATCACTGTACCGGGATTCAGCACAGAATTACATCCTACCTCTACATTGTCACCAAGCATGGCACCGAATTTCTTAAGCCCGGTCTCATAGCTTTCCTCTCCGGCATGTACCACCACCAGCGTCTTGTCGCTCTTTACATTTGATGTGATAGATCCCGCTCCCATATGTGCCTTATAGCCCAGGATACTGTCCCCCACGTAATTATAATGAGGCACCTGAACTTTATTAAAAAGTATCACATTCTTAAGTTCCGTGGAGTTACCCACAACCGCTCCTTTTCCCACGATCGCGGAACCCCTTATGAAAGCACTTTGTCTGATCTCCGCCTCTTCATCAATAATCGCCGGGCCGCCAATATAGGCACTGGGAAACACTTTCGCGCTTCTGGCCACCCAGATATTCCCTTCTCTTCTCTCAAATTTGTCTTCCGGAAGTGTCTCTCCCAATGCCACAATAAAGTCCTTGATCTTACCCAGTACTTCCCAGGGATAAGTCACCCCCTCAAAAATGTCCTTCGCGATTGTCTCCTCCAGCGTATAGAGCGCCGCTATTGTGGTATCCTGCAATCCTGCCATTTTTCTCCCCCTCTTTCTTCATTTTTAATACGGAAAATCCTTCCGCTTATCCGAGTTCGCGAAGCGAATCTCGCAAAGTAAGTTGCGAAGCAACTTACTTTTTGTAAAACTGTGATGCATAATGAAATCTATGAATTAGCGCCGACTGATTATTCATCTGTTTGACGGCATTGGTCCTTCTGGTGACAAAATCATCTAGCTTGACCATGTATTCCTGTTCTGAAATCTCACCTGATGCCACCAGCGTCAGTCCCTTCTCCCAGCTGGCCGTGAGTCTTGGATCTAAGAGCGGTCTAATAGATCCTGCCACCACCTCATAGATCATTTCTCCCAGAAGTGTGGGCGTGATAATCTGTGTTTTTTTATTCAAAGCCAGATATTTGATATGTACCAACTTCTTTAAAATCTCCGCCCTGGTTGCAGAAGTTCCAATACCGCTTCCCTTGATCTGAGACCGAAGTTCCTCATCTTCGATAAACTGCCCTGCATTCTCCATAGCAAGAATCATGCTGCCGGAATTATAACGCTTAGGCGGTGAAGTCTCTCCCTCTTTCTTCCCCAGTTCTCCCGCTGCAAGGGACATTCCCTTTTTGAGAGCGCCAAGCGCGTCCATAAAAGACGCATCACAGGTAACTTCCTCTTTCGTTTCTTCCTTCTTCTCCTCTTCAGTATACTCCTCCGACTTCTTTCTGGCAAAAGAATTCTGTGACACTTTGAGGTAACCCTGTTCCGCCAACACTTTGAAACCGGAAACAAAAACCTCTCCCTTCATCTTCACCCCCAGACTAATCTTCTGATAGACTGCCGCTGGGTAGAAGATGCTCAAAAATCGTCTGACAATAATCTCATAAACCTTAGCAGAAGTGGGATGCAGACTGTTTAAACTGCCAAATCCCTGTCCTGTGGGAATGATTGCATAATGATCTGTAATCTGCTTATCATTGACATACCTCGTTTTTTCCAGGCCGCGGTAACTGCCCTTTTCCAGCACTTCCGCAGCATATTCCGCCGCCACATGATAATTCTTAAGCCCACCGATATTTTTCTGGATTTCCTTCGCCACTGCCGTGGAAAGAACTCTGGCATCTGTACGAGGGTAGGTTGTCAGTTTTTTCTCATAAAGTTCCTGGGCAATCCGCAACGTCTCATCCGGACTGATCTTAAAAAGCCGGGAACAGTCGTTTTGCAGTTCCGCCAGATTATACAAAAGAGGAGGATTCTTGGTCTCCTTCTTTTTTTCAATTTTCTCGATCACCGGTTCCTGCTTTGGCTCTTCCAACAAAAAACTGATAAAATCATCCGCCTCTTCCTCTTTCAGGAACCCGTTATCTTTGTAAATCTGCGGCGATTGGTAATACTTAGAACCTTCCACCGCTTTCCATTCAAAGCTGCATCCATGCCCTTCTATGTCAATCTGTAAGAGTATCCGGTAAAAGGGTATCTTCACAAACTCCCGGATTTCCCGCTCCCTGTTCACCACCATACCGAGCACACAGGTCATGACACGACCGACAGAGACCACCGCCCTATCCGCCTTGAGATAACTTTTAATCGGATAACTGTATTTTAATGTCAGTGCCCTGGAGAAGTTGATTCCCATCAGATAATCTTCTTTGGCCCGCAGATAGGCGGCGCTTGAAAGATTATCATAAGCGGAAAGATCCTTGGCCTCCTGGATGCCCCGCAGTATCTCTTCTTCGGTCTGGGAATCAATCCATACACGCTTCCTGACCTTGCCTTCCACCCCGGCCTGCTGTTCCACCAGACGGTAAATATACTCACCTTCCCGCCCAGAGTCAGTGCAGACATAGATTGTCTCCACATCTTCCCTGTTCAGAAGACCACTCACAATCCCGAACTGTTTCTTGACGCCTTCAATGACCTCATACTTAAATTCTTCCGGTATAAAGGGAATGGTATCTAAAGACCATCGTTTATACTTCTCATCGTAGACCTCCGGGTAACTCATGGTCACCAGATGCCCCACGCACCATGTCACCACCGCCTCGTTGGACTCCATATAACCGTCTTTATTTTTCATATCATATTTTAAGGCTTTGGCAAATTCTCTCGCCACGCTGGGTTTCTCAGCGATAAACAAACTCTTTCCCATAACTTCCTCACACACCGCACAACAGTTTCGCCATCGCACCCACTGTCACCATACCACCCTAAAGATCTGAAATCTGTACCAGTTTCAGATTCGTCTTAATCTTGGCTTCCAGATTCAGTTTCTCATCAAAGCGGAACGCTGTATACATATAGATATAATCCGGGCTGATTTTTGCCTTCCTGGCATAGAGGAGCAGATTTTCATAGTCCTCATAGGTCATAGGCTTCTCCCAATTACACAGGCCAACCATTGTATGCCCTTCTTCATCCTGCGCCACAATATCCAAAGATCCTGCCTTACCGATCCACTCCCCGATATCGTCCAGAAGAATGGGCAGCCTGTGCCTTTCATTTAGCATGGCAAGATGCTGTCTGCAGATCTGTTTGAAATATCCCGACACATAATGTCTGAAATCCCGCATGATATAATGATTATAAAATTCTCCCACGGAAAGCGTCTGCAAATCGCTCATATGGGGATACATATAGGTATAATAAAAATCCACAAAAGGATGACTGATCCTGTAAATCCCTTTCTGCACATTCTCCTTACCGGCCGTATCATACGAAAAGACCTTCTCCACCAATTCCAGTTCAATCAGGTTTTTCAAATACACGCTAATCTTCGCCCGGGAGAACTCCGTGTGCAGATAGAGATCATTTAATTTATAGTTGCCGGCCGCAATAGAAGCCATGATTGTATTGTACACCGCCGGCTCCCGCAGCTGCTCCGTGAGAATCCGCTCCCCTTCCTCAAACAGGAGACTATCCGGATCCAAAATATTACGGCAGATATTCTGCTGAATCGTCAAACGGTCATCGAACTGGTTCCACAAACCGGGAATCCCACCGAGGATTGCATAGGCTTCTACACACTCCTCAATCCGGAAATTAGGAAACCGCTCCACAATGTCCGCAAAAGACATTTCTTTAATCTTCAAAAGACCTGACAACTCATATGCCGCTTCACCGATGCGTGTGATCATGCTGTTCTCAATCCAGCCGATGGAAGAACTGCAAAGAAGCACCATCACATCATCCTTGTTCCATTGACTGTGTACAAAGGCCACCAGTTCCTTCATAAAGCTGTCGCTGGCCCTGACAATGTTCTGAAACTCGTCGATAACAATCACTTTCTTACCGTTTATACGGTGGGATATCTTCGCAAAAATATCATGGAAAGTTGGGAATTTGTCCACAACATAACCGTCATGAGCCATCTGCCGCCCCCACTGATAGGTCTGTTCTCTCTCGGAACAGGCTCTGGCCAGATAATAATAGTGCGGTCTGTCTTTCATAAATTCCTTTACAAGCGCTGTCTTGCCAATGTGCTTTTGTCCATAGACAATCAAAATCTGACTGCCTTCCCGGTCGTAACAATTGTTCAGATAATTCAGTTCAGTTACTCTGCCCAATAACATAAATTGCCTCACATATCCGCCGTTATATTTACCAGCAGTTTTTCAATACGTTCCGCCGGCATCGGTTTGCCCAGATAAAATCCCTGAATGATATCACAGGAAATCTCATTGAGATATCGGAACTGTTCTTCCGTCTCCACTCCTTCCGCTATGGTCTCAAACCCCAGTTTCTTGACCATATAAATGATGGATTCTGTGATGATCCTTGTATTTTCATCTGTGATTACCGTATCAATAAAGGACTTGTCAATCTTCAACGTATCAATCGGTAGACCTTTCAAATAAGACAAAGATGAAAACCCTGTTCCAAAATCGTCCAAGGATATCTTGATTCCAATATCCCTCAAGATGGCAAGCCGTTCTGTAATCTCCTCAAAGTCATCTATCAAAATCGATTCTGTAATCTCCAGTTCTATCTCATAGGGCGAAATCTCGTATTTCTCCAGAATCTGCAAAAGTTTGTCAATAAAATCCGGTTGTTTATATTGGATTGCCGATATATTGATGGACATAATCAGTGGATAATGATATTTGCGTCTCCACTCCGCATAGGCTTTCAAACTCTCCTCGATCACCCAGGTGCCTATGGGAACGATAGTACCGTTCTTTTCTGCGATGGGAATAAAAACTGCCGGGCTGATCATATCACCCGTATCATCTTTCCAGCGTATCAACGCCTCCACCCCACGCAGTCCCCTGTCCGTAGTTCGAAACTGGGGCTGGAAATACATAATAAAATTCTGGGAGAATACCGCTTCTTTCAGCTTATTCTCTATGGTCACATTCTGCAGGAAATCATTCAGGATAGCGCCGTCAAAGTACTGGATCTTATCCTTTCCCATGCTCTTTGCCTTAAACATGACAATCTCCGCACAGTTGATCAATTCCAGCGTATTAGAAGCCGCCTCCGGATATTCGGCCACTCCCACACTCACCGTTATGTAGATTTCCTGTCCGCCGGTCAGTTTAAAGGGATTTTTCAGTCTCTCCTTAATGGTCTGATAAATCGTCTCCACACTTCTTGCCCCATATGGACTATAAATCCCGATACAATAGATATCACTGTTAAAATGCGATATCACTACGTTATCCCCCATCAGATCGATCAGATATTGTCCAAACAACTGAACCAGTTCATCTCCTACGATGATGCCCATGCCATCATTGATTCTGCGGAAATCATCCACATCCAGAAACATCACCGCCACGGTCTCATTCTCTTCCTCCGCACGGCGTACAAACTCACCCAAAAGCCGCACAAAATAGTTGCGGTTATAGAGCCCCGTCAGGATATCGTAATAAGCCATATAAGTCAGTTCATCATTCTGCGCATTAAACTTTGTCACATCCTTAAAGCGAATGATTTTATCCGTAGGCTGCCCATTGTCATCGTAGACAATATTCACCTCCACCTCAATACACAGACGGCTGTCTTTCAGTCTGATCTCAATAGACTGACTTTTCATCCCTTGTTTTTCGATAAAAAGCACTTCCCGAAGAGGAATCGTATACTTCTCCTCCACACAGTCGTACAGTTTCGTCAGATCCTTCATGTCCTGAATCGTAAAATCAAAAAAATGATCCCAGTTCGCTATGGTCTGAATCTTCTTCTCCTCATAATTATAATACAGAAACGCACTGTTAGACGTCTCACAGATCAACCGCAGCATCTTCTCATCCCTTCGCAGCTTCTGGTTGATCGCATTTAAGAGATCCAACTGATATTCTAATTTATCCATACCTATACCTACCCCTATACCCTGCCGCCGATACCCTTTGTTCCGGCCAACAGTCCCCTGTCTTTATCCTATGTTTACTGTTGTTTGATAACTTCCTGTTTTGTCCTATTATTTCTTCGTGATAAATCCTTTCGCCTTCAGTGTCTCTGCGCATAACACAGCGCCCCCTGCAGCGCCGCGCACCGTATTGTGGGAAAGTCCCACGAACTTCCAGTCATAGACACTGTCCTCCCGGATCCGTCCTATACTGATACCCATGCCATTCTCATAATCCACATCCAGCTTTACCTGAGGACGATTATCTTCCTCCATCACCTGGATAAATTGCTTCGGCGCGCTGGGAAGATTCAGTTCCTGCGGTAATCCCTTAAAGTTTACCAGTTTCTCCACCAGCTGCTCCTTCGTGGGATTCTTCTTAAATTTCACGAACACGGCAGCCGTGTGACCGTTTAACACCGGTATCCGAATACACTGGCAGGTAATCACAGGACTTACTGCCGGTACGATCTGTCCATTCTCCACCTTGCCCCACAGCCTTAACGGCTCTTTCTCGCTCTTCTCCTCCTCGCCACCGATGTAGGGAATCACATTTTCCACCATCTCCGGCCAGTCTTTAAAGGTCTTACCCGCACCGGAAATCGCCTGATAAGTAGTTGCCACCACCTCGTAAGGCTCAAACTCCTTCCATGCCGTTAACACCGGCGCATAACTCTGAATGGAGCAGTTGGGCTTTACTGCGATAAACCCACGCTTCGTACCCAGCCTCTTTTTCTGGTCTTCAATTACATCGAAGTGCTCTGGATTGATCTCCGGCACCACCATAGGTACATCCGGCGTCCAGCGGTGCGCGCTGTTGTTGGAGACCACTGGCGTCTCCGCCTTTGCGTAATCTTCCTCGATCTTCTTGATCTCTTCTTTGGTCATGTCCACCGCTGAAAACACAAAATCCACTTCGGCAGACACCTGTTCTACCTCATTTACATTTTTGACTACGATATCCTTTACCGCCTCCGGCATGGGGGTATCCATTTTCCACCTGTCACCCACGGCCTCCTGATAGGTCTTACCTGCTGACCGCGGGCTTGCCGCAATCGTTGTGACCTCAAACCAGGGATGGTTCTCCAGCAGAGCGATAAATCTCTGCCCCACCATACCGGTACCACCTAAAATTCCTACTTTCAGTTTCTCACTCATTTTTTCATCCTCCTCATCATTCAAAACAGGCTGCCTTACATTATATTATTTAAGGTATCCTCCTGCTTCATTACTGTGTTCTTCCGGCTTGCAGCATTTGCATTCTGACTTAATAGCATAAAAAGCATCGCCAGAATAGCTACTGTAAACTCCCTATAGGTAAACGCATTATGCATAAAAGCGTGACCGCTTACGATCATATGGAGAAATGGTATTAACATAAGCACGATATAGGGAATCAAGTTCACCAGATTTTTTCTGTTGATTCTTCCTGCCCCTTTGAGACAATAACATATGCCACCAAGAAATAATATAACATACGGCCACTTTACCATATTCCCAACATTTCTCACAATTGCCTTTGCTATAGTAATCTCATATTCAGACATATCACTGCGGTCTGCCTCCATCCACATCTTCAATTCATGCAGCGCATCCATGATAATGTTCTGATGAATCAATATGGCAGCCCAGGCCCATTTACAAAACCACATACCAAAATATCCGGCAAAAAACAGACACCCAAACCGGACTATATATTTTATCTGTCTTTTCCAGGTACTATCATCTGAAAAATAGATAACAAATACCAAAGGAACCCCTAGTGCCGCCAAAGGATATGTCAAAAAATCAAAATAACTGGTGATGATACCCACACACAGGAAAAAATATGCGCATTCCTTATTTTCCATATAGTTACAATGCAGCCTGTTACCCGTAGTCAAATATAATATGGACACCAACAGAATATAATAAATAGTTGCATTTTGAAAGGATACTGCTGTCACCAATGGATTGATTATCAGTATGCCTATGCCAAAAACAATGGCTTCCCTTTTATGCCCCTGTTCGATCAATCTGACCATGATCAGCAGCAGCAGGAAACTCTGCAGGAAGAAACCAAGCATCCTGATATCTCCCACATCAAAAACCAGGAGCAAAGGCTTTAACCACACAAGATATCCATGCCAATATCGCGGATATGAAATTTCACGCACTGGATACCCCACATCGTTGGCATAGTTTGTGACTTCTATCGGACCAACTTTTCCTTCGATAATACACACCCTGCGGTTTACCTGCATCGCGTTTTTTAGGTAACTGCCCTCCACAGGACACATTGCCTCCGCCAGCATGATCGTATCCGTTACATTATCTAACTGAGTTGTTTTATATCCTGTTACAAGCTGAGGATACACACCTTCATAATTATATATTTGACTGCTTCTGGCAATATTTTCCTTCATATTCTGAGTGGGAAGTAAATAAACCAGAACCAGAAGAACTATCCCAACCACAGAAGCCATGAAAATAATACAGGGTACTTGATACAGTAAATGATATCCTTCCTTGCATACTCTATTATTATCCAGCATCTTCATTCTGCCAGTCCTTTGTCAGATACTCTTTGTACATCCCAATAACCTTCCGCATTGCTTCTGGTCCTGGCGCTCCCACGGTAATCCGCTTTTCCACGCAAGTCTTAATATTGACTGCCTCATAGATATCTTCCTCAAAAACCGGACTGATCTTTTTCAGTTCCTCCAGGGAAAGGTCCTCGATCGCACAGTCCTTATCAATACAGTAAAGTACCAGTCTGCCGACAGTACTGTGCGCATCCCGGAACGGTACACCTCTTCCCACCAGATAATCTGCCGCATCCGTAGCATTGGTAAATCCCATGGCCGCACTCTTTTCCATCACGTCCGCGTTGAACTTCATGGTTCGGATCATGCCTTCAAACAGCGCCAGACATCCTTTCGCCGTATCAATGGCGTCAAAGGTTAACTCCTTATCCTCCTGCATATCCTTATTATAAGCAAGCGGAAGCCCCTTCATCGTGGTCAAGATGGCAAAAAGCGCCCCGTAAACCCGCCCGGTCTTGCCCCTCACAAGTTCGGCAATATCCGGATTCTTCTTCTGCGGCATAATACTGCTCCCTGTGGCGTAGGCGTCATCAATCTCCACAAACCGATATTCATTAGAATTCCAGAGAATAATTTCCTCACAAAAACGACTTAAGTGCATCATGATCGTAGACAAAGCCGCCAAAAATTCAATCACATAATCCCTGTCTGACACAGAATCCATACTGTTATTTGTGGGCCCTTCAAAGCCCAGAAGGGAAGCCGTGTAATTCCGATCTAACGAATATGTCGTACCCGCCAGCGCACCTGCCCCCAGCGGACAGTAGTTCATGCGATGATAAATATCCTTAAGCCGCGAACGGTCTCTCTTAAACATTTCAAAATAGGCGCCCATGTGATGAGCCAACGTCACCGGCTGGGCTTTCTGTAAATGGGTAAATCCCGGCATGTAAGTCTCCACATTATCTTCCATGACGGTCACAAGCGTCTGCAGCAACGTCTTTATCAGTTCATCCACATACAATACTTCCAGTCTGGTATACAGCCTCATATCGAGAGCTACCTGATCGTTCCTGCTTCGTCCGGTGTGCAGTTTCTTGCCAGCATCCCCAATCCGCTCAATCAGATTGGCTTCCACAAAGCTGTGAACATCTTCATACTCCTCTGTAATCTGTAGTCTTCCTTCCTCCACATCCTGCCGGATTCCCGTGAGCCCCTTTAATATCTCATCCTTCTCCTCTTTTGTCAGGATACCCTGCTTGGCCAGCATGACCACATGGGCAATACTGCCCTCAATGTCCTGGCGAAAAAATTTCTGATCGAAAGAAATCGATGCATTAAAGTTATATACAAGCTGATCCGTCTCTTTGGTAAAACGGCCGCCCCACAACTGTGCCATGCGCTAGTCCTCCACTTTAATTAAATCTAAATTTGATGATACCACAAAATAGTTTTCTTTTCAATCGGAACACAAATTTTCATAAAAAACATAAAATATCTTATAATCATAAGGAGTTGTTGTTCTATGCAGCCTATACTGTCTTTGCAGGATATCTCCTATTCCTATCACAATCTCAAAGGAGAAACGCCTGCTCTTACCCACATAAATCTACAGGTGTCCGAAGGAGAATTTGTGGCTGTCGCCGGGCCCAGCGGATGCGGCAAATCCACACTTCTCTCCATCATCGCCGGACTGCTTGTGCCAGAACAGGGAAAGGTCTTATACCGAGGGCTGTCTCCATCAGACTACTGTCAGGATACTGTCCTGAAAATCGGATACATGCTGCAGAAAGACCATCTTTTTGAGTGGCGCACAATCTATCAGAATGTTATTTTAGGGTTGGAACTAAATCGCATGGTTACAAAGGAGAATACCAATTATGTCCTGAAACTATTGGAAGATTACGGTCTCTACGCTTTCAAGGACAGCAAACCTTCCGAACTTTCCGGCGGTATGCGGCAGAGAGCCGCCCTGATCCGCACCATGGCAGTGCATCCCGATCTTTTCCTCTTAGACGAACCTTTCAGCGCCCTGGATTTTCAGACCAGGCTCGCGGTCTCCGCCGACATCGCCTCCATCATCAGAAAAACAGGGAAAACCGCAATATTGATCACCCACGATCTCTCCGAAGCGATCACATTGGCAGACCGGGTGATCGTACTCTCTAAACGGCCCGCCTATGTAAAATGTGAAATGCCGATTCACTACGATATCAGCCGTGAAGATCCGCTGGCGGTCAGAAGCACCAAAGAATATCAGGATTATTTCAATCAACTATGGGAGGTATTGACAGATGACGAACCCATTCTCTGAGGCGGATCAACCTGTCTCCGCCCGCCAGGAAGAATTCCTGCGCGCCCATCACAGGCATCACCATAAGATCACTTTTGGCAGACTCTCTTTGTTTATTCTCTTTCTTGGTCTCTGGGAACTGGCCGCCAGGCTGTCCTGGATTGACAGTTTCTTCTTTAGCAGTCCATCTGGAATCTTTAAATATCTAGCTCAGATGTTTGCAGACCACTCCATCTACGGCCACACCGGCATCACGCTGTTGGAAACCATCCTCAGTTTCCTGCTGGTCACTCTCTTAAGTCTGGCAGCCGCCACCCTTCTATGGTATTTTGGCAGTCTTTCTGAGATTCTGGAACCCTATCTGGTGGTCTTAAACTCACTCCCCAAATCCGCTCTGGCACCCTTACTTATCGTATGGCTTGGAACCGGTACCAACACTATTATCGTAGCCGGCATTTCCGTGGCTGTCTTTGGTTCTATCATCAGCCTCTATACCGGTTTCTGCCAGACAGATCCGGAGATGTGCAAATTAATCTACACCCTGGGCGGCAGCCGCAGGGACGCCCTGCATAAAGTGATCCTGCCAAGTTCCATTCCACTGATCTTAAGCAATATGAAAGTCAATATCGGACTTTCCCTTGTAGGCGTGATCATCGGGGAATTTCTGGCCGCCAGGAGAGGGTTGGGCTACCTAATCATTTACGGTTCCCAGGTATTCCAACTGAATATGGTAATCACATCCATCATCATTCTCTGCCTCATTGCCATGGCCTTTTACAAGCTGATTCAGAGTGCGGAACATTATTATAAGAAAAAATATTAAAGGAATAAATTATGGCAGACGACAGGTCTTACATACCATGCTGTCTGCCAATTCCTTTTTACTTCTATATGTTATTCTTAATTTTGTATTCTTAATTTCTTTAACTAATTTCTTTAATGGATATGAATTGCCTTCCATACAAATCTCTGATATAATAAGTGCTGCCTAACAAACTTTTACAGCAAGATTTATCGACATATCAAACCGTCGTCGTGGTGATAAAATGTTACTGAAAAATTACGCCAAAAAAATATGTTTATTCTACATACTGGTTCTGTTTCTCTGGGGTATAGTATCTTCTGTCACTCCCGTCACGGAAATGGCGGATTTCGTTTGTGGTGAACAGGAATGTTATGTAAACTCTTCTCCTTCCATCACTTCCTTAGGCAATACCTTTCCATCCCAGAAATACCTGTCTGCGCGGTACGCAAACGCACAGGAAACCGTATCTGTTGCCAGAGGCCGCAGCATCAGACCTTTGCCCCGTTCTGCCAGAAATACCGCTGCATTTCTTTATACCGGCGTTCTTTTTGCCGGCATCATTATATTTTCAAGACAATTTACCAGGCGTGAGATTCTCTCTCACTGTCTTTGCGGTATCGTTATCACACAGTATATCCACGCCCAGGATGGTCAGAAAATCTAATCTCCTTTTACTCTGCAGGGAATCTTTCCGCATATCCGATTCCGCAAAACGGATCTCGAAAGATTAATAAGGTTAATTCCGAAGGAATTTACCTTTATTTAAGTGTGATAAAAGGAGATTAGAATAGATTATGAATATAGGTCTTTTAATATTGATTGTCATCGGTGGCGCCGCAGGCGGACTTTCCACCATTTATATTGCTGTTTCCCTTTTTGGGACACTGGGTTATAAGATTTATCGTAAAATTAAATATGGAATGTCTCTCTATCAATAAGAAAGACACAAACATTTTAAAAGCGCCGGCCAATTCCTGACCGGCGCTTCTTATATTCAATTTATATCTTCCCAATATACAATCTCTTCTCGCGCAAGCGATTCTTGCACCGCGATGATGCGCTGATTGGCGGAGCCACGAAACTGCAGACTGATATCCTTTTGCGCCAGAATAAATTCTCCGTCCACAATCACATCCACATAAGATAAGAACTCCTCCATCTGTTCCCACTCGGCACAAAATCTCCCCAGAATATCCCGCTCATAAAGATACCCTGTATAACACCAGATGTTTTTATGCGGATATCGCCTTTTCGTCTCCCTGAGCAAAGGCAGAAGCGCCTGCCGGTTACCCGGTTCCAAGGGTTCCCCTCCCAGGAGTGTGAGTCCCGCAATATAATCCGGCGCAAGTTCCGTCAAGATCTGTTCCTGTATTTCCTCCGTAAAGGGATGTCCGTATCGAAAATCCCAGGTCTCCTCGTTAAAACACCCCTCGCAGTGATGTGTACAGCCGCTGACAAAGAGCGTTACCCGCACCCCAGGGCCATTGGCGATATCACAGTTTTTGATCTCTGCATAATTCATAGATGCAATACGCGCTCCTTAATCTCCTGGGTACGCCCCTGGTTCCAGAATTGTGTTCCGATATAACCGCAGGTACGTCTGGCCACATTCATCTTATTCTGATCCGTATTTCCACAGTTTGGACACTGCCAGATCAGCTTGCCGTCCTTATCTGCAGCAATCTTAATCTCTCCATGATAGTCGCAAACCTGACAATAATCGCTCTTGGTGTTCAGTTCCGCATACATAATATTCTCATAGATATACTGCATAACAGACAGCACTGCATCCAGATTATTTTCCATATTGGGCACTTCCACATAACTGATTGCGCCGCCCGGGGAAAGTTCTTGGAACTGAGCCTCGAATTTCAGCTTCTCAAAGGCGCTGATCTCCTCCGTCACATGTACATGATAGCTATTGGTAATATAATTGCGGTCTGTCACGCCCTCAATGATACCAAAGCGCTTCTGCAGGCATTTAGCAAACTTATAAGTTGTGGATTCTAAGGGTGTGCCATAGAGACTAAAATCAATATTGGTCTCCTCCCGCCATTCTTTGCAGGCATTGTTCAGATATTGCATGACTTTCAAGGCAAAAGGCGTTGCTTCCGGATCTGTATGGCTCTTGCCCGTCATATATCTGGTACACTCACATAATCCTGCATAGCCAAGAGATATGGTAGAATACCCGCCATAGAGAAGTTTATCAATCGTCTCCCCCTTCTTTAACCTGGCCAGCGCGCCGTTCTGCCAAAGAATGGGCGCAACATCGGAAAGTGTGCCTTTCAGCCTGTTGTGTCTGGCCATCAGTGCACGCCTGCACAGTTCCAGACGATCGTCCAGAATCTGCCAGAATTTTTCCATATCCCTGCCAGAAGAACAAGCTGCATCCACTAAATTTAATGTCACCACGCCCTGATTAAACCGGCCATAGAATTTAGGCTTATCATCTTCGTCATGATATACGGTCAGAAAAGACCTGCATCCCATACAGGTATAACAGTTGCCGTCTTTTAACTGCTTCATAATCTTCTCTGAAATATAGTCAGGAACCATCCGTCTGGCCGTACACTTAGCGGCCAGTTTCGTCAAATACCAATACTTGCTGTCCTCACGGATATTATCCTCCTCCAGCACATAGATCAGTTTAGGGAACGCGGGTGTGATATAGACACCCTTTTCATTCTTAACGCCCTGAATCCGCTGATTCAACATCTCCTCAATGATCATGGCCAAATCGTCCCGAAGCTGTCCCTCCGGCACCTCGTCAATATACATAAACACCGTGATAAAAGGCGCCTGTCCATTGGTCGTCATCAACGTGATTACCTGATACTGAATGATCTGCACACCCTGTCTGATCTCATCTTTCACACGCTTCTCCGCAATGGCATTGATCTGCTCATCTGTGACATCCACCTGCATCTCCACCATTTCTTCCCGCACCTTCTTGCGGAGTTTCTCACGGCTTACATTCACAAAAGGCGCCAGATGGGCGAGGGATATGCTCTGTCCGCCATACTGGCAGCTGGCAATCTGCGCGATGCTCTGTGTCGCCACGTTACAAGCAGTAGAAAAACTCTTAGGCTTGTCAATCATCGTCTCGCTGATCACAGTGCCGTTCTGCAGCATATCTTCCAGATTGACCAAACAACAGTTATGCATATGCTGGGCAAAATAATCCGCATCATGAAAATGAATAATCCCCTGCTCATGGGCCTCCACAATATCCGGCGGCAAAAGAAACCGCTTCGTGATATCCTTACTCACTTCACCTGCCATATAATCACGCTGCACGCTGTTAACAGTAGGATTCTTATTGGAATTTTCCTGTTTGACTTCCTCGTTATTACACTCCAAAAGACTTAAAATCTGCTCATCTGTGGAATTGGATTTACGGACCAGCGCTCTTTTATAACGATAAGTAATATAATTTCTGGATATGGTATACGCCCGATATTTCATGAGCTGGTTCTCCACCATATCCTGAATCTCCTCCACACTGGGAGCACGATTCATCTCCGCACAGTGATCCGCCACCACCCCTGCAATCTCATCAATCTCATCTTCTGTCAGTTTCTCTTCCTCTTTGACACTATCGTTTGCCTTCCCTATCGCCGCTATAATCTTCTTTAAGTCAAAGGTTACCTCCACACCGCTTCTCTTAATAATCTTCATTTTTCACCCACCCATAATTATTCTAGAACACTACATGATATATGGCATTGATATGCCACGCATACTACATATTGTATCATGTCAAAATATTATGTCAAGGTATTGTGTCCTATATTTTTCGATATTTAGTAGAAAATATACATCTTGAATTTGACTGACCAAGTCAGTTAACTCTGATATCCGTGTGTTACAGCCATTTCCCATAAAAGAAATTTATTTTAGACACAAAAACAGCACCAACGTCTCTGCGTCAGTGCTGCATTTTCGGAGAAGCTGGAAAAGGGACTTGAACCCTCGACCTACTGATTACGAATCAGTTGCGCTACCAACTGCGCTATTCCAGCATGTTTCCCACAACAATGATTATTATATGATGGAACATCGGATTTTGCAAGATATTTTTCATGAAAATCTTTATTCTTTATTCCTTTTGCTCTCCTGCCTTTATGTGTATGTCCATCTGGGGAAACGGAATGGAAATACCCGCCTCATCCAGGGCATACTTCACTTCCTCCGTAAGGCGCCACTTCGTACTCCAATACGTGTCATTCCTGCTCCAACAGCGCACATGGAGAATCACGCCGCTGTCCGCTAATTCATCCACAAATACCAGACGTTCTCTGTCTTTTAGGACATCTTCATCCTTTTCCAGCACTTTCATAAGCACCTCTCTTGCTGTCCGGATATCCTCACTGTAGGCAATCCCCACCACAATATCCATCCGCCGGTCTTCCAATGTACTCATATTAATGATATTGGCGTTAGCCAGTGTACCGTTTGGCACAATCACCACATGATGATCCGGCGTGATCAGCCTGGTATAAAAAAGCTGTACCTCCTGCACGGTTCCTTCATTTCCATTACTGTCCTTGATATAATCGTCTGTCTTAAAAGGCTTTAACAACAAAAGGAGCACACCGCCCGCAAAATTAGAAAGACTGCCCTGCACCGCAAGACCAATCGCCACACCGGCAGAACCGACCAACGCCACCACACTGGTCGCATCCAAGCCAAATCCGGAAGCGATCAGAAACACCAACAGAATATAGAGAACCACCTTCAGCAGGGAATCCAAAAAATGAATAACGCCCTCATCCGCATTGCCTTTCCTTAAAGACCGTCTTAAAATCTTACGGACTAGCTTGATAATCTGTGTCCCCACCAGAAATACCAACAGGGCCAAGAGCACACGGACGCCAAAGCGCAACACTTTGTCTGGCAGTTCCTGGAGATAAGTTTCAATCACTCCCACCCGGAGTTCATTTTCTGCAAGAATTTCCGCCCCCATGCTCTTTCCTTCCACCAGCTTTTCTTCCATAATCAATACCCCTGTCGTTTCCCTGCTCTTTCTATTTATCGGCAGGCGACTTTTTTACCGCATCTTATTTATCCGCATCCTGCTTTGCAGCAATCTGTTTCTTTGCGGTATCTTCTTTTTTCGAGGCCGCTTTTCTTCCCGCAGATGTCTTCCTTGCTGTTGCAGTTTTCTTTACCGCCTGTTTCTTTCCGTCTGCTTCCTTTTCCTTTTTTTCCACGGAACTGCTCTTCCCCGTTCCCGCTTCCGCCTTCGCAGGTTCCTGCTTCTCGGTGAGCCTTTGCAGTTTCAGCGCCGCTTCCTCGGCTTTTTTCACCAGCGCGTCCGCTGTCTTTGCCCGCTCTTTCGCTTCTGCCGCCGCGCGTTTGGCTAGTTCTTTCGCTTCCGCCGCCGCCTGTTTGGCCAATTCTTTCGCTTCCGCTGCCGCCCTGGCCGTCTGCTCGGCCTCTTCCTTTGCCAAACGTCTCTCCTCAGCCTCCCTGGCTTTACGTCTCTCCTCGGCACGTTTCTTCTCTATTTCTGCCTTTTCTGCTTCCGTGTACGGCGTGTAAGAGAAAATGCTGATACTCAAGGGCGCACTCACCATATCTATAGCGCAGGGCTTACCGTCCCATTCCATATCCAGAGTCCTGCACAACTCCTTGTTCACGCAACCGCTTCCACCGTATCTTCTATCATCTGTATTAAAAATCTCTTTGTATTTTCCTTCACATGGAACCCCTACCCGGAATTCCTGTCTCACATCGGCAAAATTTGCTACCACTACCAGCATATCATCTACATTATCGGTCTTACGTATATAAGACAACATACAAGCATTGGGGGTGATACAATTGATCCACTCAAACCCTTCCCAGGAAGTATCCTTTGCATAGAGCGCCGGTTTCGAAGTATAGAGACCGTTCAAGTCAGCTACCATCTGATTCAGCTTGCCATGATCTTCATTTTCCAGAAGTTCCCATTCCACGGCACGCTTTTCGTTGAACTCATCATACTCACCGATATCCTGCCCCATGAACAGCAGCTTTTTACCGGGATGCGTCATATGATAGGCATAGGTCAGCCTCAAATTGGCAAACTGTTTCTTCCGGTCCCCCGGCATCTTTCCAAGCAGAGTTTTCTTGCCGTGCACGACCTCATCATGAGACAATACCAGCATGAATTTCTCACTGTAAGCATAAATCATACTGAAAGTAAGTTCGTTATGGCATCCTGACCGGAAAAAGGGATCTGTGGAAATATAGCCCAGATAATCGTTCATGAAGCCCATATTCCACTTCAAGTCAAATCCAAGACCGTCCTCGTCAAAACTGCCCGTCACCCTAGGCCATGCCGTAGATTCCTCCGCGATCATCAAAACACCCGGATTTCTCTTTTTCATGATAGAATTCAGATGTTTTAAAAACTCCACCGCCTCCAGGTTCTCGTTACCGCCGTAGATGTTCGCCACCCACTCCCCGTCATTCTTGCCATAATCCAGATAAAGCATGGATGCCACCGCATCGATACGGATACCGTCCGCATGATACTGTTCCACCCAATAAAGCGCATTGGCAATCAGATAGTTGGTCACTTCCGGACGTCCGTAGTTGTAAATCAATGTGCCCCAGTGCGGATGAAATCCCTGTCTGGGATCCTGATGTTCATAAAGGCAGGTGCCGTCAAAGCCAGAAAGACCATAAGTATCCCTCGGAAAATGCGCAGGCACCCAGTCAAAGATCACACCGATTCCTGCCTTGTGCATCTCATCCACAAAATACATCAAGTCCTCAGCCGTACCATAACGGGATGTAGGCGCATAGTAACCAATCACCTGATAACCCCAGGATTCGTCCAGCGGATGTTCCATTACAGGCATCAATTCAATATGAGTATATCCCATCTTCTTCACATAATCTA
Organism: uncultured Lachnospiraceae bacterium; assembly: GCA_946554445.1. Classification (GTDB taxonomy): domain Bacteria; phylum Bacillota; class Clostridia; order Lachnospirales; family Lachnospiraceae; genus UBA3282. The sequence continues at coordinate 25,394 of CAMNSD010000003.1, read as the reverse complement.
TAATTTTGGGCGCTAATTCCCGATAAGTATAAAATTCCCTGCCATCCTTTGGCTTGTCAAAGGAACCCAGATAAACCTCATATACGCTCATCGGCTTATCCTGCGCCTGCTGTGCCAAGCGGTTCTTAATCCATTTACCGTCTTTCCAGGCAAAGCCCTCAATGTTCCTGACAATGGATGCGCTGCCCGGACGAAGTTCCGCCCCAAATCCATAAGGATCCGCCTTCATAAAGGTGAGTCCACCTTTGGCCTTCACTTCAAATTTATAACAGTCCCCGACCTTCACCCCAGGAAGGAACAACTCAAAGATGCCGGACTCCCAAAGCCTTCTCATCTGATGCACCCTGCCGTCCCAGCCGTTAAAATCGCCCACCACGCTGACGCGAAGCGCATTGGGCGCCCAGACTGCAAAATATGTTCCCTCCGTATCGCCAATCTTCATCGGATGGGCTCCCAGTTTCTCATAGATCATATAATGGATGCCGGCATTGAATTTCTCTGTATCCTGCCTTGTAATCTGCGGGGCAAAATTATAAGCATCCTTCACCTTTCTTAAGCTGCCGTTCTCCGCCTCCACGATATATTCATAGTCCGGAACGGTCTTACCTGGCAAAAGCAGGGCAAAATATCCTTCCTCATCCGCCTGTTCCATCTTGTAACTTTTATCCCCCTCCAACGGCTGCAGACGCACACTCTTGGCCCCCGGCTTGAAGGTCTGCACCAGCACGGAATTGCCCACCACATGCGCTCCCAAAACAGTATGCGGATCGTCTGCCTCGGAATAAATGATCGCTTCAATCTGCGGCCAGTTCATCAGCTTATATAACTTTTTATTCATAATCCATACCATACCTTTCTTTGATTAGAAATTTTAAGTTTCGCCCTGCACAACATTTCCTTCCCCTTTATTCCGTCTTACCGCTCGATCCTGTGGATCAAGATACCGCTCCGAAGTTTTGGCTCAAACCATGTGGACTTAGGCGGCATGAGTTTCCCCGCATCCGAAACGGCAAACAACTCATGAATATCCGTTGGATACATGGCAAAGGCTGCAACGGCATCGGTGTGGACACGTCTCTCCAGTTCTTTCAGTCCCCGGATACCGCCCACAAAATCTATCCTCTCATCCACCTTAGGATCCACAATACCAAGCACCGGCTCCAAAAGTTTCCTCTGCAGGATTGCCACATCCAAATCCTCCACCGGATCGCCTCTGTACTCTGCATTGTCCACGGTAAGACGATACCAGCAGTCCTTCAGATACATGCCGATCTGTCCCTTTTTCTCCGGCCGTACCGGGGTATCTCCCACAGACTCCACCGTGAAGATTTCTTTTACCTTCTCCAAAAAAGAGTCCGCATCGTGACCGTTTAAAGAACTGACCACCCGGTTATAATCCATGATCATCAACTGATCGTCCGGAAAAAGCACTGACAGGAAATAATTAAATTCTTCCTCGCCCGTATAATCCGGATGACTCGCCCGACGCTTCTTCGATACACGCACTGCCGAGGCGCATCTGTGATGTCCATCCGCAATATAGATTGCCTCCACCTGCTTAAACTCCTGACGAATCCGTTCCACACTCTCCGCGTCATCAATTACCCAGAGCCGGTGTGTCACCTGGTCCGCGGCCGTAAAATCATAAACAGGTTTTCCAGCCATTGCCGCCTGCACTTCCCGCTCGATCGTCTCCCGCCTGCGATAGGCTAAAAAGATAGGTCCCGTCTGCGCGCTGCATACATCCACGTGACGGATGCGGTCCGCCTCCTTATCCGCGCGGGTATTCTCATGCTTTTTGATCACCTGCCTATCATAATCATCTACCGATGCACAGGCTCCAATCCCTACCTGGGAACGCCCCGCCATCACCAGTTCATACACATAATAGGCCGGTTTTTCTTCTTCTATAAAAAAACCTTCCCGAATCATCTGATCCAACATATCTCTGGCTTTCTCGTAGACTTCCGGAGCATACATATCGTATCCTTCGGGAAACTGTGTCTCCGGCCTGTCTATTCTCAGAAATGTATATGCATCATCCTGCACCACCTTACGCGCTTCCTCGCTGCTGTAGACATCGTAAGGCAGAGCCGCGATATTCCCCGCCAAATCCTCTCTCGGCCTAATTGCCCGAAATGGTATAATATTTGCCATAATTTCTCCTGTTTTCTCTATAAAAAAAGTAATTTACGCCGTAAACTGACTGCCATTTTTATCACTTTTAACCCATTTTATCAAATTCCACTATGCAGTACAAGCGCGAAGTGTTAAAATGTACGGGAAAGGAAGTGTAATTATGACAGCAGAAAATCAAAAAATATTAGACAGAATCAATGCCTATGCCGAAAAGGCACTGGCCGACATTGATCCTCAGAAAACTAGAATTTCATTTCAATTAGAAGCTTTAAAGCCCATTATGCAGGAAATTGCTGATGAGACCGGAAAGTCTGTGGAAGATATCTTCATCCTCTACATGGATCTTGCCAGTGAAGCTTCCGTGGAAGCCGAGAAAAATCTCCAGGCTACCCTGGAGGACGATGAGGATGCCAATTTTTCCTCCATCGCCAATCGACTGAACTGAGAGTGATTCTACATTTTTTATGATTTTAGCTGGAAATACCTGCAGAATAGCCATGGCGGCCTGTTAATACACGTTTAACAGACCGCCATATTTTAGATCATATTTTTGCAACAAATCCATTTTATTTTACAACCCTGACTCTGAACACGCCGTCGATAGACTGTAATTTCTCAATAATCTCCGCAGAAGCAGGCTGCTCAATATCGAGCATTGTATAAGCCACCTCTCCCCTGGATTTATTGGTCATATCGGAAATGTTAATGTTATTTTCACCGAAACATGCTGTAAACTTGGTGATCATGTTAGCAATATTCTTGTGGAAGACTGCCACACGACCTGCCTGCGCGCAAATACCCATATCACAGGAAGGATAGTTGACGCTGTTTACAATGTTGCCGTTTTCCAGATAATTTTTCATCTGTTTAACAGCCATCACGGCACAGTTATCCTCGGACTCTTCCGTAGAAGCGCCCAGATGCGGGATGACAATACAGCCCGCCTGCCCCGCCGTAGTCGGATTCGGGAAATCGGATACATACTTTCTCACCTTACCGGCCTTAAGCGCTTCCAGCACTGCCTTCTCGTCCACCAGCAGATCTCTTGCAAAGTTTAACAGGATCACGCCCTCTTTCATCTTGTCAAGGGCCTCCTGGTTAATCATCCCCTTCGTGGCATCCATCAACGGCACATGAATCGTGATGATATCACATTCCGTATAAATTTCCTCCACATTCAACACATGCTTAACATCCCGGCTCAGATTCCAAGCCGCATCCACCGATACATAAGGATCGTAGCCGTAGACCTCCATCCCCAGGTGTTTAGCTACATTGGCCACTTTCACGCCGATGGCGCCCAGACCGATGATACCCAGCTTCTTGCCTTCAATCTCTGTTCCCGCAAAATTTTTCTTGGCCTTCTCCGCATCTTTGGCAATATTCTCATCAGCTGCATTTTCCTTCACCCACTCGATACCGCCCGACACATCGCGGGACGCCAGAAGCATGCCTGCGATCACGAGTTCTTTGACACCATTGGCATTGGCCCCCGGTGTATTGAATACTACGATTCCTTTCTCTGCACATTTATCCAGCGGGATATTGTTGACGCCTGCACCCGCCCGCGCAATGGCAACCAGGTTTTTCGGAAGTTCCATATCATGCATCGCCGCGCTTCTGACTAAAATGCCGTCCGCTTCTTCCAGATTTTCTGTCTTCACATACTGATCGCTGAATTTCTCCAGTCCTACGGTGGAGATTGGATTTAAACAATGATATTTAAACATTTCTGATACCCTCTTTTCTTATAACACTTGTGCACTATCGTCGTAACCGATAACCCGACGCTCTGCCTACTGATTTTCCTGCTCAAACTTTCTCATAAACGCTACCAGCTTCTCAACCCCTTCCATGGGCATTGCATTATAAATGCTGGCGCGCATACCGCCTACGGTCCTGTGGCCTTTCAGATTCACAAATCCGGCCGCCGTAGCTTCCTTGACAAACTTCGCATCCAATTCTTCATTGCCTGTCACAAACGGCACATTCATCAAAGACCGGTCTTCCGTTCTGACAGTTCCCTTAAACATGCTGCTCTCATCCAGAAAATCATAGAGGACCTTCGCTTTTTTCTCATTCTGCGCCTTCATCGCCTCTAAGCCGCCGTTTTTCAGAAGCCATTTAAATACCTTACCACAGATATAGATACCGTAACAAGGCGGCGTATTATATAAGGAATCATTGTCTGCATGTACCTTGAATTTCATCATGGTAGGGGTTCCCGGCAGTACTTCATCCGTCAGGAGATCTTCCCGGATAATCACTACCTGCGTACCCGCAGGTCCCACATTTTTCTGCACGCCCGCATAAACCAGACCATATTTCGTCACATCCATGGGCTCTGACAGAAAACAGGATGATACATCGGAAACCAGGATCTTACCTTTGGTATTGGGCAGTTCATGAAACTTGGTTCCGTAGATGGTGTTGTTTTCACAAATATAGACATAATCCATATCCTCAGTGATCGGCAGATCGGAACAATCCGGTATGTAGGAAAATGTCTTATCTGCGGAAGATGCCAGTTCCACCGCTTCTCCATAAATCTTAGCCTCAGCAAAAGCTTTTTTCGCCCATTGCCCTGTCAGGATATAACCCGCCTTGCGATTTTTCATCAGATTCATGGGAACTGACGCAAAGAGCAGGCTTGCTCCGCCTTGTAAGAATAACACTTTATAATTATCCGGAATCTGCAAGAGTGTCCGCAGATCCGCTTCCGCTTCTTTAATGATCGTATCGTAAACCTTGGAGCGATGACTCATCTCCATGACCGACATTCCCGATCCCTTATAATCTAACATTTCCTCCGCAGCTTCCTTCAATACCTCTTCCGGCAGCACCGCGGGCCCAGCTGAAAAATTGTATACTCTAGCCACTTTTCTCTCCTCCCCATCTTGTATATGTTTACAGACCAACGCCGCAGTTAAACCTAAAAACCTCTGTGACGTAATTACAACCAATCCTCATTGTACCTTTTTCATCCACTTTAGTCAATTACAACGTCAAAATTTTTACTAACGAGACTTCTGACAATGTTACTTTTAATAAAACATAACGACGGGCGTCCCCACCTGTGCCATATCGTACAACTGCTCCATGGCCTCCCTGGGCGTATTGACACACCCATGGGATCCATCTGTCTTAAAAATTTCACCGCCAAACTTATTACGCCACGCTGCATCATGAATCCCGATATTACCCTTTACGGGCATCCAAAAATCTACATGGGATGCATAATTGGCACCGCGCAGAATCCTGTTCTTCTGTTTGAGATAGACAAAATTTACCCCCGAAGGCGTCCCCATCCTGCGAGAAGTATTGCCTGTCACAATAGGAGTTTCAATCTTCAGTACCCCGTCCACATAATAATACATTTTCTGTTCTCCCATATCCACTTCGATATAGGTAGAACCGATATCTTCTTTGCCCTGCTTCCATGCTTCCTGCAGGTAAGCCGGCTCATGTACTTCTGTTCTTCTTTCCTGAAAAGCAGTGGTCAGATAAGCAATTTCCGCCTTCTGATCAATCTGGTTGCCATAAAGTCCACCTTCCACCGTCACGATTTCTCCTCTGGTGGCATGAAACTGCCGACTTGTTCCCACCGTATCATACTCGGCTGCAAGTTCTGCCACAAACTCTTCGATGGCACCCTCCCGCAGTTGGAACTGTCCAGCTTCATCCAACAGAAAATCTCCCGCCTCATCCAATGCTATCCATTCGCTGATAATGGAAGCATCCAGCGGAATCTTTTCCTCTCCCATCTGATAAACAATACCACACTGCTGAAAAGCGTTCAGCTTTTCCCACAACACCAAGGTGTCCCGCATCTGATCCGTCAATTCCAAATCATGATAACACCCTGCCTCCACAAGGGATATTTCTTCTTTCGATTCTTCAACCGCCGCAAGGATAACATCCTTTGCCTCTTCTAAATTCAAGACTTCCGTTCTCTCATTAACCAATTCATATCCCCGGCTGGTCTTAACAATCTCTAACCTGCGTTCCTCATCCGGCACCTTGTCAAGACTAAACGGCAGTTCCGCAAAACATGCCTCGAATTTACCGGAATCATAAGATACCACCGGTGTAAGATCTGCAATATGTTCATGGATCATACTGTCAATCCACATCCAGGAATTCTGCTGTTTTTGATAAATCTCCAACGCCCTGCCAAAATCAAATTGATATGAAATCTGTTCTGCCGGGATTATGAAGACATTGCCATCTTTATCATAAACACGCAATCCCTCATAAGTGAAATCTTTTACGAGTTCATCATTGACTTCCTGGATACTCTTTCCCGTACAATAGACGCCGTTGATCCAAGTTCCATAGGCAAAGGCGTTATGATAATAGACTGCAAGCCCCACATATGTCCCCATCAGGCTGATCGTGATGATTGCCAACATGACCGCCAGATGTTTCACTGTCCTTTTTTTCATAAATGGTTCCGCCACCCTGTTTCTCTTCTGTACTTTCAGCTGTCCAACTATTTGGCCGCCAAATCATTTGCATCAAAAGCTTCGCTGATGGGCGCTCCTGCCGGCACCATGGGAAATACCTTGTCATCCTCTGGTATGATACAATTCAATAACACTGGTTTCTTTAAAGAGAGAGCTCTTTCAATAGCAGGTGCTACTTCTTCCTTCTTCGTCACAAGGATTGCCTCACAGCCGAGTCCTTCCGCCACTTTACAAAAATCCACGCCATCATTTAACACCGTCTGGGAATACCGCTGTCCATAGAACAATGTCTGCCATTGTCTGACCATTCCCAACACATGATTATTAATGACCACCTGAATGATGGGAATATTATAACGGCTTGCTGTGGCAAGTTCGTTCATATTCATACGGAAACAACCGTCCCCGGCAATATTGATACAGATTTTTTCAGGCTGCCCCATTTTGGCGCCGATGCAGGCCCCCAGACCATAGCCCATGGTGCCCAGACCTCCCGATGTAAGCAGGGTGCGGGGCAAGGAGTATTTATAATACTGTGCCGCCCACATCTGATGCTGCCCAACATCCGTGGTGATGATTGCCTCTCCCTTCGTCAACCGATCGATTTCTTCTATAATATAAGGACAAGACAGCACGGACTGGTCGTAACTTAAAGGGAATTTCTCTTTCAGCTGCGCGATATGCTGCATCCATTCCCCATGATCCTGCTTCGCCAGACGGCCATTCAATTTATTAAGTACTTCCTTCAAATCTCCCACCAGGGAAACATCCGTCCTAATATTTTTATTGATTTCCGCTGCATCAATATCAATGTGCAATACCTTGGCATTTTCTGCAAATTTCTTCGGATTACCAACCACACGATCCGAAAATCTGGCGCCGAGGGCAATCAGCAGATCACACTCGCTGACGCCAAAATTAGAAGTCTTGGTGCCATGCATGCCGATCATACCCGTATATCTTGCATCATGTCCATCGCAGACACCCTTGCCCATCAACGTATCACAGACAGGTGCATCCACAATCTGCGCAAACTCTCTCACTTCCTGATAAGCTTCTGCGATCACAGCGCCGCCGCCCACATAGATATAAGGCTTCTGTGCCTGCTCAATCAGCTGCACTGCCTCCTTGATCTCTTCTTCCAAACAGCGCATCGGTTTCTCTACTGCGGTGGGCTCTTTCTTCGCATATTCACAGCTGTTGGCCGTCACATCCTTGGTGATATCCACCAGTACCGGCCCTGGTCTGCCGCTTCCAGCAATGGCAAAAGCCTTGCGCAGTGTGTCTGCCAGGATATTCACGTCCTTCACAATATAGTTATGCTTTGTAATAGGCATGGTAATGCCTGCAATATCCACCTCCTGGAAAGAATCCTTGCCAAGAAGCGGCAGATTCACATTACAGGTAATGGCCACTATGGGAACAGAATCCATATAAGCTGTGGCAATTCCCGTCACCAGATTTGTGGCGCCGGGACCGCTGGTTGCCAGACACACCCCCACCTTGCCGGTAGCCCTGGCATATCCGTCGGCCGCATGGGCCGCTCCCTGTTCGTGGGATGTGAGAATATGATTTATTTCATTACTATGTTTATATAACGCATCATATACATTCAAGATTGTACCGCCGGGATAACCGAACACGGTATCCACACCCTGTTCTTTGAGACATTCCACTACAATCTCCGCACCTGTCAATACCATTTACTTTTCCTCCTGCCTGTTTTTTATACAGTACATGTGTTATTTAAATCACTTGTTATTTTAATATATTGAAAATTGCTCTGTTTTATTTTTTTCCGGGAATTTCCAGGATTGCCCCCCTGTTTCCACTGGTAACCATCTCGCGATATCTGGCAAGATAACCTGTTGTCACCCTAGGCTCCCTGGGCTGCCATTTGCTCTTACGCTGTGCCAGTACTTCCTCGGAAACTTTAATATCCAGCTTCATATTGGGAATATCAATACTGATAATATCCCCTTCCTCTACCAAGGCAATGGGACCGCCTACCGCCGCCTCTGGTGACACATGCCCAATAGAAGCGCCGCGGGAAGCGCCGGAGAAACGTCCGTCCGTAATCAACGCCACGCTGGATCCGAGTCCCATTCCGGCGATGGCCGAAGTGGGATTTAACATCTCACGCATACCGGGACCGCCTTTCGGGCCCTCATAACGGATTACCACCACATCTCCTGCCACAATCTGCCCGCCCTTGATAGCCGCAATGGCATCTTCCTCACAATCAAAGACTCTGGCCGGTCCCTCATGGACCATCATTTCCTCCACCACTGCAGAACGCTTTACAACGCTGCCGTCAGGCGCCAGATTTCCCTTCAGGACAGCGAGTCCGCCTGTCTTACTGTAAGGATTCTCTACGGTACGGATCACTTCTGTATTCCGATTCACCGCATCCTTGATATTCTCTCCGATGGTCTCTCCTGTGACTGTCATGCAGTCCGTGTGGAGCAATCCAATATCCACCAGTTCCTTCATCACCGCATAGACGCCGCCGGCTTCGTTCAAATCTTCCATATAAGTAGGGCCCGCCGGTGCCAGATGACAGACGTTTGGAGTCTTTTCACTGATTTCATTGGCAAAGGCGATATCAAAATCGAACCCAATCTCATGAGCGATTGCGGGCAGATGCAGCATAGAATTGGTGGAGCATCCCAGCGCCATATCCACTGTGAGCGCATTCAAGATAGCATCCTTTGTCATGATATCCCTGGGCCGAATATCTTTTTCCAGCAATTTCATCACCGCCATACCTGCATGTTTCGCCAATTTAATACGCTCGGAATAAACCGCCGGTATCGTACCATTGCCGCGAAGTCCCATGCCCAGCGCCTCTGTCAAGCAATTCATAGAATTTGCCGTATACATGCCGGAACAAGATCCGCAGGTAGGACACACCTTCTCCTCAAACTCCCGCAGTTCGTCATCCGTCATGGTGCCGGCCGCATGGGAACCTACCGCCTCAAACATGGAAGACAGGCTTCTCTTCTGTCCTTTCACATGTCCTGCCAGCATGGGACCACCGGAAACAAATACGGTTGGCACATTGATACGCGCTGCCGCCATTAAAAGTCCCGGTACATTTTTATCACAATTTGGCACCATCACCAGCGCGTCGAACTGATGCGCCAATGCCATGCACTCTGTAGAATCTGCAATCAGGTCCCTGGTCACCAAGGAATACTTCATGCCAATATGTCCCATAGCAATCCCATCACAAACGGCAATCGCTGGGAACACCACGGGTACGCCGCCGGCCGCAGCCACACCTAGCTTCACAGCCTCCACAATTTTATCCAAATTCATATGCCCCGGCACAATCTCGTTGTAAGAACTGACGATTCCCACCATGGGCTTCTTCATCTCTTCCTCGGTAAAACCAAGGGCATTAAATAAACTCCTGTGCGGCGCCTGCTGTGCGCCTGCCTTCACATTGTCACTTCTCATACTCTCCTCCATTCTGAAGCGTCCTGCGCTCCCCTTCAATTTTCTTCCGCTTACCCGAGGCTGCGAAGCAGTCCTCGTAATCGAGCTTGCTCGATTTTTTATATAAGATAAACTGCCAGTTCTCATAGACCGGCTCCATCTTCTCCTCCAGATATGCTGTCGGCATCTCATCCTTTGTCAGATAAAACTTCCATTCCTCCGGGCCCTCCCGGTATCCATACTGTATGCCGAGAAGCGCCTTGTCTATCAGCGCTACATCCGCCTCTTCTATCTGTCTGGTTACCCGGTCTCCTTCTATATTATAAGCATATAGAAGATAATACTCCTGATCGCAGTCTGTCACCGCAATCTTGCCAGCCTGTTCCATGACGATCTGCCCATAGGCATCTCGAAGCAGTTCGTCTCTTCTACTATAGGGCGTCGTGTCCAACAGAAGTGTCAGAATACACAAGCCGCCTATGAGAACGCTCCACACGATTCCTGTCCGGCTGTAAGCATTTCCAGGCTCTTTCTGCACACTGTCCTCATGTTCCCTCTTTCTTCTTCCCTTCCTGCCCGCAACGCTTCCTGCCATCGAAATCAGCCAAGTAAGCAAAAGCGACACCCATACTCCCAGGAAAGAAAAGACTCTCTGATAAGGCAGTTTACACTGTATGATCAACGCCGCTGTCAACAGAAGAATTGTGAACAGAAAATACCATTCCAAAAATTCCTGATGCCTTTTCCATTCCATATCTGTCTTATTCAGTAACGGATGTATTTTATTTTTCAGCCGCCACCCGATACACAGTACCACTGCCAGAAGCGCAACTGCCACCAACCAACACATAGTAGACTCATTTATCCTGATGATTGGAGACAGCTGAGTGCCAAACAATGTTAGCAGCCAATGAGACGCCTGTCCGGTAAACTGTTCTCTGGTCATACTCTGGATATATGGGGTATCCAGCATATAAGAAACACCTGTTATTACTGCTTTGACTGGTGCATGCAGGATTACATGCAAATGACTCATACCGGTAAATCCGCTTTCCGCAGTCTTTACCAGAAGATTAGAGCCAATCGCCAGCCACAAAATCCCATAAAGACCTGCCGTGCAGACCGCGCTGAGCAAAGATGTCACGATCAGGTGTAACAGCGTCCTATATTCTTTCTGCGCCAAGAGTACCACACCGCCAATGATACACACCGGCATCACCACATACAGGCTGCTTGGAATCGCCCACAGGGCAATCACCAAAGAAAGACCAAACAAGATATAATCCTTTTTCTTTTGCCGGTGTTCCACGGTGATCTGGAACAGCTCCCATAACGCCGTCAGGTAACAGAAGGTCACAAGCGCATATCCCCTGCCCTGTACAGCCAGCTGATTTACCATGCTCATCTGTGCAAAAATAAACGCTGGCACCAATGCAAGATATCCTGCAAAACATTTTCTGCCAATTCGATATAGAAAAATCAGGCTGCCCAGGCTGCATATCCATGATACACCCCTTAAGGCCACCGCGGCGTTGCCAAATATTATGAGACAAGCCGACAAGGCTGAATATCCCACATGATTGTTTGGCAGCGGCCAGTGAATGGCTGCATAGACCGGTCCTCTGCTGATAAAATAATAATACGTATAAAGTTCGTCATACCATGGAGTGATCTCAAACATCCGATAGCCATAGTAGACCGCCATGCCCAGAAAGAACACAAGAAACACATAAAAAATTCTGTCCTTTTCTAAAGCCTTTAATTGCTGTTTCATAGAGTCAAACCTTTTGGTATCATTCTCTTGATTCAATAACATATATTATTATATTCTCTCCGCCAGCAGATCTCCCATCTGCTTACATCCCACACGGACACAGCCTTCCGACATAATATCTGCCGTACGGTATCCATCCTGCAATACAGATTTCACCGCGCTGTCTATGGCATCCGCCTCCTGATCCAGATCAAAGCTGTAACGAAGCATCATGGATGCCGATAATATCGTCGCGATCGGATTCGCAATATCCTGTCCCGCAATATCCGGCGCAGAACCGTGGCTTGGCTCATACAGGCCAAACTTCGTATCATTTAAAGAAGCCGATGCCAACATGCCGATAGAACCTGTCACCATACTCGCCTCATCCGATAAGATGTCGCCAAACATATTCTCTGTCAAGATCACATCAAACTGGGCCGGATCCTTCACCAGCTGCATGGCACAGTTATCAACCAGCATATGTTCTAAGGTCACATCCGGATAATCTGCCGCCACTTCCTCCACCACCTTACGCCAGAGCCTGGAAGAGTCCAGCACATTGGCCTTATCCACACTGGTCACCTTTTTGCGGCGCTTTCTGGCAATGTCAAATCCCTTGATAGCGATTCTGCGAATCTCATTCTCATCATATGTGAGGGTGTCGATGGCTTTGCGCACTCCATTTTCCTCAATCGTTTTACGTTCTCCGAAATAAAGTCCCCCCGTCAATTCCCGCATGATCATCATATCAAATCCTGCCGCGGAAATATCTTCTTTCAGCGGACATGCCCCCGCCAATTCTTCATACAACACCGCCGGCCGCAGATTGGCAAACAGATTCAGCGCCTTGCGAATTGCAAGAAGACCTGCCTCCGGCCGTAAATTAGGCGGCAATTTATACCAAGGAGAAGTCGTCGTGTCGCCGCCAATCGATCCCATCAGTACTGCATCTGCACTCTTAGCAGTCTCCACGGCTTCTTCCGTCAACGGTACGCCATGTACATCGATAGAAGCGCCACCCATCAAAATATCCGTGTACTGCATCACATGACCATATTTTGCCGCCACAGCGTCAAGCACCTTCTTCGCCTCAGCCACGATTTCCGGGCCAATGCCATCTCCTAGGATACAGGTTATCTTAAGTTCCATAGATTCCTCCATTCCTGTGCACCTATCCGGCCGCACATTTATTCTGTTATCATAAAGCAATAGAATCGCAAAATATCACTTATATATCATAGACTATTCCTGTATAAATTTCAATACGAAAAAATCAGGCCGGATCATCAACGATCCGGCCCGCCTTATTCATACAAAGTCATTATTTTGATGTATATGCCCTCTGTGCCAGTAATGTGCCATCCGCTGTCTGATAGCTGTATATCACCACACAGTTTCCAGGATTACCTAATTCATCCTCTATCATATCAACCATTTCTTCCACCAAAGGACTGACTTCTTCCAATGCTTCGGCCAATGCTTCCCCGATTCCATCTATCAAATAGAGAGAATCCGTAATTGTCACGATAACTGCCATGGTATTTCCCTGAAATGCAACAGTAAACTCCATGCCACTGCCTGCAAATGCCTGCGTTTCAGCATCCAGAATCTTCTTAAACTCAGGATCCTTACCATACTCTTCCAACGTCATTCCAGCAGTTGCTGCCGGTGCAGGCTGTACTGCCGGCGCCTCGACTACCGGGGTTGCTTCAGGCACTGCAACAGGTGCTGCCTCGGGCTGTACTACGGGCGCAGGTACTGCTTCGGGCTGTACTGTGGGCGCTGCGGGTGCAGGTACTGCTTCGGGCTCTACCGTTGGAGCCACAGATACTTCCGCCAGATCCGGAATCACAAGCACCTGTCCAGGATAAATCTTAGTAGGCTCCTTAATCGTCTCCTTGTTCGCTTCAAAGATGACATTCCACTGATTCTTGTCTCCGTACTTGTTCTGGGCAATCTTCATCAGATGATCCCCCTGTGCCACCGTATAGTTCTCCGCGGCACAAACCGTCATGCTCATGGACAGCATACTTACCATAACAGCTGTCACTGTAAAAATTTTTACAAATCCCCTTTTCATAGTGCTCCTTTCCGATCTGACGATCCCTCTGTGTAATTTATTTTCCACTTCCTATTTTGAAGGATATCCCGCTTTCTGTCAAGTAATAGAAAAGACCGCACCATTCCTGATACGGTCTTTAAAGTTAATTTTCCCGCTTATCCGAGGTTGCGAAACAATCCTCGTAAAGTTATTTCTTCCCGCTTATCCGAGGTTGCGAAGCAATCCTCGTAAAGTTATTTGCGAAGCAAATTACTTTTTTTATTGTGCCTTATATGCCTTCTCCACCAGAACCTTTCCGTCCGGATCAAGATATTTGATTATAAACTGTACAGCACCTTCCTGCTCGATTACCTCATCCATCTGAGCAACTGTCTCCTCAAAATAAGATGCGTTTGCATCCAGTTCTGACTCTAACAGTGCCACTGTTTCATCGGTAATAAGAGATGCATCCTCAATGGTAAAGTTAAAGGTAAAGTCATTGCCTTTTACCTCTGCCGTTACAGACAGACCATCCGCGCCAGAACCACCAACCTGCTCTTCAATCGCTTCCATAACGCCAGGTGTGGACTTCAGATAATCCTCCAGAGTTTCGCCAGAAGCCTCTGTTTCCTCTTCAGGCTCTTCCGCCTCAACTTCAGGCTCCTCAGCAGGCTCTTCTGCCTTGGGCTCCTCTTTCTCTTCTTCCGGCTCTTTTGCCTCTTCCTCTGTTGCCGCATCTGCACCCTTTGCCGCGTCATCGGAACCGCCGCATGCTGTCATGGACAGGGTAAGCGCCATAAGCGCTGCACATAAAATTGCTTTTACTGCTTTTCTCTTCATAACTATCTCCTCCATACAATACAATAGTATTCTCGTGTTTCCTTACACAGCATGAAATTTTACATCAATTATTCCATATTGTCAATACTCTTTGAAACAACTTTTTAAAAATCTTTAATATTTTAAAATATAACTGTATCCTCTTTCCCCTCAAAATTTCCTGTATAAACGAAAAAGGCCATGATTTTCATATCATGACCCAACCGCTTCCTTTTACTCTGATATTCTATTCTGTTTCCGCTTTCTCCACCTGTGCCACTGCAGATTTCTGCATCGGGATACGGCAGTTTTTGTTATTGCCGAACTCCACAATCAGCGTGTCGTCCGTAATATCAATCACAATACCATAAAAACCACTGGTCGTAAGAACCACATCTCCAACATTCATATCCGCCAGCATAGCCGCCAATCTTTTCTGCTCCTTCTTCTGCGGACGCACCATCAAAAAATACATAAACGCCACGATGACCACAATATAGATGATCATGACCAGACCACTGCCTGTAGCAGCCGCCGTATCAGCCGATAATAATAATCCCATTATAATTTCCTCCGTTATCTTTTCATCAAAAGTCTAAAGCATATCATACACAATTTAATCCACAAAAACAAGCCTTTTCACAGAAATTTTATGATTGAGACATTTTCATGCCTTCCAGCTTTCTCTTTTTATAGGAAACAAAATCCCCTTCATCGAGTGCATCCCTGATTTCTTCCATCATCGTATTATAAAAATACAGGTTGTGCAGCACGCACAATCTCATGCCCAGCATCTCCTTGGCTTTGAGCAAATGTCTGATATACGCTCTGGAATAACGCCTGCAGGTCGGGCACTGACAGCCCTCCTCTATTGGACGTTCATCCAGTTCATATTTTGCATTAAAGAGATTGATTTTACCCTGATTCGTATACAGATGCCCATGTCTGCCGTTTCTGGTGGGATAAACACAGTCGAAAAAGTCTACGCCTCGCTCTACCGATTCTAGGATATTGGCCGGCGTCCCCACGCCCATCAGGTAAGTAGGTTTATCCTTCGGCAGATAGGGCACCGTCTCCTCAATCACATGATACATCTGTTCATGACTCTCTCCCACCGCCAGACCACCAATCGCATAGCCGTCACAATCCAGTTCCGAAATCCTCTTGGCATGTTCTATCCGAATGTCATCAAATATGGCTCCCTGATTAATACCAAAAAGAAGTTGTCCGGGATTGATGGTATCAGGCAGTCCATTCAGACGTTCCATCTCCTTCTTGCATCGTACCAGCCATCTGGTGGTACGAGCCACGGAATCTTCTACATATTTGCGTTCCGCCACACTGGAAGGACACTCATCAAAAGCCATAGCTATGGTAGACGCCAAATTGGACTGAATCTGCATACTCTCTTCCGGCCCCATAAAAATCTTACGCCCGTCCACATGGGAATGAAAGTATACCCCCTCTTCCTTAATCTTGCGCAAACCTGCCAGTGAAAAAACCTGGAATCCGCCCGAATCCGTAAGGATTGGCTTGTCCCAGGACATAAACTTGTGCAGTCCTCCCAGCTTCTTGATGACTTGGTCACCAGGACGCACATGCAAATGATAGGTATTAGAAAGTTCCACCTGAGTTCCGATTCCTTCCAAATCTTCCGTGGAAACGGCTCCTTTGATAGCGGCCACCGTACCCACATTCATAAAAACTGGCGTTTGAATCGTGCCATGCACCGTGGTGAACTCGGCTCGTTTGGCGTTACCTTCCTGTTTTAAAATCTTGTACATACAAACCTCATACTTCTATATTATAAATACTTATCCCAAAATTCTTCTAAACAGATATTCTCCTGCTTCATGGTCATGGCTGCTTCTCTACCCACATAACGGAAATGCCAAGGCTCATATTCAATACTGGTGATATATTCCTTTCCTTCCGGATACCGCAGTACAAATCCATATTCCCAACTGTGTTCTGCCAACCATTTGCCAGCTTCCGTATCTTCAAACCCCTTATCCAAGGATTTATAATTGTCGCTCCAAATATCCAGTGCAAGGCCTACCTGATGTTCACTTGCCCCTGGCACTGTCACAATCTGAGAAGCCAACTTATAGGCCTCCATATAGGACATCCCTTGTCCCATATACTTCTTAATCTTCCTATCAAAAAGATACTCCTGCCGGTTATCCCCCCGATATGGAGAACAAACCTCCAGATTAACGCCCTCGTCCTTGGCCGCCTGCATCATCAGCAGAAGATCCTCTATAATACGCTCATCACAGCGCATACCGGCCGTGAACGTTCCCAGTGTAAAATTATAATCTTCCGGAATGGGATGCTGCTTATTGATCAATACCAGCCGCCAGTCAGAAGAATCAAACACATACTCTTCTCCCGTCATCTCCACCGTTTTATCCTGCGCCTGATAAGTTTCTCCTTCATGATTTGCCAGAAGGTCCTCCAGGGAATAAGCCGTCACAATCTCTTCCTCTTCTACAGTCTCACACTCCGCAACGCCATTATTCTCTTCCAAAATCATCTCTTCCTGTGGTTCCACAGGCTGTTCCGCCAAAGTAATGTCCGAGTCTTCAATGATAGCCCTGTAAGTTTCTTGGGCGCTGATAAATCCCGTGCGTTCCGCGAACACCGCAAAAGAGAAGCTACAACTGCTCATAAAAAATATGAACACAAAAGCCACACTGACATAACGCTTTCCATTATTCACAAAATGCATGAAAATATAATAGAAAAACAATACAACAACCATCGCCGCAAGACAAGGATATTTTAATATCCTATGATTTTTGGCGATACCCGTGAATTTCGCTATCACATTCTCCCGAAATGTCTTCTTCATGAAACTCCTCATCCATAAAATAATATGTAAACCTAGTTTATATCATAACATATAAAATTTATTTGTACAGTCTTTTTATGTAAATCTTTAAAGTTTTTATTGTTTCACTGTCTTCGTATTTATTTTTATATCTAAATATGATATGCTACAAAAGCGGATTGGGTTGCTTCACACCATCTGTTTTAGGAAAATAAAAATGCAATATTTCTATCACCATTATTAAATGTGCATTTTATATTCCGTTGGTTATTTAATTTTGCAGGTTATCCTGCATGCTATTTTCTGAAAATTGCAAAATATTATAGGAAAGGAAAATACAATGGCAGGTTCATCACTCGGAATTTTCTTTCAACTTACCACCTGGGGAGAGTCACATGGCACGGCGCTTGGCGTCGTGGTCGATGGCTGTCCTGCAGGACTTCATCTTGACAAAAGCGACATCCAAGCATATCTTGACCGGAGGAAACCCGGTCAGACCAGGATTTCAACCCCCCGTAAGGAGGCTGATGAGGTGCAAATCCTCTCCGGCGTCTTTGAGGGCAGGACAACCGGCACGCCTATTTCCATGCTGGTTCAGAACACTTCCCAACATTCCAGGGACTACAGCGAGATTGCCAGCTATTATCGTCCCGGCCATGCCGATTATACCTTTGACCAAAAATATGGCTTCCGTGACTATCGGGGCGGCGGACGATCCTCCGGCAGAGAAACCATTGGCCGCGTAGCTGCCGGCGCCATTGCCGCCAAAGCGCTGTCTGAATTCGGTATCCATCTATGCGCCTACACAAAGTCCATCGGTCCCATTTCCATCTCCATGGAAAATTTTGATACCGATGCTATTCTGGAAACCCCCACTGCCATGCCAGACAGGGAAGCTTCCGCTCTGGCGGAAAAATATCTGGCCGACTGCATGAAGGAATACGATTCCGTAGGAGGTGTTATTGAATGTGTGGTAGACGGCGTGCCCGCCGGTTTGGGAGATCCGGTCTTTGAAAAACTGGACGCCAATCTGGCCAAAGCCGTCATGTCCATCGGAGCAGTCAAAGCCGTGGAAATAGGCGACGGCATAGAAGCTGCCCTGCACCGCGGCTCCGAGAACAACGATCCGTTTCGAATGCAGGACAACCATATTATCAAGACATCAAATCACGCGGGCGGTATCCTTGGCGGCATCAGTGACGGTTCCCGCATCATACTGCGCGCCCATGTTAAACCTACCCCTTCCATCTTCTCTCCTCAACAAACTGTGAACCAAAAGGGCGAGGAGATTGAAGTCTCCATCAAGGGCCGACACGATCCCATTATCGTTCCGCGAGCCGTAGTTGTGGTGGAATCCATGATGGCCGTCACCATACTGGATGCCCTTTTAGTCAATGCCAGCTGTAAAATGGAGAATTTAAAAAAGCTTTATCTGGATTAAAAATCTACATTATCAAAAACCTTGTACGCTCCGATCACCACACCGCAGGAATCTACCCCATGTCCAAGCCTTGATGTCTTGACAATCGGAAGATCTCCCGCATATTTCTGCACCAGTGTGGTGATATCCGGGCGTATATTCTCTGCTTCCATCTGCGTAAATGTCCCCAGCACAATGCCTTTAATCTGTGCAAACACCCCCATACACTTAAGCTGGCTTAAATAAGTCACAAACTGAGGCAGACTTCCACCCAACGCTTCCAGCACCAGGAGCTTATCCCTCATATCCGGAAAAAAATCTGTACCGGCCAGTTTCAATAGGCAACGGATATTACCGCCTGTCACAATCCCTTCCATATGGTCTCCCTGTACAAACTGAAAGGGAAAAGAAAATAAAGAATCTTCTCCTCCCAGTATCGTATCGGCAAAGTTCTTACGCTGAACGCCGCTCTCATCCCACACCAGATTCATCACCTGATAGAGAACCCCTGTATTACCCGTTTTGGTATAAATAGCATTTAATATGGTGGTCAGATCGCTGTATCCCCAGAATTGTTTGGGATGTTCCCTGATCAGTTCAAAATCCAGATAAGGCAGGATTTCATTAGCGATATCTCCACCAGATATGTCAAAAATCACTTTTATGTCATCATCCGCATAAAAACGCATCAACGCCTGTGCCCGTTCTATTCCAGTTCCGGAAAATACAGCGCTCTTCGTATAAATATGATTGCTAATAACAGGTGTAATTCCTATTTCCGTTAATATCCGTACTAACTTTTCTACATCGCTCCCCCGATTCCTGTTCAATCCATTGGAACAACATACAATTCCGACTTTGTCTCCCTGTTTCATAACTTTTCTTCCTGACCACGGATGATAACCCTGCCTGTACATTCCATCACCGGATCCTCTCTAATGATTTCTCCTACACTGTCCACCGTAATGCTTCCTGACCGGGGATTCTTAATGGAAATTACATGACCACACACATCCGCCTCCACATCCGAATACTCAAAAGAAAGATCCGTGTCATCCATGGTACAATTGATCAACTTCAAATTCTTACAATAACATAAAGGCTGTGTGCCGCTGATCTTACAATCAATCAAGGTCAGTCCATCGGAAAACCATCCCAGATATTCTCCCTTCACCACGCTGTTTCTGACCGTCACATTCTCACTGTGCCAGAAAGCATCCTTGGTATCCAGGACACTGTCCGTAATTTCCAGATTCTTCATGTACTGAAAAGAATATTTCCCCTGCATCTTCACATTTTCCAATCTCACATCCCGGCTGTCAAAAAACAGATACTCAGAAGTGATCTCCGTATCTTTTAACACGATGTCGCTGGATTTCCATCCAAATTCCTGAGACACTACCTTACAGTGTTCCAGCCGTATTCTGGCACACTCTCTGACCGCCTTGATACCGTCTAGCACAGATTCTCTGATCACGCCATCCTCTGCATACCAGATTGCCGCCCGTGTCAATTCATCCATGGAAGAATCCTCCATGGTAAAACCTTTCACATGCCACAGGGGATACCGCAGGGAAAACGTACATTTGCGCAGATACACATCCCTGGATTCTTTCAGCACAGACTCACCGTCCGCCGGACCTGCAAAAGTGCACTCTATCACATCCGCCTGCTGTAAATTATATAACGCCCGTTCCTCATCAAATTGTCTCTGGGAAATATTTGTTCTCATCTAAATCCTCCCTACTGTCTTTACTGTGTTAAGTAACTACTGATACAGTATAATGTCTGTCCATTATAGTCTACTCTGGACCAGCCATACGCTTCATTGATTCCCGTCCTGGTCGCGTACTCGCCATTGTGAAGCACCGCCGCTACCACGGCGTCCGGATTTGTTACACTGGGCAGTGTACGGAGATTGACCTCGATCTTAGCCGTCACCTGCTCATTTCTCTCCTCAAACCTGGTCTTTAATCCATCTCCGCTGCCAGCGCCTTCCTGCGTCTGCTCCTGCGGTTTCTGATAGGATAAATCTGTGGTCAGATAACTGGAGACGGCATATACGGTCTGTCCATTATAAGTAAGCCTTGACCAGCCACTGTCACTGATACCAGTTCTTATAAGCGTTTCCCCGTTTGACAATGTATACACCACTGTGCTGTCACTTCCCTGACTGGGTATATTTCGCAGATTCGTGGAATCTTTGGCCGTCACTTCCTCATTCGCTTCCGTAAAATTCATCAATGCTTCCACATCCGCCTGCGCTTCCTCCGGCGTCTCATCACTGATTGCATCTGCCGTGCCCTCATAACCGAAATAAGCGATATTCACATCGACAGGCCTGCTGATACCCGCAACCGTCCCCCGGTTGGTATACTGCCACATAGCATGACTGCCGGTATAAGAGGACTTTTTCGTCTGCGGATAAGGTTCTGTCGGATACTGCGAAACCCAAATCTTATAAGTTTTTTCCATCCGCGACGTCTCCCACTTGGCCTCCCCAGTCAACTCTCCCATAGAAGCGTAAAACATGGGCGTATAGCCGCGGCTGTAAATCTGCTCCAAAAAGGCAATGGCAATATCTGTGCGCTCTGTCTTAGTCAACGTATACTGGGCACTTTCCGGCCTGTCAAAACCTTCACAATCATAAGCCACAGGATAAGTAATCTGATACTGCGCTATATAATCCGCTACCCAGTCCGCCTCCTCTATCGCTTCTTCCCTGCTTGTCGCCGTTGAGAAAAAATAGGCTCCCACTTTAATCCCGTTCTTCTGGGCTTCCTGCATATTATATCTGGCATTGGTGTCTGCACAGATTTCTCTCGTGCTGTCCGTGCGGTATCCCACGCGCACCATGGCAAATTCAATTCCCGATGCCGCCACCTGCGTCCAGTCAATGGTTCCCTGATATCTGGCCACATCAATACCAAGTGTTATGTCTTCTGTCTCAGCTACTGCACCGGAAGAGAGTAACTCTGTCACATCCACCGCTGTACCCTGCTGTGTACTCATGGTTTCCGTCTGGGGATCCTCCGCCTCCTGCACTGTCGCATCTGCCTCCTGACCAGCATTTTCCAGCCCTTCGGTGTCCGATTGATCCTCTCCTTCAATATCAGGAAGACTCTGTCCCGCCTGCCCTGCCTGGTCAGCCTGCATTTGCTCCGTCTGCAGTCCTTCCCCGGCTGTCTCCTCCATCACAGGTACAGTCTCCCCTGCATCCTCCTTATGATCACGCCTCAACAAAAGAACTAATAATGCCGCCATTATAATAACAATTGTTATTATAGTAATTAAAACCTTTGCGGAAATAAATTCTTTCCAACCTGCCAAAGACTCATAGTCCTCTCCATACACTTCCTCATAATCGTCGTCATATTCGTCTTCGTAATCGCTTTCGTTTTCATATCCACTTTCGTTTTCGTCCAGGTCTTCGTCCAGATCAATAAATTCCAAATCCTGCTTCTTCTTTTGCTTCATCCACATCTTCTCCTGAATAACTTATGTCTGCATCCGCCTAGAAATTCTCCAGAAGTTCCAGATAAAACTCATAATAATCTTTCCGGCCATCTTTCATAAACTGGATGGCAGACTTCGGATGCTGGTTCAAAATTCCTGTCAAAAGATAAGGCACATCATACCCCCATGTCACCCCTGACTCCCGTAAGGGAACGATCTGTTTCTCCACAAAGTTCAAGATCGGATTGATATTGTATTTGGGATTCTTCAAAAATCCCAATAACAATTCGCTGGGACAGTTACCGCAGCCCCGTCCCATACCGCTTACCGTGGCATCCAGATAGCTGACGCCCATAATGATAACCTCCGCCGTATTGGCAAAAGCAAGCTGTTGATTATTATGGGCGTGAATTCCCACCTTCTTGTTATATTTCGCCGCTACTTCCAGATACTTATCCGCCAGACGTCTCGCCTGCTCCGGATAGAGCGAACCATAGCTGTCCACCAGATAAATAGTGCCCACACTGCTCTGTCCAAGCAGTTCCAAGGCTGCATCCAAGTCTGTCTCATTCGATTTGGAGATTGCCATGATATTAACAGTAGTCTCATACCCCTTCTTCGTACAGTCCTCAATCACCTCTATCGCCGCCGGTATGGTATTGATATAGGTCGCGACACGCACCAGATCAATCGGGCTGTCCTTTTTATTCAAAATATCTTTCCTGAAATCGCACCTGCCCACATCCGCCATCACCGCAATCTTCATATCTGTCTTGTTGTCTCCGACAATAGCACGGATATCCTTATCATCACAGAATTTCCATTTACCGAACTTGTTCACATCAAACATCTCTTTGGACGCCTTATAGCCGAACTCCATGTAATCTACGCCTGCCTTGATATTGGCCTGATATAATGCCTTCACAAACTCATCCGTAAAATAGAAATTGTTCACAAGACCGCCGTCCCGCAGGGTACAATCCACCACCTTGATATCTGGTGCATAGGACATCAAGGTCCTTCCTTTTGCTCTCTTTTCCATATTCATTCCTCTCTATGCTTTCTCTCTGAATCTACCTGTCCGTGCGGCTTTTCACACATCCTCCGCATCCATTCCAGCTTTTACGCCAAAATCTTCTTAAAACTCTTTTTGCCTTTTTTTACGATAAAATCTTCTGCTGCAATATCCTCTTTGCTGTAGGCAGTTTTCACATCGCTTACTTTTTCGCCTTTAACGGATACTCCGCCCTGTTCTACAGCCCGGCGGGCTTCCGAGCGGGATGCTGCCAGTCCGGCTGCCACCAGAATTCCCAGGATGTCAATAGAGCCATCCCTGAAATCCTCCTCGGAAAGCGTTGCCGTAGGCATATTTTCCAAGTTTCCGCCGCCGGCAAAAAGCGCCCTCGACGCTTCCTTGGCCTTCTGCGCCTCCTCCTCGCCGTGTACCAAATTGGTCAGTTCGTACGCAAGGATTTCTTTGGCCTCGTTCAACTGGCTTCCCTCCCAGCTGTCCATCTCATCAATCTGCTCCAGCGGCAGGAAAGTCAGCATCCGCATACACTTAAGGACATCGGCATCGTCCACATTACGCCAGTACTGATAGAACTCAAACGGCGTCGTCTTGTTGGGATCAAGCCAGACCGCCCCTTTCTGCGTCTTGCCCATTTTCTTACCCTCAGAATTCATGAGCAGTGTAATGGTCATAGCATAAGCATCCTTACCCAGCTTACGGCGGATCAAATCCGTTCCACCCAACATGTTGCTCCACTGATCATCTCCGCCAAACTGCATGTTACAGCCATACCTCTTATAAAGCTCCAGAAAATCATAACTTTGCATGATCATATAGTTGAACTCAAGGAAACTTAAGCCCTTTTCCATTCTCTGCTTATAACACTCTGCCCGAAGCATATTGTTGACACTGAAGCAAGCCCCCACTTCCCTGATAAACTCTACATAATTCAAATCCAACAGCCAGTCCGCATTATTGACCATCAGGGCCTTGCCCTCCGAAAAATCAATAAACCGGCTCATCTGCTTCTTAAAACACTCGCAGTTGTGTTCGATGGTCTCTTTGGTCATCATGGAGCGCATATCCGTGCGCCCGGAAGGATCGCCAATCATGGCCGTGCCGCCCCCAATCAGGGCAATGGGTTTATTACCTGCCTCCTGCAGCCGTTTCATCAGACATAATGCCATAAAGTGTCCCACATGCAGGCTGTCCGCCGTAGGATCGAAACCAATATAAAACGTAGCCTTTCCGTTGTTGATCAGGTCACGGATTTCATCAGCATCCGTCAGCTGTGCAAGAAGTCCTCTCGCCTGTAACTCTTCATAAATACCCATAGTCTGTGTCCCTTCCTTTCACTTCCATAACTTCATTAAATACCTATCAGCAGACGCGACAAACCCCCGTCCTGTTTATCAGGACGAGGGTTAAACTCGTGTTACCACCTAATTTCGCAGACAACTCACATTGTCCGCCTCATCGAGTACAATCATTTGATAGCGCATGTTATACTATCTATGATGATACTTTCCTGCTATAACGTGCATCCCCCGTCATGACCTACTAAGAGCCAATGCCTGTACGCCAGTTTTTTCTGACATAACATTCTCTCTATTCTGTCATGAAGCTCCAAGATGTATTCATGAAAAAGTTCCCGCGCGCCTCTCATCCACCGGCTGCTTTCTGTGCGTTCCCTAATCCACTACTTGTTCTTATCAACGCCTGTCATATATTAAAACTTTACTGCCTTATAATGTATACGATATTATTGTGTTTGTCAACCACTTTTTATGGCAGATTACACAGCTGACAATGTTTTCCTTTTTAAATGCACTGCCGTTTTGCCTCTTCATATTCCGCCACAGATACACCAAGTCCCTCGCAAGCCTTGTGCAAGTCAACGTCAAAATTCTTCATTGCCGCTTCTACAGTCTTAATAAGCATCTCTCTACTGCCCTGTTCTAAAGTGTACCCCTTGTCAAGGACAAATTAAGAAGAAGGGATTGTTCTTTTT
>CAMNSD010000002.1 GCA_946554445.1 uncultured Lachnospiraceae bacterium | reverse complement strand
ATATAATATCAGATGCTCCCTAAGATGTCAACGGGTTTTTTTGATTTTTTTCAAATTTGTGCTGAAAATTTTTTCGTCCTGCATTTTACCTGCCCTATTCTCAATAAAAAATCTCCAGATTACAGAACGCTTCCACATTTCTTTCCATTCTTGCTCTAATCGTACATACGCCATGTTCATCGGCCGGCTAAGGAAAACATATCTCTGGCAGATGCCGTAAATTGAATAACCGCGTCAAGAAATTGCGGAAGCGTTCAATCGGCTCACTACAAATTGCGGAAAAGATACCACGCATGTAGAAACCACCAAACGAATGTCTGCTGATGGTTACCCTCCCCCTCTTTTATAACAGAAGAAAACTGCATTTTTCTCCTTTGTATTGCAAGAATTGTGAACAGAAAAAACCAGACTCTTCGCCTGGCTTCATCAATACATTAATAATAAACGGAGAAAGAGGGATTTGAACCCTCGCGCCGCGCAAGCGACCTACACCCTTAGCAGGGGCGCCTCTTCAGCCTCTTGAGTATTTCTCCACAGTCTGAACTATCCTCTACCAATATATAGTTCTACGTCTTTCACAACGCAAAGTAAATTATACATAAGGTACTTTTGTTTGTCAATGCCTTTTCATGATATCCTGCAAAATTCCCCTACTGTAAATCTCAAGATTCCTCTATCCGATATTTTTCAATCGCCGTCTCATAAAGATCATGTCCCTCGGAATCAATTACCACAATTACCGGGAAATCCTCCACTTCCAATTTCCGGATTGCTTCCGTGCCAAGATCGTCATAGGCAATCACTTCCGACCTCTTAATCGACCGGGATAAAAGCGCTCCTGCACCTCCTATCGCCGCAAAATATACTGCACCGTTTCTGACAATGGCCTCTTTTACCATACCGGAACGCTTTCCTTTGCCAATCATCCCGATAAGTCCTAAATCCAATAGGGCTGGTGCATACTTATCCATACGACTTGCCGTAGTAGGCCCCGCCGATCCAATCGGCCGCCCTTCTCTCGCCGGTGAAGGGCCCATATAATATATAATATTATGCCCCATTTCCAGCGGAAGATTCTCTCCGCGTTCCAATGCCTCATACATTCTCTTATGTGCCGCATCGCGCGCCGTATAGATTGTGCCGGTAAGATAGACATAATCACCCGCCTGAAGTTTTACCGCATCTTCTTTACTCATAGGCGCTTTGATATGCTGTTCCATATTTCCTTAACCTTCCTTTTAAATATGTACAAACATCTTCATCGCTCTTTAAAACAATAGATGTTGTATCCTGTTTTATTTAAAACACTATATATATAGAAGAAACTCCTCTTTACGGTATAGACAAAAGTTATTTGCAAAGCAATCTCAGCCTTCCGCTTATCCGAGTCCGCGAAGCGGATCTCGCAATCGAGCGTAGCTCGATTTGTTATAATACCCGCACCGCATGCCTATTCACATGGCAACAGATATTGACTGCTACAGGAAGTCCCGCAATATGGGTGGGATAAGTTTCAATATTAACTGCCAATGCAGTCGTGGTACCGCCCAGACCGCCGGGCCCAATCCCGCTTCGATTAATCCGGTCCAGCATCTCTTCCTCCAACTCCCTGACATATGGAATCGTGGAACGTTCCTCCAGGGACCTAGTCAGCGCATGTTTGGCCATCAGCGCACATTTTTCAAAGGTGCCGCCGATTCCCACGCCCAGCACCATCGGCGGACAGGCATTGGGGCCTGCATCTTTCACTGCCGTGAGAATTGCCTGTTTCACACCATCAATGCCGTCAGCTGGTTTGAGCATAAATACTCTACTCATATTTTCACTGCCAAATCCCTTGGGCGCCACCGTAATCTTCACTTGATCTCCCGGAACAATATCACAATGAATAACTGCCGGCGTGTTGTCTTTTGTATTTTCCCTGATCAGAGGATCTTTCACCACCGATTTACGAAGATACCCTTCCACATATCCCTGCCGCACGCCTTCATTAACTGCATCAGTCAGTGTTCCGCCTTCAAAGTGAACCTCCTGACCAACCTCCAGAAACACAACCGCCATCCCTGTATCCTGACAAATGGGAATCATATCTTCCCCTGCGATTTTGAGGTTATCTTGCAACTGGCTAAGAATCTGCCTGCCTAAGGGGGCTTTTTCTTCTTCTGCCGCCTGTCTCATCGCTTTCTCCATATCTTTGGAAAGAAAATGATTGGCCTCAATACACATTTCCCTGATATTTCGGGTAATCTCCGCAACCTCTAACGTCCGCATGTCCCCAATCCCTTCTAATCTACAATCTGATTTTTAACCGATTCCAACTCTTCCTCAGATACTTCCTGCGGCTTCCAGCCAATCGTCTGCCCATCCGCGCGATAACGGGGAATCAAATGTATATGGAAATGAAATACCGTCTGCCCTGCAAGGTCACCGTTATTCTGCACTAAATTAAATCCCTCGCAGCCCAGCTTCTCCTTCATCTTCATGACCATTCTCTTTGCCAGTTTCATCACTTCGCCGGCTTTCTCCTCAGGCAGTTCAAAAAGATTTGCATAGTGATCCTTAGGCAAAATCAAGGCATGTCCTTTGGTAGCCGGTCCCAGGTCTAAAATAACACGGAATGCCTCGTCCTCATACAATGTCTTGGATGGAATCTCTCCATTTGCAATCTTACAAAAAATACAATCGTCTTTCTTCATCGTTTTTCCTTTCTGCCTTACGCTCATTTACTCTTTCACTGTTCCCGATCCAAATACAAGCACCTGATCTAACGCTCTCAACACTTTAAAATCACCCTTCATCTTCATATCGCCCGCCATAAATGACGTCTGAAAAGAAGTCCGTCCCGCCACTATATCTGCAAAAGATGCCCTATCAAGCTGAATCTCCACATCAACACGTCCTTTATCTCCATAGAAACAATTTAGATTCGCCCCATTAACGTCAATCATCAGCGGTTTTTTCTTTTCCTCAATCACAATCTTAAATCCAGCCGAAAAACCTGGCTGTGGTACAAAGTGTTCCTGTATCTCCCGCACAAACTCTGTGGTATCTTCCTTTTCACTGGTGCCCATCATATCACGGAACAGGCTCGCCAATTCCTGGATATCCGCTTTCTGTCTTTGCACATAAGTATCATCCGACACATACTGAGAAAGCTGTTCCGACTCCTGCGGCGTAAAATTGATATTCTTGGTGATAGCAACTTTCTGTTTCACTGCCTGATTGCTGGCCGGCAGACAGGGCAGTTTCTGATTGATTGTGCGGTAAAGGTTCTCCGCTTTTTTTTCAATGATACGGATATAGTCTTCATTTTCTTCCAACAGGGCCGTATCGGCAATATATCCGCAAAGTCCGCTGCATGGCCGTCCGCCCAGAATTTCCCAAGCAGTGGCCAAATCCAATTTAGCCTCCTGCTCTCCGTAAGTCGTGGACATGACGATCGGACACATGTAGATCTCGCTGATTCTCTCTTTATCCCCATACAGCCAGCAGGCGTCCAGAAATTGCTGCATATAACCGCCGATGCCATACCACTCCACAGTCGTTCCCAAAATCGCTCCATCCGCGGTTTTTAACGTCTGAGGCAGTGTGGGAATACTATTCTTAAGCTCGTATAGATAAAACACTTCAACCGTCACACGCAGTTCTTCCAGCACCTCTTTCATCTTATTTAATACAAAAAGTGTCGGATCATCCATCAGTCCTCTTCCGCCATAATAAATATTAATCTTCATAGACTTTTATCCTTTCCTCATTCTGTCTTGCAAAAGCACAAGACAGATTACTGCCGCCGCCGCAAATCCCATCAACACGCCTCCCACATGGGCCGCATTGTTGACGTTGGTACTCGTAAAGCCGCAATAGAGCGAAAACGCAACTGCAAAGGCTACCCGGCCCGCCGTCACAGATTCCAGCCTGCCTCGATGAAGGATCGCCAGAAAAAGAAGCGCACCCTCCACGCCAAAAACAGCACCGCTTGCACCGGCCGACCAAAGATATTCTCCTAAAAGCAGTTCATATCCCATGGAGAAAATATTTCCCGCTATCCCAGCCAAAAAATACACCGCCGCATAAGGAAGATGCCCCATCTTCCGCTCCACAATTTCTCCCACATAGTACAAAACTATCATATTGCTAAAAAGATGCCGTATATCCCAATGCAGGAACATGCTGGTGATTACACGGTAATACGCCTTATCCTTCACGATATACATGACACTCAGGGCACCTTTATTATATAACAAATCACCCGTAAATGTACATATCAGAAATACAATTACGTTCACCGTCACCAGGATAATGCTCACCAGCGGCAGCCTGCTGATCCGCTGTCTGTCCCATTTGTATCCGGCCGGTTCCGTCTGCGCCTGCTTTGTCGCAGTTTCTTCCGGCCTGCGGGCCAGTTCATACAGATAATCCTCCAGCATCCCCTTCCAGCCATAAAAATCCGACACCTGGGATTCATGAATAATCAATCTGTTCTCCATCGTATCAATTATCCAGCAAAAACTGTCACATAAACACAGTTTCTTTGCCTTCTGTGTGTCTGCACACAAAATCAGGGACATCACATGAACTTCACGCTCTCCTTTTTGCCGGAAAAAATCTATAATTTTTTCTTTCAAATGGAAATACTGGTCCTCCGTGATATAAAGTCCCTGTCTGTAATCAATTACCTGTATTACATTGACTCCCTGCAGTTCCCGATGACAATAAAAGACAAATTCCGGCAGATTAGAGGGAATTTTACCATAGCCATAAGAAACAAACAGTTCATCTAACTGCTCTGTCGTCATACGCTGCTCCCAACTGCAACAGTTTACAATTTCATTATATAGTTGAGAGTATCATTTTCACCATATCATGTCAAATAAAACACTAGCGATAACAATAATTCAGATTTCCAAAGCGAATCTCGTCTCCCGGCTCAATCTCCACTGTTTCCTGTGGCTGCATACGCAATCCGTTTTTATAAGTGCCGTTTGTGGAATTCATATCCGTCATCTGAATACTCTCCCCTTCTTTTTCAAACCTCGCGTGGATTCTGCTGATAGAATCATCTTCAAGCACACAGTCCACACAGCCGGCCATTTTACCCACTGTATAGGGAAACTTCGTCAGTTCGATATGCTGTTTATTCCTCTTATCCAGAGCATACAACTTATGTTCCGTCAGTCTGGCACTGTCAAAAAATACGGTATTGGCACACACCTCCTCTGCTGTCAAAGGCTCCTCTTTCGTCCGATATGCAGGAAGATTCATTGATAAATCCATGTCTTTGCTCAATATCCGTTCAAGCGGTATCCTATCAGTCTCTGGTAAATATATATCCGCCCGGTTCTCTGACTGTATCTCTTTTGTCTCGCGGTTTTTATTTTTCCCGTCTCCTCTTTTTAACCAGTTGCCCAGACTGATTACGAGACACAGGCCCATCAATCCCACGCAGCCCAAAAGCATTAATATTTCTTCCTGGGACAGTTCATAATAATAATATATCCCCATTGCGCCGGCAATACCAAGCAGGGAAACGGCTGTAAGAATCGAATAGAACGGACTCTTTTTCTTTTGGACAGACGCTTTATTTCCCTCACTGTATTCAAACAAATCTGTCATATCCTCCTCTGACTGCAGCGTTACAGGCATCTCACCGGAAGCCGACGATGTTTCCGGTGAAGCGGCAAAAATTTCCGGCCTGACAATGACGTTCTCCTTCTGTTCTCTGTTTCCAAACACTTGCAGAGCGTCTTCCAGGGAAAAATTTGCTTCCTCTGACATTTCATATACCCGATACATACAATCCGCGAGCCCCTCATCCTTGCCATCAATGTGTTCCAACAGATAATCCATGAGTGGTTCATAGGGATTGGCCAATTCCGACTCATAATCCGGATAATATAATCCTATATAACTTTGTCTGGACAGATCATAATAAATATGTTCCGGCAAAAGCACCAGTCTTGACTCCTCCATAAAGTAAGCACCCAGCTTACTGTATACTCCATAAAGCTGTCCTAGCAAATCCTTCACCTGTTCGAAAGTCATCTTCCGCCCGCGGTACATACTTTCCAGAGTGGTTCTGGAGCTAATGTCGTAGTATAAATATGTCATACCGTTCACATATCGCAGCGAGCATTTCAAAATCTCTTTAATCTTATCAGTCGTAAGAATCTTGTACTGATAACTTCTGTCTGTTTCTGTCTGTCTGCAC
The DNA here is from genome assembly GCA_946554445.1 of uncultured Lachnospiraceae bacterium. Classification (GTDB taxonomy): domain Bacteria; phylum Bacillota; class Clostridia; order Lachnospirales; family Lachnospiraceae; genus UBA3282. The sequence continues at coordinate 236,479 of CAMNSD010000002.1, read as the reverse complement.
TGCAATATCATATAACTATGCTTGTAATCTCTAAAATATCTTGCCTCAACCATCTTCTTCCTGCCCTTTCATTCTCTCAATATATTTCCCGCCAGCCTGCAGCGGCGGATTACCTTAGTAGGATTGATAATCTGCGCCCTGGCCCTGGTACTAATCTTCCATCCTTCCTTATCATATAAGGTGAACAACTGCCTGACCGGCACTTTCACCTGACACTCTCCCTCCACGCTTGTGGTATTGCCGTTCCTGTCCACACGTCCATGCACCTGCCCCACGCCAAAATATTTCTTGCCGAACTGCTCCTTGATATGCGCATTAATATAGGAAACTACCTGCGTCTCTTTCTTCTGAATACTGCCTCGGAAACACACTGTATAAGCATCTTGAAAAAGTACGCACTTATCATAAGAATAAAAAGACAGATAAATCAAAAGCACAAACAGAAATATAGTCCAGGTAATGATAAAAGATGCCTCTACGGTCATATAACCCCTGGCCGTCTTTTTCAAAGACACACCACCACCCCCATTCCCATCAAAAGAAACGGTACAAACGGCACTTCTCCGTCTCCACGCACCTTTCGGAAAGCCAGCAGGATAAGTACCACAAAGGACTCCCCTATCAAACCTGTCATCAGAACCAAAAAGCACCTGCCAGCCCCCAGGAACAATCCAATCATCAGCAAAACCCAGCCGTCTCCGTACCCAACTTTCTCTTGCGATATAAAACTGAGCATCCAGAACAGTATCCCCGGTGTAAGCGACAATCCAACCGCCAGCCAGGATGTCTCCCCCATCGCTCCCTCAAGGCGCAGCAGCACCGCTGTCAACATCCCCAGCCATACAACTGCCAGTGGAATCTTTTTCCAGATTCCGTCAGACACGGCGCAGATTGCCAGAAAAAGAAACAATGTTATCTCTATCCACATTTTGAACACCTCCCTCTGCCGCCGGTCTGCGACAATGGCACCGTATAAATCGTGCGCTTTAACCCAGAACAATTTATCTGGTTATGGTAACAGTCTCCATATTCTGTGATGTACACCTGCCCATTTGCTCCCGTTTTGCCGCAGCTTCCGCAGGAATAATATCTGCCGCCCGACTGATTGCGCAAACCTGCCAACTCTCCTGCCGTCACAGACTGTACCGAAGGATTCAGATAAGTGCAGTTTCTGTCCAGATGATACACGGTTCCTGACTCCGTAATAAACACCATCGGATCTTCCATATCCGTATCATCCGCCCGTCCTGTGACATCATATCCCGTCCAGGCCCTGCCATAATAACGTTGTGACATGCCAAAACTCTCAAAACCCATCAGGCTGGCAAAGGGCCTGACACGATATGACACTTTCAAATCAATCACATCCCCATCCCCCATAACAGAAGAACCCAGGAGCGATATGCCGCCGCAGCCGCCCTCCACACAGGACTGTTCCAGATACTCCCTGCCCACACACTCCAATATCCTGCCCCTTGCATATCCCTGGGACAACACAACGCCCGACAGGCCGTCCGGCAATATACTTCCTGCCGTCTTTTCGTATGCATAACCGGCAAAGGCCATCTTATTACCCACCTGATGAAGGGCCGCACCGATCCTGCTCTGCGCGCTTATAATATTTACCGCAAAGAGAATATTCAGCACCGCAAACAGAAAGAAAGGCAGTACAAAGGACGCTTCCAGCGTCATGGATCCTCTTCTTAAGAAGGCGATAAAAGATGCCCTCTTTAGCGATCTGAGAAAGGACAGATGGAATGCCCGGAGAGAATGTGCTGTCGTGTTGTTTGGTTTTATGTGTCCTGACCGTAAAAAGGACATCTTTTATCACCTCCTCTAATAAAATCCATAATTTCTAGTCATCTCGTAAGAATATCCGAATCCGCTGGTCACAGACATACGTGCCCCATAGGTATCGAAACACCCATCCAGGCAAAATCTTGCATTGCCAGGCGTGCGACGTATATCCATCTCCATAATGTCCATAGCACGGTAAGTCCTGATTGTCTTATCCTGCAAAAAAAGCATAATCTGCAGATACTCCTTATAATCCAACCCGTTTCCGCCGTTGTCTTTGGCCAGGCTGCCGCGTATATTCTGAATACAGTTGAGACCGGTTTTCCAGTCCGCAGCGGTTTTCATGAGCGGCACCCTGCCTCCGCTCAATAAAGTCTTCACATCCTGAAGGCTCTCCACATAAGCCCAGGCAAATAGAATCGTGTATTTGACAGGAATCGCCAGGGCCGGCAGCAATGTTACCGCCGCAAGGGCCATGGCCATAGCCTCCGCTTCCGCCACTTTGGCTGCGTCCGAAAAAATATATATTATGTTGGCCGCTTCCCGCCATCGAAGAAGCTTTTTGGCCACCTGCTCCAAATTTTCCCAGTCTGTATCTTGTCCGGCCAGAATATATTCTATCTGGTACTTCAACAGGGATTTATCCAGTTCCTGCCCATGATATCCGCATTTTTCAAACAGATAAGCCTCAAACACCAATTCATTAGGTTCCCCGGAAACTTCTGCTGCCTCCCTGCACAGACCTGTTCCCTGCCGTCTGGAACGGTGAGAGATATAATCTTCTGTATTTATCTTAACCGCAGATACCTGTGAAGGATTGTCGAGCACCAGATTGAGCACGCCGCTGCCTCTGGTGGCATTGGCCGCATCCGCCGGATTGTCCAGCGGCACTTCCTCAAACTTCCCTTCTTCCACTTCTATCTCCGGCAGGCCAATTTCCTCAATCTGTGCCTCATATCGTTGTCGTTCTCCATCTACATCCCGTGATTCCAGCCCATGCATCTGTAGCATGTTTACATTTAAGGGAATTTTCTCCAAAACAGCTCCCAGCGGGTAGTCCGCCATATAGTCTGTAACCTGCCTTTTAAGCACGGCTCCGCCATCATCCGATGCGATGGAGTATGTATCAATCTCTACCGACTGCATATCCATGGAAAGGAAATCCCGCACATTCCAGCCCCCTTTTTCTTCCGGTCTGAAATTCTTCTGCATATAGTTCCTAAGGTGCGCTTCTGTATTCCCAATGTCCGGACGAGCGCTTCCATAGGCCGTATCCACAAACAATAAATCATACTGTTCCAACAACTCTCTGTGATATTCTGCCAACACGGAATTCATGCCGATATCCGCCACACACTCAAATTTCATGCGTATGGCACTGATCCGTGCCCCTTCTATTACTGTGAATACAAGGGACAGGATCAATGCGAGGGATAACGAAAGGAATACCGTTATGTACCCCCGCCTCATGACATGACTGTGCGGCTGTCTTTGGTAATCTTTTCAAAAACAGTCTCCACCAACGACCGCAGCTGTGTCTTAAAGATAATGACCAAGCCAATCAGCACTACTATGATCAGAATGATCTCCACCGTGCCCATGCCCTCTTCCTCTTGCAGGAATCTTTTGAATCCTTTGAGTCTTCCGTTTCCTTTTTTCTTTTCTTTTTGCATTTGCATCTTTCCTCCTTTTTTATTGTTGGATTCGCAAGGCGAATCCCCTGATCGGACATGCCACAACTGGGCGCCGTCCGTAATCAAGCTAAACTTACTGCAAACTGCTCTCACATCATAAATGAAAAATACGCCGGGATGATAATGATTACCATGACAATACATAACATCATCATCATTGGTAAAAGCAGCTTGGTGCCAGCCTCTTCGCCTAGCTTTCTAGCCAGGCTTTTTCTCTGCGCAAAGGCATTGTCCGCCTCCTGCCGCAGCATTTGCAAAAGGTCGTTACTCCCTTTGCGAAGGTTTTGTGCCAACAGGGCAGAAAGTTTTAGATAAGCCTGTACCTGGCATCTTCTCCCAAAATGATCGTAGGCCTCCGTCTCCGACCTGCCGCCCTGCAGTTCATAACAGGCAATCAGAATTTCTTCATACACATATCTTTTCCTACGACTCTCCTGCTTTTTATAATCTTCCCCCATCTTGAGAAAAGCGTTGCGGATGGTCATGCCTGCGCCCATATAAAGCGCCAGTTTATTGACAATCTCCGGATAATCCAACAGCAATTCCTGCCTGCGCTGTTCCAGCTTCTGATCCAACTCTCTTCTACGCCCCCAGTACAGAGCCCCCGCTGCAATCAATACAAGCGCCAGAAAATACCCACTGCCATCTTCTACCACTTCCCGCCATACCACAGGCCGTTCATCTACCCGGTCCGGCAATACCATCCTCTCCTGACTCTTCGTGTTTTCCTCCTGCTGGACAATTAATTCATCCATCCGATTGCGCAGCTTTTCTTCTTCGGTATAGATTACCGGATTCACCTGCACATACAACTGATGTTCACAGTTCCACTCTTCGTAACGAAAAAGCGCAGTCAATATAACAATCTCACTTTCTGTAAGTTCTTCATTGTCCACCGTTCCATCCGTATTGATCAAAGAATAAACGCTGCTCTCCCAGTCAATCTCAAATGGATAACCTTCCAAAGTCGTGATTAGATTCAAATTCTGACGCACATCTTCAAGGCTTTCATTACTTCCCAGAATGACCGTTGGCAGACGCGCCGCCGCTTCCTCGTACAGAACTTCTATTTCTTCCTGTGTATATTTACGTTCCTCCACTAGGTAATCAAACACTTCTTCCTCTGCACCCTCAATCTTCGCCGCCAATCCCACAGCCACCTCTCCGCCTCCATAAGGATTTCTTTGCAAATAACTTCCATCAATTAACAACGGATTGTTGTGCACACTAAACCACACGGCCAGACAGAGAAGATCTCCTATAAATATCACGATAAGTACCATGCTGTACTGGGACAGATAATACTCTTTGATCTGTTTTGGCACTGCTGTTTCCGGATGCAGAGTCTTAAGTTTGTCGCCAAGCTGACGTCGGCTTACATCCCGCTTCCAATTTTGCCCTTTCCCTCCATATCTCTGTCTGACCTCCTGTTGCTTACGCAGCACATAAGCCGCCATTTTTCTGACGATATTTTTCCCTTCTTCCTGCCAGGAAAGTAACAGCAGCAGTAGATATATCCCCAGAACACTCACATAAACATATATCATTCCAATTATCCTTTCCTCTTCTGTATTCCACACCCAAATAAAAGATTTGTTTCTAAACCTCTATTTCCACGATACGCTTTGACAAAAGATATGCCGTCCCGTAGAATCCCAGACAGACTGTCATGATCACCATACCCACCAAGTTGTGATACAGTACATCGAAGAATCCCTTAGAAGTCGTTCCGATATAGAAAATAATCAGAAACGGCACCATATTCATAATCTTCTGTTCCATCTTTTTCGCGCTGATCATCAACTGGATTTCCTTGTCCGTCTCTATCTTCTGTTCAATCACCGCCGCAGTCTTTTCCAGAATATCCGTCATATTGCCACCACTTTTCTTGGCAATCAGGAAGACATCCGCAAACTGCATAATGTCCTGTTGATTGCTCCGGACACCCAGATTGTACAAAAGCTTCTCCAGCACCACATTGTTTTCCAATCCCAGAATGATATGCCGTACTTCCTGACAGATAGGACTCTGTGCGCCGTAAAGCATCTCCATATCCCGATAGGCTTCCCGGAAGGCATTTTCGATGGAATATCCCGCCCGCTGGTTTGCAGACAGAGACAACACCAAATCTTTGAACTGCACACTCAATTCCTGACGACGCTTTCCGGCCAGTTCTCTCTTCTTTTCTTTCAGAAAAAAGAACAACAGCGGCGACAGACACACGCAGGCAATCCAGGATTGATAAAAAAAGTATCCCACAAGCCCTACCAGCAGACTCCCCTCCAACAGATAAAGCAGTTTTTGCGCAAACGTAAACCGATATTCAGCATAATCCAGCAGACTGCAGTTTTTCGACATAAGTCAACTCTCCCTTCTTTATCAGTTCTCCCAGAATCCTGCCCTTGGCATCCTCTCCTGTTTCCTTGAACTGGTACAATGGTTTTAACCGTATCTCTCCTTTTTCATATCCCAGCACTTCCACAATTTCCAATACCTTTCTCGATCTGTCCCGCAGACGCCCCAGATGCACGATAATGTCAATTCCCGATGCAATCTGCTGTCTGATTGCATCCAAAGGTATTTCCATACCCATGAGGATCATATTTTCCAAGCGGCTTAACATATCCACAGAACTGTTGGCGTGTCCGGTGGACATGGATCCGTCGTGCCCGGTGTTGAGACACTGCATCATGTCAAAGGCCTCCCCTCCCCTCACTTCCCCAACAATGATGCGGTCGGGGCGCATACGCAGGGATGTTTTAATCAAATCCCTTATGGTAATCTCCTGACATCCCTCCACGTTTGCATTTCTTGTCTCCATGCGCACCAGATTGGGAATACTGCGTATCTGTAATTCCGCGCTGTCTTCAATCGTAATGATGCGTTCCTGTGCAGGAATATAGTTGGACAAAGCATTTAAAAAAGTCGTCTTGCCAGAGCCCGTACCGCCGCTGATAAAAATGTTGTACCTGGCCTGCACCAGCCTGTCGAGCCATCGACATACCTCCTCCGTCACTGAGCCAAAGGAGACCAGATCCCCCATCGTGATGGGCTTGTCCGGAAACCGGCGGATAGTCAGGATGGGGCCGTTTAAGGCCACCGGATTTAAAACCACATTGACGCGCGATCCATTCTGCAGTCTGGCGTCCACAATTGGGGATGCCTCGTTTACCACCCTGTTGCAGTCGGATACAATCTGCTGCACCACATCTTGCAATTTTTCCTCACTTTCAAATCGAAGATCGCTTTTATACAGCCTTCCTTCCCGTTCCACAAAGATATTATCCGGACCGTTGACCATAATCTCCGTAACCTGCGGATCGTCCACAAACTCCTGTAGAACATCCAGTTTGCGTATCGCATGAAAAAGTTCCCTGCGCAGCTTGTCCCGTTCAGCCAAATTAAGCGGTGCTTTTTTGCTCTCCCTCACAAGCATTTCGTCTATCAGTTCCTGGATCTCTTCATCGCTGCTCTCCCGCGAATAATCAATACTTTCAGCCAGTTTTTCCTTTAATTGCCTTTTCCTGTCCTGTGTGTTATCCATAAATATCCTCTTTGATGATCGACCTTACATAGGCCGCCAATTCTCCCTGTGTCATTCGTTCTAAATCCGTTGGCAGTTCCCGAAATATGGGGAATCTACACTTGACAGTCTTTTGTGCAATCTCTTCCAGTCCACTAAACTTCAAAGTCTGCTCATACTGCTCCATTTTTGCCTCCGCAAAAGTGTCTTCCTTGGTGATGGTATAAATCTTGCAGCAGCTTTTCAAAAGTGTAAACAATCCGTTTACGCCCTCATCCAAATCCAAAATAATATACTCATACTGCCCGATTGCCGCAATATTCCTGCACAATTCCAGCCACTGTGTTCCTGTCACCTCTTGCAGTTCCAAAGAATGCTGCACCGGCGGGATATAATCAAGTCCGCCTGCGTTCTGCACAACAGCGGGCATTCGCAGGGAAAACTTTTCTCTGGCCGTCTGAAAATAATACATGGCATCCAGGATATCTGCCGTATATTCTTTGTTGAACAGCTTTGCAAACCCAGAGCATGTCTCAAGGTTCAGATACAGCACTTTATGATCCCTGGAAAGAATCTGCCCCAAGGACAGGGCAAAAGACGTCTGTAGACACCTTTTCACAGGAGAGTAAAGTCCGATCATTTTTACATCCGTCTCCTTTGCCACTTCTTCCATATCCCAGTCCGCTAAGTCTGTAACTGACTCTATGATCAGCTGTACCACCCTCTCCGGACTCTGATATTTACTGATATAACACAGATCATCCCTTTCCTTATGCTCGCTCTCCTGCAGGACAAACATCTGCTTTACCTGCTGCCTTAAATACTCCTGCTTCAGAAGCCGCAATGCACTTTCTGCGATCAGCAGTATTGCTATTTCCTCCCGCTTTGCAAATTTTTCCAGTTCGCTGGCTGCCGTAAATAAATGAAGCCTATAAGGCAGTCTCACCTTTTCCAGTATGTATTCCGCCATGCGAAAGGCGTATCCCTCCTCTATATCGCAGATGGCCATAATCTTTTGACTCAAAATAGTCCTCCTATTCTCATCGCTGCGCTGAATAAGACCGGCACGGCAAAATGAATCTTATTCCTGCAGTATGTGTGATAATCCTGCACCAAATCTTCACCGTAAATTTTCCAGTGCCCTGACCGCATAACTTCCGACAAATAGGAAAAGAAATAATAAATCCTCTCCCTGCCGTTATGCTCCACCAATAATTTCATTAACGAAAACCCCGCCCCGATCACAAAGGCTCCCGCCAGTATGAACAAAAGTTCTTTTGCCGTACTAAAACTCCCGATCATAAGAAACAGCTTTACATCACCCGCGCCCATTGCGCCAATCTTATACAAGGGATATAAAAGCAGAAACGCTAAAGATACAGAACCAAAGATTTCCAAAATACCTCGGCCAATATAAAGACTACCGCTTAGACCAATTAAAAATCCAAGTACAAGGAACCCGTTGGGAATCCGGTCTGTTTTCAGATCCGCAAATGCTGACAGCAATAGCAGAAAAAGTAAAATAGATTGACAAATACTCAGTCCAATAGACCACCTCCATTACCTATATGATTTAGACTCAACGAAATAATTGGGAGATATCCCCGATGCCCGATGGCATTGAATGGAAGCCTGCGCTTCTCACAGAATTTCTTGAGTTGTGAATTGAATTATACCACATCCGTAAAACTTGTCCAGACCTAAATTCCAAAAATATTTTTTTTGTGAAATTCTCACAAAATTTTAAAGAAGTGAATCCCGTAAAGTACGATAACCCCAGGAAATCCAAGGATTCCAGATGTCAAAATCGTAAACGGATTGATACCCACCGCCACAGGAAACTGCTGCGCCGCCAATAGAAAATTCAGACCGTAAATTCCTATCGTTCCCATAACAGCCCGCAAAATAAAATTGACCAGCCATTCTACTTTTTTACCCATCGCACTAATCATCAATACCACCAGACATACACCAAGAATTGCCGCCATACCGCCCATATTTTCCATAAAATACCTCCCAAATATTTCTGTCATTACTTGTCTGCTAATACCATATGCGCGATGCCCGTCTAATATTACATGAATATTTATCCAAATTTTACCTATACTTGAATGAGAAGAACTTCTATAAACGTTTCGCCATTGGACGAAACGCCAAGAAGTTCTAATCTCATTCCGAAGAACGCTGGAAAGCGCGTTCTTCCTGATTACTTTACTTAATGGAAAGGTAGGTATATTGTATGAGAGTTATTTTCAGGCAAAGGCCGTGTATTCCAGCGGATAACGATGTGATTGTGGATGGAGAAAAGCTGACGATAAGAGATGAACTTATACAGGCCAGATGTGCGCTGGAAAACGCTTATACGGGCTTTGACAATGTGACCGATCCTGACCTGATCGACTGCTACATCTACGAATTAAACGCTGTTATGAAGCGTTATAAATACTTATTACAACAGGCAGCAGAACAGGATCTGCTGCCTGAGGAAAAACGCGCCGAAGCGTATCGTCCGTTGACTATGCAATAAATTTACACGCAAAAACCTCTGTTCGCCGCAGGATCAGCTATGCTTTCGGTAAGCGTGCTTTTGCCATACGTAAGCCCGGCATACACAGTCTGACTGTTGCCCATAACAGGACCTGTGTGATCCTGTCCCTCTATTTTCTTATAGGCCTTTTGGAGCTCTCCTATCACCATACGGACGTGCTCCAGATGTTCCATATTATAGTGAATGGATGCCTGCGCCAACTCTCTGTTGATATAGAGATACAGTTGTAAGAGTTTCTGCGCCAAATCATATTCCAAATGCAGGGAATCCATCAGTTCATTCACACATCCCTGTATCTTACGGACCGCCATCTTATAATCTGCCCTGCTGTCTATGTCCAAAGCGTCTTTCGCTTCATCAATATAAAGCAGAATCATTTCATAGAGAATGGTGATCAGCTGTGTCTTATTCGCCTGCGTAATCCGCAGCGTATACTCCTGTTTTAATTCCTTGGTCATTACACTACCTCTCTAATTAAAATTTCACAGCGTCAAACATTTCATCAGAGAATTTGTCCCCGACAAATTCTCTCGTAGATAATCTGCGGAGCAGATTTTCTACACCTATTGCAACAGCTGAAGTACCTGCGACGGTCTCTCGTTCGCCTGCGCCAGCATAGAAACAGACGCCTGGGAAATTACCTGTTCGGTTGTATAGCTGGTCATCTCCTCAGCCATATCTACATCCATGATACGGGAGTAAGAAGCCGTCATATTTTCACTGGTCACATCCAGATTATTCACCGTATGCTCCAGACGATTCTGATAAGCTCCCAGTCTGCTTCTTACAGAAGAAATATAAAGAATGCCTTCCCGAATCTCATTAATTGCATCCGAACAGCTGTCCTGTGTTGTCAGTTCTGTCTTTTCAATTCCCAATCTGCTCAGAGAAACAGTCGGGATACGGATATCAAGCTGCTGGCCTTCATTGGAACCCGTCTGGGTATCCATAGTACCAATGCCCGTGATATCCAGAATCAGCCCCTCACTGGCCTTCACCTGTCCTCCGCCAACCGAAACTGTCTGCGTTGCTGGCGTCGCCCCACCTGCCGGCACATCAACCGGTCTGGTACTTTGAACCTCCAGCCGGAAACCACTGTCATTGGTAATCACTATCGTATCCGTCGTGTCATCACTGACAACAGAAGATACTACCGCGTCTTCCGGAATATCCCCAGCCGCAGCTTGAAGCGCATTGGCAAAAGAACTTGCCGTGCTGTTTAAATTTAGCACCGGCTCATAAGTTGTTCCTGCATCGTTCAATACATAATCATAAGTAACGTCAAACGTAGGCACCGTAACATCTGTCTTTTCTATCGGACTCAGGCTTTCATAACCCACAATATTGCCATCCCCATCCTTTATTGGCTTAGGCTCGACTTGCAGTGTCATCTCAAAATCCTGCGGTCCTTTGAGGATAATCTTATCCTGTCCTACCGAGTCAAACTTCACGCCGGCCGGGAATCCGTTTTCCCCGTCATATTTTATTCCCACTTTCGACTTATCCTTATCAATGGTGCCATCGGCATTATAGGCAATCTCCAACTCATCAATCACATATTTCTTAGGAACCACTTCATCCGAGTAATAATCCACTTTAACCTGATAATTATTCGTATATCCTCTCAGATCGAAAGTGCCGTCCAAAAGTGGCTGTCCGTTAAACTCGGTATCCGTAGCAATCCTGGTAACCTCTGCCTTGAGCTGCTTAATCTCCTCGTTCAGTGTCATTCGGTCAGAAGTGGTCAATGTTCCGGTCGCACCCTTTACTGCCAGTTCATTCATCCGCTGCAGCATTTCATGTACTTCTGTCAATGCGCCATCCGCTGTCTCTATGATAGAAATACCATTATTGGAATTCTGTGTTGCCACAGAGATACCCAAAATCTGCGTATCCATCTTCTTTCCAATGGCATAACCCGAAGGATTATCCTTTGAGGTAGTTACCTTGAGACCGGAGGAAAGACGCTCCAGAGATTTTGATACTTTTCTGTCCGATGCGTTTAGCGCATTACTGGCGCGCATCGCCGCCGCATTATAACTTATCTTCATTCTTGTTTTCCTCCTTTATGCCGACACACTCGTGATAAATGCTCTCGCTATCCGATATAAATCCGCCGTCTGTATCTTGTCATCAGTCTCCAAATCTTTGGATGTATATCCGTCTGCAGTTGCTTCTTTACTGTACATGATGCCAACGCTGCCGACTTTCATGGAGCCACCCTCTGCCGTCTCCACAGCCAGCGCTTCTTTCAAGCCATCCTGTATGTCCCACAACTTTTCTGTGCCTTCCTTGTTATCGCAGGCAACATAGCCGGATACGGTCTGATTTCTTACCGAAAACTGTGCCCTAACATGCCCGTAAGTTTCGGTCTCCATGGACGCGCTGACCTTGCCTCCCTCACCGCCATGCAGAATCTTGAGATTAACGGCTGTCAGTTCTCCGTTTATTTCCACCGGAATTTGATAATTCTCCTCTTTGGCCAAATTTCCTGCCAATGCCAACTGTTTCTGACAACTCTGCAGAGTCTTAAGATCCAGATAGGAAGTTTCCTCTTCCTTCGCCTCTTCCAATATCTCTTGGAAAGTATCCTGCATCTTTCCGTAGGCTTCTTCTGCACTGTCTTTGTCTGTCAGGCTCTCTATCAGATGCGCGGCAGCCTCTTTTCCCTTAGGTCTGTCCGTATCTGCTTCCAGTTCATTCAGCTTCTTATAAAGGGCACCCGGTTTCCTGCGAAACGCTGCCGCCGCCGTCAGGTTATTGCCTGTGACTGGCTGCTTATACGCCACCAATTCCCGCACCACGGCGTCTTCTATTCCCTGCAGATCCTGATAGGACTGCAATTCTTCCTGCAGATATGCCATTTCCAAACTGTCGTCCGCCGACATCTGTTCCATACTCTCCGCCATCTCTTCCATGGTCATATCCGCCCGCAGTTCCATCTGCGCGAGCATTTCCGGCTCCACAGTATCTGCAATCTGTCCGGCCAGCATATGATAATAAGCGACCGCTTCGTCTCTTCCCTGCTGTCCATTTTCCTGTGAAAATGTCTGTTCTCCGGTACTGACCTGTTCCAGCATCGGAAAGGCGCTTAAGATCTGATCCGTAATGGATTTGCTCTTGCTCACGGCATTTACACCGTTAAATTCATCATCCACCGTATAATCCATACCCTGACGTTTCGTACTGCGCATGGCTGTCAGCAAGTTCTGGAAGGAAAGTCCCACTCCCTCTCGGATCAGGCTTCCCACTGCGACATCGTCCGTCTTTTCCAACTGTCGGAACATACGGTAGATTCCGATATAAGCCTCTCTCTCCTGCTCCTCTATGGCGTGATTTTGTTCCAGTTTATATAAATACTTACTGAACTTTTCTTCTTTTAAATCCTCCGAACGACCACTCTCATCTAAATATTGATTCAACTCTTCCACGGTCATGTTAAGCGGATTCTTGCCTTCCCGGATCATCTGCAGGGACACCGCCGGCGTCATTTTACGGATGGCCTGCCGAAGTTCCATATCATACTTCTTCACGGCGTCCATATTATCCTGCGTGATATCCATGCTGTTATAGCCCAAGATTCGCACTGCCCGGCGATTCTCCTCATTCTGCTCAAGCCCCATATCCTTCAAGATATCGTCCACATTGCGGAATGCTTTCCGGATGGAATCTCCCATATCCGCTCTCGGAGCCGTCATCAGTGTCTCATAGGATTCCCTGGCTGCCTCATAAGTATTTTTTAGCGCCGTACCGTTCGTATGTACGCTGTCCAGCGTAAACAATTCTTCTTCACTGATATAGCGCGCCAACACTGCCGCCGGCAGATAAGGTATCTCCTGCGTCTTAGCCTGTACCTCACTGTACAGTTCCGCCTTCTCAGCCGTGCCAGCCTCCCCGAACAGTTTCCGGTTCAGTTCTTCTTCCATCTTCTTTAAGGCATCCACCAATTTCTCCAAATCCGTGGTATCAATGGAGTAACCGCTCTCTAGCAGTCTGCGGTTTGCCTCTATGGTCATCATCAACCGAACTTCTTCTAATTGACGTCTCTCCGTAACCGCCTCCGGTGTATCCGCCGATATGCCGTTTCGCTCTATCTCCTGCTGTGCCTTTTCCAGATTGTGCAGGTTTACATCCTTTTCATCAGCAACTGTCTGGTCTACGGCCTCATCGCTAATCTTCGCAAAGGCTTCCATATAGTCGGCAGCTTTCTCCCGATTGCTTCTGCCGTCTGCAAGGTTGGCCCTGTCTGCACTCTTTCCATCGGAGATAGCCGCTGCCACTGCCGACAGGATCCGTGCCATATCCTGAGGAAGTTCCACCTGCCCAAGTTCATGCAGCTTTGCCATGGTCTCTTTCGTGAGCGGTACGCCCGCCTCGACCAGCCATCTGGCGCCTTCCAGGTTTTCCTCCGTAATTTCCAGACCTGCCTCTTCGATCACCCGTTCCATCTGGGGTTTTAACTGTTCCCAGTTATAGTCCTCGGCCTTCTTCGCATAATAACCTGTGTTGTCCGTAGCATAATAACCATGTCCCTGTCTATGGCTGTCCGGCGTAGCGCTGTGCCCCGCCCGGTAGAGATCATCTATGGTAGGTTCCAGATTGTTCTCCACCATATATTTCACAGTGCCTTCCGTGGGCGTCTCCATCTGCGCCGCTCTGTCATACGCCTCTTTCGCCGCCGTCACATTTTCCCTGGTGACCGGGATGTCATGGGCCTTAAACTGTTTATAAAGTTCCCTGGCAAAGGCTTCACTTCCAGTAATATCGCGCAGTGTCTCCGCATCCAGATCATCCGTATAGCCTTCCACCTGCGTGCCGCCTTTGATAAGCGCTGCCTTGATAGAATCGACAATAGTGACAACTTCCTCAACATCCATGTCTCCAGGATAATAGCCTTCTTCTTTCAGACGCCGAAAATCCTCCTCAGACATAACATTAGACATTACTGTCATATAGTCTCTCTGCGCGGCCAGGTCTTGATCGTTAACCGACCCCGCATCCTGCATAACCTCTTCTGCGGTCTTTCCGTGACCTCCGTAAGCGTTGTTATCCATAACTGTGCCAGAAATGTCTAATGCGTAATCACCCGTCCGCTCCGTCCTCGGCTTCTGGGTATTTCGATATGCTGTTGTCGCCCTGTCTACATTTTGATTGGTAGTACTGTGATCAAATGTAATCTTCATATAGTTCTCCTAGTAAATAAATAAAAGGGCAAATGTTATCCACATTCACCCTTTATTTCGGCACAATTTTCTACTTTCTTAACCTTTGATGCACATATTACTAGAAAACAAAGATAGCCGCAGTATAAGGAGGCAAGTCGAAAGAAATGCTGTAATCCTTATAATTACAGGTTTCCTTGACTGCGGTGATCTCCGCCGGAAGCTCATGTCCGTTACCGCCAAAACGCTTTTCATCGCTGTTCAACAGGAGTTTATATTTCTTTTTCTTGGGCACGCCCACTTTATAATTCTCCCACATCATCGGCGTCATATTGAGCACAAACATGATATTATTCTTACCCGTTGTGTCTTTCCGGAAAAAGCTGTATACACTGTGATCTGCATCATCCGCATTGAGCCACTCGAATCCACCCCAGTCGTTATCTATGGTATACATGGCCGGATATTTACGATAAAGTTTCAGAAGTTCCCTCACATACTCCTGCATCCCTTTATTCTGCTCTTCGCCAAGCAGGAACCAGTCAAGTTCCCTGGCTTCACTCCACTCTCTCTCCTGTCCGAAATCCTGTCCCATAAATAAAAGCTTCTTACCTGCATGTCCAAACATATAACTGTAGCCCACACGCAGATTCGCATACTTATCTACCGGATAACCGGGCATCTTGTTGACCATGGAACATTTCAGGTGTACCACCTCATCGTGGGACAGAGGCAGGATATAATTCTCACTGTTGTTATAACTCATGGCAAAGGTCATCGCATAATGGTTATTCTTGCGGAACAGTGGATCTAATTTCATATATTCACAGAAGTCGTGCATCCAGCCCATATTCCACTTAAAGCTGAATCCCAAGCCGTCCTCTTCCACATTACCAGTCACCTTAGGCCATGCCGTGGATTCCTCCGCGATTGTCAGGAATCCGGGATACGCCCCATGTATCACGGAATTTAGGTGTTTAAAGAACTCGATAGCATCTAAATTCTCTCTTCCGCCGTACTTATTAGGCACCCACTGTCCTTCTCTCTTACTGTAGTCGAGATAGAGCATGGAAGCCACCGCATCAATACGGATACCGTCAATATGATACTCCTTAATCCAGAACAGGGCATTGGCGATCAGGAAATTCCTCACTTCATTTTTGCTGTAATTAAAAATCTTGGTACCCCAGTCGGGATGCTCTCCAATCCTCGGATCTGGATGTTCAAAGATACACTGTCCGTCAAAACATCCCAATCCATGCGCATCTGTCGCAAAATGTGCCGGCACCCAGTCAAGGATAACGCCGATCTTATTGTGATGCAGGGTATTGATCAAGTACATGAAGTCCTCAGGATTACCATGTCTGGAAGTCGGCGCATAATAACCTGTCACCTGATAGCCCCAGGAACCGTCATAAGGATACTCTGCAATCCCCATCAGCTCAATATGCGTATAATGCATATCCTTCAGATATTCTACAACCCTGTCGGCAAATTCCCGGTAATTATAGAAACCTTCCTCCGTGCCATCGGGATGTTTCATCCAGGAACCAATATGACATTCGTAGATTGCCATAGGTTCTTTATTATAATCTTTCTGCGGCCTTGCCTCCATCCACGCACTGTCGGACCATTTGAATTTACTGATGTCAAAAGTCTTCGATGCATTGCCGGGACGCATCTCCGCATAGTTTGCAAAAGGATCCGCCTTATAAAGTTTCTCGCCCGCAGGAGTACGGATCAGGAACTTGTATAATTCGTTCTCCCCCACGCCCGGGATAAACAGTTTATAGATACCGCCCGGACCTAATTTCTCCATCTGATGAAGTTCTTCATTCCAGTCATTAAACGTACCAATCACATGCACACTGGCGGCATTCGGCGCCCATACGGCGAAGAACATGCCTTTTACCCCATCCTCTACGGAAGGGTGCGCGCCCAATTTTTTATAAATATCATAATGACTGCCCTGGGCAAATACATACTGGTCGGCCTCAGAGATAAATACCTGATTTTCCTCCACTTTCTTTGCCGCTTTATCCACTGCCTTCTTTGTCGTCTTCCCAGCCGGCCTTCCTACCGGTTTCTTCGCTGTCTTCCCAGCCGGTCTTCCCACCGGTTTCTTTTCTTGTTTCGCTGCCATTTACTGTTCCCCCTGTATCTTGTTGATTTAGTAATGCATGAAATCCTTCTCCCGCAAAATAATCATGTCTTCTTCATCATACCTCTTTGCCAATAATACGTCCATAAAATGTCCCGGCGTCTTCTTATTCGCATAGGAAATAGCCTCATCCACCAATTCCCTTACTTCGGCCAGGCTGACTTCGTGATCGCTGGTCTGTCTGTCCGCAATCCTGGTATGAAGCGCCAAAATACCAAACTCATCGATGGCATATTCCATCTCTTCCGCATACTGCTTCGCATACGCCACCAGTGCCTCATCGTCAAGCGGTTCAATATCCACCCGCAGATTAAAATTATTAGATAAAACAGCATGGTCTGCAAGCAGCTGATTGATATTCTGCTTCGTATCTACCATCAAAAGCAGAAGTCCCATATTATCTTTCTCTAAAAACTTAACCATCTTAGATATCGTCTCGGATCTCAGCTTAGAAGGTTTATCTATGATCAGCGCGCCATTATCCAGCCTGCCAAAAGTTGCCGCCACGTCCTTCTTATTAAGAACCGGTCCGTCTATCTTCGCTACTTTGCCGGAAAAGTTACCATCGTTATACTGCATCTCCCGAATCAGCGCCTTCGCCAGGTCCAGTGCCATATCTTTTTCCTCTCCACTGATCAGCACATTCCCTGTACAGGACGCCAGACTCATATTATCAAGCACATTCACCAACTGTCTTCTGGATTTACGGTGATGTACAAACTGCCCAAAGAGTTCCTGTTCCTCCGTTGTCAGATCGCGTCCCTGTACTGCTGGCTCTTCAACCGATTCTTCCGCTGGTTTTTCCCTTCTGTGCGGCGGTCTTCTGGATTCTCTCTGCCCACCCCGATCTCTGCTTCTTTCTTCTTCAACCTCTTCTGCGGGTTCTTCCTCCTCAGCCGCTTCTTCCAATTCCTCCGACTCTTCGGTCTCCTCGGGCTGCTCCATGACTTCCGGCTCTTCCTCTGTCTCGTCCGGTAAAGACTCTTCCTCATCATCTGGAAGAATTACTTTCTTCACCCTCGGCTTCTTACCCGACTCCTTCATGATAGCCGCCATGAAAGCCTTTTCTAACTCCTCCAAAAGCCCATTCTTGGTAGCCTCATCAAAATTTGCAAATAGCCGTCCCGTCTGCGCCATGATATGCTGACGGACGTCTTCCATGCGTTTCTCCTCATTGGTCTTCTTTACCTGCTCCCACTCAGCCATGATATCATCTATGCTGAGCTGACCGGTAATCTGTTTCTCCATCTTTTCCGCCTCAGGGACCACCAGACTGATCTGCCCGTCATACTCCTGAGACAACATTTTATCAAACTCTGTTGGTTTGGTATTTAACGGTGTCAGCGTACCTGTTGCCGCTCCCGGTATCTGTCCGGCCTTCTTCTGATTGGCCGCCTGTGCGCGCAAAGCCGCCTGCTGTAATCTCTCGGCCTCTTTTTTCATCTGCTCAATAATCTGCTGAGCGTCAAAGAAAAGCGCCTCATCCGGAACAATTTCTTCTTCCTCTTCTTTCTTTTCGTCCATATCCACCGGCGGCAGTTTCTCTGTCTCCTGTAAAAGAGGCGCAATAATGGATTCCGTGATAGAAGGAACTGTATCCTCCTCTTCAACTACCTCTTCCTCCAAGTCCTCATCCGCCAAATCTTCCTGCTCTAAGTCGTCTTCCAGCGGCTCGTCCTCTACAAACTCATCGTCCTCGTCCGGTTCATCATAATCCTCTTCCATCAGATCATCCGGTTCGTCTTCCTCATCTTCTTCCAAGACTTCCCTCATGCTCTCCGCCAGCGCCATCTGCAGATTGATCGTATTATACTGCCCAACATCCACAGTTTTGACTTCCGGCAATTCCGTGGTAGGCGCTGCAAGGACATCCTCTTCTTCCGCGCTGTCCTCATCCGGTTCGTATCCGAGTTCATCTTCTTCCGGCATGTCCTCTGGCATAGCTTCCTCTTCCATCGAAGCTTCTTCCTCTTCGCCAGCGCTCCTGCCAGCAATCCAACGGTCATATTTCTCCTGCTGATCCGGACTCAAGGGCTGGTGCAGCGCTTTCAGTTCCAACGCCTTGATAACATACCTGCCCTCACCAAACCAAAGAAACATCTCATCGCATTCCTCAACGCATTTGGTCGTCAAACCAATCCGATGATACAGATAAGCCAGTTCGTACACCCATTTTTCCCTGGGTTCCCGTTTCTTGAACTCCTCCAGGACCGCAATCCTCTCCTCCATGCTCACGTCCTGCGCTTCATAGAGTTTGTACTGCAAAACATATCTATTCGTATCCTTCGGCGCTATCTGTACAAACTCCTTATAGTACTCAATCGCCTGTACATACTCTTCCATCTTGATAGCCAACTCGCACAGAGAATACACAATCAGTCTGCCTGTAGGGTGTTTCTCATAGGCCAAAAGAAGAAGATCTTTACTCTCCTGATATCTCCTGTTAATCTTGTATAGATCGCTGATGGTACACAACATCATGACGCTTCTGACTCTGCGCCAATCTACCGTATCTGCAATCTTAACTGCTTCCGCGTATTCTCCTTCTGCTATCAGTGCCTTAATCTCATCGGCACGAACTTTGTATTCATACTTATCCAAGGTGCTCACCTCATTAATGTACTTTACCACTTTTTCTTATTTACATAGTAAATTCCCCGGTCGAATCCAAGTCTACAAACTCAATCCCATAATCGAACGAAGCGCAATTTTACCCTGTTTAAGTTTACCATAGACGCTTGGCAATGTAAATAAAATATAAAGAAAAAAGCACCTCCAGTTTGGTATCTTACTGTTAGAATATACCAAGATATGGAGATGCCGCAATATACAATCACTTTATATTGTACTTATACCATAAAATCCTTACTGACTCTTGATACGGCCGAGCCGATTGCTTAGTTCTGCAAAACGTTCTAATGTAAATGTTTCTCCGCGTATTGTTTTAGAGACTCCCATCTCTGCAAGTACTTCTTCAACCTGCTGCCTGGTCACCCCCAGACTCCCCGCATTGACAAGACCGTTCACCAGTGTTTTCCTGCGCTGGTTAAAGGACGCCCTGATCACAGCAAACAGATATGCCTCATCGTCCACCTCCACCGGCGGGTTTATATGACGTGTCAGACGAATCACCGTGCTGTCCACTTTAGGACGCGGTATAAAGCAGGAAGCCGGTACCCGCACCATCACTTCCGGCTTCGCAAAATATTGCACCGCCAAGGACAAGGCTCCATAGTCCTTAGTGCCGGGCCCCACCTGCATACGCTCCGCCACCTCGCTCTGTACCATGACCGTAATGCTCTCAAGCGGAACATGGCTCTCAAAGAGCGCCATAATGATCGGCGTAGTGATATAATATGGAAGATTCGCCACCACCTTAAGCGGCCGGCCACTCTGTTCATCTGACAGCTTTTGCAGGTCCACTTTCAGGATATCCGCATTTAAGAGCGTAATATTATCATAAGGCGCCAGTGTCTCTTCCAGAATGGGAATCAGGTCCTTGTCTATCTCCACCGCGATCACTCGGCCTGCCGCCTCCGCCAGGTACTGTGTCAAGGTGCCGATGCCGGGCCCTATTTCCAGAACACAATCCTCTTTTGTGATCTGCGCCGCTCCCATAATCTTACGCAGAATATTGGTATCAATCAGAAAATTCTGCCCGTACTTTTTTTGCAAATGAAACTGGTACTTTTGCAAAATATCTGCTGTATTACACATATTACCTAAGTTTGCCATAGCAGCGCTCCTTTACTCAATCCCTGTAGAATCACCCTATACGGTTACAGATGAAATAACCTTCTAGCATTAGCCTCTGTAATCTCCACCACATCCTCATAGGATATGCCCTTAAGTTCCGCAATGGCCTGCGCCACACAGGGCAGATTCAAGGAGGTGTTTCGTTTCCCGCGGTTAGGCTCCGGCGCCAGATAGGGGCTGTCCGTTTCCAGAAGTATCTTTTCCATCGGAATATATTCCACCGCCTCTTTCAGCTTCTTGGCGTTTTTAAACGTGATCACACCCCCGATACCGAAATAAAAATCCATATTCAAATATTCTCTTGCCATTTCCTTCGCATAAGAAAAACAATGCACTACGCCGCCAATCTCTCCTGCTTGATTCGCCTGCATAATCTCCAGCGTATCCTTCGCCGCCTCCCTGGAATGGATGATCACGGGGAGTTCCACCTGTCTGGCAAGCACCAGCTGCCGCTCAAACCATTCCTTCTGCAAAGCAGAAACCGGCTCCGGCCAATGATAATCCAATCCCGTCTCTCCCACTGCTACAATCTTATCTAAAGCGGTCCATTCCCGCAATCGTTCAAAGTTCTCATCATTTAGTTCTCCCACTTCACTGGGATGAACGCCGATCGCCCCATAAATAAAAGGATATTCCTGCGTAAGCGCCACTGTCGCCCTGCAACCCGCAAGACTTGCCCCAATATTGATCACCGTACCGATTCCCTGTCCGGCAAACGAAGCAAACAATTCTTCCCTATCCTCATCAAATACCTCATCATCATAATGCGCATGGCTTTCGAAGATCATTATCCTCTCCCCCTGGTTCAAATCAAATTTGTGAATAATGTATCATTTTAGCCTTCTAAATGCAAGTATTAAAAAAATATCACATATTCTTAAATTTTCTTAAAAAAATGCTTGCATTGCACAAAACATTATACTATAATAACTCTTGCGTGTTGAGGAACCGCCTAAAATATGGATGCGCACCGCTAGCTCAGTTGGTAGAGCACCTGACTCTTAATCAGGGTGTCCAGGGTTCGAGCCCCTGGCGGTGCAGTCAGAAGAACTGTTTTTGGAGACGTATGCGCTCTGGGGACGGTTCTTTATTTTTTGTTCTTCCGGCCCTTGTCATCTCTCCTGTTCTGTCCGATAAAGATTCAGCCAGGGCGCTGTAATAGATAAAGAGCCAAATTCTTCCCGTTTCACTTCCTGTACAATCCCGTCTTTGCCAATACGGACCAGCCTGTCCGCAAGGGACATGGAATCTGCCAGATTGATCGTCAATATCACCACCGACATGCCTTTATCCAAAAGCATCTCCATCATCTTCCACACAAACACTCGATGTTCCAGATCTGCTCCCTTAAAAGGCTGCACACAAACCACAACTTTCGGTTTCTGCAGCAATATTCTGGTATATACCAGCTGATATCTCTGCTTCTCGCTCAATAGTTCTACCGGCATCTGAAAAACCTCTTCTCCGAGCACCGGTCCGTATTCCCTCCGGATGCTGTCCCGCATATTACCCTTCCACACGCCGGACATCCTTCTTGACAAACCCATACACAAATTATCCATATAACTCATATCGTCAAAAATCATGGTTTTCGTCGGTTCTGCAGAAATAACCGCAATTTCTTTACTTGCCGGAAGCTGTACCCTTTTCCCTAAAATAAAACAGGCGCCTTTCTTAAGCTTTTTGTCCCCATAAAGTACCTGTAGAATATCTTGATATACCTGATTATCCAGATTCTGAATGACCAGACATTCGCGTTCGTAGACCTTCATATTAAAATCACGCAGCGCCTCTCCGGTAATATGGGAAAAAGACAGAATCTCTTTTTTCTCCCATAAAGCCGGATCACGGTTCTCCATATGATAACGGATCATCCTGTCATATTCGAGGGTGTAACCCTCCACGACCTCCGCCTTCATCTGTTCCCCCTGCACGATCTTTTGAATCCGACCATTAGACAACAGCGCCACCCTGTCGCATACCTCCATGATCTCTTCCAGATGCGGACTCACATAAAGAAAAGAAAAACCCTGTTTCCCATAATGATGCATGATCTCATAGAGTTTACTGAGTTCTTCCCCGTTGACCACCGTACTGATCTCGTTAAACACAATCAACCGATATCCTGCCACCACAGCCCTTAAGAGTTCCACTGTCACCCTCTCAAACGCAGACAGCTTATCCACATAGGCGTCCGCCGGAATATCCATCTCAATATCGCTCATAAAAGGTTCCAGCTGCCCTTTTAACAATTTATTCTGAATAATTCCCTGCCGAAATCCCTGCCGCAGCACAAAGATATTATCTGTGACTGTCATATGCTCCACCAACCGGCTGTTGCCATCGATCACCCCAATCCGATTTACCGATCTTCTGGTACTTTTCCAGGAATTGACACGTTCCCCGCAATAATAGACATGTCCATCATAAAGAGACAAGTTCGTCTGCATCAACTGCAACAGTCCCTGAAGGCCATGCGCATTGATAGGAATCAGTCCCATGATCTCACCCTGATAGATCTGCAGATTAAAATCCTCCAGCTGCTTAATCCCTTTATCGATATACGTCACCCGCTCCATGCGGAACACTTCCTGTCTCATAATTAAGAAACTCCTCTCACATAAATGACGCCTTCACACGGCTCTCATCTACCGCAAAGGGAATCGTAATCTCTACATCAGTACCCTTCTGGGGTACAGAATAAACATGGAGTCCATATTCCTCCCCAAAAATCAAATGTATCCTGCTGTTGACATTGCCCAAAGCAATACCGCCTCTGGCCTCCTCCTCATGAATCAGCACATTGCCGTCACGTCCCAGTTTACGGTTTAAACGGGCAAGCGTTTCCTCATCCATACCCACACCGTCATCCGAGATACGAATCAACAGTCTCTCCTGCGTCCTCTCAAACTGAATCCGCAGATTGCCGGTCCCCACCTTAAGTTCCGTCCCATGAATGATACTGTTCTCTAAAATCGGCTGCAGCGTCAGCTTAGGAATCTTACAACTGATAATATCCTCCCAGTCTTCCACATCATACTCAATATGCAGCTGCAAACGGTTCCCGAACCTATACTTCTGAATCAGGAAATAGGTCTCACAATTATCCAATTCCTCCTGCACCGTCACCAGATTCCTCACATTCGTAATCGTATAGCGGAAGAATTTGGCAAGCGCCTCCGTCATATCCGCCACACTGTCCAGACCGGCAATCAACGCTTCACCCCGGATACTTTCCAGCGTATTATAGAGAAAATGCGGGTTAATCTGATTCTGTAACGCTAAATACTGCGCCTGTCTTTTATTGAGATCGATCATCTTCGGAGAACGCAGTATCTTCTCAATCTCATCCATCTGCAGCTTCATGGACGGGCTCTGAAATACCTCTGCAAAGTCGCTGCTCTCTGTCAGATAACCATCCAAAAAACGATGCACCAGAAGTTCCGACCGCCTGTAGGGCAGTATGATACCGAACCATACGACAATCAGATACAACAGAGCCAGAAGTACGTAGATACAGGCCTGCAGTACTGTCTCCTCCCCATGTATCCCCAGTAGTACATTCCGTACCGCTTCGATTACAAAGTAGATCAATGTCACGGCTCCCATCAGAAGCACTCGATTGGACAGATATTTTAATCTGTATTCTTCTCTCATGATCCGCGCTCTCCTATCCGTACATTTTTCGGTAAACACTGGGCTTCACGCCCGTTGCTTTCTCAAAAGTATGGGTAAAATGTTTTAGGTCATTATAGCCCACCTGCTGACAGATCTTGGACACAGGCGTATTCGTTTCCCGCAACAGTATCTTAGCCTGTTCCATCCGTACATTAATCAGATATTTGGCAAAGCCCTCTCCTTCCACTTTCTTAAAGAGAACGCTGAAATATGCGGCGCTCAAACCTACGGCACTGCTTACTTCTTCCTGCGTGATCGGTTCACTGTAATGATTCTGGATATACTGCTTGGCCATACGGACAGGCCGCACAGCATCCGCCTCGCGGCTTGCGCGCATCTGCTCCACATACCTTCTCTGCAATGCCCGCAGCTGTCCCATAAGCTGTTCCATACTGCCGCACAGGGAACATTGTTCCTCAAATACCTTTAATTCCTCACCTCGGTTTTTAACCTCCACCTGGCTTAAAAAAAGTCCCGCCGCCGAATAGATCAGTTCCCGTACTTCACAGCCTTTCAAATCTTTGATTGCGAGCATTTGCTGATTCATCTGCGACACAGCCTCCTCTCCCTCTTCAAGGCTCATCACTTCAATTGCATGTACCATCTGCCGCAGATATTTCTCCAGAATATTCTGTTCATGGACCGTCGATTCCGCTGGCAGGCGTTCCAACAATTTGCCTGTTCCCTTAAGCAGGCGCTCCTCTATGATCACAAGTGCCTGTCCCACCGTATCCTGCAGATTGCCCGCATTCTTGATCGCATTCCCAAGAGCCGCGGTAAATAAAACCGGACCGAAAATACCTTTTTCAATTTCCAGCTGATTTAGACAGCCACGGAATACCCTCCGCACTTCCTCCGTCTGCCCATCAGCATAATTTACAAAGCCAATACAACTGCTGCCTTTTATACCAACCACAATCTCCGTACATCGGGCTTTAAGACTATTTTCCAGCAAAGTCTGCGTCTTCTCCAATATGATATTGATACCTGCCTGATTAATGTTAGCATTCTCTTCGTCAGCGTCAATCTTTACTACAAACCCCTGAAAAATCCCTTCCTGCACTTGAAGATAATAATCTTTTTGTAGAATTTCGATAGAAGGTTCCCACGTCTTTTGCTCCATCAGTCTGTCCATCAGGTTAGCGCGAAAAAGACGGATATCCGCTTCACTTTTATGTTGTATCCACAGCTGTTCTTCCCTCAGCTGCATCCTCTCCTCAATGCGTTCTTTAAATTTCTGTAACGTAGAGGCCAATTCTATTTTATTGATAGGCTTCAACAGATAATCTCCCACGCCGAACTTGATCGCCGTCTGCGCATAAGCAAAATGAGCATATCCGCTGATAATGACAATCTGAAGATCTTCCACACTTTTCTTGACATTCTCTATCAGTTCCAGACCATTGCACCCCGGCATTCTGATATCCGTGATCAGAATATCCGGCCTTATCTGTCTTACCATCTCACAGGCTTCCATTCCATTATGGGCAATTCCCGCCACTTCCATGTGCAGCGATTCCCAATCTATCAGCGCTTCAATCAGTTGACAGATACGTTCTTCATCATCCGCAATCATAACCTTTATCATTCCCATAACCCCCATATTTAAGAAAACCGCCGGAAATCCAGCGGTTTTCTTCCTATCGAATATTATATCATATCTAAAATTGTCTTGGCATAGATTATTTTGTCAATACAGAAACTCCTGTATCTTCCACTTTACCGCCAAGGCTCTCACCCTCTAAAGCCTTCACACAGGCTTCCACACCCATAGAACCCATCACATCAGGATTCTGCGCCATGGTACACAGAAGATGGCCATCTGCGATCAGATTCATGATCGCGTCAGATTTATCAAAACCTACACCGACAATATCCGCATTGCCGCCGGCCTTAATCGCATTGCCTGCTCCAGTGGTGGAACCTTCGTTACAGCCAAAGATGCCTACCACGCCCTGCGTGATATAGTTCTCTGCGATACTCTGGGATTTCGCCGCATCGCCTTCACCGTACTGTGTCTCCATGATATTGAAGCCTGTTCCTTCAAAAGCGGAACGGAAGCCTTCCTCACGCATCACGCAGGAGTCTGTCGCCGCATTGACATTGATGATACCGATATCACCGGAAGTCACGCCTGCCGCCTCCAAAGCCTTGATCATCTCCTGACCTGCCGTTGCGCCTGCTGCCTTATTGTCTGTGGAGAAGGTTGCCTCCGCATCTACATTTGCCGGAGAATCTACATACACAATCTTAACGCCTGCCGCTGATGCCTCGTTTAATGCGGAAGAGATTGCATCCGGACCATTGGCCGCTACCATGATTGCATCATAACCTCCTGCTACCGCATTATTCACACACTCGATCTGCTGCGCATCATCCTTGGTATTCGGCGCCATAAAGGTTACACTCACGCCAAGTTCTTTTGCTTTTGCCTGAGCGCCCTCATTTAAGCTTACCCAGTGCTGATCGATGGAATCCATTGTAATCAGCGCGATCTTCCACTCTTTGCTCGCCGCCGCACCGTCAGAAGCGGGCGCTGCACCACCCAATGCCTCTGCATTGATCACGGATACGCCTGTATCTGTCACTTTACCGCCAAGACTCTCGCCGTTGATTGCAGCCACCGCCGCTTTCACGCCTTCATAACCCATCACGTCCGGGTTCTGCGCCATGGTACACAGAAGGCATCCGTCTTTGATCAGATTCTGAATTGCATCGGACTTATCAAATCCCACACCAACGATACCGGAATTGCCAGCCGCTTTGATCGCATTACCTGTACCGGTTGTGGAACCTTCATTACAGCCAAAGATACCTACCACGCCCTGGGTAATATAATTCTCCGCAATACTCTGGGATTTCGCCGCATCGCCCTCACCATACTGTGTCTCTAAAATATTGTAGGAACTTCCCTCAAATGCTGCCCGGAAACCTTCCTCACGCATCACGCAGGAATCTGTCGCTGCATTGACATTGACAATACCAATATCGCCAGAAGTCACGCCTGCCGCCTCTAAAGCCTTGATCATCTCCTGACCTGCCGTAGTACCGGCCGCCTTATTATCTGTGGAGAAAGTCGCCTCCGCATCCACATTTGCCGGAGAATCTACATACACAATCTTAACGCCTGCCGAGGAGGCTTCCTTCAGTGCAGAAGAGATTGCATCCGGACCGTTGGCCGCTACGATAATTGCCTTGTAGCCGCCTGCCACCGCGTTGTTTACGCACTCAATCTGCTGTGCATCGTCTTTGGTATTCGGCGCCATAAAGTCTACCGTCACGCCAAGTTCCGATGCTGCCTTTTGCGCACCCTCATTCAGAGTTACCCAGTGTTGATCGATGGAATCCATCGTGATCAGGGCAATCTTTGTGTCCCCACCGGAAGCTGGAGCTGCCGCATCTGTTCCTGCCCCTGCTCCTGTCTGTGCCGCTTTGTCGCCGCTGCACCCTGTCAGGGATGCCGCCACCATAGTCATGCAGCAGAGCATAGCCAATATTTTCTTCTTCATACTTCATCCTCCTTTACTATCTATCGCTATCCGCTTATGCGGTCCTAGCCCTTTTTCTTCTTGGCAAACTGCCCACTTCTCAATACCACATCGAGCAATACCGCCACCACAACAATAATACCAATCACCAGCCGCTGGATACCTACCTGTGCACCTATCATGTTCAGACCATTCTCCAACGTCTGCCATACTGCGGAACCTGCCAGCGTACCAAGCAAAATACCAGTTCCTCCAAGAGGTGACACACCGCCGATTACGCCGGCTGCCACACCATACATTTCATACATATTTCCTGCTTCCATATTTCCCATGCCCGCCTGCGCGCAGAGGATTAATCCTACTACCCAGGAACATACGGCGCTGACTAAATATGTCTTAGTGGTTGTCGCCACCACATTGACGCCGGAAAGTTTTGCCGCATCAATGTTGGAACCGATTGCATAAATATGTCTGCCTGTTCTGGTCTTGGAAAGCAAGAAGAAAAAGATAACAAACATAATAATCGCAATCCAGAAAGTATTGTAGATTCCCAGAGTAGTTCCATAATAGAAAAAGTTCTGAAATTTATCACCCGCTTCTTTGCCAATACCTGTCGCAATGGCATCTGTATTGCGGTTGTTGTTGACCATATATGCAATACCGCGCCCTACGAACATCGTACCAAGTGTTGCAATGAACGGCGGCAGTTTAAATTTACCCACCAGAATGCCATTGATGATACCGATTACCAGACAGCACAAGAGTGCAACCAAAACTGCAAGAACCGGACTCACCCCGAATGTCATGAGCGTCGCCGATATCATGGCGCTCATCGCCACCATGGAACCAATGGATAAATCAATATTCCCCGTGATCAGCACGTAACTCTGGGCGATACCAATAAGCAGATATTTGGACATTGACCGCAGCAGATTCAGGATGTTATTGCTGGAAAAAACTGCTGAATTGATTAGTCCAAACGCTATGTATATGATGATTAGTCCCACAAAAGCTGTGAGGGCTGCCCCCATACCTTTAATCGCCAATAACTTTTTGATAGGACTCTGATTCTTATTATTCATCCTGCTATCTCCTCCTTGCTGCCTGGATTGTTGATTTTCTTATCTTCAAAGGATGTGGCCAATGTCAATATCTCATTCTGGCTGGTATCCCTGGCCATGACTTCCCCGGTTATCCTGCCATCGCACATCACGATAATGCGGTCAGCGATTCCCATGACTTCCGGCATTTCCGAGGAGACAAACATGACTGCAATCCCCTGTTTCTTAAGCTCATTCATCAGGTTGTATATCTCAACTTTGGCGCCTACATCAATACCTCTTGTCGGTTCATCAAAAATGACTACTCTAGAATCTCTGGCAAGCCATTTGCCCACTACCACTTTCTGCTGGTTACCACCGGAAAGATTTCCGGAATCCACTTCCACACTGGGCGTCTTGATCTTCAAATCAGAAACGGCTTTATCGCACAGTTCTTTTTCTTTTTTGCTGTCCACCACCCCGGCCTTGTTACAGACAATATCCAGATTTGGGAGTGTGAGATTATGTTTGATACTCAGCTTCGTACAGAGTCCGTCTTTTTTTCGGTCCTCCGGGGCAAGCACAACACCATTACGGATTGCGTCCATCGGACAATTTATCTTAATCTCTCTGCCGTCCACATATATCTCGCCGCTCTCCTTCGGATCCACCCCGAAGATAGCCCTGGTCGTCTCTGTCCTGCCCGCTCCCATCAGCCCTGCAAAGCCTACGATCTCACCCTCATAAACAGAGAAATTAATATCTCTTACCATTCTCCCTGCATTTAAGTGTTTGACCTCAAATACTTTCTTGCCCTTCTGACACTCTACCCTAGGAAATTTCTCCTTGATTTCACGGCCT
This sequence comes from uncultured Lachnospiraceae bacterium, assembly GCA_946554445.1. GTDB lineage: Bacteria > Bacillota > Clostridia > Lachnospirales > Lachnospiraceae > UBA3282. The sequence continues at coordinate 206,771 of CAMNSD010000002.1, read as the reverse complement.
ACCATATAACTGATAATCTGCTCCATCGTGACATCCGCAAAGTTCATGTCAGTGATATACTGCCCGTCCCGCATGATCGTCACCCGGTCCACAATATGCTGTAATTCTTCCAGGCGGTGAGAGATATATACGATACCTTTCCCTTCTGATTTCAGTTTCCTGATAATCCGAAATAAATCCTCTATCTCTCTGGCCGTCAGGGAAGATGTGGGTTCGTCCATAATCAATATCTTTGCATCTATGGAAAGCGCCTTGGCAATTTCCACCATCTGCTGCTTAGATACCGGCAGATCTCCAACGGTCTGCTTTGGATCGATATCTATCTTCAGATCATCTAGAATCCTCTTCGCTTCCGCCTCCATCTTCGCATTATTTAATGAAATCCCTCTCTTGATCTCCCGCCCAAGAAACATATTCTCCGCCACAGAGAGGTGCCTGCACATATTCAATTCCTGATGGATGATCGCAACGCCAGCTTCCTGCGCCTGCTTCGGCGTCAGATCCCCGTACTCTTTGTCAAAAATCTTTAAGGATCCGCTGTCTCTCGTATATACGCCGCTTAAAACTTTCATCAACGTAGATTTACCCGCGCCATTCTCGCCAAGCAGTGCCATGACTTCCCCGGCCCGTAATTCAAAGTTAACATGGTCTAACGCTTTTACGCCTGGAAATGTCTTACAGATCTTTTCCATGGAAACGATTATCTCGTTCATTCCGCCAACCCTCCCAAATATTTCAATCCCTGATTTTAGTATAACAGAAAGCCTTTTTTGCAAAAGGGTGGGGGATTTTTGTTTTGTGGGGGTTTTTTATGCACTTTTGCATCTTTCAAGGGAAAAACAGACAAATTTTCTACACTTTTGTATACTGTTTTTAAATTTAAATACAAATTTAACGTCATATTATACAAACGTAATCTCTTCGCACTGGCTTTCACGGCACGCAAAAACGAGAGTCCATCTCTATTACAAAAAGGAATCCCCCGCTTAACGTAAAGGATTCCTTTTTATGATCTGTACTCCCGTTTTATCTTTATACAAAATAAATTCTATCTTATCTCCTCTTCTCCAAAACCCGTATTTCCCTGGCCAAACAACTTTTAAAATACCACTCTCAGAAATTCTATCACCAATCCCGCCATGACGCCAATCGCATATAAAAGCAAGAGAATCTTCAGATTCTCCCTGCGGTCATCATTGACTCTCAATAAGACCAGATAACCCACACCTGTACCAGACAACAGACCTGCAATCAAAGCGCCTGCCCCAAGGACACCATCCAGATAAAGTTTCGTGACGATGACAGAAGCGGCACAGTTGGGAATCATACCTACCAAGGCAGTGATCAGGACACTCAGCACAGGCTGGTTCAAAATCAACGCCCCTAAAGCCTCCTCCCCGATTAGCGCAATGATCAGGTTGAGCACAAAAGAAATCAACAATATATATATATAAATCTCTACTGTATGATGCAGGGCCGATTTCCAGATTCCACGCTCACAGTGGCAGTGATGGCGCTCGCAGAGATGCTCTATCTGCATATCCTTTTCTTTCCTGCGATACACAAGATCAATCCCAAATCCAGCGATCACCGCAAACAACACCTTCACACCAAGCACTTTCGCCATCATGGGTATGCCCACGTTTTCTGATATCATAATGGGAAGCATTTCATCCGAGGTAGACAAAAAAACAGCCATCAGTGTACCCAGGCTTATAATCCTGCCGGCATACAGATTTGACGCCGCCGCCGAAAATCCGCATTGCGGAAATATACCGAGAAGTCCGCCGATGGCCGGCCCTGCCTTGCCGGACCTTTTGATCATATCCTGCATCTTCTCTCCCGCCCGGTGTTCCAGATATTCCATCGCAAGATATGTGAGGAATAAAAACGGCAGGAGTTTGACACTGTCTATAAAACTATCTGCTATCACATCTAAAATCATAAGATTTCCTTACTTCTTTCCATTCATTTATATGTCCATCTGTTTATTTTGTTCTGCCTGAGTCGGACAATACATAGAATACAATGTCTGTTCTAAAAAAGCAACCGTGGGTGCACTTATTTTTTTGCGAAAAAAGATTGATTCTTTAGGAAATTTGTACTAATATAAAATGTGTATATTTCTGTCATTATATGACATATGAGGGAGGTTCCGAATGGAAGGCTTAAAGAATATCATGGAAGATGCAGTGGAATATCAGCTTAACAAGCTGCTGCCCACTATGCCTAATATATGTTCCTGTGAAAATTGTAAATTGGATATGGCATCTTATGCACTCAACAGGCTTTCGCCTCAATATGTCCGTACAGATACCGGCGCGCTTTTCCAGAAACTGCACAATTACCAACCACAGGCTGAGGTAGAGATCCTGACAGTGGTGATTTCCGCAATTGAAAAGATTGGGAGTCATCCTCAGCATGGCTGAATATATTTGCATATTTTCAACAACCAAAAAGATTTTCCCGTTGGATATTTTACATTTCCAAACAGGAAAATCTTTTTTAATACGCTGTTCTCAGCTTTCTCACTTAATCCCACACATTCTCCACCGTAACTTCCCTGCCGTACTCTTCCGTATACCGTGTGGACATGACTTCCCTTGTCTTTTCTTTTTGGTTCTCGTAATCTTCCTCTGTGACAAGCGAATAACTCTTTACGATTCCATCCCAGCTGCACTCCAACAAATGCGCTTCTCCGTCCTCTCTTACGAACAAAACGTCCACCAATGTTCTGACGCTTCCCTCACTGGTTGTCTGATAGCAGCTCCTCACCCTGACATAAGATTCCTGTATCCCTACATTGTCTGTCAGGAAACGCTCTGCCTGTTCTTTGATGTGGGCAATCTTATCCGGCGCTTCCTCGATGGTCGGTCTGGCACTCTCCAGCTGTTCCCGTTCCTGCTCGTTCGTATGTGTCGCCCCGGCAAGCCGTCCATCCGCTATCCTAATCCAGAAATAATAGAACCGATGATTAATAATGTCGCTCCAATTAACACAATAGGCCGGCTCTCCCACGATAGTAGCTGCCGCATCCGCATCATAATAATGACTCAGTTCCATACCGTTTCCATCTACGCCATAGATTTTCTGAAGATATTCTGTGGCAATCTCCACCGCCTGTTCTTCCGTGACGCCGCCAGCTTCCACCGTTTGCTCTATCTCTTTCCGCTCGGCCGCCTCTTTAGCTGCGATCTCTTCAGCATGTTCTTCATAATACTGTTCCTGCAGCGCGTAGTTGCGCTTATACTCAAAATCTATCTTCTGCAGAATCTCCTCATCCGTCAGTTCCCTGCCAGCCGGCAGATAAAATACGCTGGCAGTGGTCAGGAAACAAAATTCATATGTCTTGGCCTCCTCCTCACTGTCTACCTGCGGTATTTCCCCCTCAGGAAAGATGCCGTTTAGATACTGTTCATTTAATGCTTCCATACGCGTCTTTTCCGCTTCCGTATATGGTCTGGTATAGCCGTCTCCCCCGACATGCTGTGCCTCAAGCTGCTCCACTGTCTCTTGAATCTCTTCTTTCGGTACTTCTTCCATACGTTCCAGCACCAGGGAGTTGACCAATGCCCGGACCGGTATGCTTAAGAAACCCATCGCAAGGATACAGGCCGCAAAAGCAGCTGCCATCCGCAGGCCACGACTATGAACGGAATATATTTTTCTTCCTTTTTTCAGTTCCCGGATCATCTGCTGTTTCCTGTCATCTTCCAATTCTATCTGTTCCACCGCTTGTTTTAACGTTGTAATCTTCATAATTTCCTCCATTTCAAAGTGTCACAAATTCCTGACTGAATCCATTACTCTTCAAGAACCTTATTCAACTACATGACCTTTTCTTTTTCCTCGGAGATGTCTCATCTCCGAGTGAAAGCCGCAGCATCTCCCGTCCCCTCTGCAGTCTCTTCTTCACTGCATTGACAGAAATACCGAGCATTTCCGACACTTCTGTCGTTTTATAGCCTTCAATGTAATGAAGGTAAACCGCAGATTTGACCGAGAGCGGCAGCTGAATCAACTCCGCCAGTACTTCACTATACTCCGGATCCTCATAGCTGGCAGTAATTTCCTCAATGTCTATTTTGGGATGCCGCAGATGAAAACGCCTCATGTCCCGACATCGGTTTTGCGCCACTTTGATCAGCCAGGCCTTCTCATGCTCCTCATCCGCAAAAACCTGTGTTCGCTCCAGATACCTGCAGAAGGTATCCTGCACCGCATCCTGCGCATCCGTCTCATTTCCCAGCATCACCACACAAATCCGGTATAGCATATCGCTGTATTTCATCACCACTTTTTCTATTGTCACTTTTTCTAATGTCATAAGCAATCTACCTTTCCCAACCTGCAGGTTTATTTTAGGACGTCTCTACTTATAACACGCACCAGAATGATAAAAGGGGCCAAAAAAAGACAGAAAATTTTCATTTTCTGCCTTTCGCCATCTTACACTTTGCTTTCCTGCTTTTTGACCGCTTCCACAATATATGCGCTGACCTGGTCCTTTGGAATGGAAAGCGCCAAGGACATCTCACTGTAGAGAAGTTCCTCCGCCTTACGCAAATACTGTTCATCGGAAGAAAGTACCTTCTTGCCCTCATTGATACGCATATTCTTTCGCTGATACAGGGTTTTGATAATCTGCATCAGGCTCCTGGAATCATAAGTGCGGAGCGCATCTTTGTAGGTCTGCTCCCTGCGCTTTTCCTCCTGAACCCACATCACATCAATCTCCCTGATATGGGCAATCAGTTTTTCCGCTTCCTCCTTATTCATGATCCTGCGCATGATAATCTTCTCATTATCCACCGGCGTATAAATGGTGCTTGTCTTTTCAAAAACCGGTTCGAGGAGATAGTATTTTCTCTTCTTGTCCAAACGATCGATGGGATTGTCTGTAATGTCAATAACGCGGCAGACACCATGCCCGCCGCATATGATCAATTCACCTTTCTCAAACATATTTTCCCTCCAAACTCTGCGCCCCAAACTACCGATAGTTACCCTTACTATATATTATTCTAACACTTAAAGTACCCGGTCGTAAGTATTTTCGGGAAATGAAGCGATTTTCAGCACTTTTATGAGATAAAACGCTCTTTCATTTGTGAAAATCTGCTAACAATATTCTGTCGAATAAAAGCGATCGAAGACTCCTTCCCTATTTCATAATAAAATTATCACAGATAAATCTAGTTTCCTTCATTGGATATATCCGAATCATGATACCTTTGAGCGCACCTTCCCCATCAAAACGGGAAAGCACGATGACCATCTCATTGCCCTCAAAAGGAAGATAATCAATGGAATCAACATCTTCTTTGGTGGTGACCAGAGTAGCCTTCGGCGGGTTAATATCCACCGTCTTGTGAATCATCCCCGTCAGGGCAATCGCGGAAGAACCCATCATCTGATTCATCACTTCCGATACACAGGATAAATGCATCTCGTTGAGTTCACCGGGCGCCGCCACACCTGCACCACCCATCATCAAATCCATGATAATCTTAATATCGTTCTCTTTCAGCATCAGCAGATTGTTACAGTGAAAATCATCTTTATAATCAATCTGTACCGTCACACTGCCCATGCCAAAAGCAGTCAGAATATTCTTGATATCTGCCCTGTTTACCACCTTCACGGAGGGCGGACTGACAGTGATCTTCTTTCTGACCAACATATTTAAGGCAGTCGCCGAGTGAGACATACATATCTGCGATACTTCGGCCATCTTATCCTGATCCTGAGGTGTTAACTGTTCCATACTGTCTCTATATCCTTCTCTAATTGTTGCCCAATATCCTATGCCTAGCTTCTCTATAATACTATACCCCATTTATAGCCTGCCGCGCAATACGTTTTAGAGAAAATCTATTTAATTTTGCCAGTATTTTCACAGTATTTACTCTTACGATGATTCTGCCCGCAGAGGCGGATTCTTATTCCGCCTCTCTAAGCCTTTCCACCACAGATTTCCTCGCTACCTGCCGATAAGAGGCAAGCGGTATCATCGCACCTAACAGCAGAAAAATGGGCGTTACCACAAAAATCGGCGTCACGGTCAGATGATAACTGAAAAACCAGAACATCCCCTCCAAGACACTGCTGGCAAGAGGTCCCGCAACGACCGTCAGAACCAACGTGATTACGATAGAACTACCCGCAAACACCATGCCCTCCGTGATCAACATCTGATTAAGCTGTTTTCCCGTCATACCCACCGACTGTAGTACTGCGAATTCCCGTCTTCTCGCCATAATGCCTGTGAGGATCGCGTTCAGGAAATTCAGGATACCGACCATACCAACGATCAGCGCCGCACCGCTGCCCACCATCAGAAACATATCTCGGAAACCGTAAAACTCTTCCGCTTCGCTCTGCCTGCTCTCATAATCGTACAGAGAATCGTCCCCGCCCGCAAAATCCTGCATCCACTGTTCCATCTGCTCTACCTTATCGTCCTCGCAGTCAAAGGCATAGTAGAGAATATCCGATGTGCCGGAATCCCGGATAAAAGTCTCCGCTCCCATCACGAACTCGTCCCGCCCATAATAGCGGTAAGAAATCTTACCCGGCACCTTCACAAGCGCCGCCACCTCATATACCTTATCCTCGAACACCTTTGCTCTTCGATTCCAACGCTTATCGTCAAGATCCTCGTCCTCCTCATAAATCTCACCCGTGTCAGGATTATAATACTCCCACTCCTTCACATAGCGGATTGTAATCTCATCCCCCAGCTTCGCCCAGTGGGAATCTTCATAGAGATTACCGTAATCATCGTCATCATAAACCGCCGCCACATAGTTGCCGTCCCCTTTCAGCTTACTGAGGTCGCCCTCCAGCACAGGAAGCTTATCCAGCACGAAGTCCTCCATCCCGTAAAGCTGGACATCATCAGCACATACATCTCCCGCGCTCTCCAATGTCTCCAAATATATGTCCAGCTCCTCCGGACTATAAAACTGCCCTTTGTTCTTCCGTATCCACTCTTCCGTAACAAACTCCTGCGCCTCAAAGGTTTTCTGGTAAGTCCTGCCGCCCTGTACGCCGTCCATCGCCTCAATCTGCGAGGCTGTTTCTTCCGGGAAAGGCGTATTGCCATGATACTGAAAATAGGACGCATCAGAGATAATAAAATCCGTCACCACACGGTTTAAATATTTGTCCATGTCAAACCCATTGGCTAGAATAAAGGTAAGGTTCAGAATCACCACCGCAAAGGACATGGAAATCACGGTAATCACGGTCTTGCTCTTGTTTCTCCCCAGATTCGCCATCGCCATGCGGAAGATGGACGCGCCCTCCTTTCTTTTTCTGCTCTTCTTTTTCGTCCCGCCGTTTTCCGTATAGCGTACTGCCTCCACCGGGGAAATCTTCGCCGCCATCCTGCGCGGCTTCCTGCAAGAGAGCCAGACTGTCACGAAAGAAAAGGCCGCCGCACCGAAAAAGATTATTGGATTGACCGAATAAGTCAAATCGACGCCGTTAAGCTTGGCCACCACAACACCCGTCATCATCACGCCCACGCCATAGCCAAAAACCAGACCGATGGGAATCCCCAGCGCCGACAGCAGAAAGGCCTGCATGGAAATAATCCGCTTAATCTGGCGCCCCGTGGCGCCGATGGTCTTTAACAGGCCGTAAAAGCGCACATCGTTTGACACCGATATCTGAAAGATATTGTAGATAATTAAGTAACCCGTAAAGATAATCAGCAGCATCACTACAATCAGGGCAAACACCGTGGCAATATCCAGAGAGTCCTCAAACTGCGCCGAGACATAGCCCCAGTTGACGCCTTTGCGGACATAGTTATCACCCTGCTCCCAGCTCTCCGACTGGTAGCCGTGCCGCTCCAGAATGGTATTCAGGTTTCCTTCTATATTGGAAGCGTTTTTAAACATCACATTCATATTCCAGAAACCGGTCATGCCATCCTTACCCTGCGTGCCCAGTTTATCAAAAATCTGCCGCGTCCGGCTCTCGGGAATCAGCACATGGTTGGCCACGATAACCTCGTCATAATCCCAATAACCGCACAGCGTAAAGGTTTCCGTTGTCTCCTTGCCGTCCACCATAAAGGTCATGGTAAACTCATTGCCGATCACGGGCTCTACTCCCAACAGGGAAAGAACTCTCAAATCCGTAGCCGCCTCATTGGTTCCCTCCTTGGGAAACCGCCCTTCCTTCGGCTCTAAAAACATCCATTTCGCCGTGTTTGCGTCGCAGTAGCTGACCTCCACATGACTCTTATGAAAAGGCTCTTTCTCCGGCATACCACAGTATATCCGTTTTCCATATTCTTTGATCAACGGATCGTCCTTCAACTCCTCAAACTGCTCTTTTGTCAGATATTTAAATCCACCGTGACTGTAACCGCCCACCTGCCGGAAATTGGACTGCTCAAACCCGTACTTGATGGACATACCCACCGTAAAAATAACTGTAAATAAGATAGTCGTCAACGCAATAGCCGCTATCGTAATGATATTTCTGGTTTTTGCCGCCTTAAAACTGGCTATACTGAGGCGGCGGATACATTTTCTGTTCGAAACGTTCATCAGACATCCCTCCATTCCTTTCACACAAGTTTCCCATCCTCAATCCGGATAATCCGGTCCGCCAATTGTGCAATCTCCTCATTGTGTGTGATCATCACAATCGTCTGGGAAAATTTCTGGCTGGTCACCTTCATCAGCCCCAGCACATCCTGACTCGTCCTAGAATCCAAATTGCCGGTGGGTTCGTCCGCCAGGATAATGGCCGGCTTCGAAGCAAGGGCGCGGGCAATGGCTACCCTCTGCTGCTGCCCGCCGGAAAGGTTATTGGGTAAGTTTTCTAATTTAGAAGAAATGCCCAGCGTTTTAATAATCTCCTGAATATAAGACTGATCCGGTCTGCCACCATCCAACTGCACCGGAAGCAGGATATTTTCATAGACATTTAAGACCGGCACCAGATTATAATTCTGGAATACAAAACCGATCTTACGGCGGCGAAAGATGGTAAGTTCCTCATCCTTTAAAGTAAAAATATCCTTGCCATCCACCGTGACACTGCCGGAAGTGGGGCGGTCCAATCCGCCCAACATATGAAGGAGCGTGCTCTTACCGCTTCCCGAAGTACCCACCACGGCAACAAACTCTCCTTTTTCCACCTGAAAATTCACGCCATCCAGAGCATGAACTTCGTTTTCTCCCGATCCGTATATTTTCTTTAAGTCCTGTGTCGATAATATTGTCATTGCACTCTTCGTCCTCTCTTTCTGACAATGGCAGATTCCTGCATATATATTCATGCATCACAATGCCTGATTTCTATACCAATCTCAGCATACAATATCAGCACTCCTACATATACACAAAAATCTGTACTGTGGTCTGTTTTCCACAATACAGATTATCTCATAAGATTCTTTCCAGAATCTTTCCGTATGAAAACTAATTATGACAGTTTTGAAAGATTTGCATGACTCCCATATGCATCCGCATACAATCCCGCCTGTATTTTCCACATAGCCGCATACTTTCCGTTCTGCATAAGCAGTTCCTCATGAGTGCCGGTCTCCACAATCCTGCCATCTTCCATCATATAAATACAGTCCGCATCCCGGACCGTTGACAGTCTGTGAGAAATGAAAATCACGGTCTTGTCCTTTGCTATCTCATTGAGTTCCTGATTTAAACGGTATTCCGCCAGCGGATCGAGAGCGCTGCTTGGTTCGTCCATAATGATCAGGTTTTGCTTTCGATACAGCGTACGGGCTATAGCCACCTTCTGTGCTTCCCCGCCCGAAAGATTCACTCCGTCCTTTTCAAATTCCGTGGTGAGAGGCGTTTCAATCTGATAAGATAGACGGTCATCTTCCAGCGTAAAATGCGCGTCATACAACGCCTGCTCCACCAGGTAATTTTCTTCCCGGCTGCCGCTCTCCACATCCATCAGTACATTTTCTTTCAAAGTTGCCGCATATATCTTAAAATCCTGAAATACAGAGCCAATACCGCGTCGATAGGACATGACCTGATATTTTCTGATGTCCTTTCCGTGATAACAGATTCTGCCGCCATCAGGATCATAAAGCCGTAACAAAAGCTTCACCAGTGTAGTCTTACCGGAACCGTTGTATCCTACCAGTGCAATCTTTTGTCCCGGATTGACAGAAAATGTAATATCTTTAAGAACCGCTTTCCCCCGAAAATAACCAAAATCCACATGCTCAATCAAAAGGCTTCCACTGTCCTCCGGCATAATCTCATTTTCCGCCGAAACAATGGTTGACTCCATCTGCAAGAATTCTCTAATCCGATAAACATAAGCTGAATTTTCCGCCACCATCCGGAAACTGTCAATCACTATCTTGAGATTATTGGATGCCCGCCAAATACAAGAACGACTGGTAACAAGCTGCGCGCCGGACAACACCCGCAGCACAAGCATCTGATACAAGAGAAGCGTCCAGACCGCTCCTTCTTTCACGATACGGGCCAAAAGACCTTCCCGGAGCATACCGTAAACAAACTGTTGTTTTCCGTACTTTTTATTGACCGCTTCCATTCTATGATTTTCCTCCGCGTAACCCCTTCTGCATTTTTCCTTCATCTGCGGATACAGGCGAAGTTCCGCAGCGTAATCAGACAAATAAAATACCCGGTTTCCATATTCCCGCTGCTGCTCATGGGGCAGCCGCTCCATCCGGGCTGCCACCGCCTTTTTATTCTCCTGCATAACACAGAGCAGTTCAAAAGGAATCGCCGCTGCCATGACAAGCAACGCCATAGGATTGATAAATGCGCAAAAAACAATCGTACACACAACACCGACTGAACGCGCAATGATAGAGTTTTCAAAGACCAAAAATCTGTCCAGGCAGCGATCCGTCTCCTCCGTTGCCAAAATAAAATTTTCATAGAAATCCTTGTCGTCATAACAGGACAGGTCAATTTCTTTGGCCTTCTCATAAATCTCCATCCTAAACGCCTGATACAGAGTCTGCCTGCCCCGCGGAAATACATAGTGCTTATAGATGGCAAAAGTCACCATAGAAACGGCGATCGCTCCCATCAAAATACCCATGCACCACAGAATCTTCCGAAAATCCCCACCCTCTTCCGCCACGGTCAGAACATAGTTCACCGTAAAAGTAAATTCAAAAAAGATGGAAATCTGCAGTTTGATTGCTTCAAATAAATGGTATATCATAAATCCCGGCGCATTTTTAAAACAAAATTTTGTCAGGTACCACTGTTGTGCAATCACCTGCCGCCATGTAAGTATTTCTTTCATGATTATATATATTCCTTTCCTGCTTTTCCTTAAATATCCCGACTGTATTCCCAAGTATTTGAATCAAAAAAGATTGTTACGTCAGGTAATTCTCCGCCTGCAGTCTGTACAGTGAAGCATACTCCCCATCCTGGCTCATCAGTTTTTGATGGGATCCCCACTCTTTAATCCTGCCATTTTTCATATAAAAGACAATATCCGCATCCCGGACCGAGGATAAACGATGAGAAATAAAGAAAAGAATCCTGTCCCTGCCGTATTTTCTTATATTTTCAAACAATTGATACTCGGCGAGAGGATCAAGGGCACTGCTTGGTTCATCAAATACTGCAATGGGACTATCCTTCGCAAAAGCCCTTGCCGCCAATATCTTCTGATTCTGCCCGCCGGAAAATACCACGCCTTCCCTGGAAAATTCCCGGGTGAGAATCGTCTTTTCTCCCATCGGCTGACGTTCCACTTCCTTATCCATATCCGCAAGCATAAGAGCCTGCCATACTTTCTCTTTGTCCTTCCTGCTTTCCGTATGACGCCCCATCAGAATATTTTCTTCTATGGTATCTGCAAAAATCCTGCCGTTTTGAAAAGCGGTAGCAAACAATTCCCGATAAGCCTTCACCTGATATTCCCGAATATCAATTCCGTTTACCAGAATCCGCCCCTCATCCGGATCATATAGACGCATTAAAAGTTTCATCAACGTGCTTTTTCCCGCACCGTTATATCCCGCCAGCGCTACACTCTGATTCCCCTCTATCTTAAAATGAATATCTTTTAACACATATCCACTATCCTTATAGCCAAAGGACACATGCTCAAATTCCACAGAACGAATCGGGAGTTGTGGAAGCAGGCCTTCCTGATCCTCCGGAATCGCCGGCTCATACTCCAAAAAATGTCTCGTCTGTTCAATATACAAGCTGTTTTTCACAATGACCATCACTGAATCCGCAAACCCGATCAACGTCCATGTATTAGAGTTCATGGTCGTCTGGATCACCGCCATCTGGGCAAATACCATGGTCCCACTGACCAGCACACGATATCCGGCATAGAGCACCGCCCCCTCCTGCAGCAGAGTAAACGTAAAATACTGAAACAGCCAGAAAAGTATCATATTTCCCAGAGAATACTTTCCGATTACTTTCCGAATCGAAGAGACAGCCTTATCATACTGTTTTTTCAGCAGACGAAACACGTTGGTCATCCGTATTTCCTTGGCATATTCTCCCAGATGAATCGTACGGTTCACATAGTCTGCCATTCTCTGAAAAATAATGTTCTCCCTCTCCATACGGAAAATCCGGCTGTTTAATACACCGTAAAAAACAAAGTTACCGAGAATCGGAAAGATAATAAACAAAGCCGCCAACCGATCAATCTGATAAATAATTATCATCCCGCCGATCATGGCCACAAACCTCGCCATAATCTGACAGACACCTTCCATGGTTTCCGGCAGCTTCGTGTGCGCCTGACTGACCGCCATCATATACTCATTATAAAATTCACTATCCTCGAAACAACGCAGGTCCACCTGACAGGCCTTGTCATACAGCATTCTGTTGATACCGTCGTACAGCTTTACATCCGTAACCGGCTTGATATAGGTCTCAAAAAAACGCTCAAATATGACCAGCAGCGCTTCCAGCACCACTACACTCCAGACATACAGCATCATCTTTTCAAAAGAAGTGCGCTTCATAGCCATATCCAAGATAAAACGGATCAGAACACAAGACACGATCAGCCAGTCCACGTATACGAATGCCCAGTGCAAAAATTCCAAAATAACCCTCTTTTTACTGATTTTCCACCCGGTCTCCAATGCAAATCTGCAAGATGAAAACGTTCTATATAAAAAATTTTCTTTCATGGTGTTCTCCCTCTCTACTTTTGCAGTACATGCCCGGAAAGTTCCCCACTTTCCAGGCTCACGGGATTTACCGTCTGTACTGCTATTGGCTACAAACATAATATAACACACAAAATAAATATTTGTTTCGTGTGTCCCCCAATTCCCCCTTTTTGTCCTTTAATTTTTATTGCGCGTGTGGGAAATATTATTTATACTGGATTTATACTAGATTAAGGAAATCAGGATAATTATGCTGCAAATCGGAATCTGCGATGACGAAACGCTTCTTCTAGATGAAATCAAAAAAATCACGGAAAACTGCCTGCAACGGCAACAGACCTTTTCCATCCTGTCAACCTACACCAATGGAGAGGAACTTTTCTACGATATCCAGGATGGCAAGCGGTTTGACCTTCTGCTCCTCGACATCGAAATGCCCGGTCTTTCTGGAATGGAACTGGCAAAACGAATCCACGAACTTCTGCCTGATGCTCTGATGCTTTTTGTGACCGCCCACTATAAATATGCCGTGGACGCCTATGAGCTTCATATTTTCCGCTATATTCCCAAAAACCAGCTAAAAGAGCGACTGCCTCACGCACTGAAAGACGCTGTTTCTCTTCTGGAAATCCAAAATACGGATTCCTATATTATCAACAACCAAACCCGCCTTGAGCGGATTCCCTACAAAGAGATTCTCTATATTGAGAAGGACGGCAAAAACGCAGTTTTCCATATAGTCAACATCGAAAATCCTGAGAATAACACAGCAAACGGCAGAGTTCCCGGAACTCGACGAATCCGAAAAACTCTCACGGAAATTTTTGACGAACTGCAATCTGGGGAATTTTATTTTATTGAACGGGGATACATCGTAAATCTACGGCATGTATCGGGAATTTCCCATACCGACTGCATCCTCACAGACCAAACTTGCCTGCCGATCTCCCAAAGCCGTCTGTCAGAGTTTAAAAAGATGCTGAATCAATACTGGCAGAACAAAATTTGACCAGATTTTCGCAAACAGAGGACACTATGCTACAGACAAGCAAAAATAAAATCCTGTTCTTGGAACGAAAAAACAAGGTGCTGGAAGAAAATTACCATCTCCTCACAGACCTTTACCAGAAAAATGAACGCCTTTACCATGATATGAATCATCACTTACAGATGATTTATCACCTTGCAAAAAAGAATGAAATTCCGGAAATTACAGAATACGTCAACTCCATCAGTACCCCCATTGACGAATTGTCCGACACTATATGGAGCGGTGTCGATGTCGTGGATGCCATTTTAAATCACACCGTCCTTGATGCACAACGCCAGGGAATCAAAATAGATGTGAACGCGGAGTTTCCAAAGAATTGTAACATCACCTCGGACGATCTGTGCGTCATTCTGTTTAATTTATTGGATAACGCCATGGAAGCCTGTCTGCGCTGTATGCCCCGGCTGGAAATAACGCCCCGCATAGACGTAACGATTCGTAGGATCCATCAGTTTCTAATCATTAAAATACAAAATCCTTGTATTATGCCCCGTAGGTTATTTGGCATTTTTCCCACCACCAAAGCCGATGCCCGTCATCACGGAATTGGCCTGCGCAATGTCAGGGAAAAAGTAGAAAAATATAATGGCAGTCTGGAAATCTCTATGGAAGGGAATCTCTTCACCGCGACCGCATTATTGTTTTTTGATACTGCATATATTTAAGACAGATAAATCAGTTCTTTTCGATTTCCCGTTTTCTCTGCAGATATAAGGTAAACTTCGCTCCCTTTCCCGTTTCGGATGCGACTTTGATATAACCGCCTTCCATCTGCAGAATCTGTCTGGCAAGATAGAGTCCGATGCCTACTCCTTCCTCCCCACTTACTTCCACAGTACGGTAAAACCGTCCGAAAATCTTAGCCTGTTCCTCTTCCGAAATACCAATGCCGGTATCCGCCACTTCGATGCCCACAAACAATTCATAAGGCTTTATCGTCACCGTAACACCGCCGGCCTTTGTATATTTAATCGCATTATCAATCACATTTCCAAGCGCTTCCTCAGTCCACTTGGCATCAAAAACCGCTGTCATCTCCTGTATTTCCTGCGAATCGACATGCAGATATAAGCCTTTTTCCTCAGCTTTATGATGAAACTGCTTATAAGCCTCCTCCAAAAGCCCTGTCACAGAGTCTTCTCTGGGATACAGTGTAATAATCCCTGTTTCGAGCCGAGATAGTTTTACCAAAGACGTTATCAGGAAACGAAGCCTCTGCGCCTGACTCTCCAGAAGCGCCACACTCTGCCTGGCCTCCTCGGGCAGTTCTTGTTCTTTCAATAACTCTGTATAAATCAGGATATTAGAGATGGGTGTCTTGGTCTGATGGGAAATGTCTGCAATCAATGCTTTAATCCGATCTTTCTCCTCCGCCGTCTTTCTGGCGGATGCCTCCGAAGCATTCAAATACTCCGACAGCTTATTCTCCACTGCGGAATACAGGGATTCATCATAAGCACTTTCAGCAAAACTGCCGTCTATCGCCGCATCCAACATCTGCCGCATCCGCTGGAGCGCCATTTTTCTTTTATATAAAGTTACGATGGTAAGTACCATGGCCCCCAGCAGGCTGAATATCCCTACCAGAAAAAGAAAGACCGATATGGTATGAAACGTCTCCATACGCGCTCCCTTCTACATCAAAATTACCTGTCAAAATCTCACTGCATCGCCCAGGTATAGCCGATTCCATACACAGTCTTGATTGTCTCCTGCGCATCCAACTTATCCCGCAGGCGCTTGACCGTGACTGATAGGGCATTTTCTTCCACAAACTCTTCCCCTTCTGACCAGATATACTCAAAGAGCCTGTCCCTGGGCACCGTAAGTCCCCTGTTTTCTACCAAAATATGGAGTAACCTCTGCTCTGTTTTGCTAAGTTCCACCTGTTCTGCACCGCGGTAAAATTTCATATGCAAAAAGTCAAAACGGTACTCCCCTATTATCATCTCCGCCGAAGAACTCTGTGTCTTGCTCTCCGTCACCCGCCGCAGCTGCAACGCGACACGCGCCCGCAGTACCGCCAGGCTGAAAGGCTTGGTGATATAATCGTCCGCCCCCAATTCCAGTCCTGCCACAATGTCTGTCTCCATGTCGTTTGCCGTCAACAATATGACATTTATGTCATATTTGTTCTTAACTTTTTGCAGGAAGTCCAACCCATTTCCATCCGGCAGATTCACATCCAGTACCATTAGAGCGAAATTTTCCTCCGTTCCCTGCCTCTTAGAAAGTATGGTCTCCGCCTCCCGCAGTGTCCCGCAGCTCATAGTCACTATGTTTTCACTTTGCAGGGCGCGGCACAAGCCCCCGGCAAGGGTTGTATCATCTTCTACGATTAATATGTGATGTCTGGTTTTGTCATCTTTTTCCATAGCCAACATTATCTCTTTATCTTTACCCCTTTTACTATATCTGATTGACCTGATCACACTTTTTAGCAGTCATCGTATTTTCATATCCATTTGTCATATCCGACACCCTACCTAAATTCTTGACAAGCGCATGCCCTACTTCAACTCATTCGCCGTCACATAGAAGTGATGGTAAATCCCGCCCAGCGCAAGCAAGCTCTCGTGAGTTCCCTCCTCCACAATCCCCTCTTCCGTCAGCACCAGGATCCGGTCGGAATTGCGGATACTGGAAAGCCTGTGGGCAATGGTGATTGTCGTCCTGCCCTTGGCCAGAGCCTCCAGGGACTTAGCTACCTGAAATTCGCTCTCATTATCCAAAGCGGAAGTGGCTTCATCCATGATAAGAATAGGCGGATTCTTTAAAAATACCCTGGCAATGCTGATGCGCTGCTTCTGGCCGCCGGAAAGTTTCACCCCGCGTTCTCCCACATAAGTATCATAACCATCTTTTAACGCCATCACAAACTCATGCGCCCCAGCCTGCTTCGCCGCCTCGATCACTTCCTCCTTGGTGGCGTTTTCCCTGCCGTAGGCGATATTTTCATAGACTGTGCCGGAAAATAGATATACATCCTGTTGTACCATACCGATATTCTGCCGCAGACTCTTTAAGGTATAATGCCGGATATTTACGCCATCCAGCAAAATCTCACCCTCATCAATATCATAAAAGCGCGGAATCAGGTTGCACAACGTAGTCTTACCGCCGCCGGAAGGTCCCACAATAGCAATCTTTTCTCCCTGCCTGATCTCCAAATTTAATCCCTTAAATACTACATTATGGTCATCCGGATATTCAAAACTGACATTGTGGAAAGAGATATTCCCCTGCGGCTCCACACACGCCACCGCATCCGGCTCATCGAAAATCTCAATATCGCTGTCCATAATCTGTACGAAACGTTCAATTCCTGTCATACCCCGCTGGAATTGCTCTGCAAACTCAATGATCCTGCGGATGGTAGCGATCAACGTGGTCACATACATCACATACGCCACCAAATCCCCCGGCGCAATTTTGCCCTTGATCATAAAAATACCTCCGGCAATCAGAAGCACCAGATACATCAGCCCGTCAAAAGCCCTAGTAGTAGTATGGAACGCCGCCATAAACTTATAAGTATCTTTCTTAATCTGATAAAATTTCCCGTTATCTTCCTCGAATTTTTCCTGTTCCTTCTCTTCGTTGGTGAAGGCTTTCACCACCTTCTGTCCCAACAGACTGTCCTCAATACGGGCATTCAATTCACCAATCTGTACGCGCTGTCTGCGAAAAGCCTCCCGCAGCCGCAGATTGATCAACGTACAGGTTACAACCATGATTGGCACAATCATGAAAATGATCACCGTAAGTCCCAGACTGACCTGTGCCAGAATTATGAAAGAAATCACAGCCTTAATCCCGGCAATAAAAAACTCCTCCGGGCAGTGATGGGAAAACTCCGTCACGTCAAAAAGATCGTTGGTGATGCGTCCCATAATCTGGCCAACCTTCGTATTGTTATAATACGTATTGGACAGCTTCTGCAAATGGGCGTAGGCGTCCCGGCGCATATCCGTCTCAATCTGCGTACCCATCACATGACCTGTGTACGCCATATAGAAATTTGCCATAGTATCCACAATCCGCAGACACAGATATAATACCCCCAGCCGCAGGATGATGGATACGGTCAAAGATTCCAGATTATTCATGCCCTCATTGGTAAGAAAGCGGATGATCATGGGCAGCACCAACTCACAGATAGTCGTAAGTCCCGCGCAGAACAGGTCAATGACCACTATCTTCCAGTATCTTTTATAATAGGGGAGAAACCGTTTTATTAACTCCCCGGCTTTATAGGTTCTTGTATTGGTTTCCATACGAATACTCCTTTAACCTTTCTCACATATAATTTTTATCTTCAAATGTACTTCATACGAAAAGCATACGATACTTAAATATATTTATCATTTTCTTCATACTATCTTACCCCGTAATTATATACTGATATGGAAATAGTTGCTATCCTTTTTTTACCTGACTTTATTTCTGAAACGCACTCAAAAAGGAACCATCCGTCTCCAGACAGTTCCTTTCTTC
Organism: uncultured Lachnospiraceae bacterium; assembly: GCA_946554445.1. Lineage (GTDB taxonomy): Bacteria > Bacillota > Clostridia > Lachnospirales > Lachnospiraceae > UBA3282. The sequence goes on along the minus strand of CAMNSD010000002.1, from coordinate 188,073 downwards.
CAGCCTTTTGCAATCCCGGTCTCTATTTTTTCTTCCCATTATATTCCACTATCCGGTAAAAATCCTTCTCCGAAACATACCCTTCAATCTCCCGAAGCTGGGCGTCTGTAAGAACATTTCCCAGATCAATATAATAACAGATGCAAATCACTGCCTCGTCCTGCTTTTGTACGAAGGGTAATACATGTTCCAATAAACCGGTAAATGTCAATTCCTCCCTGTCAAGCGCCGTTACAATATCCGTCAAAGTTTCCGTGGATACCCGATAACAAATCTGACTCAAAGCCTTATCCCCAAAGCCACTTCCTTTCCCATTCCGCAACGCCGTTACAAGATATTCTGCTGACAAAGACGCATCGGAATAAGTAAAAATATCTTCCCAGTCAGATTCCGCCATCTTTCCCCGTTCCAACAGACAGCGGAAGCACTCGCTGACATCTTTTGGCTCCATATAGCAGGCAATCATACACAGAATCCGACTGTCAAACTCCTTGACACCGCCTTTTTCCAATTCCTCTATCAAGTATCCAGCCGTCAGTTTTGCGTCGGAATAAAGAAAAGCATCCTGCCAATCTGCATCTGATAAACTCTTATTGTCCTCCCAGATGGCGCGGTAAATTTCGCTTACATCCTTTTCCTCCAGATACACACCTACATTCTCCAATCTGGATATGTCAAGCGGTTCCTCTTTGTCCTTCATCCGGTATACATACTCTTCTTCCTCACTCCAATAAATACTGGAAATATCTTCCAGCTCCATGCCGCCATACGACACGCTGAGATCTTCCAGCTTGGCCTCTTGGCCTACTATCTTAAAACAATTACGGCCTTCCGCTAACGCAATCTCTTCCGTCTTTTTCTCTCCGGTGTCATTGAGTGTGTGGACCGTGCCATCCGGCGTCACCTGCACAATCTTAAACCGACCTCCCTTCAATACAAAAGATGAACTTATTTCCAGCGTTGTACCTTTATCAGCATACATGGTCCACAATATATCAGAGCCATTGAGAACGAATTTCCCGCAGGTCACACTCGTCCCGCCGCCACAATAATTCCTCGCCCGCCAACAATCGCTCTCACACTTTCCGGCTATCAGGGTATCATCGTCATACATCTGATAGGCGTTCCCATTCTTTTGGATACCCGTTGACTCAAGCATCATACTGCTCCAAAAATCACTTGTGAGTCCTCTGTTCTGCAGGACAAGCATTTCTCCTGTATGCGATTGTACCCCGGACACACCGCAGATTATCGCCGCCGTAATCAACATCACCAGTACCATCACGGAGGCGATGCCTACCATGAGTCCCTTCTTATGATACTGTGCGATACTCCGCAGCCTTTCTTTCAATGTACGTTTTTCCTCCAAAAGCGTCATCGCCGGGATACTCCGATGAACCGATGATAACTTTTCCTGAAAATTCTTTTCCGCCACATCCAAAAGCACATTGCCATAGGCCGCACGCCCTTCTTCTGAAAGAAGTGTCATCACCAACTCATCACAGGCAAGTTCACAGTCCACGTTGAACCTGCGATTGAACAAATAAACAAGCGGGTTAAACCAGTGAATACAAAGCACCGCCTGAAACAACCATTTATACCAGATGTCCCACCTTTTATAATGCACTAGCTCATGGTGCAGGATCAGACAAATATCATTCTCCCGGTCTTTCAATTCCGTAAGAAGCGCCGATGGTAATATGATATAAGGTTTTATCAATCCAATCAACATGGGACTGTTGACATCCGTGCTCTCGTAAAGTGGCATCCTGCGGCCGATTCTCAACCTGACTTGAATCTCCGTACTTTTCGCCAGTACAATTTCATCCATGACCGGCACACAGCCCGCGCAGACTCCTTTGGTAAAATTCCGGTAACCATACATTCTCCAAGCGGCTGACAGAAACAGTCCAAGAATCCATATCAGACTTGCGATGGGGAAAATATTGGCTGCATTGAATGTCTCTCCAGTGCTGCCGTCAGACTCCTCTAACTTATCTATCTTATGCTCTGCCATTTCACCCAGATTCAGTCTATCTGTCTCATTCCCGACAGCTTCACTCCGGTTCAAACCATCTGTCGCAACGGCCTCACTCTGATTCAGTCTATCTGTACCGCTCACGACAGCTTCCTTCAGGTTCAAATCCTCTGCCTCATTCACGGCAATTCCACCCGACATCACATCTGCACTGTCTGCCTCCCCCTGCTGACTTATCATCACCGCAAGCCTTCCAGACAAGTACTCCATCATGTTTACATCCACATGTACCGGCACCATCAGCCGCACAAGTACCAACAGCCAGAGATAATAGGTCCATTTCCTGGCAAAACACTTCTTGGTAACAGGACGAAGCAGCAATATGAAAAGTCCGACCATCCCGCCGGATATTGATAAAGACAAAATCATCTGAAACATCTGTACCATAATCCACACCCCTTTACTCCAAATTACCGAAAATTGTCTCGGAAATATGCTCTCAATTCTTCAATTTCCTCTCCTGACATCTCCTCATCCGCGATCAAAGCTGCCGTCAGATTCTTGGCACTGCCCTTGAAAAATTTGTTAACAAAATTCTTCGTCTCCTCTTTTACATAAGCACTGCGCTCTATACAGGGCATATAATAATACACCTCTCTCTTTTCCTGAGAAATCACACCCTTATCCAAAAGCCGTCTGATCAATGTCAGCACCGTGGTCCGCTCCCAGTCCTTATTTTGACTCAGTCTTGCGCGGATGTCATTGGCATTTAATGCCTCTCCTGCTGCCCAAAGTACTTCTAATATTTCCAACTCCGCATCCGATATTTTCCTGTCCGCCATTTTGAAACAACTATTCCTTTCCTATATTGTCTACGCGTGTAGACTTTAAATGTAGTTTACGCTTGTAGACAACAAATGTCAATACCCATTTAGATATAAATAATCTTTCTGCTCTCTGCTGCCCCTAAACCTCAAGTTCTTTTCTGTGCTGCATGTGTATCCCTATATGCCCAATCCCCAGAATAACCGTCGCTATTAACATCCATATAACCTTTCCATATATCCCCAACATAAAAAATGCAATGACCGGAAGCGTTGCTCCGGCAAGGGGTATGCCGAGAAGATCACTGTAAAAATCCGCCAATGCCCTTTCGCTCCGAAAATAGCGTACCCACCATGCCTCATACATCAGCATGAGAAGAAAAGCCGCAGCCAGCCACAAAGACCATGGCGTCCATTTGTGTATATTAAAATCAGAAAATACCAATGCACAACAACAGGTCAGCATTTCCCCTATTCTTTCAAAAACCAGCAGAATCTTATTTTCATTTTCAGGGTTATATCCCTGCGGCTTTTTTCCCGTCCACATCATATTGGGAATAAACAGCATCAACAAAAACAGCAGTCCTATATAGGAAAATCCCAAATTTCCAAACATACAATCATTCTCCCGCTAAAGTTTTCTAATTATTTTATGAGTAAATAAAGCCGCAGTAAATTAAAACATATTACATGATATCCGCATATCATCAATCGCCCTGGCTCTTTGATATGCCAACTCTAAGAACTGCTGCATAGACAACTTGTCATAATCCCAATTCATTGGCTCCAAGGTTGAAGCACCTTTATATCCAGTCAAAGATATTTTGCCCATGACTGCCGGCCAGTCTATGTCTCCATCAAACGGCAGCTGGTGCTGATTATGTTTTCCGTTATTATCATGTAAATGCAGCGCCATCAGACGATTTCCATATAATCCCAGCAGATCGTCCTTTGGCGCATAATTAATATGATGACAACTATCATAGCAATAGCCGACATTTTTTGCAGGAAAGGAATCTAAAACCAGATGCAGATTTTGAATATTGGATAAATTCTCAAAAGCAATCTGAATATCATACTTTTCTGCATTTTCAATCATCATGTCCAGTCTTTCCAGCCCTAAATGATTGATAGGATATGCATCATCCGGTAAATGGATGACCATTGTGGGAATATCAAATGCAGAGCAGTCATTTACACACTGCAGATAATTTCGGAGTACACTTTCTCCATCCAAATTATCTAATGATAAAAAGTTTTGCTCGTGAACCGGTGCATGAATATTTTCTATCAATAATCCGGCATTCCTGGCAAGTCGTACACTCTTTTGATAGCCCACTCCCCTGCCAAATTTATCGCTCCACCAAAGCATTGTACAATCAAATCCGGCGCTTTTGATCAGTCTATACCTCTCCTCAAAGGACACATCATATCCCGGACCATATCCAAAGCAATCATATATCCCTACCATATCAATATCTTCTTTCCAATCCCATTTATATTACATTCTATCATATTGTGTCCTTGAAATATAATCCCTTGATATATAATCCTATAACAATTACAGGCAAACCGCTAAATACAAGTGATAAAGGCGATTTCAGTATCGAATCCGTCAAATAATTATAAATCGTTGGCAGTACCGCTACTGCGAAATAGCACACCAAGTAATATATGACCTTAAGTGATATACTCCTTTTACTCTGTAAATACCATGCAGTTGACAAAAACACAATGAGAATGGCAATAACCATAATCAGATATGCAAATGGATCACTGGCGCCTTCCATAATATCAGTCTTTAATACAAGCGTTAATAAAACGCCGCCCAAGGAAAACCCTACACATGAAATTCCAGTGACAATCATGGAACTCCTGATTCTTTCAGGAATCTTCCACTTAAAATCACCTGTCACCCAAAATGAAAACAACAATGTCTGCACCAAGATTTCCGGCGCTGTTTTTATATGAAATTCTAGAGGTAATTGTGAATAGATAATGCCTTCCATTGATACGGGCGCAGCGCTAGGAGTACATATAATACCTAATCCAGCAAAAATAATCCAAAGACGCAGCCAAGCTCTTTTCTCACACAATACATTATCTTTCAGTAGAAGCAGGATAGCGCCAAGCAACATTCCTCTTATAATCTGCACAAATGGCCCAATCAGGCTGGAAGTGCCATGGACATCTTTCATATAATATTTCGTGTTACCTAACGCAAACAAAACTTCGTAGTGGAACAATGTGGAAAAAACCATGCCGCATATAAAATACGTGACAAAATGTGCCACCATGACTTTCATGATGAATTTCATATTCTTTTTCATTCGGCGCCCTCCTGAACTGGATCAATACCCGAGTGCAGAAAATACGCGCCCAATGCCGGTTCAATAAAGGCATTTGCTTTTGCCTGCTTCTGCGTCCATTCCTGACTAAACGCATCGCGCTGTCCCATCTGCATGAGTTTAGAAAGCAAGGTGGCATCCCCGCCGGTAAACTCCATGATCAAATCCCAGTAATCCCTTGCAAACTGCTGTCCCTTCTGGCTTTCTGCCGGTACATTCTCTTCCTGAAGCCGAATCGCATCATCCTGTAACTGCTGAAATTTCTGCAGAAAAATAGCGCTGCTTTCCTTATCAAAGCGGGTGCGAATATCATCCAGCGTTTCACTGTCAAAATGTTTAATCAGCCAATAGAAATCGTTGTTCATTTCCAGATTGACAATGATGTCCGCATATTTTTTAAAATCTACCGATTGTATTTCCAGCACTTCGGTCTTCAGCGCTGTAATCTTCGAGAGTGATTCTGTCAGGCTTGCAATCTTTTGCCGAATGATATCTGCCTGCTCCGTAAGAATCTCTGCCACATCAGCCGGCGTGTCCAGTGGAATCAGTCTGTCCCGGATGTCATCCAGGGAAAAGCCCAGATGTTTCAAAGATACTATCTGATGGAGCCTGACAATATCCTTATCCGTATAAAGTCTGCGACCGCCGTCACTCATGGCTGATGGTGATAATAACCCCATTTTATCGTAATACTGTAAAGTTCGGGCCGTCACTTCCATCTTCTGGGCAACTTCACCCACTGTCATATATCCTTGAGGGATAGCTTTGTTATTTTCCATGTCTTAAACACCTCCGGATATAGTATAACTTATTACGTTACGTCACGAGCAAGGCTTTTATTCTATTTTATCATCACTCCTTTTTGAAATACCTCACCGTACATTTATCATTGTTTTATATATTTTTGCGAAGTGTTTCTTTCGACTTTAGACCAAGCGCTTTCAAAATTGCCATCCTGCCATTCCCATCGCTCTATCTTGCTTATTATCTTACCCATTTTTATATAATTATCAATAGTCTGTTACCAGTAAATATTTAATCCCTAAACTATCTATTGCATTTACACCGACACAGAACCCAATCCGTTCTTTATCTGTGCACAGCCTCACCTGCTAAAAATCCGCACCCCCGTTTTTAGGGTGCGGATTTAACTCATAATCATTATCACCTTTGATGATGCTCTACACAGCCATTCGTTTGTTACAGCGCGTAACTATTCAGATACCTCTCCTGCTCCGGTGTGAGCACGTCAATCTCCTTACCGAGGAACGCCAGCTTTCTCTTCGCCACATCCTTATCCACTTCCTCAGGCACATCAATCAGCTTCTCGGTCAATTCGCTGGCATGTTCCACTAAGTACTTTGCAGATAATGCCTGAATCGCAAAACTCATATCCATGATCTCCGCCGGATGTCCATCGCCCGCCGCCAGATTCACCAGACGGCCTTCCGCCAACACGAAGATCCACTGACCGGTAGGTAATTTATAACCCATGATATTCTTGCGCTGTTCCCTGGTCTCCACTGCATTGGCCTTCAGCCACGCCATGTCGATCTCGCAGTCGAAGTGTCCCGCATTACACAGGATAGCGCCCTCTTTCATCTCTGCAAAATCTTCTTTATCAATGACACCGTCACAGCCTGTCACTGTCACGAAGAAATCACCCACCTTGGCAGCTTCCTTCATCGGCATCACGTCAAATCCGTCCATCACTGCCTCGATCGCCTTGATCGGATCAATCTCTGTGACGATTACCCTTGCGCCAAGTCCTTTGGCACGCATCGCAGTACCCTTACCGCACCAACCGTAACCTGCCACAACGACAATCTTACCTGCCACGATCAGGTTGGTAGTCCTATTGATACCATCCCATACGGACTGACCTGTCCCGTATCTGTTATCAAAGAAATGTTTGCATGCCGCATTGTTGACGCGGACCATGGGGAATTTCAACTCGCCCGCCTTATTCATGGCTTCCAAACGGATAATACCTGTGGTAGTCTCCTCACAACCGCCGATGATGTTGGGAATCAGGTGCTTCATCTCCTTATGCACCATATTCACGAGATCGCCGCCGTCATCAATAATGATATTAGGACCAACCTCCAATACCGCACGAATATGATTATTATATTCCTCATCTGTGGCATCATACCAAGCATGAACCTCAAGTCCTGCTTTCACAAGGGCCGCCGCCACATCATCCTGTGTGGACAAAGGATTGGAACCCGTCACATACATCTGGGCACCGCCTGCCGCCAACACCAGGCACAGATAAGCTGTCTTAGCCTCCAAATGCACGGAAAGCGTTACCTTCTTGCCCGCAAAAGGTTTTGATTCGCTAAATTCCTTTTCCAGAGTGCGGAGTAAATCACAGTTTCTCTTCACCCACTCGATCTTTCTCTCACCGGACTCGGCAAGATTAATGTCTCTGATTTCGCTACTCATTGATAGTTTCCTCCTAAAGATTCTTAATCAGCCGAATTTTTATTATAGTGATGGTCGTCTGTCCTATCATCACTGTTTTATGACTAACAACCGCCTTCCTATTTCCCGGCCGTATTAGCTTTCAAAAAACATGGATTTATACCAGCACATTGTCTCTGTATAAGCCTGGTAAATAGTATTGGTATCCACATTTAAAACAATAAGCTGTCTACTGATCTCCTGCCAGTCAGCAGCCTCATAACTGATCACAAAAGAATAAATATTGGCCAGATCACCTTTGTGATATACTAGCGCATCTGAAATCTCTTTGGTCACATTGACCTTTTTCAACGCCTCCTCCATCGGCATATCCAGGATAATATCCAGAATGGAGAACAATCCCATTAAGAACACTTCCGATGCCTTTGTCCCCAGCCCGAAAACCGGTGCCAGGCATTCCATGAACTTAGCGCGCAGCATGGAGGTCCTTGCAACCTCACTAGGCCTGTCCGCACATAATTCTTTGGTGATAACGGTATTGATCCACTTTTTCAATTCCCTCTGCCCTAAGATGGCAGCCGCATGACGAATGGAAGTAACCTCAGAATTGATCGCAATGTGATTGACCATTTTAAGAAGTTCTACTACCAGCGCCGTATCACGCCCGATAACATCGGCAGCCTCAGTCAGTTCAAAGTCCACATCATTGACAATATTCATCAATTCCAGATAGTTAATCTTAAGCGGGGATACTTCCGTCTCTCCCTTGTTGATAGGAATACGATAAAAATTACCCTCAAAAAACCGGAAGCTGTCATCATCTTTCAATTTATCAAAGATTTCCTGACTATCGATGTTACCCACACATATGGTAAGATTCGGATATAAATGACCAAAATATATCTTCGCTTTGGAGACATCTACCTTCTTATAATCCAGTATGATGTAATCCATCAAGGCCAAAAGTTCCTTGTTCTGTTCCAGTTCATTCACTGGAAGTTTCATGATAGCCAGCTTAAAGCCTTTTTGTTTCAAGTCCGTGAGACGCTTCCGATAAGCTTCCGTATTTTCAATCGACTTATCAAACAACAGTACCAGTCTGCCCGTCAGATCCTCACATTGCGATTCAAGATCGGAAAAGATTGCGATATGATTCACCGGTATGAGTACATCCGTACCCGGCGACAAAGTATCGATTCCAATATTACGCACAATATCCAAGCCTTCGATCTCGGCCAACCCCGTAGCGCTGCTTGTTCCAAAAATCGGCGGATTCAGAAGGCTGTTCTCTTTTTGTGAAAACAAGGAGTATGCGCGAACCTTCATATCTTTGTCAAAAAACGGTATCAAAGTAGCCAGCATATTACATTCCCCCTAATACATATATTCTTCCTGCGTCTATTATAGCAAACTATAACGCATTGCGCTATCAAAAAATCAAATGGAATCATAATACATAAGTCCCATTCTATCAATATGTCTTTTTATCAAGTCCCATGCGCACGATAATATCCTGTATCTTATCATAGACCATCTGCTCGTCTATGGTAAGGATTCGGCGCCCTTCCATCGTGATCCGCCCATTGATAATGACCGTATCCACCTCCGAACCGTTTGCAGAATAAGACAGTCCTGCAATCAAATTATTTCTGGGTGTGAGGGAGGGCGTATTCAGATCAAGAATAGCAAGATCGGCTTTTTTGCCAACTTCAATAGAGCCAATCTCTTTTTCCATCCCAAGGGCCCGTGCCCCGTTAATGGTAGCAATCCGAAATCCTTCCTTGGCGCTGACGCACTGGGGTGTCCTGCCTGTTCCTTTGTGGATCAAAGTCAACAGACTCAATTCATGAAACATATTCAGGCAGTTATTACTGGCAGCGCCATCTGTACCCAGACATACATTCACGCCTTTATCAAGCATCTTCCCCACAGGCGCAAAACCGTTGCCCAGCTTCATGTTGCTGGCCGGATTAGTCACAACACTGACATTCTTTCTCTTTAAGATATCAATATCCTCGTCCGTCACCTGTACACAATGCGCAACAATAGCCGGTACATCAAAGATACCGCATCTCTCCGCGAGTGCAATCGGCGTACAGCCATATTTTTCTTGAATCTGACTGATCTCACTCTCACTCTCAGACAGATGTGTATGGATTCCCATGTTCTCCCGCTTCGCTTCTGCCGCCACAATCTTTAAGAACTCATCGTCACAAGTATACGGCGCATGGGGACCTAACCGGAAAGTCATTCTATCACAGTCCTTCGCCGCATCCCGCTCCTCATAGGCCTGGCGCAAACGCGACTGTCCCGCCTCGTCGTTGCCGCTTCCTACAAGCCCCCGACAGATTACCGCACGCATACCGGATTCTTTCACCGCACGCGTGGTCTGATGAATATTCATCTGCATATCGTTAAAGCAGGTGGTCCCGCTCTTCATCATCTCAATAATAGCGAGCATGGCTCCCCAATATGTATCTTCATCTGTCATCTGCTGCTCAATAGGATCAATCGTGCCAAAGAGCCAGTCCATGAAAGACAAATCATCCGCCACATTTCTCATAAATGACATGTAAGAATGGGTATGACAGTTAATCAGTCCCGGAATCACCAGTTTATCTTTCCCGTCAATCACCTTGTCTTCAACAAATCCCGCCGGTTTATCCCCGATTGCTGTAATCCGATCTCCCTCTATATAGAGACTTGTTTCCCGGATTACATCTTCTCCCCCCTGAGGGAGCACTGCCAGCACATTTTTAATCGCAATTCCCATCTGAAATCTCCTCCTGTTATCGTTATCTTTCTTTTGTATAATTGATCTCTATTTTATCCCTGTCTTTATCCTGCCAGTTTGACTACATCCCTTTTGTCTGTCACATGTTTACACTTTATATTAAGTATTTACAATATTCCTGTCTTCTCCATCCAAAAAGGCCTGAATGTTCTTCATAACTTCACCCACCAATCGCGTCCGGGCTTCCCTGCTCGCCCATGACATATGAGGTGTGATGATCAGTTTCGTACTATCCTTAATCTCATGCAATGGATTATCTTTCGCCATGGGTTCTTTTTCCAGCACATCCAGTCCTGCCGCCGCAATCTGTCCTTCCATCAACGCATCATGTAGATCCTGTGTATTCACCACCGGTCCGCGGGCTACATTGATGAGTATCGCCGTCTCTTTCATCCTGGAAAAAGCTTCTTTGTTAATCAGTCCCCTGGTCCTGTCACTGAGCGGACAATGAAGTGATAAGATATCCGCCTCCTGCAAAAGCATATCAAACTCTACCCGTTGATACTCCGTACAGCTGCTCTTGCCCGAAGCAGAATAAAAGATTACTTTACAGCCAAAAGCTTCCGCCAAAGACGCCACTTTATGGCCAATGCTGCCCATACCGATAATACCCCAAGTCTTCCCGGCAAGTTCGGTAAAGGGCCTGTCAAAATTAGAAAAGCGATCCTGTGCCCCATAAGCTCCAGACTTCACATAATCGTCATAAAACGCCAGCTTCTCTGAGAGCGCTAACGCCAGAAGAAGCGTGTGCTGCGCCACCGCCGTTGAACAATAGTTGACCACGTTTGCAACCTTGATTCCCCGGCTCTTACAATAGGCCAGATCCACATTATCGTACCCTGTGGCGAACAAGCAGATTAGTTTCACATGTGCCGCTTCTTTTAGTGTATTTTCATTCATCGGCGCTTTATTGGAAATAATGACTTCCGCATCCTTCACTCGTTCGGCCACTGTATCCGCCACCGTATTTCCATAATATGTCACTTCACCAAATTTCTCAAAGCAGCTCACGTCCACATCTGTGCCAACGCTGTCCCGTTCCAATACAGCTATCTTCATAACCTACCTCCCGGACTTTTACTGTTTTAACTATAACACAGTGTAAGTCGGGATTCAATTTGAAAAAACGGGCCTAAAAAAATTTCACCATACTTTTTGCCCATGTCTTAAAGAAGGACCAATAAGGCGATACATGCTCATCGATCATCCGGCAGGCGCTCTCATAATCAAAAGGCTGCCTGTTGGTGACCTGTGTATAATTACCGATAGCCTGCGAATATCCAAGCGCAATATTCCCTCGCGCCACATCTCCCACTGCCACCTGCGCCCCATGGGCGGAAGCCCCAAAGGCAAACTGCCCGAAAGTCAGCGCTCCCATGGAAAATATTCCTACGGAAACCGCGCCCGCTGTGATAACGCCGAAGGCCAAACTTCCAAAAGCCAAAATACCCGCTGCCAGAGTTGCCAAAGCGACCAGACCTATGGAAACCAATCCAAGCGCAAATCCACCCATTGCCACAAATCCAATGGCCAGAACACCTTCCGCAATATTCCCGATGGCAATCACGCCTTTTGCACGATAGAGACCTGCCCCCGTATGTATGTGCACAAGGGGAAGATTTCCTATCGTCTTTTTACTCTTATACTCAAAATGAATTCGTCTGGAAACATAGACCATATTATGACCAGCACCATATGCCGTCTCTTTCGGCGCCGCCTGCGGATCTTTCCAGCAATTCCCCTCAAATTCATCTCTCAACAGATAATCCGTAGTCACCCCAAATAAATTACTGATCGCCACAATCTTTTCCAACTCCGGCACAGACTGCCCGGTTTCCCATTTGGATACCGACTGCCTCGATACACCGAGACTAATCCCAAAACCCTCCTGTGATAACCCGTTCTCAGTCCGAAGCATGTAAATTTTTTCTCCCAGTGTCATAGAATTTCTCCTTTTATAAATGTTTTCCTGTCATGACGCATGAATAATTCCGTCAACAGGTTCCTGCTGTTATTTATTGTATGAAAATAATCGCTATCTAACCAGCAACTGTACTTGGAAATCTGTCAACTGGCAGTTGCACAAAAGTAAATTCCTTCGGAATTAACTTTTCTCAAATCAACTTTCCCATCGCATAAAGGAGGGAAGTAAAATCCTAAATACAGAATTTCACTTCCCTTCAGAAGAAGAATAATATGAAAAAGATAATACTAAATACTTAACTTTATGAAATCGTAAATCCTAACATCAATAATTAAATTTATCAATTAAGTTATCTAATTCTTCTGCCAGCTTCTTATTCTGTCCGGACTGCTGCTGAATCTGATCGGCGATCAGGGCCGTGCTCTCATTCTTCTCAACGATTACGCTGATAGCGCTCATGTTCTCATTTGCAATATTATTCACATCCGTAACATTATTAGAAATTTGTCTGACGGAAGTCTCCAGCTGCTGAACCGCCTGGTCCACTCTGTCAAGCTGTTCCTTGATCTCGTTTACAGAAACACTGTAACCGGTGGACTTTTCCGCAAAATCTTTAAACTGATCTACAACTTCCTTTTCAATAAACTCAATGATCGTATCGAAACACTGATTCACGACCTTAATACTATCATTTGTTTCATTGCAGATTGCCTGGATACTGGATGCCGTATTCCTGGAGGTATCCGCCAAGGTCCCAATCTCCCCAGCAACCACCGCAAAGCCCTTTCCTGCCTCGCCTGCTCTTGCCGCCTCGATAGAAGCATTCAAAGATAACAGATTTGTCTGCCCTGCAATGTTGAGAATCTCTGACGCCAGTTCATTGACCTTCGTAAGGCTGCTGAGACTGCTGATGGCTTCTTCTACAGAACTCTTTGTCTGAACCAAAGTTTCCTGTCCATTCTTGTAAGCATAATCCGCTTTCACCTGCATATCCTGTGCGCTTCCAATGATGTCATTACTTGTCCGGATAGAATCAGAAATATTATCCAGAATGGAACTAACTACCGAATTAATACTCTGTATTTCTGTATTCACATTAGATACAACATCATTTGTACTTTCCAATGCAGCAGAGAGTTCTTCCGTTGTCGCCACGTTATCCGTAACGTCCCCTACCAGTTCGAAAGACGATTGATGCAGACGATCTGCATTCTCTTCCAATGTATTACAGCAATCTTTCAATGTACCCGTAATCTCCTGCAAGGAATGGATTAGAACTTCCGTCGCGCTTGCAATATTACCCAACTCATCACGTCTGCTACAGTACTTTTGCACCTCTTTATTATCCGAGATATCAAAATTCTGTAAAGAGATAAGACCGCCTTCAATGGATCTCATGGGTTTCAAAATCTGTCCCACAATGATAAGGGAAATAACAATCAAGATCAACATGGCGGCAACACAGAAGACGATCAATGTCATTTTCATCTGTTCCGCAGATGCAAAAATCTCTTCTTGACCATCCGACAGCATAAACAACCAGCCGTGATCTGCCATATAATAATATGTAGAAATATATTTCTCACCGTTCTGCGAATATTCCGTATATCCGCTTGTATCCTCTGCAGCACCCTTTAACTGCTCGCAAAGTTTAACAATATAATCTTCCTCCGCAGGTGTGGCAACTTTTTCCGTATCCTCATTAAAAATATACTGCCCGTTTTCCACATTTACCATGCAATAGGTAGCGTTTTCCATACCGTCCATGGTCAGGCTGTCAAGAATCTGAATCAAGCCTGTACTGAAAATACCGCCGCCCACAAGACCCGCCGGGTTCCCCTGCTCATCAAAAACCGCCATATACATGGACACGATCTGTTGACCGCTGGCAGGTGAGATAATGATACCGGTATTATATACACCGTTTGCCGCAAGCATGGAATCCTGTAAAGCCTTCAGCGGATCTCCCTCTCTTGTGGTAATGCCTACTACCTGGGCATTGGTATGCGCCAACACATGTGTATTCCATTCACTGGCATACAGACCTTCCAGATTCGCAACATCACTTGAAAATTTCTCTGTATATGCCTGTGCAGCTGCTACGATATCCGGATCCTCGGGGTGTAACATAATATCCAGGATTTCTCCGGCCCGGCTGTAAGCGGTAAGGGTTCCTTCCGCCTCGTCCACATAATTCTTAATAATCTGACTTCGCTCCTCAACAATCGTTTTCATACTGTTGATCGTACTGTTCCGGGTATCTGTCGTAATAGAATAAGTGACTAAAACTGACAGGATTGTCATAACAACGATCTGCATGGCTAACATGCTGGCAGTAATCTTCTGGCCTAGTGAAATTTTTGTCTTCTTCTGCTTGTTCTTCATTGTAAGATTTCCTCCGTCTTTATCATTTTTGTGACACAATTTTGAATTGTTTTCCCCTTACTGATAAAAAACACTATTCACAAATACTTTCTTCATGAATAGCGGACCTTTCACCGTTATGCAAATACACATTTTGTCAAATATTTAATTGTTTTTTCTTTAATTTTTTCCTTTTTATCAAGATTTACGTTAATGATACACTAAAGTAGACACTTTTACAAGATTTTTCACATAACTTGATACAAATAAGATACAAATAATGCACAAGTTGTTTTTTTATTCCACTCTCAAAATAGCAAACTGCCGGCCTGTCGGAAAATAGATTTTACAATCCTATATTTCCTGACAGACCGGCAGTTTTTCACAATGTAATACAATTTTAATGGCATCCGCCGCAACGGCTGCAGTCTCCTCCACACTGAAGCGACTTGCCCGCCTTTTTATCCCTGATTATGCTTCTGATCGCAAAAGCCGCCGCGACGCCTACAACCGCCAATACAATAATGGTTCCCATGGATGATACCTCAACAATTACAGCCTCTTTAAAAGTTCTTCCCTCTGCGCCTCGTATCCCGGCTTACCAAGCAGCGCGAACATATTCTTCTTGTAGCTTTCCACGCCCGGCTGGTTGAACGGATTCACGCCCAACAGATAACCGCTGACACCGCAGGCAAATTCAAAGAAATAGAACAATTCGCCCAAATAAAACTCATTCACTTCAGGAATCGTAACCATGAAATTTGGCACCTGGCCATCGGTATGTGCAAGAATCGTACCATTCATGGCGCTCTTGTTGACGAAATCCACACTCTTGCCAGCCAGATAATTAAGCCCATCCAAATCCACCGGCTCCTCACCGATCAAAATCTCTTCCCTGCTGGTCTCAATATTGATGACCGTCTCAAACATAGTTCTGGCACCATCCTGGATAAACTGTCCCATAGAGTGCAAATCTGTAGTCAAATCTACACTTGCCGGGAAGATACCCTTCTGGTCTTTTCCTTCGGACTCGCCGTAAAGCTGCTTCCACCACTCGGACACATAATGCACACTGGGTTCATAGTTTGCCAGAATTTCGATTGCCTTACCTTTTCTGAGTAAGATATTGCGCAAAGCCGCATATTTCACCGCATCGTTCTCCTCAAAAGGAGCCTCCAACGCCATCCTTCTGCCTTCCGCCGCGCCTTCCATCAACTTATCAATATCCGCACCGGATACTGCGATCGGCAATAAGCCTACAGCCGTAAGGACAGAGAAACGTCCACCCACATCATCCGGAACGACAAAGGATTCATATCCCTCCTCCGTAGCGAGATTCTTTAAAGATCCCCTCGCTTTATCCGTGGTCGCATAAATTCTCTTTGCCGCGCCTTCTTTACCATATTTTTTCTCCGCCATCTCCTTAAACACACGGAAGGCAATTGCCGGCTCCGTGGTCGTACCAGATTTGGAGATCATATTGATAGAGAAATCCCTGTCGCCCACTACATCAATCAAATGCTTGATATAAGTAGAACTAATGGAATTACCCACAAAATAAATCTCCGGCGTTTTTCTCACCGACTTGTCCACTACATTGTAGAAGCTGTGACGCAGAAACTCGATCGCCGCTCTCGCCCCCAAATAAGAACCGCCGATACCGATCACCAGAAGGACCTCGGAATCGCCCTGAATCTTAGCCGCCGCCTTCTTAATCCGGTCAAACTCTTCCTTATCATAATCCACCGGCAGATCGATCCATCCCAAGAAATCATTGCCCGCACCTGTCTTACTTACCAACAGATCTTTGGCATCCAACGCAAGTTTCTTCATGGATTCCACTTCATTGTCCCCAATAAACGGTGCTGCTTTAGAATAATCAAATGTAACTTTGTTCATCTTCGCCTTCTCCTTTTTCATTTCTGACTGTGCCGTCCGCCCACAACGCGCCGTGGACATTCCCGCACAAGAGTCGCTCTTTCTTTTCTAAGTGTAGCATTGAAACCTTGGTTTTTCAAGAGGATTCCAGTCAAGCTTTCCCTAAAATCCCCGTCAGACAGATCAGTTTCGTCTGATGATTTGATATATGTGCAACTGCCTCCCGAAGCGTCCCATACAAAGGACTCGCCACATAGGTTCCATCCCTATCCTTGAAATAGGCATTGTGCACTATGAAACCGCGACACTGCTCACGTGTGATACACACAGTATGTATCTCTTTGGTGATATCGAATCTGTCATTATATACCGTAGCGATCATGACCTTACTCTTTTGCTCAATCTCGTTTATGGTATCATCCTCTCCATACGATAACAAAACATCATAACCTTGTTTTTTAAAATATTGTGCTACTGCCCAGGGAGACGTCCCGAACTCTCCCCATAACGCTGCCCCACCCGCTTCAAAATGACGAATCATCTCCGCCATTTTTTCTGCAGTTCCTATGCCTTTCAAAGCCTTCTGCGCATTAAAAGCCGCTATGATCTCACAGCCAGAATACCCCATATTATGATGTTTTCCCGCACCAAACCAAATATTGTTCCATTGCGCCTGATTCTCGATACAGGCTGAGGAATCCTGCCAAAGTTTCGGGTTCATTTTTTTCAAACATTGCAGATTGTGCTCATAATTCTTTTCCCTGGCGGGCCGCGGCACTTTCACCCATGCCAAGATCCGATAAACCCTGATGACGGTTTTATTGCTGATGCGCTGTGGTATAAAAGAAGTTAAAAACATGTTTTGGTTTCCTCATCATTTCTTTCTCAATAAACTATATGCTTCTAAGAGTGTTTTTTATAGTTTGATGATAGATTCATATTTTTCTAATTGTATCCATAATGTCTCAAGCGCCCTGGACTCCTGCTCATTTTTTAACATTTCATTAAGTTTAGCATAATTCACTTTCAAACCAAATCCCAATTCCATGGCCTGACTTTCCAAACTGGCTGAAAACGGCTGTCCAATTACCTGTTCTATATTTTTTACAATATCTTCATCATAAGGAAACTCTTGTAGATTGCTTAATAATGAATTCCCATTATCAAATACAGGTGCATTCTTATACTGGTTTTGTGAAATATCTGCCACTATACCAATATTATTGAAATGCCTGTCTGTGTTTAATATCAACATATCAAAAGTCGCTATTTTGCCTAACTGCTCTCTCATATCCAGTCCAGTAATATCAAGCACATAATCAACCACAAAATTAATCCTATCTTTGACCGAATCTATCATTCTTACCCTCTCTGACAATTGACCGCCATGGAAGGTATCATATAATCTCTGCAGGCTGATAAAAGATTCTTTGTCTGACAAAAAGCAGGGGCAACGGCACCCTGCCTTTCCATTGATCGTACACTGTTCATATTCTACATATTCCTGTATATTAGAACAGGCAAGTACCTTTGAAGACAGATATTCTGAAACACCCTCATATCCAATATTATCTTGTTTATACCAGAAACCTTTTTCATAATATTTTTTCTGTGTCCCAATACTGCTCCCTGTAACCATAACCATAGCTTCCGGTGACAACCTATGAGCTATCTTTTTATGATCATCTGATACCCAGACATTCGCAACAGGCATATCTTCACACATGACTGTAAAATTATACATTTACTTTACCTCGACTAACCAGCCCTGCCGATCATCACCTTTTTCCCACAAAAAGCAAACCCATACTTTCGAATCCGCTCACTGGGAACTCCCTTCCCGATCAGATTCGCCTGATACTCTTTTTGCTCTATCTGTCGCAGGGCTTCCTGTACTGTTTCCGAAAGGTCTTTCTCCTCCTGGCTCTGCACCTTAAACTCCAATATCATCGCATCATATTCCTGCTGTTTCGGTTCCAGCATAATATCATATCTTCCAAATCCGCTCTCCCGATTGGATGTAATCGTATATTTGTCAGAGAACTCCACCATAAGTCCCAATACAAATCCATGGTAAAATCTCTCCGGCTGTGTCTCGGACGGTTTGTTCCCTGTATCAAAGCTACTAAACATCTCCGACGCCACTTTATTCATATAAATATTCATTGCCTTTACATCATCCAACAACAACGCGCGGATAAAGTCATTATAATCGTCATTTCCGGAAAACCAGTCCTGAATCATATTTTCAAACATAATCCGGACTTCCTTATTAGTCAACGCCATATCATAGTACGTGCGTCCTGTTCTTTCCACGAAAATAGTCTTTTCTACTTTCAGATACCCGCTGGCAAGCAGTAAACTCCAAACGGCATTCTTTTTGACAGACAATTGATCATATACAATCTGTTCATCTATTTCCATCTGTATGGTCTCGCCCTGAATCAACTGCTCAAAGGTTCTTTTCACCTCTAAGCTGCCTTCCCGTATCAACTTATTCACAAGGCTGTTGGAACTTGTATTTGCCCAATATATTCCAACTCTTCCTTTATCAAGAAAATTGATCACAGACCACGGATTATAGATTTCTCCTTTTTCTCCAAAAGAAAAGCCATCATACCAATCTTTTATCAGCTGCTTCTGATCAGACATCCCATATCCTTCCAGCGCCGCAAATACTTCCTCTTCTGTAAATCCAAAACAATCCTCATACTTTTGGACGGTTGTTGTCACTACTTCCAAATTATTCAAATCAGAAAAAATAGATTCTTTACTGACTCTTGTAATCCCTGTCATTATGGCACGTTCCAAATAAGGATTTGTCTTAAAAGTTGAATTAAACAGACTTCTGGTAAAATCTACCAACTCCTTCCAATACCCGTTTACATACGCTTCTTGCATGGGAGTATCGTATTCGTCCAGAAGGATGATCACCTTTTTCCCATAATACCGGGAAAGAAAATCTGACATCCTGTGAAGGGCCCATGTCGCCGTTGCATCTTCCATGTTACAGGTCACACTGCGAAAATACTCTTTCTCATTATTCGTCAAAAGATCGCCCTCAAGTAGGAATATATTTTTATTATAAATATCCTCTATAATCCGATTCAGGGATAGCCTCGTCCCTCTGTAATTTGATTCCTTTACGTTCGCAAAGGACAGACTGATAACCGGATAAGTACCCTGTAGTTCCCGATACTTTTCCTCTTCCCAGATGGAAAGCCCCGCAAACAGATCACCCCTGCCAGCATATTTGACAGAAAAAAACTGCTCCAGCATACTCATATTCAAAGTCTTTCCAAAACGCCTTGGCCGTGCGATCAGCGTTACCTCATCACCGGATTCCCACCATTCCCTTATAAAATTAGTTTTATCAATATAAAAAATATTATTGGTCCTGATCTTTTCAAAATTCTGGTTCCCAATACCGACTACTCTTGCCATAGCTGCCCTCTCTCGATATCCATCCCCGTTATCGGAGATGCTTTGTCTCTATTATAAGCCACGATATACCATCCACACAATTAGATTTTATTAAAAAGGACCGTCGCCCTACTCCCTGGTCGCCTTCCGGTATTCCTCTGCCTCCGCGCCGCCCCAAGTAGTCTTATGCGCCTCGTAAACTTTGCCCTCTTCCAAATTTACCGCGTAAAATTCCCGCAGGCTGGTATTATCCAGCTTCGTTCCATCCACGTCATAGTGTTCTTCTTCCGCCACAAACAGATAACACTTCCCGTTCTCCGACATGCCGTCATACACCAGTAAAAGACAGGAATGATCCTTGTCCAACACTTCCGCATAAAAATTACCCTTCGCATTATAGGTGCAGTAAGGCACAGGCAGGCTGTTGGGATTATCCTGATAGTGTTTGTTATAAATCAATTGTACGGAATCCACCAATGGCCAATCCGCTTCCCCAATATCCCGATATTTTATAACTTCCTTCTTCTGTCTGTATATTTCCAGAAATTCCCACCTAAGATCGGACAGAGATACTTCTGAATACCCATAGGCTGTCTCTTCCATCGCTTTTGCCATTCTGCAATCCAATAGTACTATCATACAAATTACAACAAATGTTATTACAATTCTATATGGTCTCAATTTTATAACCATATCCCCCTTCCATATATTTATGTCTGAACTTGACAGGCCTTAACATACATATTAATCCCGTATTTTGTCTTATGTCAAAAGCCAGGCCGCAGCCTGGCTTTCAAACTTTATTTTGCGTTTACTTCATCTTCAATCAGCCCGATGATCGTTCCGATAGCATCCCTCTGACTGCTCTTACTCATGGCGTCAATATAGGTAAACCTGTTAAAGTACAATTCCTGTATCTTCTCAAGAAATAGTTTGTTTGTCAGGTCGTCCTCATCAATCACGATACTGAATCCCTGGGACTCAAAGGAATTGGCATTTTGGATCTGATCACCCCTGCTGCTGCCCGCCGAAAGTGGAATCAGGATATTTGGTTTCTTGAGCGCCAAGATCTCACTAATCGCATTAGCTCCGGCACGGGAAATCACTATATCCGCCATGGCGAAAATGTCCTTCATCTCTGACTTCACATATTCAAACTGTTTATACCCCGGCGTAGTGAGAAGCAGATTATCTACCTTTTCTTTCCCACATAGATGCACTACCTGAAAATCCTTCAACAGTTCCGGCAGCACATCCCGGACCGCCTGATTGATCGCGGCGGAACCGAGGCTTCCGCCCACCACCATAATAACCGGTTTTGATGCATCAAATCCACACAGTTCATATGCGGCTTCTTTACTTCCTGTGGTCAGTTCCTTTCGAATCGGGGAACCTGTCAGCACTGCCTTAGTCGCCGGCAGGAGTTTAAATGTCTCCGGGAAGTTACAACACACCTTCTTGGCTACCGGGATACACAGCTTATTGGCCAGCCCCGGCGTCATATCCGACTCATGAATAATACAGGGAATCCCCAGAGTATTTGCCGCCCGTACCACAGGTACACTGACAAAACCGCCCTTGGAAAAAAGCACATCCGGTTTGATCTCTTTTAAATATTTTCTTGCTTCACCCATTCCCTTGATCACCCGAAAGGGATCTGAAAAATTCTTAGGATCAAAATATCTTCTGAACTTGCCGGTTGCAATTCCATAATAAGGGATATCAAAATCCTCGATCAGTTTTTTCTCAATCCCATCGTACGATCCTATATATACTATCTCGTAATCCAATTCCTTGAGTCTGGGTATCAACGCCATATTCGGGGTTACATGTCCGGCAGTACCGCCGCCGGTAAGTACAATCTTCTTACTGCCCATAAGAAAGAACCCTCCTAGTCACCTATGATTTCCTGTAACGCGCAGGCCAGCTGATCCGGGCAGGAAGTACTCTTAAATCCACACTTGATACCTTTCAGTCTGCCAATTGCGTCTTCCACCTTCATCCCGGCAACCAAACGTGAAATACCCTGCGTGTTTCCGTTACATCCTCCCGTAAATTCGACAGACTTGATCACGCCGTCTTCTACCTGTATATCTATCGCGTTAGAACAGACTCCCTTTGGTCGATAAATCATATCTGCTCCCTCCTATTCATGCTCTCCAAATTTTCTGGATAAATTCCTGTTTCCCTAACGTTTTTACTATACCACAGTTTTTTATGACTTTCCAGTACTCTTGTCTATGCCTTTTTCAAAACTTATTCCCACAAACGTCAAAACAGCATGAAATCTGTCGATGCCTTATGTCTTTTTCCCTGCGTATATTCCAATATAATATAAGTATGCACTATATTTTTATGATGATGAGAGGTATTGTCCGATATGTTTGCACTCTTTTTCCGACACAAAAATTACATGGTCACAATCCTAATCCTGCTCTTACTTAGTATCATATGCCAGATTGTGATGGGAGTGATATACCATAAGCTGATCTGGGAGACGGAAAATATGTCAGCCACGACAAACAGATCTTTGCAAAAACTTAAATTGAAATTTACAAGCTGCCGCCAGCTTCATGAGACCGTTCCAAACGTATCCGTTTTTGTGGACAAGTTTATTAACCAGATCAGCGTGGGCCGGCTGCCTTTATCTTTCTTAAAACATGTATCCGGGCAGCTCACGCTTCTGGCCGTACTCGTGGCGGGTATCGGCGCCTGCCAGGGTATTATTCATGACGAGGACTTTTTTCAGATTGCGCCTTTTTACCTGATCAGCTTCCTGGGATTATATTGTTACTTTGCGATATCTTCTCTGGTGGATATTCCCGGGAAAATAAAGATCCTGCGGACAAACTTAATCGATTATCTGGAAAATCATCTGGCAAGCCGCCTAGAACAGACACAATTGGATATGCGTATGATTCAGCCTGACACTTCTGAAAAATCTATGGGGGAAAAAGAATCTATGAAACTGCCCGATGCGATTCTCTCAGAAAACAAGGAAAAACAAACGCAAAATTCCCCGGCTTTTACCCCATCGGAAGCCGAGGAACTGGAACTTTTATTAAAAGAATTTCTGACATGACATTTTTATATCATGTCTATTGTTCATATTTATTTTTTAATTCTGTCAACCGTGCAAGCGTAACAGAATCAATACCCTCTGTGATTCCATCATTCATATACGCCGCATAAGAAAGGATTCTCTCCACATGTTCTGATTCAATATTTGTTACGTCATACGACATACAGTCGTCATAAAGAATACACAATTTCCATTCTCTGGTATTTATATCCTGCAAAGGTATCCAACGCATAGCGATCTTCCACCCACTCCAAACAATCCCTTTTCCCTTATCATTCTATCATTGTCTCAAAATTTAAGTAAGTGGAATTTTTATACAATCTCTAAAATGGCATATACCGCTTTCTATACTTTTACACTTTCCTTAATCCAAAAGCTTTCACAATCTATCTACTATCCCTACTGTTCTCAAGCTACTCTCCCGCATAAACAATAATACTGGGCCCTACATAATATTTTCCCGGCGAGTACCGAAACATATCCAAATACCCAATCCGATATTTCCACTCTCCGCCGTAGGAAATGCCCGGATAGTTTTTTGCTACCGCATATCCGCTTATTTTTTCTTCATATGACGCTTTTTTGTCCGGATACATAGCCTTTCCCCGACAGACAAGATAATCTTTCCGTTGGGCAAAATAGCCTGTGGCATATTGCACATCAATATAATACTCCCCCGGTGCAAGCCGATCCGGGAGCAATGAGATATCCTCCCCGATATCAATTATCTCATATTTGTCTGCATCCATCACTGGCATATAAGAAGTACAGTAGACCTTGGCTCCTTCCGGGATCAGGTCTGCAATACCTGCCGCTGCCTGGGTATAAGTTAAATCATAACGGTAATTGTTGCACACGACTGCCGCATTGCATAGAACCATCAGCGCCACTGCACTCATTACAATACCTGCTGCCGTAAATTTGTTCTTCATCCTTTTCCCTTGGAAAAGACGCGCGTCTAAAACTCTCTCCACTTCCATCAACCCATAAGTCATAAAAAGAAAGGCAAACGGAAGTACCAAAGACATATTCCTGCCCAGCACAATCTGATACTTTGATAAAAGGAACAGGATACAGACCGGCATCAATAAAAATACCACTAGCTGCCCCCAGTCTTTTTGGCGAATCAGATATGCGATTCCAATAAACAACAGTATTCCGCCCACCACGCCATAATTTGTAAATCCAAAGGCTTCCAGATACCCCAGAAACGGCAGATTATGTTCAATTCCCGGATGTCCCCAGGCATAGTGGTTTAGATTATAGAGGTTGTCCCCGATGAATGTTTTGAAATGAAAGAACAGAGAATAATTGCACAGGCAGAACACCAACGCCAGCACAATACAGTCCATAAAGAACAAATAATTATTACGATGGCTCTTCCAATACTTTTTCCGAATATGTAATGCCAGCCAAAAAATGCCAAACACGATCCCATGGTACTTGGCCGCCATCGCCAACCCAATACAGATTGCCATCAGCGGATACCACAGATATACCACCCGCTCCTCATTCTGATCCTGATAAATAACGCAACCGAGTAACAGCAGCACATTTGCCACTGCATACAAAAGCGTATCTGGTCCCGTATAATACAGATAAGCATAACCGTACAGAGAAAAAACAGACAGCAGGAATCCCATGTAACCCCACCTGCGGTCTCCCGTCATAATCTTAACGGTGAAATAAATACAGATATTCGACAAAAGCGCCGTGCCGCAGACAACGTAGCGCAGAAGCACCACCGTGTCCACCCCAGATAAGAATTTGCCTAAAATCCTGGCTCCCACCGCCGCATAATAGAACGTCAAATGCGGGTAACGGAAAAAGTCCAGCACATAAATATCTCCTGTATAAAGATGCTGGCCTAACAGGTCATAAATATTCTGCAGTGATAACATTTCATCCACATTCGGATATAATGGCAATTCAAACTGCCAATGCCTGTAAAATAAAAGTATGCCCACAAGAAGCGTGCCCGCTATCGCTGCCGCCATACCGGCTCTTTCCCGTATTTTCGTTCTCATCATTCCATCCAATCCTTAATATGATAACTTTTGGTACAAACTGCATCAAACACAATGCCTTGCTCTTTCAGATACTGTTTATATAAAGGCAGCTTTTCCTCCTGCGCTTCTAACTCCGGGGATACAAAACATAACTTATAGCCAAGTGATTTTAACTCCTGGAAACTCTCCTGGTCGATGGGCACTTTCGTAAAACAGTCCACCCATACCCATTCGGCTTTGCCCGCCATATTACGGATGGTGTCGAGACCTTCCAATTCGCTGAAGCGGAGCGCCACTTGCTTTACTCCCATATCTGTCAACAGCTTGATCATCGGAAAAGAAGAGTCCAGGAAAAAGTATTTCTCGATATGATACTGCTCCATATACGCAAGTACTTTATGCTCAATCCGCTCACTCTTGATATTTAAGATCATGGTCCCATGATGATACTCTTTACAGTAATCCTCAAAGTCCTCACCCGCTTCAAAAGGATTATGGGAAATATAGATCCTGCCATTTAAATCATCTCTTAAATCCAATTCCACGCCATACTCTGCTGGCAGTTTGCGAAGTTCTTCTACCGTGTTTACCCTGTGCGCTATGTATTCCATCTCTTCCTCCATTTATACAGGCATCTTTCCCTGTTTCGATATCTCTACTACTCGCCAAATTTGTTGACAGATAAATCCATCCTTATAACTTTCCGCTCTTCTTTAACTTTACGCTGAAATCAATGGTCCGTTTAATAAACTTCCACTTGGCCTTAAGCCCCGTATTCCACTTGGATTCCCCGTGAATCCTTTCCGGAAAAAGCACCGGGAATCGGACTACCTTAAGTCCCTTTTTGCGCGCCATGTACAAGGCATATAAATCCAGAGAAAAATCATGGGGCGGCTCCTCCCAGCCGTCAAAAAATACTTTTGGAAAAATATTGGGCTGCGCGTTGATATCATATAATTTCTTATGCAGATAACAAGTCTCAAACAGACTCATCCCCACCGTGAAAAACACGTCAAATAATGGGCGGCCTTTCCGATTGCCTTTGACAAATACTAGTCCCTTCTCCCCCTCGATAATATCCAGCGCCTTTATAATATCCGCCGGATCCGTCTGCATATCCGCATGTGTCCAGCCGATATACTCACCCTGACACATATGCAGTCCCTGTAAGATACCGTAACCATATCCCTGGTTTACCTCCACCAGTGTAGTCTTTGCAAACGGATATTGGGGCAATAATTCTTCCAGCACCTGCGCGCTGTTATCCGTGGAACCGTTGTTGACCAGGATGACTTCTATGTCCTCCCGACCTATTACTTCCTGAAACCGCCCTAAAATAAGCGGAATGTTTTCCTCCTCATTATAACATGGCACAACAATTGAAAGTTTCAAACTTTTTCCACTTCTCATAATCTCTCTCCTGTAATCAACAGTTCTTCCAGCTGTCTATAATCCCTTACCACCTTATAATCTACGCTGCTATCCTCATCTCCTGGCTCATTCGCCGGACGAAACCAGACTGCGGGTATCCCTGCCGCCACTGCCCCCATCACGTCCCGCCTGTAATCGTCCCCCACAAAGCAGACTTCATCCGGTTTCATCCCCAGTTTCTCCAGACATAACGCAAAAACCTCCGGCGACGGTTTATCATGTCCGGCTTCCTCACTGGTCACCAGACAGTCAACATCATCCACGAGTCCCAATGTTTCTAACTTGCGGTGCTGGATATGCGCCGTCAGATCCGTGCAGATTGCGACTTTAATGCCCTTCGCATGCAATTTATCCAAAAGCCCTCGGACTCCCGGATACAGTTTCATCTTTGTCAGAAAAGTGCCCCAGTAAGTCTCATACATCTGCAAACATAAAGGCAGGGGTTTACAATCCAAATATTCCAGCGTCTTTTGAAAATACAACATTCTGTTGTGCGATGCGCCCGTATCATCCAGGCGCTCCTTGGTCACCTGCCGTCCACGTATAAAAGCCTTTTCATATCTTTCTTCACTGACTTCCAAACGCTTACAAACAAGACTTCTCACTCTGCTCCCGGCTTCTTTGTCCAAGGTTTTATAATCATATAAAGTATCATCCAAATCAAAGATTACTGCTTTTATCATATTTGATATACAACAATTTGTTGTATCTCCCTTCTTTAGTCCTTTTTCATGATCTCGCCTATCACCATCAAGAGCATCAGCTGCACCACGCCGTTTACACCGTCTTCCCAAACCATATGTCCGCCCGTCAGATCCTCAATCTGCGGAATTGCGCTGCAAGCTGCAGTCTCCCAAAACTCCCTATTTACATTCAGGTCTTCGTTCCTAAATAGTATCTTCTGGTGCAGAAGATCGTCATAAGTCAGTGTGCCAGGCACACCTTGGTCCCGCAAAATTGCCAGCATCGGTTCCACATTAATTTCTATATCTATCAGAAATTCCACCCCAAAAGAGGCTTGATACCCTTCTGGTGGATTTTCCTTCGGCAACAGCGGATCAAAATAACGGATTACCAAATCAGCGTATTGTCTCTGCGGATAAATGTAGCGTTTGGCATCCTCCCGGCGGGCCTCGATCTGCTCCATAACGGCTGCTCTGTCATGTCCTCTGCTGCCCCGATCTCTTTCCAGTTTCCAATAACATCTGAGATTTTCATCTGTATCCAGAAAAATCTTCATATCCAAAGCCTGCCGCATCTGTGGCAGATACAGGGAGTGAAGACCGCACATAACAATATATGGCTTGGGCGCTACTCGTCTCTTATTGGTAAAAGTCCCAGTTTCATGATCGTAATCCGCCCTTCTGACCGCATTATTCCCGCGCAATACCTGTAGATCCTCCGCCTGCCGATAGAGATGATTCGCCTGAGGATTCAAATGCGTCATCTCTTTCCAATTATCGCTACCGCGCTCCCACTTATGGTCACCGTCCCCTTCCACACACAAGATATGATCCTCAGATAAAAGTTCTTTCAACATGATAAGCAGTCTGCTCTTGCCCGCACCACTGTCCCCCGCAATACCGATGGTAAAGGGACGGTTTCGCCTACGGTAATAGGAATTGCTATTGACACCATACAGATACATGCCGACTACCAAAATCAGGAAAACTCCGACCATCAGCGTAAATACAATATTCTTTAATGCAGTATCCGATAGTTTCAGGCAGTTTAAATCTTTATCAAGAAAATATAAATCCACAAATTGCGTCTTATGAAAACATACATAATACAACAGATACAACAGGTTAAACACACCGTAAACCAGCACCATCTTGCCCCGGTTCTCAGAAAGCCCCGCCAGATACATCATGACAAACGGTACGATCCAGACAAACCATGCCGGCATAGCAGGCACAAACGCAAGAAAGACTGAGAAGAGCAGTCCCGTCATACTGATCAATAAATCCCGGTTCATCTGGTTGACCTGAAAGGCTTGAAAGTAAATAAACAGCAGCACCAATACAGAAAGCAGCAGATGCGCGTTGCCATAATCAAGATAAACACTGTCGATGGCCTGCTGTTCTTTGTTAAGCAGCACCATATTGACAAAACCGCTCCCCCAAAACGGCAGTACAACGGCCACCGTAGCCAGGACAGGCAGTCCCGTCATAACGACGGCTTTTCGGTATCCTTTTCTTTTATATATGTACAGGAAAAACAAGGGAAGCACCGCTGCAATGTGAAACTTAGATGCAAGCGCAAGCGCGAGAAACACCATAAATTTCCACTCGCCGGAAAAACCCCTCTCCGCCATAATATTCGTCTCCGCCAGATAATAGACCGCTCCTACTAAAAATATCGTCGGAATAATATCCAGCTGTCCATGCATATAAGAAGCATATAGGATGATCGGTGAGAGGAAATACAGTACCAGAATATATTTTCTTTTATCTTTAAAAATCTGCATCAAATAATACAATCCCAGCAGATCCATCAATAGAATCGGCAGTTTAAAGACCAGATTCTGCCAAAAGACAGGCATTCCTGCAAAAAGTGTGATAAAAACGCCACCGATACACTCCACAAACAACATGACCGGCGGATAGGGAAAGGAAGATAACAATTGATGGTCATAATAAAACTGATAAGGGTTTTCCCCGCTTAAGAAGCACTTCACAAAAGGAATGAACATCAGATTCTGATAATCAGAAGAAAATAATCCCATCAGGCATAACTTGAATAAGACTCCCACGATAATGGCAGCCTTCAAATATTTTTGATAGTTCTTCTCCATATCAAGCGCATGTAATTTTTGTAACATCAGACAGACCAGCGCCTTTCTTTTGTGTCTATCTTCTATCTTACCAGACTTTCTCTCTTAAGGAAATCCTCAAAATATGTATATGTCTGTTGATAACCCTCGTAATCCGCCGGAGTGCCCCAGCCTACATAACGGTCAATATCAAAAATTTTCGCCCGATATCCTAGATCCAACACATGTTTTACTGTCTGATCCACATAAAATTCGCCGTTGATCCTGTCATCTTCTTCAATCATTTTGGCCGTAGCTTCCAGAAAAATCCTGGATTTCTTGAACCAGAAAGTGGCAACCACCGCCGGATCTTCCATCGGCGTATCAGAGATTGCCTTTTTGATGGAGGTCCCCGTAATATTTCCCTGATTGTCAGCAATCATCCAGCCATAGGCATTGGGATTAGCCAGAACTGCTTCATTGTGCCGATAGGTAAATACGATACAGTCGCACTCTTGTGTCAGACTCTGAAACGCTTCCGTGTCAATATCCATCCCATTATCGCAGCCTGCAATCAGAAGCGGTTCTTCCGGATCAAGATACGCTTCCGCCAGCATACAGGTACAGGCCTGCCCTTGTGTCAGATGGTCGATGGTGATAAACTGCGCCTTCGGATAATACTGTCTGACAGCATCCTCCACGCCGTCTTCCCTATGAAACGTCCGATCCACATAGATCACATTACCGCCGTCCTGCCAGACGCCTGGTAAATCCTTCGTTGCACAGACCACCATAGGTTTTTC
Source organism: uncultured Lachnospiraceae bacterium (assembly GCA_946554445.1). GTDB lineage: Bacteria > Bacillota > Clostridia > Lachnospirales > Lachnospiraceae > UBA3282. The sequence goes on along the minus strand of CAMNSD010000002.1, from coordinate 158,033 downwards.
TATTCCATCTTTCCGGTCTATGGTCATAATGGCCGGTTTATGTACTGTATACCCTGCCTGCGCAAACCGCTGTCCGGCGCCCGCCATCGGTATCAGCACTTTGCCAGCGGATACCGTCTCTTGTTCCGCCTGGTCCTGTACCAGACTGCCGCCTGCAGTTTGGCGGATCAAATCCGTCCAATACACAAATTCCCCCATATCCTCCGGTGTCCCCCACTGGCAAAAATACTCCACGTTAGTCGGCACCCACACTTTCAGGCCATCCCGTACCATAAAGTTATAGGGCAGACTAGCGTAAAACTCGCCGTTTATGGCACATTCCTCATGTTCTGTCAGAATCTGACAGTATTTCTCCATGATACCGCCATTTTTAAAATAATACACACCCGGAGAATGTTTGGCTTTTGTTTTATCCTCTTCAAAAGAATACTTCTCCCGGATTTCAATCAGATTATCCTCTTCATCTGTCAGACAGGACGCATAATAATTTTTCTGCGGTAACAGATTGGGATGAAAGCCTGTATAGCAGGGCACGCTGCCGTCACAGTTCCTCTCCTTAGCCATATCTGCAAACCCCTGAAAATCCCAAGTCATATAAAAATCGCAGTAATTGATGATACAGGATGCATTAACGTCAATCTGGTCTGAATCTTTCAATTCCCGATATGCCCGGAGCACATCATAGACCGGCCCTTTCTTAACCCAATTCTCAATCGCCACGATCTTTGCCGCAGGTGCAAGCGCCATAAGCCGCTCCCGCATAGCGGGATCCTCCGACAGGTGTTCTCCCCGACACACAAAGATAAAATCTGTATCTGCCGGATACATCCTCTTTACAATCCACTCTATAATCGGCGTTTCCATAATCGGTATAAATGGTTTTAACTCTTTATAACCGGCCGCCACAAAACGGGAACCATAACCCGTCATCGGAATGATAACATACATACTCATCTCTCCTATTTCATCATTCTGCGGTATTTCTCACTATCCCAGTTTAGCAGTTCCTCCTGCTGACTGTCACTCAGGTAATTCATCTTTTTCCCAAGATTCTCTACCTGGACCTGCGCGCCGAAACTCATCACATTCTCTATCTCCTGCGCCTTTTTTACACTTTCCGCTGCAATATAAATATGTCTGCGGTAACAGATGATTACCGGTGCGCCATATTTATCCATAAAATCCACGATATCCCGACGGCTGAAATCATCGCATAGACACAACATCTTCTTGGCGCCATAAACTACGCAGTCCGGACAGAAAGCATGATTCCACCGCTTCGCTCCCACCAGGGATTCTCCTATGTACTCCCACGAAAGATACCGGCTCTGCGAGGTATATACAATCATATCCTGCAACTCTGGAATCCGCAGAAACATATCCCATATTCTGGTCGCAGAGGAATAAATCCGATAAGAAATATGTAGATGATTTGCAATCTTTTTCAGAACTTCTTCCGTCTTATCTATCACCCGTTCCGGCGTATTCGCGCTGACCACAAGACCGTGATTTTCCAAGAAAATTATCTCTTGCTCATTTCCCGGCGTCCCCTGTTCCTTACACGCTCTGTAACAGGCCTCTGCCAATGCCGCGCCCGGTTTCTGGTAAGATACCCATACAGATTCCGGAAAAAGTTTTTGGAGTTCCTTCCTGCCGTCTTTCCTGGACGTCAGTACATTTACAAGCATGGGGTGAGAATGTAACGTATACTTCCCCGTTATCGCATGTAAAAAGGTCTCAATGGACGCATGTCCTTCCTCCATCTGTGCCTGTACAAGAAGATTTTTTCCTTCTTCTTCCGTCAGCACATCTGCTGTATTATTTTCAAAATAGTCTAAGATGATACGGTAATTTACCTTCGTGCAGCCGCTTTCCCTGCTTACATCAGCCAACTGGCAGCCTGAACTTTTAACCAGCATAACGTGGTCGTCCAACTTGACAGAGGTATTACCGCCTCCTGCCTGCGCCAGATCGTTTCTCATACCTGCATACTTCGAAATCTGAATAAGTCCATTCATTACTATTCTCCTACTCTTGCTTCCTGCTTAGTTAACGTATCGTAAATTCATGTAAATTGATATATCACCCATATCATTCTATCATAACTTTGGACTTATTACTACGTTAAATAATATACATTCTCTTTTATCAGTCAAGAATCGCCTTTTCCAACACATAAAGAGCTCTCTCATTTTCTTCCAGACAATAAGCCGTCACCGCATCGGATCCCTTGTCAGCTACTATCGTGGTGTCTGCGCCCAACTGTACAAAACAGACATAATCATCAATCGTCTCCATCCGAGACGCCTTGGCTTTGCCAAAATTTTGCGGATAATTGCGATTTTCCTCGATGATTTTACTGCGGTACTCTTCAAGCGCCTGTTCCACCGCCCCCACATAACCCTCCTTTGCATGAATGATGATCATAGTATCGATATGGGCATCCATCGACTGCTTCTGCGCCAAAAAATCCACATACATATCTTCCGATATACCCGTCAGCTTCTTTAATTCCTCTTTTGACAAATCGTCCTCCGGCCAATAATGATCCCCCAATAATTCTTTTACCTCATCCTTTAATTCCGGCAGCGTATAAAAATCCTTTTCTCCTTGATATTTTTCCAAAGACAAAAAAGGAAAACTGCTGGCCTGTAGATCATCGCCACCCTTTTCTGTCTCAAAAGCGCGACTGTTACGAACCAATTCATCCTCCGACATCGAGTCGCCACACCCTGTCAGCAAAAACATAATTACCATTCCTATCCACATCGCTTTTTTTCTCATATCTTCTCCGTTTCTGCCCTTTTTGGTCAAATCCGTATCTTAATCCGGAAAACGGGGCAATATACATTATTAATCTTATCCCGTCGTACCCTCGGCACTTTTATCCCGCAAAGGGTATTTGACTTGTAAGCTGTGACCGGATTTGCTATACTATAGCAAACCATAATTATCAGTCACTATTATTTTTTACCTATATTAGAAAAATATGTATGCAGGAAGGAATTCCGGTATTTTATGTTATTTAATTCTTATATTTTTATCTTCATCTTTCTGCCCATCGCGCTGATCGGATGGTACGGACTTAACCGATATGGACATTATAAGCTGGCCAGCCTCTTTCTGGCCGGTATGTCTTTATGGTTTTACGGCTATTTTAATGTCAGTTATCTGGCCATCATCCTGTGCAGTATTGGCATGAACTATGCATTGAGTTATCTGCTGACTAAAATCCCAGCCGCCAAACGCCAACAAAGGGAGACTTTGACAGACGGCAAGACAGGTCTTTCCCCTTTAAATCGCCTTGGCCTTGTGATCGGCATTGTTTTAAATCTAGGCATTTTATTCTATTTTAAATACTATGACTTTTTTATTGAAAACATAAATCTGGCTTTCCATACGGACTTTAACCTAAAGCATATCCTACTGCCTTTAGGTATTAGTTTCTTTACTTTTCAACAACTATCCTTTATCATAGACCGGGCTCTGGGCAGGTGCGAACATTACAGCTTTCTCAATTACCTGACCTTTGTCACCTTTTTCCCACAGCTGATTGCCGGCCCTATCGTACTCTATAAGGAAATGATCCCCCAGTTTGAGGATACATCCAGACGCCGGTTCGATGCTTCCTTCTTTGCCAGGGGTATTTATCTTTTTGTATTAGGCCTTGCCAAAAAGGTATTGTTGGCAGATACTTTCGGCCTGATGGCCAATTATGGATTTGCACAGACTTTTTCCCTGGACAGCGTCTCTACCATATTTGTAATCCTGGCTTATTCTTTTGAATTATATTTTGATTTCAGCGGATATTCCGATATGGCTATTGGACTGGGCAGAATGTTCCATATTGAACTGCCCGTCAATTTTAATTCGCCTTACCGTTCCTGCAGCATTAAGGAATTTTGGCAGCGCTGGCATATCACCCTGTCACGCTTTTTCATCACCTATGTCTATATTCCTCTGGGAGGAAGCAGAAGGGGTAAAACCCGTATGCTGATCAATACGTTTATCATTTTCCTGCTGAGCGGCCTATGGCATGGGGCCGCCTGGACTTACGTAGCCTGGGGCGCCATGCAGGGACTTCTGGTGGTCTGGGATAATCTGGGCGTCATCGGCATACAGGGCCGGGAAGAAAAACGCCCTTCCCGTTTTCATATTCCTCCATGGCTTGGCTGGATCTTTACCTTTACGCTCTTTAACCTCTCCCTTTTCTTCTTCCGAAGTGAGAGTATGTTGGGCGCATTACAGCTGTTTAAAAACCTATTCTCAGGCAGCTATACCGGTAAAATATACGAAGTCGCCGCGCAGCTTGACATTTCTGAAATTTATGTAATCAGACAAGCCCTGGATATCCTTGCGCCAGGCGCTGTAACCTATATATATTTAATCTTTATGTTTATATTATTTGCACTGGCCTTCTTCCTGATCTTCCGAAGAAACGCCTATGACCGGGCAACCAATAACGAACTGACCTCCACAAAGTGCTGGGGAATCTGCATCCTCTTCCTATGGTGCATCATCTCCCTATCACAAGTAAGCACCTTTTTGTATTTCAACTTTTGATAGCGATGAGCAGTGCTAAAACTGGCGGGGACAAAACGGCTGCTTGCAGACGGTTTTGTCCATGACAGTTTTAATAGGGCGAACGCCCGGAAGCGAGGAAACCGCAGGTTTTCGAGCTTGCACTGCGGCAGACTGTTGTGCTACAGACTGCACTGCGGCAGACTGTTGTGCTGCAGACTGCTTTGCGGCATTACGCTTTAATAGGGCGAACGCCCGGAAGCGAGGAAACTTATATGGAACAAAAATTCATCAAATCCTTTTTCATAAGAACCCTAATCCTCCTGGCAGTAATCATTGCGGCAGTGGTTATTTTTGATCCCTTCTACCACTACCACAAACCGCTGCCTGGTCTAAAAGCTGTGTTGACCGACAAAGAATACCAATGTGTAGGCACCCTGCGCAATTTTGATTACAATGCGCTCATCGTGGGATCCTCTGTCTGTGAAAATTATAATAACGGCTGGTTTGATCAGGGTTTCGACTGTACCACCATTAAGGCAATCCGCTCCTATGGCGCTACGGCCGATCTCTGCTATCTGCTGGATGTGGCATATGAAGACCACGATCTGGATTATATTTTTTATAATATTGATCCTTCCTCCCTGTCCGCAGATACCACCCCCACCTATGAATCTACCGGATGTCCCATGTATCTGTATGACACAAACCCGTTAAACGATTATCACTATGTATTGAATAAAGATGTCCTGATGGAAAAACTTCCTTATATGCTGGCCTACTCCTTTACCGGTGATTACGATGAGGGCAATTCCTACAACTGGGCACAGTGGAAATATTTTGGAGCCGATCTGGCAACAGGACTTTACGGCCGCCTGCCGGTTATTAAAGAAATGCAGCCCGAAACCGCCAACGCCGATGCCCTCCAGGGGAATATTGCACTCCTTACCTCACAGGTAGAGGCACACCCGGAAACCACCTTCAAATTTTTCTTCTCCCCCTATTCCATGCTCTGGTGGGATAACGCCTACCGGACCGGCGAACGAGATGCCGTAATCTATAATGAAAAACAGGCTGTCAAGGCATTACTTGCCTATGATAATGTGGAAGTATATTTCTATCAAGATGATAAAGAAACCATTATCAATCTGGACAATTACATGGATATGATTCATTTTTCCAAAGATATTAATCAACAGGTTTATGAAAAACTGGCAAGGGGTGAAGGAAAACTTACCCTGGAAAACTATGAAGAACGGCTGGACGGGATGCATGCTTTGTCAGAAGAGATCGTGCAGACAGAGATTTTAAGGTATTACAACTAAAGTAAATTTGCTTCGCGGACTCAAATAAGCGATAGCATTTTAAAGACAAAAGAAGGGAGACTGCCATGAAATTTATTTCTTGGAATGTGAATGGATTAAGAGCCTGTGTGGGCAAAGGATTTTTGGACTTTTTTAAAGAAGCGGACGCCGATATCTTCTGCCTGCAGGAGACTAAACTGCAAGCCGGACAGATAGATTTAGATCTGCCGGGTTATCACCAATATTGGAATTATGCGGAAAAAAAGGGGTATTCCGGCACCGCCGTATTTACCAAAGAAGAACCTTTACATGTTTCTTATGGAATTGGTATTGAGGAACATGACCATGAAGGCCGCGTGATTACATTAGAGTACTCTGATTTTTATTTTATTACAGTCTACACACCCAATTCTCAAAACGAATTGGCCCGCTTAGACTACCGTATGAAATGGGAGGAGGATTTTCTGGCTTATCTAAAGAAATTGGAAGAGACCAAACCTGTCATTTTCTGCGGAGACCTAAATGTGGCGCATAAAGAAATCGACTTAAAGAACCCCAAATCCAACCATAAAAATGCCGGATTTACGGACGAGGAACGGGGAAAATTCACAGCTTTGATGGAAGCGGGCTTTATCGACACTTTCCGCTACTTTTATCCGGATTTGGAAGGAATCTATTCCTGGTGGTCTTATCGCTTCAGTGCCCGTGCAAAGAATGCTGGGTGGCGTATTGATTATTTTATCACATCGGCTTCTTTAAAAGACCGGTTGGAAGACGCCGTCATCTATAAAGATATCCTCGGCTCTGACCATTGTCCGGTGGGATTACTATTACATTAAAATTATCAAAGAAAATCTACCGATTCCACTTTATCCGATCTAGTAATAATTTCATAAATATCTGTATTCTCCATGCCCTTGCCGGTATGGAGAATCAGATATGCCGAAATACTGTCTCCAATCTTTGAAGTGCTAATCTCCATAGAATCCACCGTAATACCAGCAGCCTTCAGATCCTGAATAATCACATGCAGATACCTGCTCTCCTCCAAATCCACAATAACATTACAATACCGAGAATTTCTGGTAGCGAAACGCTCCACATAAGGAAGGACATGCAGGGAGATAAGCATGACCAATGTGATCAGCACACCGCCTTCAACAAAACCAATCCCTACAGCCAGACCAATCGCGGCGCTGGCCCAGAGAGTCGCCGCAGTCGTCAGTCCCCTGACACGATGATTGGAAATGATGATCGTTCCCACACCCAAAAAGCCAACTCCGCTGATCACCTGCGCCGCCAGCCGGTTCATATTGGCAAGTCCCGGAAAATAAATCTGAATATACTGCTCTGTCAGCATGACTAATGTAGCTGCCAGACAGACCACCGTCATGGTTTTGGTGCCCGCACCGCGATGTTTCATCCCCCGGTCCAGACCGATGATACCGCCAAGAAGCATGGATACGACAATCCGTATAATAAGATTCTGCATTGTCCATTCTGAAAAGTTCCCAATCAACATCTTGTCCTCCCTGTCCTTTCTCGTCAGCTGTTATTTGCTCCGGCTGTCTTTACTACATGCCAAACATATTCCTGAGCGGATTAACCCTCTTCGCCTGATCCATAATCATAACTTTTTGCTCCAAAAGATAAGCTTCCAGTTTGCTGACTTCTTCTTCTGTAAAACCCTCTGATTTCTCAATCTTTGCATCCGGCACAATGCCCTCTGCCCAGTCCTTGCCGCGCAGAAAAGAAACCCGCACAAAGGACTTGCCGTTCTTATGAAGCAATCCTGTTACCAACATATTGACATCTTCCGGGATCTGAGACTGCGAAGACGTATCGTTTTTTATATTTTCCGATTCATCACTTTCCCTGATGACTTTCTTTTTTAAGATTACTTTTCCCTCTTCCATTTCTATATGCATACTCCGCTTTTCATTTTTATTGTCTATATTACTATCATACAACGAACAAAACTATTTGTCATGATAACTATGCAAAAGCTGTCAATAAAAATAGCTGCCTACATATTATTAAATACGAGTGTAGATTTCCGTGGAAGAATACGAAAAAGCAAAATTTGAACAGGACCGGCTTCACAGCCGGCCCCCATCAATTATATCTTACCCACACCTGCATTTCGTTGACACCCCTGTTTGCCCAGGCATAATACGGAATAAGTTTTATTTGTGTCTCTATCAAATCAATATCCTTTCTCATTTTATAATATAAGGATTCCGATTCTTCCTTTTGACACTGTCTGTATCCGGAGGCCCTTATGACACCTATTCCGCCCAAGGTTTCCTCTTCGTAGTCATATTGAAACTCTGTCCGCTTATCCATTTTAAGCAGATGAAGATTCTCTCCATTGTCAACACTCTCCACGCAATAAATAAACGGTCCTCTGGAAACCGCTGCTTTTCCAACGTCTGCACGAACCATCGGATGTGCCGCCCACAGTTCAACTTTCATCTCAAAAGTCATCTCTATCACATCATTGGTAAAGCACTTGTAAAAATAAATATATCCCTTCTCTTTCTTTGGTTCTACAATCTGACCATTTAACTTTACTGTAAACTGATCTGCCCAGCCCGGAATACGAATGGCAAATCCCAATTCTTCTTTACAATCTTGATCTAAATAAAATTTAACAGTACCGCCATAGGGATATTCCGTTTCCTGCCTGATTCGCAGCTTTCCCTTCGTCATATCAAATTCGCTCTCGCAATTCATAAACAGAATGGAGCAGACCATATTCTCCTTTTGTAAATATATATAATTGTGCAGGGAAGCCAATAATCTGGCCAGGTTAGGCGGGCAGCATGCACACCCCAGCCACTCTGGGCGAACGGGTTTGACATGGCTCTTCCCCGGATCCTTTTGGGAACTTTCAGGCTTTACCTCCAACGGATTGACATAGAAAAAATGCTTTCCATCTAATGCCATTCCTGCCAAAGCGGAATTATATAATGCTCTTTCCAAGACATCTCCATACTCTCCGCATATTTCATTCTTTAGCATCTGATAGGCGAAGAAAATTAATCCCACTGATGCGCAAGTCTCGCAATACATAGTATCATTGGGCAAATCATAATCAAATGTAAAGGACTCTCCTATGACTGTTGAGCCGATGCCGCCTGTCACATACATTCTCTTGTCAACAATATTTCTCCATATTTTCTTGCAAGCATTCAACAGTTTCTCATCATGGGAGGCCTGCGCTGCATCTGCCATTGCAGTACACAGATAGACCAACCGGACAGCATGGCCTTCCGCCGTATTCTGCTCCAACAGCGGTTCATGAATTTGACAGTATGACAGAGGAAACTTGTCCAGTCCTTGAATCAAAGGATTCTTATTGATATCTTTTTGTTTCTGTTTTTCAAAAAAGCTGCTGTCTTCACCTCTCACATATAAGAAAAATCTGCTCAAATTTAAATATCGTTCTTCTTTTGTCAGATGATATAATCTCATCAAGCCAATTTCAATCTCTTCATGTCCATCGCAGCCTTGTATCTTTCCCTGTTCCCTGCCAAAGTGCCTGTCTATACAATCTGCCAGTCTTCGCGCTATCTCTATCACTTTTTGATTACCGGTGGCGTCGTAATAGGCAACGGCCGCTTCCAGAAAATGGCCTGCACAATATAATTCATGGCTCTCCGAAAGCCGCATGAATTTTCTCTCCGGCGCCTCAATGGAGAAATATGTCCCTAAATAACCATCTTCCTCCTGGGCCTCCCCTATCAGATCAACAACCCCATCCGCAATTTCCCTTAACTTATTATCGGGATCATCTTTTAACGTATATGCCACGGCCTCCAGCCATTTATAGACATCACTGTCTTGAAATACCCATCCATAATGATGTCCCGTTTCTCGCCCCGCTGCAATTTTAAAATTTGCTATGGCATGGCTCTTTTCATTGGGAATGCTATTGTCGTTTCGTTCCCTTTCTATATTAATGTCCGCCCTATCGTTTAATACGTCCCACTGGTACGGTAACATATCATTTTTTACAATGGAACGATATCTGCCCCAAAATTGATCCGTTATTCTTGTCGTCATTCTATCCGCTCCTTCTATACAAAAATCAGCACCACTGGTTAGGCCGGCGGTGCTGATTTACCCTACAAATTATTTAATAATACTGTCAATCGTTTTCTGCGCTTCCTCCGCCGCCTGTACCGGATCACTGTCACCGGTTATGACTTTATTGAACGCCAGGGAAATAGCATCTGAAATCTCCGGCCACTCCGGTAACGGACCTCTTGCCTGCGCATACTTCATCTGGTCTACAAATACCTGATAAACTTCATCGCCTTCGAACTGTCCTTCTGCAATGGTAGAATCAGATGAAATATAGCCCATCTGCTGCATCATGTAAAGGCAGGTATCACCGCTCACGGCATACTCAAGGAACTTGATGGCACCTTCCTCATTGCCACCGGCGATAACCGCATAGTTTTCGCCGCCAAGACCGGATACTGGCTGCACATCAGCCGGAATCGGTGCCACGCCCCAATTAACATCGGGTGCATCCGCCCGCATGGTAGGAATCTGCCATGTACCGTTGATCATCATCGCAAGGTTCCCTGCTATAAACTGATGCATGGTATCTCCCTGTGTCCAGTTGATAGCCTCTTTCGTCATTGCACCTGAATTTACCAGATCCTGTACAAAGGTTAAAGCCTTGATACCACCCTCGGAATTGATCTCATATGAAGTTGCCCCAGTTGACCAAACCCAAGGAAGGAAGTTAAAGGTTCCCTCTTCGTTCTGTAAAGCACAATGAGCAAATCCGGATACACTATCCGTTGTACATGCCTGTGCGGTTGCAAGGAGTTCATCCCAGTTAGTGGGCACTTCGCAATTTGCTGCCTCCAGCATGTCCTTATTGTAAAACAGCAATAAATCATTACTTCCGAAAGGTACGCCATACAGTTTCCCATCTAAGGTACAGGAGTTAACGGGACCGTCATAATATGTGCTTACGTCAAACCGTCCTGTCAGATCTGCAAAAATTCCCATTGCCGCATAGGATGCATGATCGGGATTGTCCAAAATAACCAGATCCGGCAATTCAGACGCGGATGCGCCAATCGACAGCTGTTTCTTGAAATCTGCAAAAGGCACATACTTTGCTTCCACGGTAAGACCGCTCTGGGAACCATTAAACTCTTCAATAATATGGTTTAAGGCTTCCTGGTGCCCTTCTGTTTCCCAATAATACCAGATTGTTACAGTCCCTTCCGCGGAAGTCTCGGATGTATCCGCCTTCACTTCCTCAGCTGCGGAGTTATCTGTCTGGGTTGGTGCTGCTGCCGTCTCATTTTTCTCTGTACTTGCAGCCGTTCCCTGTTCAGAACCTGCTCCACACCCTGCAAATAACATACCTGTCATGCACACTGCCATAATCAGGGAAAGTATTTTTTTCTTTTTCATATTACATTCCTCCTTCTATGTTTTGATAAATTTATTATATAAACGCCCTCTATTTTGAAAAACACCAAAAATCTATAAAAAGGGTGAATAAACTAATCTGACATCAGCCAGATTCCTGGTGAATCGGAAACCATATCTCAATTTTGGTTCCTTTATCTATTTCACTTCTTATATAAATTTTTTCCTGTGCCTTACAATACATATGAAGCCTGCCAATCGCATTATCTATCCCAATATGCTCTTTTTCCCTGCTTCCTATACGGGAACCATTATTGATCTGTTCCACAATTTCCGGCTCCATCCCCTTTCCGTTATCGCAAATGATTATTTTTACGCCATTGTCTTGCGCCCGTACCGTTACTTCCAGCAAATACTGCTGCTGTTTCTTTTCAAATCCATGAATAATAGCATTTTCCACGAAAGGCTGAAACAACAGTTTGTGTATCCTATAATCCAAAACATCCTCCTCAGCATCTATTCTATATACAAATTTATTTTTGAAACGATATTGTTGTAAAAAGGCATATTGTTTCAGCCAGTTTATTTCATCCCGCATCAAAACAGTTTCCCCGAAGTCTGAAATGGCATATCTCAAAATGTGGGCAAGGGAATTAATGGCGTTATTAATATCGTACTCTTCTTTTTCTATTGCCATCCAGTTAATGGTATCCAACGTATTATATAAAAAATGTGGATTGATCTGCGCTTCCATTGCTCTAATTTCCGCTATTTTCTGCCTTTCTATTGCCAATCCCAGTCTCTCTATCGTTCCGTTAAACTGGCCCGCTATCTTTTCTATTTCTAACGGCATTTTCTCCTCTATTGGTATTCTGACCGATAAGTCTCCTTTTTCTGTCTCCTGCATTTTGTTAATGACATGCTGCACAGAAACCGCTAACTCATTGGATAGTTTCACAATGAGAATACTGTCCATTAGAAACAGTACAACCGCAACTAAAATAATCAGTCCGATCTTCTTTGCAATCTCCCTGATAAAAGAACTCTGGTCCACCACGCTCACAACATCCCATCCATACCCTTCATCGTGATATTGCTCAAAAGACATATAAAATGGATGATACCCAACATAGTCCGACAGATATTCCTTATAAATCTCCGTCCGCTTTTCTGGATCGTCCGTTTCACTGACCAGCCTTTGGCCAATCATTTCTTTCTCCAGCGCAGATATGATTTGGTATTCCTCATTCACTAAAAATGTATAACTCAATTCATCCTCTTCCATCTGCAATACATCGTTCAGGAGTTTTTCATCCAAGCTGATAATAATAACTCCCTTCTCCTCGTCCAAATTTTTATAATCAATAATCCGATGTGCCAGATGGAACAAATAATAATCTTCCCCGGCAAACTTTCTGGCATATTCCGTAGCAAAAAAGTGCATCTGGTTACTTGTCTTTACCTCCTCATATATTTCTTCTCCCGTTCGGCTAAAGTTACCGATCCACGAACTTTCGTAGGTAGCCGGCGTTAACTGATCATATGTGATTACTTTGCCGCTTTTACTGATAACCGTAATGGCCCTGATATAGTCTTTTGCATTCAGCAATCCCTGAAAATATCTCCTAATCTGTCCTGTTGTAACAGGGATATCTTTTTCTGCATTAAGCTTATCCATCCATACGACCATCTCATCATCCGTATAAGCCTGATATAATAAGTCCTCATAGGACTCTAACACCAATCTGATGTTATCTTTCTTTTGCTTCATATTAATCTTCATCAAATCTCTTGTATTCTCACGGAGCATTGTCAAAGTGTTATAAGACATAAAGGCACCAAATAAAATAATCGGTATTGCCAATGTAATTACAAATATCCTGAAAAGCTTCACTTTAAGACTGTCTTTTTTCATATTTTCACCATTTACCCATTTTATTAACAAGTTTTCCTTGTTATAGACAATCATATCGCAAAATAATAGATTTAACAATATTTAGTTCATATAAATTCTATTATTTTGAATATGAAAAAAGAGATTGTCGCCATGCAATCTCTTTTTCATCGCTCACAATTTCTGGAAGCGATCTGCTTCTCCTTTTAGACCTATTACAATCTGTCTGTTTATTTCCATCTCACTGTTTATACTTCTCATTTCCTCCACAAGAGCATCTACACTTTCCGCCGTATGTAAAACCCCTCCACTACTCTGCCCTATATCTCCAGATATTTCTTCCATATAAGAACTCATCTGAAGCATCAATTCATTTAACTTCTCCGTCTTAAAAACAAAATCCCCCATCTGTTCACTGACATGTAATGCATCGGCCCGATATCTCTGGCCATTTTCCGCAAAGGATTCATAGTCCGGCAATACCGTATCGTTCATAAAATCAATCATTACGCTCTAATTGTCCACAAGATCCTTTACCGCCTGAATAACCATCTCATTAATCTTCTGAATGTTATTCGCTGTCTCTCTCGTTGAATCTGCCAGCTTTCTGATCTCATCCGCCACTACTGCAAATCCTTTTCCGGCTCCTCCGGCCCTGGCAGCTTCTATGGAAGCATTTAACGCCAATAGATTTGTTTGACTTGATATATTTAATATTTCACTGGTCAACTCATCCACTTGTTTCACACTCTGGCTGTTTTCTATTGCTTCCTCTATTGATTTGGTAATGGAACTGACAATCTCATCTGTATCATTTTTACTCTTAACCGAATTTCTCTCCATCAATTCCGCTTGTCTCTGCATGTCGCCCGAATAGAGATTCAATTCTGACGACTTTTTATTGATCGCAGAGACTTCTTCTTTTACTTCCTCAACATTGGCTGATAAATGCACAGAACCGTCTGCGATTTCCTGCATGGTTCCTGATATCCGATTCATCATATCCGAAATATCTTCCGCATTACAGTTCGCATTCCTCACATTACCTGCCACATTCTCCACAACACCATCCATTCTGTGGGAATTTTCAATAATTTTTCCCATCAAATCCTGTAAGGTTTGCAGAAACAAATTTATTCCTTCTGTCAGCTTCCCAATCTCATCTTTACCTTTTACTTCCAATCGCAGCGTCAGATCACCTTGTCCCTGCATAATTGCATCTATAATCTTTGTCAGCTGCCTCTCCGCATATGTCAGGGGATTGACAATCGATTTCTGACAAATCAACACCGTCATGATAAATACCACAACAATCGCAGCTGTCACCACCTTTATGATCATCCCCGCCGCCTCGTACTGCCGCTTTTGTGATGCAATCGCTTCCTGAATCAGCGTGTTACTCATACCACTCATTTCATCTAACTGGGCAAAAATCTTATCTGACTTTTTGGTCAGATCCGCATTACACATCCTGACAGCGCCCTCGGTATTTCCTTCAGAACTCATCTTAACTGCCATATCATATGTACTGATATAAGTTGGAATCTTACTGCATAGTGAGTTATAAAGTTTCTGCTCTTCCCCCTCATCAACCAGATTCTCATAATCTGCCCGCAAAGCCTCTATGTTCTGTTTGGAAGCCTCCATCTGTGCTTCAATATCTGACTTTGTATCATCACCCGACATACAATGTTGGAGCAGCAGCTTCTGCATATTCAAAAAATCTTCGCTTAGACCGTCTATGATAACAATCTTATCCAAATAGATGTCCGTAACTCGGTTACTGCTCTCCTGCATCAAGCGCAGTTCTTGAAAACTGGTCATGATTCCTATCATGCCTACGATCGAGAGAAATAATAAAGGAATTAGAATCTTAAACTTGACACTTTTTATCCTCTTATTTTTCTTCTTCACTTTCTTTTGACTCTTAACCTTTTTCATCTGTTACCCCTTCACGGCGCCGCTCGTCATTCCGGCAATAATATATTTCTGCATAAAGATAAAGATAAGAGTAACTGGAATAATTGTTACAATCGCAAAAGCAGTCAAATAACTCCATCTTGTTCCGTATTGTCCCATAAAATTAAAGATTCCCGCAGTGATCGGTCTCTTCTGCTGGTCCAGAATAAAAGTCATTCCATACGCCAGATCACCCCACGCGTAAAGGAACGAGAAAATAGCACATACAATAATTCCCGGTTTGGCTATCGGCACTAAAATCCTCATAAATGTTGTGAACTTATTGCAGCCGTCAACCCACGCCGCTTCTTCTAAATCTTTTGGTATAGAGGCAAAATAATTTTTTAATATCAGGATTGAAAACGGTATGCCGATCGTGGCGTCAGCCAAAATAGAAGCTCCCCATTTATTGTATAAGTGCAGATTACGAAACATAATGAACATCGGTGTTAAAAGTACGGATACCGGCAGCATCTGTGTCACCAAAAAGCAAAGCAGCATCCCATTCCTCCCCCTGAATCTATACCGGGCTATCGCATAGGAAGCCGGCACCGCGAGTACTACTGCAATGACCATCGCCCCAAGAGAGATCATAAGGCTGTTAAAAAATGACCGAAACATGTTGAAATCACCGGTTTCTATCTGCGCCGCATACGATTTCGTATTCAGCACATGGGGATAAAAAGTGGGTGGAACCTGGAAAATTTCCTGCTCTGTCTTCAATGACGTTATAAATGTCCAAAAAACAGGAAATAACAGAATCCCCAATACAAACACTGAAATAATGCACAAAATAACATTCGTGCGTCTCTTTATATTCTCTCCCATTATTTTTCCTCCCCATCCATTGTTATTTTCAGATAAAACGAACCTACACCCAACAAAATCACCAAAAGAACATTTGCTATGGCCGATCCCATACTATAATTAAACAACTCGAACGACTGCTTATAGGAATATGTAGATAGCAAATGCGTAGAATTTACCGGACCGCCGCCTGTCAGCACATACACCAGATCATAAACCTTAAAGGTATAAATAAATCCCAGCACAAGCACAGACTCAATGGTTGAGCGCATCAGCGGCAGGGTAATCTTAAAGAATTGCTGCATTTTCCCTGCCCCATCTATCGCCGCACTTTCATACAATTCCTGTGGGATAGTTGTCAAGCCAGTTGAAATCAAAATCGTGTTAAATGGTATCCCAATCCATACATTTGCCGTAATCACCACCGACATGGCCGTATCGGGATTCGTCAGCCAATCTATGTTTTCCTGAATCAATCCCAGACTTTTCAACAAATAATTTACAATTCCCATGTCGCCTGCAAACAAAAGCTTAAAAACCAACGCCGTAACGGTCATTGGAATCATCCACGGAATCATTAACAACCCTCTGACCGGTTTCGCAAAAGAAAACTTTTTATTCAAAAACAAAGCCAGAGCAAAGCCAATTAAAAATTGAAATACCAGACACACAACGGTAAACTTTATCGTATTCCCCAGCGCTTTCAAGAAAACATCGTCCGAAAGCAATTGTTTATAATTGTCCAAAAACACAAACAGGCGCTCTCCGTGCGCCAAATTTTTCACCGTAACATTTTGTAAACTTAAAATAATATTACTCACAATCGGGTAGCCCACAAATATCAACATATAAAAAAAAGCAGGCAGTGCAAACAATAACCCGACATTTTCATAACGAAAAAACTTTCTCATTTTTTTCATAAAAAATCCTCCTCTCAGTCTCTCATAAAAATATTTTATAAGTTTAAAATATTTTTAACATACGAGAAATCTTGAAAAAGGAGGAATTTTCAAAAGTCATTTTCCTTATCTGTGTATTTTTCTATATTCAGTCGGCAGCTGTCCTGTAATCTCCTTAAAAACTTTGCTGAAATATTTTGAATCCATATAGCCTACCTGTTCAGCTATCTGATACAATTTCAGATCCGTTCCGCATAATAACTCCTTTGCTTTATTCATCCTGCATTTTTTGATATAAGCGCTGAACGAAACACCCACTTCTTTATGAAATAAAGTTCCTAAATACTCCGGCGTTACATTTAGCTTCTTTCCTATCTCTTCCAGAGTAATATCTTTATAATACTCTTCAATGAGACTTATCATTTTCTTTACTGTTAAATGCGATATATTTTCTTCCGACTCATTCCTGATGGCGGCAAGGATCAAATCTGTCACGGAGATAAGTTCTTCTCTGACTTTTGCGTTCATGATCATATTTAAGATCTTCTGCTGCTCTATATCTTCAGTTTTCAGAAAACCCATCTCTTTTGATATGCCTATCACTGACCATAAAAATCTCACATAACACTCTTTGATTTCTTTGGGCAGATAAATCTGTCCATCCTGAAATGCCATATGGAATTTATCTACCAATCGTACTAATTTTTCTGCATTATAGTCATTACATATCAGTAATTTAACTTTTGTCTCCGTATCCATCGGATAAATACAGGAAGACGTCTGTATATTTTTTATCTTGGGATACGAAATCAATATTTTGTTATCCAGCGAAATATTCCAATCCATATAAGGATAAAGCATATCAAAACCATCTTTCAGTTTCTTTATCCCCATAACCTCGAACCAGCCCACAGCTAATTTATGTTCCGAACATTCTAAGATCTGACGCTGCACCCAACGCTCAAGATCATGTGAAT
Organism: uncultured Lachnospiraceae bacterium; assembly: GCA_946554445.1. Classification (GTDB taxonomy): domain Bacteria; phylum Bacillota; class Clostridia; order Lachnospirales; family Lachnospiraceae; genus UBA3282. The sequence continues at coordinate 140,269 of CAMNSD010000002.1, read as the reverse complement.
TTTGATACTGATACATTACAATAATTAATGATTTATGATACTCTGATTCCATGATGCAATAGGAAGTATCATAGTAAGATAATATCTGTTGAAAATATTTCTTTTCTACTTCTAATTTTTCATCATAGTCTACGCCAAGATATGCGCAAAGAATAACAAAAGGCTGCTCTTCCACCAGTTGATAATTATTCCATAAATAAAGCAGAACCTCTTCATTGATCACTAATTGGTTATTTAAAGCTGCCTGTAATATATGCTCAAGTGTTCCCAACTGTGCGGGGTTCTTCTGATGTTCCTTTTCAACCTCTCTCTTAATATTTTCTAAAGCATTCGAAAACTCATAGAAAGAAATTGGTTTCAAAAGATATTCGGTAACTCCCAATTTAATCGCCTGTCTTGCATATTCAAATTCTGAATACGCGCTAAGCACGATGGCTTTCGTATTGATTCCCTCCGCCACTACCTGCCTTAACATATCTAAGCCATCCATATTTGGCATTTTGACATCTGTAATTACAATATCCGGCCTTAATTCCCTGATTGCCTCCAGACCTTCGACACCATCTTCAGCCTTGCCGACCAATTCAAATTCGTCCTGAAATTTACTCAGTAAACTTTCCAATCCTTCACGAATTCTAATTTCATCTTCTACAATTAGTACTTTCATCTCTTTTAATTACCTGTCCGTTTACTACTAAATTCTAATTTTTGTGTACCAATATTCGTTTACGTTCTTCGTTTTATCATATTCCGTCTACCTAGAAAATATTTATCATACATAAAGTTTTTTGTCAATGCTGCCCTATTTTATACAACTCTGAAAAACAGACGCTTTTAAATACGAATATACGTTTGTATCTTGTCATCAAAGAAATAATGTGCTAGTATTATAACAAGCAAAGAACAAATCTGAGATTTTAATTATCTTGACGGATTTCATCTAAATCCGTGTCCATTGCAGAGCACTCTCTGCATAACTCCTTGCTTACAACTAAATAACTGCAGGGAGGAAGAGACGCAATGCTACATCCTCTCTGCGCATTACAAGAAAGAGAGGAATAAAATGAAACACAAAACAAAAGAAAGATTGGAACCCACGAATATCTTTGCAGTAGCAGAAGACCGAACATTAGAAATTCCTGAGGTAAGAGTTTCTGCAATTCATCAAATCAATCTAAGTGACTTTGCACTGTTTTTATCAGTCATGAAGAACAAGAAGGCATACGAAAATGTACTTAGTATCATATTGGATGAGCCAGAACTGAGACTAAAAGAAGTTAAGGTGGAACAGGTAATCTTGAATAAGTCGGGAAAACGAGCAATCCGTTTAGATGCTTGGTCTTTGGATGTGCGTGACAGACAATTCGACATGGAAATGCAGAATAATACAAACAAAGATGATGTCCGCAGACGCTCTAGATTTTATCAGAGCATGATTGATACCCCAATCTTAAAATCCGGGAAAAAGACCAGATATAAAAACCTGCCCTCAACGGCAATCATTTTTATTACACAGGATGATATTTTTGGAAAAGATTTGGCCATGTATACATTTAGTGAACGATGTGAAGAAATAGCAGATTTATTTCTGGAAGACGGCACAAGAAAAATCTTTCTGAACATGACCAGCAAAAACGGGCGGCCTGAATTGATCAGTCTGCTGCAATATATGAAATATACCACTTTGGAAAATAGCGATATCACAGTGAAAGATGCACGCATTCTGGATTTAGACAGATTTGTGCAGGAAGTAAAACAATCAGAAGAATGGGAGGCTGTGGAGATGAACATTTTTGAGACTGGTGTGGAGCGTGGAAAAGAATTGGGAAAAACCATGGGAATTGAAGAGGGCAGTCTGAGAACTCTAGTTAAATATGTAGAGTTAAATATGAAAAATTTCCATATAAATCTGTCAGAAGCCTGCAGGGGACTGGAAACCTCCGTGGAAGAGTACGAAAGAGCAAAACGTCGAATTGCCCAGTGGGAAAAGGAGGCGCAAGCACGACAGGAAGAGGAAGAAGAAGATTAAATGAAATCTTGACTGTCCCAAATTTGAACAGGGCCGGCTGTACAGCCGGCCCATCCATATCTTTTTTCCAAATACCCATTAAATTTTCTCTACAAGTTCCCGTACCTCATTCACATTAGGCATTACACGAAGCGCCCCCTTACGAGTCGTGATAATAGATGCCGCCGCATTTGCAAAAATCAGCATCTCGCGCAGCTTATCCTCGTCCAGACCATCCAGACCATACTGCAAAATATAATGCAGACAGCATGCTCCGAAGGTATCTCCCGCCCCTGTGGTCTCTATCGTATGCTCCTGTAGAAACGGCTTGGCCTCCACACGTAAATCTTTATAATAAGCACGACTTCCTTCTTTTCCCATAGATAACACAATCAACGGAATGTCATACTGTTCTCTCAGTTTACGAATCCCGGCATCATAGTCTTCTTCCCCGGTAAACCACTGAATCTCATTATCAGAAATTTTCAGGAAATCACATCTGGACAGACCATAGGCAACCTGCTGCCTGGCATCTTCTAACGATTTCCACAAAGGCTCCCGCAAATTGGGATCAAAGGAAATGACTGCTCCTGCTGCCTTCGCTGCCTCCACCGCCTTTTTAGTCGCGCGTCTGACTTCCTCATGTGTCATCGACAATGTCCCAAAATGAAACACTTTCGTATCCTGCAGCAAATCCTCATGTATTTCTTCCTCCCGGAGCATCATATCTGCACCGGGATTCCTATAGAAAGAAAAGTCTCTGTCCCCATCCGGAAAAGTTTCTACAAACGCCAGTGTCGTCCTGACCTCTTCATCCATTACCAGGTTGGAAATATCAATCCCTGTCTCTGCCACTATTTCTTTCAGACGGTTTCCGAAAATATCCCGCCCGACTTTGCCGATAAACGCTGTCTTTCTTTCCAATTTTGCAAGCATGGCCAGCACATTACAGGGCGCGCCGCCGGGATTGGCTTCGTAGATTGGATTTCCCTGTTCGCTGACTCCGTTTTCCGTAAAATCAATCAACAGTTCTCCAAGTGCGATTACGTCATATTTTTTCACTTTTGAATCCCCTTTCTTGTCATCAATCTAACGTATACTTCACAACGTCCATTGACACTTCTCCGTCTGCATAAAATGATATGCCATCCGCCGCAAGGTCTGTATAAATGGTGGCGCTCAACACATACTCACCGTCATTTACAAACACTTCCACGCTAAATCTGTCGAGTATGATCCGCATCTTTATATTACCATCTTTATTATGCACCTGGCAACGGCGTTGATGAATGATCGCTCTTCTGGAACCGGAAAATTTCCTGTCTATCTTAACAATAGATTCATACGGCCTGAAACTGATCGAAGTATGGTATGTATCGTTCTGTGCAAATCTCACGGCAAACTTACGATAGATGCTCTCCTGATCTGCAGGGCGCAGCGTCAACTCCATATCCACTTTGCGGCCTTCCACACCGGCCAGTTTGATCACATCCTGAAAGATGACATTTTCATGCCGTACTTCTTCTCCCCGCAGATTTTCCAACTCGCGTATGGGATTCTGATACAATCGGCCGTTCTGTATTGACAGTTCTCTTGGCAAGCTCATCTGGCCAAACCAGGGCTGATCAGGAGAGTGAAGATTGCAGGTATCCCAATTCTGCATCCAAGCAATCATAACTCGTCTGCCATCCGGCGTCAGAATGGTCTGTGTCGCATAAAAATCAATCCCGTAATCCACTGCCTGATCATGTTCTTCCGTGAAAGTATCGGTCTCTTCATCATAGGAACCAATCAGACACAAAGTCCCGTTACCGTTATGATATTCAAATCCCTGCGGAAGCATATCCATGGGGCTGGTAAGCAGCACTGCCTTACCGTCCAGTTCAAAGAAATCCGGACACTCCCACATCATACCATATCGTTTGTGATTAGCCGCTAAAATCTTATCATATTTCCAATTAAATCCGTCCCGACTGCTAAATAAGAGAATCTGACCGTCTCTCTCCGGTGTACAATTTCCCACAACACAACAATAGGAACCGTCAGACTTTTTCCAAATCTTAGGATCGCGAAAATCAAACTTACTGCCGTTATCAGGCAAGTCATCTTTCGTAAGCACAGGATTTCCCACATATTTTTCATAATCCGTCCCGTCACCCACCGCCAGGCACTGCGTCTGCACGTCACGCATACTGCCGTCCGGCTGTGTCTCCCTGACGACACCTGTATAAATCAGCAAATGGCGTCCATCCGGCAGAACTGCCGCACTGCCGGAAAAGCAGCCGTCCCTGTCAAATTCCGCATCCGGCGCAAGGGCTGCGGGAAGATATTCCCAGTGCAGCAGGTCTTTGCTCACCGCATGTCCCCAGTGCATCGGCCCCCAATGAGAATCATAAGGGTGATACTGATAAAACAAATGATATGCGCCTTCGTAATATGAGAAACCATTGGGATCGTTCATCCAGCCCACTCTGGCCGCCAGATGAAATCCCGGACGATTTTTTTCGTCAATCTTTTTCTCCATCGCCTCTTCATATTTTCTTGCGTCACGTAAAATCTGACTTATCATAACAATCCTCCATAATGCTGTGAGCAGTTAAAAATTCTTATAATATTACTCTTCCACTTCAATTCCTGCATAACGGTTATACGCATCTTGATATACTTCTAACAGCTTATTCATGCCACATTTCTTTTCCAATAACTCAATGTAGTCCTGCCACTCCTGATCTGTGGGACCACCATTCTTTATCCACAGTCCCTCATTCTCCGCTACCGTACTCTCGAAGTTGGCCTTATACCAGTCGATGGTGTCTAATTCCCTTCCCGTAAAGACACAGTCCACGGGATAGGTCACAGTGCTGTCCACATACGGCATCCAGAAATCCTGCAAATCCGTCAGACGCTCAATCGCACGGTCCTCCATCTTAAAGGTAGTGCTATAGTAATCGCTGAGGATTAATTTCGGTCCCCATACTTCCTGTTCGCCCTTTAATTCTCCTGCACTCTTGCCGTACTTTTCCTGACACTCCTCATTGGAAATACTCAGCCATACGCCATTTTCATCTTTATCAGTAAAATATACGTCAATCGGACCATATTGGAGCTGCATCACGATCTCAGGATCATACCATCTGTCAAAATATTTTAAAAGATTTGCCGGACTCTTGCAAGCCTTCGTAATGTTCAGGTTGCCGCTGTTGATTCCACCACCGGTACGCACCGTTACATTATGTGTTCCATCGGGCCCGTCAAGAACGGGCAGAAATACATAATCTTTCGCATAATCTCCCATCACTTCCTCAATATACCACCAGGTTGTGACGCCTACATATCCCTGAGAGCATTTGGCAATCAATTCTGAATCTGTCTGACTAAACATCTCAAGGTCCATCAACCCTTCCGCATACCAGTCATGAAAATAAGTAATGGCATCGCGGTAAGCATCCGTAACACATACAAACTCAACGGTACCGTCATCTTTAAGCACCAGATCCTTACATACGTCGTTGGGCCAGTTGGTAAAACCGAATCCCGCATAGAAGATGTTCTGTCCCCAACACCATTCGTCAAACCCCGTACTCATGGGAATCGTGCTGCCCGATGCATTGCCATAGTATTTGGCACTCATGTCATTGTCTTTAAAAGCCTTCAACACTGTGTGAAGTTCATCCAATGTAGTCGGCACTTCCAAACCCAGATCATCAAGCCACGCTTTATTAATCATGGAAAATTGCGGAATCGTATAGATACTGTAATCCTCCTCCGATCCGATACCTGCCGTTCCCATTCTCTCACCTGCCGGCAGACCATAGATATAACCGTCATCCATGGTGATCGCGCTGCGGATATCCGGGTTCTCTTCTAGTATTTTACTTAAGTTTGGCATATATTCTTCCGTCAGATACGGTGTCAGATCAATAAAAGTGCCGTCGTCTCCATATCGGGAAATATCATAGTTGTTAAATCCCACTCCCAGGAAAGCATCCGGAAGTTCTCCACCTGCAATACGGATATTTACCTGTTCCGCCAGGGAATCACTCATGACGGTCCAGTCAACATTAATACCCGTCTCTTCCTCCAACTGGTTTAACACTACATTGTCATCGTATCCTTTACTCAGCGCACTCATACCGCCCATGATAGAGAACTCTGTCTGGGAGATATCCGGATTGACAACACCTTTCTGGGATGCGCCATACTGATCATTTCCACATGCTGTAACTGATAACACAAGCCCTGCTGCCAGTATACATGATATGATTTTTTTATCTCTTCTCATATTCAACCTTTCCTCTCTTCCCCGAATCCTAACCCTTGACTGCGCCTGCCATAAAACCTTTTTCAAAATACTTCTGTACAAAAGGATAGATGATCAACATCGGGAGCGCCGCCACAATAATGGATGAAAACTTGATCATTTCTGTCATTTTATTTAACTCCGCATAGCCGCCGGATATCATACTGGCCTGGCTGGCGCTGGCGGAACTCTTGATCAGAATATTTCTCAATACAAGCGGAAGCGGAGCCTTCTGTGTCCCCGGCAGGTAGATCATCGCTGTAAACCAGTCATTCCAGTAGGCTACCATACTGAACACCACCATAACTGCCATGATGGAACGGCTTAACGGCACTACGATTTTAAGAAAAGTCGTCCACTTGGAAGCGCCGTCTATATTGGCCGCCTCAATCATTTCCTTGGGGATACTGTTCTCAAAAAAGTTTCTTACAATGATCATATTGCCGACTGCCACACCGCCCGGAAGGAACAGAGCCCACATGTTATTGATCAGTCCGGTCTGCTTTACGATCAAATAAGTTGGAACAAGGCCGCCGCCAAAATACATGGTGATGATAAAAAAGATACTGAGCGCCTTTCTGCCCGGCAGTTCCTTTACACTGAGCGGATACGCTGTCAGATAAAGAACCACAACAGAAAATATGGTCCCAACTACCGTATACTTAATGCTGTTCCAATAACCCAGCAGAATACCAGGATCTGCAAACACAGCCTTATAACCATCCCAGGTGAACTGACTGGGCAGTAAAAATGTCTTGCCCGCATATACATCATAAGGGTTTGACACGGAAGCAATCAATACATAATACAGCGGATACGCAACAATAAAAAGTACGACCACGCAGATGGCAACCAGTATATAGTCACTGACTTTTTCGGAAAATCCGGTTCTCCTTTTGGATTTTGTTATTGTATTCATACCACACCTCCTATACAAAACTGGTATCTTCAGATATCCTGCCCGCTACCTTGTTTACTACGATCAGCAATATAATATTGACTGCCGTGTTAAAAAGTCCCACTGCTGTAGAATAGCTGTACTTGGCATTTTCAATACCCTGTTGATATACATATACCGCAATCACATCACTGGTCGCTTTGTTAAGATCCGTCTGTAACAGCCATACTTTTTCAAATCCTACATTCATCAGACCGCCGGCGCTCATGATCAAGTTCAGCACCATGATGGATGTCAATTGCGGTACATCAATGTGTAGAATCCTCTGGAACATGGAAGCGCCATCTACCTTTGCCGCCTCGTAAAGAGAAGTATCCACACTTGCTAAAGTCGCCATATAAACGATGATGCCCCAGCCTGCATCCTGCCAGATTCCCGATGCTATGTAAATAGTCCGAAATGCCGCCGATTCTGTGAGGAAATCTATACTCGTTCCGGCGATCAGATTAATCAGGCCGCCTGAAGGGCTCAAGAAGATACGAATCATACCACAGATGACCATGGTAGAAATAAAGTGCGGCGCATAGAGGACTGTCTGCGTCACTCTCTTAAACCGCTGGAACCTCAACTGATTCAGCATCAGCGCCAGAATGACCGGAATCGGAAATCCCCAAAGCAGGCTGTAAAAACTGAGAAGCAGGGTATTCTTGATCATTCGCGCACAGGTAGGTGCGGTAAAGAACCGCTCAAACCATTCCAGCCCAATCCATTCGCTGCCCCACATACCTCTGCTGGCCTTGTAATCTCTAAACGCAATCTGTATGCCGTACATGGGTATATACTTATAAATAATGGTCAAAACCACAGGAATCAAAAGCATCAGATATAACTGCCAATTATCCTTGATGCGCTTTCCCAGCGGTTTGCCTCCCGACATCATTGCCGGACTTGTAACTGCCGACTTACTTCCACTCATATCCTTTCTCCTTCCCTCCGCATGTGGTTTGTGAACTTTTCACATCTCTTTTCGTGAAACGTTATTTCACATCTTATCTGTATGCTAGCACTATATTTAAACTTCGTCAATGCATTAGGGCTATTTTATTGTGATTATTTATATATTTTGGCATTTTATACTATTTTAATTATGCATTTTTGTCTATTTTACCCACCATTATTTCATGTAACGTTTCATCATTTATTTCATTTTAGTCTTTACAAACTGATTTTTATCTTTTATAATAATCTCAACAAAGATATTTCTTTCTAAATATCAAAATAATAATTAGATATAACATACTGTTTTCTATATTTAATAAGTATATTTCATGAAGTTTCATATCTGTTCATGAAACAAAAATGAAACAGAAAAGAGGTTAAAATGAAATCAGAGCACTCCGTTCCTACTATGAAAGATGTGGCAAAAGAAGCCGGCGTTGCCTTGGGCACTGTATCCAAGGTGGTAAACGGTATCCCTGTCGGGGAATCTTACAGACTCCGTGTGGAAGAGGCCATTAAGAAACTGAATTATCAGGTCAACAGCTATGCACAGGGCTTAAAAGCAAGTAAAACCTATACCGTCGCGCTTTTAATTCCCAACACAGAAGAACCTTTCTTCGCTTCCCTTGTCTACCATATTAATCTTGCGCTTTTGAGACGTAAGTATCGTATGCTGTTATGCTCTACCGATTTCGATTCCGATCAGGAACAGGAATATGTCACCATGGCGCAGCAAAATAAGGTAGACGGCATTATCGGCCTGACTTACAACCCGCATCTGCAGATTGAAGAAAATACACCTTTTGTCGCCATTGACCGTTCCATGGGCACCAAAATCCCCTGTGTAGCCAGCGATAACTTTGCAGGCGGACAATTAGCCGCAGAAAAACTGGCGGATTTGGGCTGTACCAATGTTGCCTTTCTCCGCATCGGCTCCTCACTAGACAATGAACCCAACAAGCGGAAAGCCGGTTTTGAGAACGGTTGTCTGTCACGGGGCCTGTCATATGAAATGAAAATCCTCAACGATGGGGACGCTTATGAAGAGTTTGAGTCCTTTCTCTCTGAACATATTCAGGATGGAAAACTTTCCTTTGACGGTATTTTCTGTGTAACTGACCGGCTAGCTTACCTGATCATCAAGACGCTTCGCAAATTAAACCTGCGTGTCCCGGAAGATGTGCAAGTGATCGGCTTCGATGGCATCCGTCCTTTTCAAGGGACAGAATATATATGCTCCACGATTGTACAGCCAGTGCCGGAAATTGCGGAAATGTGCGTCAACCTGCTTTTGCAGGAAAATCTTTCTTCCAAACCGCCGCTTGTATGCCTGCCTGTTACCTATGCTTATGGCGGCACTACCAGGGAACCAGACTCTTTGTTCATTAGAATAAGTTGAACAGACCGCTTTTACATAGGAAAACACGGAGGAATCATATGAAAAACTGGTGGTACTATCATAAATGGTATGTCATTATCGGCATCATACTGTTTCTGATTGCCTGCAACCTGATTGGAAATGCCCTGGGACTTTTTCAAAAATCTCCGGACCTGCAGATCGCATACGTAGGAAAAGCCCCACTTCCGCCAGACACGGTTGCTGCCATACAGGAGGCCTTTACTTCACTGGCGACGGATTATAATCATGACGGTGAAACCCTCGTTCAGGTCAATCAATACATAAATGGCAATGATGACAAAGATATGGATACTGCCTATTATCAATATGCTTCTGAGATAACCCTGATCGGTGATATCTCAGATTGTGACAGCTATTTCTTCCTTCTGGAAGATCCGAATGACTTTCAACGCACCTATCAGCTTTTGGCAGCCGCAGATGGAAGCTGCCCGGAACAGTCGGATTATGAAACGGCAGACAAGATTTTACAATGGTCAAACTGTCCTGTTCTCACAGAGATGGAACTTGGTGCCTACACCGATACATCCTTTGGACAGACAACTACCGGCAGCAACCAGGATATCCTTTCCGAACTCTATCTTGGCAGACGTTGTTTCTATACCGATGCTGTCACAGAGCATGTCAGGGAATGCAGCCAGTTATGGGATACTTTATACCAAAGTTGTCAAAAGGATTAAAAATTTTAAAACGATGAATGGAAAAGCAAAGATGAATGATTGTTTAGTCTGCGAAAGAATCGCATTGATCAAAGAAAATAAAAATCCTTATTTCGTCCGCGAACTGAACACAGGATATGTGGTAATAGGCGACCAACAGAGGATAAAAGGATACACCCTATTTTTGTGCAAACAACACGCTTATGAACTACATCAGCTGGAACCTCGTTACCGGGACGAATTTCTTCATGAAATGGCCCTTGTGGCGGAAGCCGTATATCATGCATTCCAGCCGGATAAATTGAACTATTCCCTGCTAGGCGTCGGACGCGGTCTGCATATGCACTGGCACATACATCCGAGAAGAAATGGCGATACACCTGCTGCCGGCCCTGTGTGGCAGCTCGGTAAGGAATTGACAGACAAAAAATATAATCCGACCATGGAGGAACTGGAAAAATTAAAGGCGAAATTGAACGAAGAGTTAGACAAACTTTTATAGCAAATCTGCCGCAATGTAATATATACATTGTTTCAATAGCGTAAAAACATGAGAATCGAGGAGATGGAAAAGTGAAATATAAACATATAAAAACTCATCTGGCAACCCGAAAAATAGCTGTCATGATATGTACCATAATATGCACTGTCGCATTATCCGGCTGTGCGCTTACACCCGACCTTTTCAATACTGCCAATCACACAGCAGACGAAGAGTCCGGCCAAGTAACGATTGGTTCCCATTTGACGATACAAAATATGGATGAGAGACTGACATTGTCCGAGCAGATGGACGCTCTTTCGGCGGATGGACTCTATTATGCTTCATGGGTTGCTGGAAATTCCACTCCTTATGAAAACAGCGATGGAGAATCCGTTTCTTTATACGATGCACAGCTTTATCTACTAGCGGGAGAATTTAAGTCCACCGAAGCCGCCCAGGAAAACATGAACAACTGGCTGGCCGCCGGAAAGTCAAATTATGAAGTGATAAGTGAAGAAGAAATTGACTGTAATGGTCAAATATATTCCTTGATTACTTACCAGTTTACCAATGCTGCAAATCCTTACGACCACGGCATATCTGCATTCGGCGTTTATGAAGATATGGCCGTTTGTATGGAGTTGACATGCGTGGAAAGCTATGACGAGGACTTACAGCAGATGCTGACTGAATTTTTGGAAAATTGTTCTTACCATTAATAAACTCCAGATTTAATTTTTCTGACATCCGGGGCAATACACGCTGCTTCTGCCGCCTATGACCATACGGCTAAGCAGACTCCCACAAACCGGGCAGGTTTTGCCAGCATGACCATATATCTGTAAAAATGGCGTGTTGCGGTAATCCTGTCCTTTTGTTTCCAGATACTCTTCCGGCGTTATCTCATTCTTTTCAATAAAATATGTCAAACGTTCCGGAATCACCCTCGCAAGCCGCTCCCACTCCTCCTGCCGCAGACTGCCTGCCGGGCGTGCCGGATAAATTCCGGCAGTAAATAAAATCTCATCCGAATAAATATTGCCGATACCCGCAATTATACTCTGGTCTAACAGACATTCCTTAATCGCTTTCTTACGTTTTCCCAAATGAAGGATCAGATATTCCGTCGTCAATTCATCATCAAAAGGTTCGATTCCCAACTTTGCAATTCCACTGTATGTATCCACTTCCTCGTTTTGAAGCATCCAAAAACGACCGAAACGACGCATATCCGAAAAACGTAACTGCCTGCCGTCATCCATTTCAAAAATAATATGTGTATGCTTCTCTTGCGGAAAATCGGCCGGCGTAAATAGCAGACCACCTGTCATCCGTAAATGTAAGATAACCCGACCACCATTTTCTAATAAAATATACAGAAATTTCCCTCGGCGCATCATACCCGATACGCGCTGACCGGTCAGTAACCTGCAAAATTCGTCCGCCGCAGGATAGGCTGTCACCTCCGGACGGTTTACTGTTACTTTTGTAATGGTAAGTCCTTTCAGCTGTGGCTCCAGCACTCTTTTAATCGTTTCCACTTCTGGTAACTCTGGCATGATTTTCATCCTCTTCCTGTATTTTTCTTTTAAATGAATTGATACGTTATCATAGTACTGTCCCTTTTAGAGGGCAAATATATTTTTTCCATATTTCCTTCCATGCCGGAGCCACAAACTCGCAGTTAAAAAATCAGCACATCAGTTTGATTTTTCAACCTTATGCCTTCCAAGGAAAGAAGGTACTTCTTTTTATCCACACCTCCCGCATATCCTGTCAGACTGCCATCGGAACCTACAACCCGGTGGCAGGGCACAATAATAGAAATTGGATTGTGTCCTACCGCTCCTCCCACAGCTTGGGCAGACATATGGGCAAGACCTTTTTCCCTAGCAATCTTTCTGGCCAATTCTCCATATGTTGTTGTCTGTCCATATGTAATCTGCTGCAGTAATTTCCAAATACTGATTTGAAACGGCGTACCGATTAAATGTAAAGGCGGTATAAAATCCGGCTTCCGTCCGGCAAAGTAAATAGTAAGCCATTTCCTTACGTCCTCAAATACCAGCAGGTCTTTTTCTTCATGTGCGGAGTCAAGGTTATGGGCAAAATACTTTTGTCCATCAAACCAAAGTCCCGTCAGGCCAATCTCATCAGCGGCGAGAAGTATCTCTCCTATAGGTGATTTATAAGTAGATATGTATTGCATCTGATTCCCTATTCTTTCTGTTTCCATAATGGTACATATGTGCCATCCATCACTTTATTCCAGTTATCTCTATAATACGCTCTCTCTTCGTAGTATTCCACAACTGTCATCCCTTCATCACTAAAATCCTTTATTACCATATTTCTATGAAAAGGTTGTCTTTCCTATTATAAAAAAGTATAACATCTCCTCGATTGAACCACAATGTTACGCACGGACATGATGTGTTTTCCTCTAATATTTTTTCATATTATTGTCCTAGAACAAAAATTTATCGAAACTCAATAAATTTTTGTTGACATTCATTTTAACACGTGTTATTTTAAAATTACAAAAAATAAAAAACATACGATAACCATTCAAAATCTAAAAAATTATGAATGAGTCATGGAAACAGCAATCACAGAAAGGACACCTGTCATATGAAAGACAAACTGACAATTTTCACCAAATACTTACTGGATCTTATGTTTTACGCCGGAATCATTGTAATCGCCACGCTCCCGCTAAGCATTAAATTCTATGGCCGTTACAATAAATATTTTGCAGAAAACTATTATTCTCTCTGTGTTATCCTCTTTTTATCTGGCATTTTTGCCGTATTGATTTTGCAACAGCTTCGGAAAATGTTCCGCTCCGTTTTAAACGACGACTGCTTTATCCGAGAGAATGTGGTGAGTCTTGAAAAGATGAGTATTTACAGTTTCTTCATCGCTGTGATCACGGCCTGCCGCCTGTTCATCTACCTTACCCCGGCAGTAATGATCATTATCCTGGTCTTTGTGATTGCCGGACTTTTCAGCAAGGTGCTGGCTCAGGTCTTTGATAAGGCTGTCACTTACAAACTGGAAAACGATCTGACTATCTAAGAATAGATACAAATATCTTGGAGCAAAGGAGTTAAATACACATATGGCAATTATTATCAACCTGGACGTCATGATGGCGATGCGCAAGAAGGGGCTGACCGAATTGGCCGGAGATATCGACATTACTCTTGCGAATCTATCCATCCTCAAAAATAACAAAGCCAAGGCAATCCGGCTTTCCACTTTAAATGAAATCTGTAAAGCGCTAAACTGCCAGCCTGGCGATATTCTGGAATATGTAGAAGATACGGAAGAAAATAAAGAAGAAACAACTGATATACCAAAAGAATAGTGTACTTCATGAACTTAATATGCAAGTAATTTTTCAGGTTATGAAAGAGAAAGGAGTCAAAATTATGAATCAAAATCAAACCTATCCCCACCAACCAATGAATCAACCTCAGGCAAATCTTCAGGCTGCCGCACAGCTTTATCCCAATCAGCCTTATTCCAATCAGGACAGTCCCGCCAGGACAATATCTGCAGCCGAAGAAAAACCTGACAACATCTACACCCAGAATATGAAAAAGCACTTTCCCTTTTTTGGAATCGGCAGTCTGCTCTATGCAATGTTTTATGCTTTCTGTCTTTATAAAAATGCTTCCGGTATCACCTACCCTTTTTTCGTCGTCGGAACCCTTTGCTATTTCTTCTTCTCTATGAAAAGGTTAGGGGTTCCATACAAAAAAGACAGCATTTTTTATGTGATTAGCATTGTACTGTTGGGCATTTCCAATTGTATGACCAATTCCCCACAGATACTTTCCATCAACAAGTTTGGCATCTTCCTGCTTTCTTTTGTCCTAATATTGCATACAGTATACAGTGACCAGACATGGAATCTGCCAAAATATTGTATGGCTATTTTGCAGACTATGGGAACTTGTTTTGTATGTTTATTACGCCCTTTTGGTGACATGATCTCTTATTTTGATGCCCAAAAACATCAAAAAACAGGGAAAAAAAGTAACTTTTTATCTATCAGCATTGGAATTCTCATTGCCATTCCGCTCTTATTTTTGATGACACTGCTGCTTTCCAGCGCCGATATTGTTTTTGCAAAAATGTTTGAACAATTTTTTGAAGCCATCAATATATGGGAAATCATGTGTGTTTTAGTTCTTATGACTGTTGTTTTCTTTAGCTCCTATGCAGTTTATGCGGCACTTGGAACGAAAAACGTCAAAGAAGAAGTGAATGATAATAGGGTTTTTGATCCCATCATTGCCATTGTTGCGACAGCGGCACTCTCCATACTTTATCTGATGTTCAGTGTGATACAGATTGTCTATCTCTTTATTGGCAATATGCAGCTTCCAGACGGACACACCTACGCAAGCTATGCAAGGGAGGGATTTTTCCAACTGCTCGCCGTATGCATACTAAACCTGTTACTGGTATTGGTCTGCCTATATTTATTCCGGGATAATATGGCGTTAAAAATCATTCTTACCGTCATCAGTGGATGCACCTATATCATGATCCTTTCAAGCGCTCTGCGAATGATCATGTACATTGACAGATATCATCTGACTTTTAGGAGAATACAGGTGTTGTGGACCTTAGCCGTCATCTTTCTTCTAATGACTGGCGTTACAATTTTTATCTACCACAAAAAATTTCCGCTTTTCGCCTATGGTATGGCTGTAGTCACTGTGTTTTATATTGCTTTATCCTTTTCCCACCCGGATTATTGGATTGCGCGATACAATCTAGTCCATGAAGAATACACAGAAAGCGGAAGAAAATACCTAATCAGTCTCTCAACCGACGCGGCGCCAGCTATCTTAAACCCTGATATCAATCCCGATATTACATCCATCAAAGATATGCGGACCGATAATTTATTAAGTGACACTTTTGATTATGTAGAATACAAGGAAAATTATATTTTATTCTGGACAAATGACTATTATGACAAAATAAAATACATTTCAGAAGATATGCACCTTAGAAACTTTAATTTTTCTATCTGTACAGCCCAAAATTATCTAATTGATTAGCCCGGCGGAACTTCGACATCATTCCGCTTCATTTCTCTGATCACACTTACACCTAACGGTATGGAAACTGTCAAGGCAAAGAAATCCGATACTGCCTGACAGATTTCCACACCGGTAAGTCCCCAGAAATACGGCAAAATTGCAATAAGCGGCAGGAAAAAAATTCCCTGTCTTGCAGAAGCTACGATGGAAGCCTTCAACCCTTTTCCAATAGACTGCAGCATCATATTGCACATGACAATCCAGGAACTTAAGGGCAGCGCCACAACAGAATATCTAAGAGCCGCCGCTCCCACCCGGATAACATCCATATCATTTTTTCTAAAAATTGTCACCAGTTGAGGCGCGAAGATAAAGACAATAACAGCAACACCGGTAAGACAGCAGAAAGCTACCTTTACACAAAAAAAGAAAGCATCCAGCACTCTTTTATATTTCTTAGCTCCATAATTAAAACCGCATACCGGCTGGAACCCTTGCCCAAAACCAATTAATGCAGAGTTCACAAACATCATGATACGGGATACAATGGACATTCCTGCAATGGCTGCGTCACCATATACGCCCGCCGCATGATTTAGGCAGATAGTAGCCACGCTGGCAAGTCCCTGTCGAAACAATGAAGGAATACCGCCTCGTATTACCTCCTTATAAAAATGCAGACTGGGCTTAAAATTACGGAAACTGATCTGAATATTTCCGCCTCGCTTGATCATAACAAGCAATAAAATAAAACTTAAATACTGACTGACCGTTGTAGCCAATGCCGCTCCCGCAATTCCCATCTCAAAACCAAAGATAAGAATCGGATCCAAAATAATATTTATGACTGCACCCGACACAATACCAATCATCGCATAAAAGGCGCTTCCCTGAAAGCGCATCTGATTATTAACCACTAAAGACGCCGTCATTGCTGGCGCTCCAATCAAAATAATTCTCAAATAAGAAACCGTATATGGTTGAATTGTTTTTGTGGAACCTAAGGCATAAGAAAGAGGTTCAATAAAAAACAGACAGCCCGCCATAATAATCACACCCGCTAAAAAGGATGTAAAAAATCCTACAGCGGACATTTTCTGTGCCTCCTCAATATCGCCCGCTCCTAATTTTCTTGAAATATAATTTCCCGATCCATGGCCAAATAGAAAGCCCACAGCTTGAATGATCGCCATCAGTGAAAAAACAACTCCTACAGCCGCCGTAGACTGCGTATTGAGTTTTCCCACAAAAAAAGTATCAACCATATTATAAAAAGAAGTTACCAGCATGCTTAAGATGGTAGGCATCGCCAGCCTACATACCAATCTTTTCACCGGTTCTTCCAACATATAATTTCTTTTCTCTTCTGCACTCTTAAATTCCATGGAATTCCTTGCCCTTCCTTAACCAAATCTGTTACCTGATATAATGATTATTTATTTATTCTAGTTCTTCTATTTTTAATTTGCAAGTCGCGTTTTCCAAGGCTTTATTATTATTATATTTTTATCACGACATGAATATGTAAATTTCTATTTAAATCAACCAAGACCATTATGAAATATATCATTTCTTGATTGATATTTTTATTTCTAAATTTATAATAACTGGGAATAAAATGACAAATTCTACACATACTATCGACAACAATTGTCTAAAAGAAGGAAATGGAGAATACACAATGAATCCAAAAGCATTGTTTCAAATATCTTACGGCCTTTATATTGCAGCATCCAAATTTGATAAAAAGATGAACGGATGTATCGTCAACACGGTGATGCAGATAACAGATAATCCCAAACAACTGGCTATAGCCATCAACAAAGAAAATATGACTTGTGATATCGTTCAAAAATCAAGAATGATCTCCTTATCTGTTCTTTCTGAAACCGCCCCTTTTTCCCTTTTTGAACATTTTGGATTTCAGAGTGGACGAAAAGTAGATAAATTCGTAAACTACCCTTTTGCACTGACTAAGCAGGAACTGCCTTATCTGACCAGCCATACTACTGCCTTTATTGATTGTAAAGTGACAAATATAACAGATCTCGGAACACACTTGCTTTTTATTGCTACTGTAAATGACTGCGAGATTATCTCTGATGAAAAAGCAATGACCTATTCCTTCTACCATGAATTTGTGAAACCCAAACCTGACTCTGCCTCCGCCAAAGGCTGGCGTTGTACGGTATGCGGTTATATATATGAAGGAGAAGAACTTCCCCCAAATTTTATATGTCCTTGGTGTAAACATGGCGTAGAAGATTTTGAAAAAATCGTGTAATATAATGTGAGGATTGACACAAGGTCAATCCTCATAAACTTTTCTGATTTCTTCTCTGGCTTCTTCTTTTGTGATAGAGAAATTTTTTACTAGAAAATTTTCAATTTCTGTTTTGGAACATTTTCTTACGGACATTTTACTGATTTGCAGAAATATTTCCCGTTCCTGTTTCATAATCTCATTTTGTTTTTCTAATTGTTTGTTCTTTTCCTCTGCTTCTTCTCTCATTTCCTGTATTTCTTTTTCTTTCTGCTCCTTTACTTCCCGCATTTCTTTTTCTTTCTGCTCCTCTACTTCCCGTATTTCTTTTTCTTTCTGTTTCGCCATTTCCTGTATTTCTTTTTCCTTCTGTTCCGCCATTTCCTGTATTTCTTTTTCCTTCTGCTCTTCCATTTCCCGTATTTCTTTTTCCTTCTGCTCTTCCATTTCCTGTATTTCTTTTTCCTTCTGCTCTTCCATTTCCTGTATCTCTTTTTCCATCTCACGTTTCTTATTTCTCATGGATTCCATTTCCGCTTGATAATTAAACGTCACGTTTTCAAATAATCTTCCCATTTTACGCTCCTTAATTTTTGCAACAGCTTCCTCTGTCTTATCCTCAGGCATACATAAACTGTAAAAAAGTGCCCTTGCCAGTTTCTCCATAATCTGCAAAAGATATTCTGGCGTGTCCTTAAGAATTTCATTGACCTGCTCATCTGGTAAATTGGCAAATGCTTCTATATCTTCCAGGCTTACAATTTTATTAATCAGCATAGTAAGAGAGATTTCATCGCCCTTTTTTAAAAGTTCATCGTTGCTATAATCATGCAGTCGTACCAACTGATATTGAAAATGTGGAAGATATTTTCCTAATAAATCTTTACAAAGAATTCTGTCTGACAAGTTCATAGGTGCAGTCCACATTCTTTTGCCTTCATAGTATACGATAGGAAGAATAGGCGGATATCGGAAATCTTTCATATTACTGATTCCGGAATGTTCTTTCTCCATCTCTTTTTCATAATCTTCCCATATATGAACCATATAACGAAGCATCTGCATAGCTACATTATACTCTACTTTTGTTTTATGTTCAACAAGAGAAACAATATAAAGCGGTAAATCAAGCGTATTATCGTCTTTATCGACGGAGAGATATTTTGAAATATTTACTTTTTTAACAGTATCACTCTCCCGCTCTGTACTATAGAGCGGGACATACCTCTCAGATACATCTTCAATGTCTTCAGGCTGAATATTACGCAAAATCTCCATATCTGCATAATCTCTGAAAAATTGGCAACTTAAGATATTGTCACCAAAAATTAATTTACTGCTGCTGTCACGGAATTGTGGATTGTCAATGATTGTTCTGTTTTCTTTGCACATTTTTTGCTCCTTTGCTGTCAAGTGATACAGAAAAGGTAAGAAAACATACAGAAACAACTTAAGATTTAATACCTTATCTGTTAATAAAAAGTTGAAAAATTGAGGACGATCTGCCCTATTCATCTTTCAGCGATGCCGAAAGTTAGATATCGTAAGAATGAACACGATATTGAATTTATAGGTACTATAACATTTTCTATCTTAAAAAGCAATAACTTTCTCATGTATTTTCTTACAATCATTTGTAGATTCTACAAATTCTTTATTACAATCCAATCATTATATGCTATCATAATATAGAAATTCCAGTATTTATGCGGGATGCAACCTAATCTTTACATAAAATTATTCAAAAGCAACAGCAAATTGATAGAGTTTACATTGATGTTTTTATACAATAATTACATACCGAAACGTCATACGGTATATGTGACCGGCACAGTTTTACATTCAAATTTAAATGATGGAGGTTCATTATGAGTTTAGGACAAAATTTACAATTTTTAAGAAAACAAAAGGAAATGACGCAGGAACAGCTTGCAGAAACATTAGAAGTATCCAGACAGTCTGTCTCCAAATGGGAATCAGATACTACTTATCCGGAAACAGATAAATTATTACAGATTGCAAACTTATTCCACTGCACTTTAGATGATCTGATGCAAAAGGATATCAGCAGTCAGTATGTAGAAGATAAGAATCATTACGACCAGCACAAAAATCAGCTTAGCAAATGGATTACAATAGGTGTGGGACTTATTCTCTTTGGATTGACAATATGTACTTTTTTAATGGCAATACTACCAAATAGAGAAGGTTATGACATGGATATAATTTCTGCTATTGTATTTTTTCTCTTTGTAGTAGTGGCTGTGGCAATTTTTATTATTACAGGACTACAGGACAGCTATTTTGTCAAAAAACATCCTTTTATTGAAGACTTTTATACAGAAGAAGAAAAAGACAATTTTCACAAAAAAAATATTATCCTGATTACATCGGGTGTTGTATTAATTATTGTTGGATTAATCATTGTAATGGCAGCAGAAGCAATTACACTTCCCGAATATATAGGACAAAACAATATTAATCTGGAAGATATCATGGGCAGTATATTTTTATTATGTGTGACAATTGCGGTGACATTATTTGTCTATGCCGGTACGCAAAGCAGTAAATATAATATTAAACATTATAATCTTATGCAGGATCGCAATTCCCAGACTTATAAAAACGACAAGAAAAAAGGATTGTACTGCGGTTGTATTATGATGGTGGCAACAATTATATATCTTGCCTGCGGATTTATAAGAAATTTATGGCACATCGCATGGGTTGTCTATCCCATTTTTGGAGTCTCTTGTGGCATTATTTCAATGATTGTTGACAGAAATAATAATGAAGAAGAGTAACAATAATCAAAAAAATAGTCTTATAAATAAAAAGCAGTCCCTCCAGATAATTTCCGGAAGGACTGTTTTTAATCTTCTATTCCAAATTTCTTTGCCGCCTGCTGCCAGTATTTCTCTGGAATATCTGGCCAGGATACACTTCCTGTTTCCTCCTTACATAATTTCATGGCAAAATTCAGACAGGCGCTGTTTTTATCAATTCCTGTACGGAGTGTATGAATATTAATCTTAGACCAATAAGGCGCTTTTTGATTTAAACCGGAAGTCTCAAATTCTTTTACCAAATTCTCCACATCATATTCTAGTTGAAAAAATTCCCCTTCCCATCCATATTGCGTACCGTGTAATATCATATACTGTGTTTTACCATCAAAATACCAGGAAATTCCCACAGCACCCGGATGCAGTATCTTTTTACTACCATACTTTTTCTCTTCCTGAAAATGAACATGACCGGAAACCAATAAATCAACATCCAGATTTTTCATAACATTCACTGTATTTTCCGCATCAGGTTCCAGTATCTCATTGGAGCGCGTCAAAGATCCATGACAATACCGAAAAGGTTTCAATCCTTCTTTATCATAATATCCTTGAATATCCATATTTTCAAAAAATGTAAAATCACGTTCAGTTAAATTCTCATAGGTATAAAGAAGACTCCCGCTGGCAGATGAATAAGTCCAGTTTTTCTCAGGGTTATTCCTATAATTTAACATATAATCTTCTCTGTTTCCCCTGATAAAAGAACATCGATAATTTTTATCCATCTCATAAATAATACCCATCGTTTTCTGAGGATAAGGACAATCACTGATATAATCCCCAAGAAATAGAAATTCATCTACATCCCTCTCAAGTGCATGATTAATACACCTCTCTAACCCCAAATGATTACTATGAACATCACCAATCACAGCTATTTTATAATCTTTCACCTTTTTCTCCATTTTTATATTACATATGTAATAAATATTTATTAAGTACTTATTACATATTCATCAAATACTCATCAAATACTTTAAAAATCCCAATATTTCGAAATAACAAAATATAAAAATATCTAATTCACAATACCTTTAGCATAGAAAAGGTTGTATTTTCAATAAGCAGGCGCTCTGAAGCCGCCGGTACTTAGCGAGGTATTTTCGAGCTTAGTACCGCTGCGAGCTGAAAGCAGCGGGAGCGTGCCTGTGTTTGAAAATACAACCCTTTCTATTCAAAGATTTAATTATATAATATCTAAATAACTCAGAAAACCAAAAGCTTTCTGAGTTATCTATTTCACCTTATAAAATTACTGCTCCTCTTCCGAGATATCTTCCATAGCATCATCAATATTCTCAAATTCTTCCTCGCCATTACTAATCTTCTCTCGGACTTTAGCAATCTTAGCAACTTTAGTGCCTTCATCCAGATTAATCATCTTGACGCCGGAAGTAATTCTCTTTAATGTAGAAATCTCATCCATACGAAGCTGGATAATGATACCACCATCCGTAATCATCATAATCTCATGATCATCATTGACAGCCTTGACTCCTACCACATAACCTGTCTTTTCCGTAATCTTATAACATTTTAATCCCTTACCGCCACGTTTTTGTATGGTAAACTCTTCTAAGTAAGTGCGCTTACCCATACCATTTTCCGAAACGATAAGCAGCGAATCTCCCTGATGGTCTAACTGCATACCCACGATTTCATCGCCATCCGACAGGTTCATACCGATAACACCCATAGACGCTCTTCCGGTAGGACGTACATCTGTTTCTTTAAAACGAATACACATGCCCTGTTTCGTCACCAGGAAAATCTCTGTATCCCAGGATGTAGTCTTTACCTCAATCAATTCATCGTCTTCCCGCAGATTAATTGCTGCAAGACCATTTTTTCTGACATTACTAAATTCCATGACAGGCGTCTTTTTCACAATACCGTTCTTAGTCACCATAAAGAGATTTTTATTATCTTCATAATCTTTAATCGGTATCATAGCAGATATTTTTTCACCAGGATTCAGCTGCAAGATATTAACAATCGCAATTCCCCTGGCTGTCCGACTGGCTTCCGGAATCTCATATGCTTTTAGACGATACACTCTTCCATAGTTCGTAAAGAACATCAAATAATGATGAGTTGTCGTCATCAGAAGATCTTCGATATAATCTTCCTCAATCGTCTGCATACCTTTAATTCCCTTACCGCCACGGTTCTGGGATTTAAAATTATCCACCGTCATCCGTTTAATATACCCGAGACTTGTCATGGCAATCACAGTATTATCTCTGGGAATCAAATCCTCCATATTGATATCATAGACATCAAATCCAATCTGACTTCTTCTGTCATCCCCATATTTTTCAGCCGTCACAAGCATTTCATCCCTGATCACACCGAGAAGCAGCTTCTCATCTGCAAGAATTGCTTTTAATTCCGCAATTTTCGCCATTAATTCTTTATGTTCATTTTCAAGCTTTTCTCTTTCCAGACCGGTCAAAGCCCGCAGACGCATATCCACGATTGCCTGAGCTTGCGCCTCAGAAAATTCAAACCTTTCAATTAATCTTTCTTTAGCAATCTGAGTTGTCTGGCTACTCCTGATAATCTGAATCACTTCATCAATATGATCTAAAGCAATCAACAATCCCTGTAAAATATGATCTCTTTCTTCTGCTTTATCAAGATCATATTTTGTTCTTCTAGTCACCACATCTTCCTGGTGTTTCAGATAATAGTTTAACATATCCAGAAGATTCATAACTTTTGGCTCATTATTGACAAGAGCCAGCATAATAACACCGAAGGAATCCTGAAGCTGGGTATGTTTATAAAGTTGATTTAAGATGACATTGGCATTGGCATCTTTACGAAGTTCAATGACAATACGCATACCTTCCCGGTTTGTCTCATCACGCAAATCTGTGATACCATCTATTTTCTTTAACTTCACAAGATCCGC
Source organism: uncultured Lachnospiraceae bacterium (assembly GCA_946554445.1). Lineage (GTDB taxonomy): Bacteria > Bacillota > Clostridia > Lachnospirales > Lachnospiraceae > UBA3282. The sequence continues at coordinate 116,412 of CAMNSD010000002.1, read as the reverse complement.
AATCTTTAAAATCAAATTTGCCTTATTCACCATATAAGGAAGTTCCGTCACGATAATACGACTCTTACCATTAGACATTGTCTCAATATTTGTGACGGCACGTACTCTAACTTTACCACGGCCTGTCCGATATGCTTCCTCTGCACCTCTGGTACCCAGAATGATACCACCGGTAGGAAAATCAGGAGCTTTCACAATCTGTAAAAGTTCTTCTATCTCTGTCTGACGGTCCTCTTCGATTCGATTCTGAATAATCTTGACTACCGCATTGATAACTTCTCTCAAATTATGAGGGGGAATATTGGTAGCCATTCCCACTGCAATACCAGATGTACCGTTTACTAAAAGGTTTGGATAACGGCTCGGTAATACTGTAGGTTCCTTCTCCGTATCATCAAAGTTTGGAGCAAAATCTACTGTATTTTTATTGATATCAGCAAGAAGTTCCATGGAAATTTTACTAAGTCTTGCCTCCGTATAACGCATGGCGGCTGCTCCATCTCCATCCACAGAACCAAAATTTCCATGACCATCCACCAAAGGATATCTGGTAGACCATTCCTGTGCCATATTAACAAGCGCACCATAAATAGAACTATCCCCATGAGGATGATATTTACCCATGGTATCACCAACGATACGAGCGCTTTTTCTATGCGGCTTGTCCGGACCATTATTTAATTCTATCATGGAATACAAAACTCGGCGCTGTACAGGTTTCAGACCGTCTCTCACATCGGGCAGCGCACGGGCAGCAATAACGCTCATGGCATAATCAATGTAAGAATCTTCCATTTTTTTCTTCAAATCTACTTCTTCTATCTTGTCAAAAATTCGGTCGTCCATCTTTCCTCCATGTCAAACCATTCAGTTCTCATCCAGTCTATCCATCCGGTTACAAGTACTCTTATATATCCAGATTCTTTACAAACTTCGCATTTTCTTCAATAAAAATTCTACGAGGTTCTACTTTATCTCCCATCAAGGTATTAAATGTAAGGTCTACTTCCGACTCTTCCTCTTCATTCATATTGACACGAAGAAGAATACGTCTTTCAGGATCCATTGTTGTCTCCCAGAGCTGTTCCGCATCCATCTCACCAAGACCTTTATACCGCTGAATCTTATTATTTTGATCACGGCCTACTTCTGCCAGGATTTTTTCCAGTTCATCATCACTGTAGGCATACCATATCTGTCTATTTTTCTCCAGCTTATATAACGGCGGTTTCGCCAGATACACATGTCCCTGTTTAATCAATTCCGGCATAAAACGATAGATAAAGGTAAGCATAAGCGTAGCAATATGAGCACCATCCACATCGGCATCTGTCATGATGATGATCTTATCATAACGCAGCTTACTGATATCGAAATCTTCATGAATCCCTGTACCAAAGGCCGTGATCATGGCTTTAATCTCTGCATTAGCATAAATCTTATCAAGTCTTGCTTTCTCTACATTTAATATTTTACCGCGCAGAGGAAGTATTGCCTGCGTAGCACGGCTTCTGGCCGTTTTAGCAGAACCGCCTGCAGAATCACCCTCCACAATATAAATCTCACAATTTTTCGGATCCTTGTCGGAACAATCCGCTAATTTACCGGGAAGAGCGCTTCCCTCCAAAGCTGTTTTACGGCGTGTCAAATCTCTTGCTTTTCTAGCTGCTTCACGAGCGCGCTGCGCCAAAATTGATTTTTCACAGATTGTCTTGGCCACAGAAGGATTTTGCTCCAGAAAATAAGTAAGTTGCTCACTTACCACATTATCTACCGCACCCCTTGCTTCAGAGTTACCCAACTTTTGTTTTGTTTGTCCTTCAAACTGGGGATCCTCAACCTTAATGCTGATAATCGCTGTGAGTCCCTCTCTGATATCCTCACCGGAAAGATTAGCTTCACTATCTTTTAACAGTTTATTATTTCTCGCATAATCATTAAATGTTTTAGTAAGGGCATTTCTAAAACCTACCAGATGTGTACCGCCTTCCGGCGTATTGATATTATTTACAAAAGTATACACACTTTCATTATAGGAATCATTATGCTGCAGTGCCACTTCTACATAAACGCCATTCTTGGTACCTTCAAAATACATGATCTGCTCATAAAGAGCTTCTTTACTTTTATTCAGATATGTAACAAACTCTTTGATACCGCCTTCATAATGAAACTCTTTTTTCTGTTCTTGACCTTCCCTGTCATCCTGCAGTATGATTTTTAAGCCTTTCGTCAGAAAAGCAGTTTCGCGAAGTCTTGTTTTTAAAGTATCGTAATCAAAGATTGTTTCTTCAAATATGGTACTGTCTGGTTTAAATCGAATTTTTGTACCAGTTTTATCAGGTTCACATTCTCCAACAACTTTTAATGCATAACATACATGACCTTTTTCATAACGCTGCCTGTAAATTTTACCCTCACTGTAAATATCTACTTCGAGCCAGTCCGAGAGTGCATTTACAACAGAAGCTCCTACACCGTGCAAACCACCAGATACCTTATATCCTCCACCGCCAAACTTACCGCCGGCATGTAAAATTGTAAATACCACTTCTACGGCAGGAATACCAGCCTTATGATTAATGCCCACAGGAATACCACGCCCATTATCAATGACCGTAACAGAATTATCCTGATTGATATTCACATAAATCGTATCACAAAATCCAGCTAACGCTTCATCTACTGCATTATCCACTATTTCATATACCAGATGATGAAGACCTCTTAAAGAAGTACTGCCTATATACATACCAGGTCTTTTACGAACCGCTTCAAGTCCCTCTAAAATCTGTATTTGATCCGCACCGTATTCGTTCGACATCTTTTCCTCCTAATTTATTCCAATAACTTTGTTTCTTTATCAGAATTATTGATGATTTTTCCATTTTCTATCTGAAAAACTTTGTCAATCTCAAATCTGTTATTTACAAATTCATCTAATCCCGTACAAGTAATGATTGTCTGGATTTCTCCGATTGTACTCAAAAGATAATTTTGTCTATGACTATCTAATTCAGAAAGAACATCATCCAAAAGAAGCACAGGATTTTCATTTGCTATTTTTTTGACAAGTTCGATTTCTGATAATTTAAGAGATAAAGCTGCAGTTCTCTGCTGCCCTTGGGAACCAAACTTACGGATATCAACATCCTTTACCATAAAACAAAAATCATCTCTATGTGGTCCTACCGTAGTCTGTTTTAATTTCACATCTTTATCCTGACATGCCGCAAGTAATTTTTCATAATCTTCAATCGACACATCAGGTTCATATGTTACTTTTAATTCTTCCTTATCTCCAGATAATTTTTTATGAATGTCATAAATGATACTATTTAACTGCTCCACAAAAAGCTGTCTTCTCTCTATGATCTTACTTCCAAAAGAAACAAGCTGAGAATCCCATATATTCAAAGTTTCCCTAAGAGAAGGATTAAAGTACATATCTTTCAGGAGTTTATTCCGCTGATTCACAATCTTATTATAATGATTCAAATTATAAAGATAAAATTGATCCAGCTGACATAATTCCATATCTACAAATCTTCTTCTCTCCGCCGGACCATTTTTAATAATACTTAAATCTTCCGGTGAAAAAAAAACTACATTTAACAATCCGAGAAGTTCTGCAGCTTTTTTAATCTTCTGCCCGTCAATTGCGATACCCTTCGTTTTATTTTTACGAAGATGCATATCGACTCTTATATCCATACCGTCTTTTTCAAGATAAGTCCTAATATGAGACTCTTCTTTATTAAAATTGACAATATCTTTATCTTTACTTCCCTTATGTGATTTTGTAGTAGCAGATAAATAGATAGCCTCCAAGATATTTGTTTTACCCTGGGCATTATCTCCATATAAGATATTTGTTCCTTTACTAAAATCAATATGTAAAGAATCGTAGTTTCTAAAATCCGCCAACTCTAATGATTTTATGATCATCAGTTTTCTACCCTAATCTGTTGTCCGTCATATTCAATTACATCGCCAGGATATATTTTCTTACCGCGCTGTAATTCTACTTCACCATTTACTTTGACAAAACCTTCCTGTATTTCAATTTTTGCTTCCACGCCGGACTGTACCAAACCAGCCAACTTAACTGCCTGGCCAAGTTTAATAAAATCATCCCTAATTTTTATTGTTTCCATAATACAAATATTTTATACCTTTCCCTCTTACTAACTGACCGTTGTAAAATTCACAGGAAGTATCAAATAAATATAACTTTCCTCTGCATTTCTGATAAAGCAGGGAGCTTTTGGATTAACCATATATAAATCAATTTCTTCATCTTCTATCACACGAAGCGCATCAATCAAGAATTTAGGATTAAATCCTATCATAAGATCCTTACCTTCTTTAGTAATATCAATCTCTTCATCCATACTGCCAACAGTAGAATTCATTTTAAGCTGCATAGAAGAATCCGTAATATTGATAATAACAGGTTTTTTGTCACCCTCTTTGACAAGAAGCGTAGCCCTGTCAATACAATCAAGCAGTTCTTTTTTATTCATTTTAATCTTTGTCTCATAATCACTGGAAAGCATTTGATCAATCCTAAAATACTCTCCTTCAATTAACCTTGAAACTACAAGTGTATTATCAAATTCAAATAAAATATGTTTATCTGTAAAGAAAATGCTGACATCTTTATCCATATCTCCGGAAAGAATCTTACTCACTTCACTTAATGTCTTACCAGGAACCACAACTTTTTTATTTCCATAGGAATTTTTTAAGGAAATTCTCCTGATGGAAATACGATGGCCATCCAACGATACTACTTTTAAAGTATCATTGTCGATTTCAAACAGTTCGCCTGTCATCAATCTATTATTATCGTTATCCGCAATAGAGAAGATAGTCTGCCTGATCACTTCTTTTAAAGTAAACTGAGATATAACAATAGAATCGTTTCTTACTATATCAGGAAGATAAGAAAAATCTTCTCCAGACTTACCAATAATATTAAACTTTGCCTTTTCACAGGTAATTGTGGTCTTATAAGTTTCATTATTTGTTTCAATTGTAATATTATTATCAGGAAGCTTTCTGACAATCTCTAAAAATATCTTAGCATCGAGCGCAATCATGCCTTTATCTAAAATTTCTCCATCAATCACCGTCTCAATACCAAGTTCCATATCGTTAGCAGTCAGTTTAATCTCACCATTTCTTGTATCTATCAGAATACATTCCAGAATAGACATCGTCGTTTTGTTAGGAACAGCTTTAGATACAATCTGTACTCCGGTTAAAAGATTAGATTTTGTGCATACAATTTTCATCTGTGTATATCTTCCTTTCTTTCTATGTGGTATATTTTGTGTGCTGCCAAAGGTTATTTATATAATAATTATTTAGTAATATTAATCATAATAGCTGTTGATATGTGCATAACCTTATCTATTATACTATTTTTCAGGAAAAAAGAAAACTTTTCAGCTGTGAAAAACTTTGTATAACTTCATAATAACTTTTAACTTATCTACAACATGGTTTTTGATTAAATTTATGACATTAATGTCAATTCACAACCAAAATACATGTTAATATCATTTTTGTTGAAGAATTGTTGATAAAAAGGTGAATCCTTTCAATTGTTCTATGGAACAATCTTTTTTCTGATGATATCAACTTTATTTTTGAGTTCTTCATTGGTTGTCATTTCTTCTTTTATTTTGTTAATGCCATGAATCACAGTCGTATGATCTTTTTTACCAAGTATTTTACCAATATTGCTGAGAGACGTATTGATCAATTCTCTGCAAAGATACATGACTACCTGTCTTGGCTGCACAAATTCTGAATTTCTTTTTCTGGAAGTGATGTCTTCTGGACTAACGCCAAAATGTTCCGCTACTACCTCTATGATAAGAGTAGGCGTGATTTCTTTTGGTTTGTCAGGATATATCACGTCTTTTAAAGCTTCTTCTGCGTATGCTAAGTTAATATCTACCTTATTTAATTTAGAGAAGGCTATGATCTTATTAAAAGCGCCTTCTAACTCTCGGATATTTGATTTAATATTCTCTGCGATGTATTTAAATACTTCATCATCTATTTCTTTATTATAATTCTCTGCATTTTTCTTAAGAATTGCCATTCTAGTTTCATAATCTGGTGGTTGAATATCTGCAATCAATCCCCATTCAAATCTGGAACGAAATCTTTCTTCCAATGTTTCCATATCTTTTGGCGGTTTATCTGAGGATAGTATAATTTGCTTTCCGGCAGAATGTAGCGTATTAAAAGTATGGAAAAATTCTTCTTGTGTACTTTCTTTGCCAATAATAAATTGAATATCATCGATCATAAGAACGTCTACAGTCCGATATTTTTCACGGAATTTATTCATTTTAAGAGCGTCACCGCTTCTGATGCAGTCGATTACTTCATTGGTAAAATTTTCAGAAGTAACATAAAGAACCTTTGTATTAGGATTCCTTTCTAAAATAAAATGTCCGATAGAATGAATCAAATGTGTCTTGCCAAGTCCTGCTCCTCCATATATATAGAGAGGATTGTATACTTCCCCTGGAGATTCCGCAACGGCAAGAGAAGCAGAATGCGCCAGTTTATTATTACTTCCTACCACAAAAGTATCAAATTTATATTTAGAATTTAAGTTTGCATTTTCATAATTAATATTATAAGTAGGTTTTATCACAGATTGCTCATTGTTTTTAGGATTTTTTGCATCCTTCTCCAGAATAAAAGCAATCTCATAAGTATGATCCATCATCTCAGAAATAGTAACCTGAAAGAAACTTTTATATTTGGAAGTAATATAGTTAAGGGCATGAGCCTGATCGGAAGGAATCAAAATAGTTACAATATTATCTTTTACTTCATAAAAATTAAGAGGTTCAATCCAGGTAGCGAAAGAAATATCAGATAATTCATATTCTTTTCTGAGTGTCTCTTTAATTTCATTCCATTTCTTACTGATAGATTCCATAATATTTAAATCCTCATATTTGTTACATAAAATTTTTATCTAAGTTCACGAAGAAGAACTATTAAATGATAGTGACTTTATTTATTGAATATTGAAGTAGATTATTTCAAATTCAAAATCGAAATTACCCTACAATATATAATAATACAAAAGATATAAAAATTCAAATGATAAGTTGTCCACATAAAATTCAAATGAATTATAAACAAGTTAACATATTATTTTATTGTAATATAAATGGTTGTGTATAAAATTAATTCAAAAAGCAGAATGGAAAAAAGAAGTGATTAAATAGTTATGAACATAAAATTCCAAAGATATCAACAAGTTATGAACATATTGTGGATATATTTATGTAAAGTGGATAGTCTGTTTATAAGTACTTTTATTGATTTTTTATAAAAAATATGCGCTGATTTACTTGACGTTTTCCTATTAATTATATATAATCAACATGTTGTTTTCCTAAAATGAAGCTTATTATCTTTACCTTATAAATAAATAAGGTCATATGAAGGAGGTGCATGGGAATGAAAATGACGTATCAGCCTAAGAAAAGGCAGAGATCGAAAGTTCACGGTTTCAGAGCAAGAATGAGTACAAAAGGTGGAAGAAAAGTCTTAGCTGCAAGACGGGCAAAAGGAAGAAAGAGATTATCAGCATAGGCCGCATTTATGTGGCCTTTTTTTCTCCGTATAATTATCTTTTTAAGAAAGGTACGGTTAAAAATGGTATTTTCAGAATCCTTAAAGAAAAACAGTGATTTCCAGAATGTTTATAAGAATGGTAAAAGTTATGCAAACAAGTATTTGGTAATGTATGTATTGGAAAACAACACAGATAAGAACAGACTGGGAATTTCCGTCAGCAGGAAGGTTGGCAACAGTGTCGTAAGACACAGGTTTACCAGATTGGTGAGAGAGAGTTACCGGCTACATGAAAATATATTTAATAGTGGTTTAGATATAGTAGTCGTCGCAAGAAAAAGCGCTTCTGCAGCGGGATATGCAGAAATTGAGAGCGCATTGTTACATCTTTCAAAACTTCATCATATGATCAAAATATATTTTTATGATGAGGAAAATTAGAAACTGTTATGAAAAAAGGAATGATCTATCTAATTAAATTTTATAGAAAATATATCTCTCCCATGAAGAGTACGAAATGTCCATATATTCCGACCTGTTCTGAATATGGTTTGGAAGCTGTTGAAAAATATGGAGTTGTCAAAGGAGGGCTTCTTGCCATGTGGAGAATATTGAGATGTAATCCTTTTTCCAAAGGTGGTTATGATCCTGTTCCATAATAAAAGTAAATTTACTTTTGCGGACTCAAGTAAAAGGAGGTAAGTGATTTGTCAAATATTTTGTTAACCCAGGATACAGGTAAGATTATAGGTCCTGTAGCAAAACTTTTGGGTTATATTATGGAAGGCATCTTTTATGTGATTGATAAAATTGGGATTCCTAATATTGGACTTGCCATTATCTTATTTACGATCGTTATTTATCTTTTGTTGATGCCTCTTACAATCAAACAGCAGAAATTTTCTAAACTTTCTGCTAAAATGAATCCGGAATTACAAGCGATTCAGGCAAAGTATAAGAATAAAAAAGATAATGATTCTATGATGGCTATGAATATGGAGACAAAAGCTGTCTATGCGAAGTATGGAGTGTCTCCTTCTGGAAGCTGTGTACAGCTTTTGATTCAAATGCCCATTTTGCTTGCTCTTTATCGGGTTATTTATAATGTTCCTGCTTATGTAAGTAAAGTAAAAGAAGCATTTTTCCCTCTGGTTGATAAATTGATCGCGCAGGAGGGAAGCGTAGAATTTATTCAAAATTTTTCCAATGCCAAGATGTACGCTAAACAATTTGAAAATGAAAATTTTATTGGCGGCGTGACTTCTTATGTGCAGAATACTTTTGTGGACGTATTGAATAAAGCTTCTAGTGCTGAGTGGCTTAGTTTAAAAGAAAATTTCTCAAGTTTATCGGCAGATATAGATAGTACAGTATCTTTGCTTGATAAATATAATAATTTTTTAGGACTCAGTATGTCCAATACGCCTGCATTTACTTTCCATGAAGCAAGAACTACCGGATCTTATGTGATGATGATTGCTGCATTCGCTATTCCGGTGTTGGCTGCGGTGACACAGTGGATTAACGTTAAACTGATGCCTCAGCAGGATACACAGAGTAATAATCCGAATGATCAGCAAAACGCCATGATGCAGTCTATGAAGACTATGAATATGGTAATGCCGATTATGTCCGCTGTTTTGTGTTATACGCTTCCTGCAGGTATGGGACTTTACTGGGTAGCCGGTGCAGTGGTAAGAAGTATCCAACAGGTTGTGATCAATAAACATATTGATAAGATGGATCTTGATGAATTGATCAAGAAAAATGAAGAAAAAGCTAAGAAGAAGATGGAAAAGGCCGGAGTCAGAGCCAATCAGATGTCTGCATATGCAAATATGAATACAAAAAATATGAACAGCATGGCGTCTAAGGCTTCCACAAAATCTTCTATGACACAGGAAGAAAAGGAAGAACTTGTCAGGAAATCTACAGAATACTACAATAAAAATGCAAAACCCGGCAGTATGATGGCCAAAGCAAATATGGTAAGACAGTATAACGAAAAGAATAATAAGAAATAGTTTAGGAGGGGTAAAAATGGATTATATTGAAATATCTGCTAAAACTGTTGATGATGCAATCACGGAAGCATGTCAGAAGTTGGTTGTTACTAGCGATAAATTAGAGTATGAGGTAGTAGAAGAAGGATCCGCAGGTTTTCTGGGTATTGGTTCTAAACCCGCTATGATCAAAGCAAGAGTAAAATCTTCTGTACAGGATATTGCAAAGGATTTCTTAAAAGATGTTTTTGAAGCTATGGATCTTGCCGTAGTGATTAATGTAGAATACGATGAGGTTGAAAATTCCATGAACATTGAATTGAGCGGTGATGAAATGGGAGTTTTGATCGGTAAGAGAGGACAAACTCTTGATTCTTTACAATATCTGGTTTCTTTGGTGGTTAATAAGGGCATAGAAAATTATATTAGAGTTAAAGTAGATACAGAAAACTACCGTCAAAGAAGAAAAGAAACTTTAGAGAATCTTGCTAAGAATATTTCTTATAAAGTAAAGAGAACAAAGAGACCTGTTTCTTTAGAGCCTATGAATCCTTATGAGAGAAGAATTATTCATTCCGCACTTCAGAATGATAAATATGTGACAACTTACAGTGAAGGAGAAGAGCCTTTTAGACATGTGGTGGTAACTTTGAAAAGGTCCGATAAAGGTGAAAGACGGTTTGAAAGAAATTATGACAGAAATTCTGGAAGAGAATAATTAAAAAGTAATCATTATAAACCGGTAGGCATTAGCTTGCCGGTTTTTAATCAGGAGTGTATTTATGAAAACAGATACGATTGCTGCTATTGCTACAGCTATGTCTGATTCAGGGATTGGAATTATCAGAGTCAGTGGTGATGAAGCGGTTGAAATTGTTGATAAAATATATCAGAACGTACATTGTGAAAAAAAAATGAAAGAATATAAGTCTCATACGATTCACTATGGTTTTATTGTAGAGGAAGATGGAACCTTAGTGGATGAAGTTATGGTATCTGTTTTGAAAGCGCCCCGTAGTTATACAATGGAAGATACGGTGGAGATTAATTGTCATGGTGGTATCTTAATGATGCGGAAGATACTTTCTATCGTCATGAAAGCAGGCGCCAGGATTGCAGAACCGGGCGAGTTTACAAAACGCGCCTTTTTAAATGGAAGGATTGATCTTTCCAAGGCGGAAGCTGTGATGGATATCATACATGCCAAGAACGAATTTGCTTTACAATCTTCCGTGAAACAATTAAAAGGTTCTGTTTTTGATAAAATAAAGAAACTTAGAGAAGAAATTTTATATGAGATTGCTTTTATAGAATCGGCTTTGGACGATCCGGAACATATTAGTCTGGAAGGTTATCAAGAAAGATTGCTGGATAAATCGGAACATATTCTTAGAGATTTTAATAAGTTATTAGATTCTGCAGATGACGGCAGGATGTTAAAAGAAGGAATTCATACAGTGATTGTCGGCAAACCGAATGTGGGAAAATCTTCTCTTCTAAATATTTTAGCAGGGAAAGAGAAAGCGATTGTCACTGACGTGGCAGGTACTACCAGAGATATTTTAGAAGAGACGATAACGCTTGGCGATATCACTTTAAATATGATAGATACCGCAGGTATTCGCAATACAGAAGATATCGTAGAAAAAATTGGAGTAGAAAAAGCCAGGAAGATTTCTGAAGAGGCGGATTTAATTCTTTATGTAATGGATGCATCTGTGCCGCTTGACGAGAGTGATAAGGATATTATCAGAATGATTTCGGGAAAAAATGCTATTATTCTTTTGAATAAGTCTGATTTAAAAGAAATGATAGATGAACAGTCTGTAATAGATATTATGAATGCTATTATTTCTGATACTTTATCATTGACAAAAGCATATAACTATCAACATGAAAAAGAAGATATTGAGTCAGATGATATTTTAACATATCAGAAAATAAAAGGCATTGATAATTCAGTTTATATTATAAAAACTTCTACAAAAGAAGAACATGGAATAGAATTATTGACATTTCTGATTAAAGATATGTTTTTTCATGGACAACTCAGTTATAATGATGAGGTATATATCACAAATATCCGGCATAAAGAAGCTATTCTTGATGCGAAAAAAAGTATGCTTGAGGTTAAAAAAAGTTTAGAAATGAATATGCCGGAAGATTTTTATTCGATAGATTTGATGAGCGCTTATACTTCTCTTGGTCAAATTATTGGAGAAGAAGTAGGCGATGATCTGGTAAATGAAATATTTTCTAAATTTTGTATGGGAAAATAAGTTTGGATTTAGAAAAGGGTGATGTTTTGATGTCGTGTGTGAAAGAAAAAGTTGATGTCTGTGTAGTTGGTGCTGGCCATGCGGGATGTGAGGCTGCGCTTGCCTGCGCACGTCTTGGTTTGGAAACGGTAATTTTTACGGTGAGTATAGACAGTGTCGCTCTTATGCCTTGTAATCCTAATATTGGTGGAACTTCTAAAGGTCATCTTGTACGTGAGATTGATGCCCTCGGCGGAGAAATGGGTAAGAATATTGATAAGACTTTTATTCAGTCTAAAATGCTGAATAAATCCAAAGGCCCTGCAGTACATTCTCTGCGGGCGCAGGCAGATAAGGCGGATTATTCCAGGGCTATGAGAAAAGTTCTGGAAAATCAAGAACATCTTACTTTGAAACAGGCGGAAGTATGTGAAATTCTTGCCAAGGATTATGAAGAAGAAAATTTTGTTGGTAAAAAAATAGTCGGTGTGAAAACTTTTACAGGTACAGTTTATGAATGTCAGGCTGTGATTTTATGTACAGGTACATATTTGAAGGCTAGATGTCTATGCGGCGAGGCAATCACTTATACGGGACCGAATGGTCTGCAGCCGGCAAATTATCTGACAGATTCTCTGAAAAATTTAGGTATTGAAATGCATCGTTTTAAAACTGGTACGCCTGCGAGGATGGACGGCCGTTCCCTTGATTTTTCTAAAATGGAAGAACAGTTTGGAGACGAGAGGATAGTTCCCTTTTCTTTTTCTACAAATCCGGAAGACGTACAGATTGATCAGGTATCCTGTTGGCTGACTTATACCAATGAAAAAACGCATGAAATTATCAGGAATAATCTGGATAGGTCTCCGATTTACGCAGGAATCATAGAAGGAACAGGTCCAAGGTATTGTCCTTCGATTGAAGATAAGGTAGTAAAATTTGCAGATAAGGAAAGGCATCAAGTTTTTATTGAACCAGAAGGACTGCATACCAATGAGATGTACGTAGGAGGAATGTCATCTTCTTTGCCGGAAGATGTGCAGCTTGCTATGTATCGTACTGTACCCGGATTGGAAAATTGTAAAATTGTCAGAAATGCCTATGCGATTGAATATGACTGTATTGATTCCAGACAATTATATCCTTCTCTGGAATTTAAGAATATTAAGGGATTGTTCAGTAGTGGACAGTTTAATGGTAGCAGTGGTTATGAAGAGGCAGCGGCTCAAGGTTTGATAGCCGGCGTCAATGCAGCTATGTTTATTCAAGGGAAAAATCCAATTATATTAGATCGGTCCCAAGCCTATATTGGCGTATTGATTGATGACTTAGTGACAAAAGAAAACAGAGAACCTTATCGGATGATGACTTCCAGGGCTGAGTATCGTCTGTTGCTTAGACAAGACAATGCAGATCTTAGACTTCGTCAGATCGGTTATGAGGTTGGTCTAGTATCTGAGGAACTTTATAAAGCTTGTCTATATAAGAAAGAACAGATAGAGCAGGAGATTAAGCGTCTTAAAAATACAATAATAGGAGCTTCAAAAGAAAATCAGGATTTCTTAATTTCTTGCGGAAGCGCTTCCTTAAAGACTGCCGCAAGTTTGGCGGAACTTATATGTCGTCCGGAACTTTCTTATGAGATGTTGTCCGGTATTGATCCGATGAGGAAACCTCTTCCTGAGGATGTAATTGAACAGGTAGAGATTGAAATCAAATATGAGGGATATATTGAGAGACAATTAAAACAGGTAGAGCATTATAAAAAGATGGAGAAGAAAAAAATTCCCGCTGATATTGATTATAATAATATTGGCAGTCTTCGTCTGGAAGCAAGACAAAAACTGAACGCCTACAGACCTATTTCTGTGGGACAGGCATCCAGGATTTCCGGCGTATCTCCAGCAGATATTTCTGTGCTGTTGGTTTATCTGGAACATTATCATAAAAAGGCTTCTCAATGATTTGAGATTTCTAGAAAGACAAGGTATGAATAATTGAGTGATTATAATTTACAACAATTTCAAAAAGATTTACAAGAGTTTCCTATTGAATTGTCATCTTCCCAGATAGATCAATTTCTTTTTTATTATGAAATGCTGATAGAAAAGAATAAAGTCATGAATCTGACTGCTATTACAGATTTTGATGAAGTGCTTAAAAAACATTTTATAGATAGTTTGTCTCTAATCAAAGCTTGTGATTTAAAGGGTGATATTTCTATTATAGACATTGGGACAGGTGCAGGTTTTCCCGGAATACCTCTTAAGATTGCTTTTCCAAATTTGAGAGTAACACTTTTAGATTCTTTAAATAAAAGAGTAAATTTTCTACAGGAAGTGATAGATAGTTTAAAGCTTAAAAATATTGAGGCTTTACATGGAAGAGCAGAAGACTTCGCAAAACCAAATATGTTGAGAGAAAAGTTTGACCTGTGCGTTTCCAGGGCAGTTGCCAATTTATCTACGCTTTCAGAATATTGTCTGCCTTATGTGAAAGTCGGCGGATATTTTGTTTCTTATAAATCGGAAAAGGTTTCTGAGGAAATAAAGGAAGCTGATAATTCAATTAAAATTTTAGGTGGAAAAATAGAAGAACAGATTGGCTTTACACTTCCCTCTTCTGATATCTGCAGAAATCTTATTGTGATAAAAAAATGCCGCAATACACCAAAACAGTATCCGCGTAAAGCCGGAACAGCAAGTAAGAAACCATTAAAAGATTTATAAAAACATATTGATTTGACCTAATATGGCATCGGGAGCTTCCAGTTGAGGAAGATGTTTTGTCTCCGGGATATAGACGTCCTCGATGGCAGCGTTATAATATTTATAATTTTCAATCGTAGTTTTGATGTCTTCTTCTTCCGCTCCCCCAATCATCAGAATGCTGTTGTTGATTTCTTTGAGTTCGTGAAGAATGTTCATATTCATATATTTGCCGGCATAGCTTGCAAATGCATATTTGGAATTATATCCGCCAAGGTGGGCGGCTTCTAAATAATTATAAATATATTTATCTCTGATTTCTTCTGAATGATAAAAATACTCTTCCTGGAACATTTTTTCAATACTTGCCCTATTGGACAAAATATGATACGTAAAGGTTCCAATGATTGGCGTTTCAATAAAGAATTTGAGGAGGCCTGTCTGTTTGGAAGGAATCTGATTTTGTAAATAAAGACTCTGCGGATTGATGCAGATAATCTTTCTGAAAATTTCAGGATTGTTATGACATGCCATAATTACAAATGGAACAGATTCTCCCGTTACAACGATAGAAGCTTTTTTACCAATCACATTTTTAATAAAGTCGCTGACTAATTGTTCATACAGATTATTGGTGTATGTTATGGATGGTTTATCTGATAGTCCATATCCAAGTAAATCTATGGAGTAAACTTCATGTTTTTCAGTTAGGTTATTGATAAGTCTGTGAAACTCATAATTGGAACTTCCAATAGTCAAATCGTGAATAAAAAGAAGTGGACTGCCATTTCCTTTCTTTTGATATCTGATTTTACCAAAGCGCCAGTCATAAAAATAATTTTCTGAATTGTGAAGAAGACTTTTGACTGTGCAAAGAGAGGTATGTACTCGGTTAATGATATGAATTGTTGCAATGGAAGATCCCGATAGTAAGGCTATGGTAGTTAATTTTTTATTCATTTTAATAACCGTATTCCTTTCACTTTATCTGATATCAATTAGTATTGATTCTATTATACTTTAATTCTTAATTTCTTACAAACAATAATAAAAAATCTTTTCTAAAATGAAATTTTAGTATATTATAAAATTGGTAAAAATTTAAATATATGGGTATAGGGATTATGGATATTGAGAATTTTGGTGTAATTGAAGATTTATATCGTGATATTAAAAAGGAGCAGGAGCAACAGTCGTCTTCCCTCGAAAAAAAGAAAACACAGGTGGCGGAGATAGATACTTATCTCAATAATCTCCTCAGTAAAGAACAGAGTGATTTACAGGTTTTTCTTCCAAGAAAAGTTGAGGATGTATATCATGATGTGATAGAACAGAATAAACAGGAAAGAGAAAAACTTGTTACAGAGTGTGATGAAATAGAGAAGAATTTGCAGACGGGTGAAGTTAGACTCGATCATCTTCAAAAGGTTATTGAGAACCAGGCGGCTCTGTTACATAAGAAACAGCTTTCAGTTCTTGATGTGCAGGAAAAAGAAAGACAGAGAATAGCAAGGGATCTCCATGATAGTTCTTTACAAAATTTAACACATTTGGTTCATAAGGTGGAATTGAGTTCTCTTTATATTGACCAGGATCCTGTAAAGGCAAAATTGGAACTTGCCACATTGGAGCAAGGACTTCGTAAAGTAATAGATGACATCAGAAACAGAATTTATGATTTGCGGCCGATGACATTTGATGATCTTGGATTAAAGGATGCCCTGTTAAAGTTATTTTCTGTTTTGAATCAAGATGGTAGATTTAATTTTGAAACAGATATTGATGACTTTGACATGAATGCGGTAGATTCAGAAACGGAAATTGCATTAATTAATATTTATCGGATTATTCAAGAGTGTGTACAAAATTCTATTAATCATTCTAATGGAGATCAGATTAAGGTGATTCTTAAAAATGAGAATAAGATTTATAGAATTTTGATTGAAGATAATGGAGTAGGATTTAGTTTAAAAGAAGCTTTGAAGAAGGACAGGCATTTTGGTTTATCTGTCGTAGAAGAAAGAGTGTTCCTTTTAAATGGAATAATAAAAGTTGATACAGAAAATGGGACTTCCATTTCGATAGAAATTCCGAAGAAAGTGGGGGATAATGAATCATGAAAAAGATAAGAGTTATGATAGCGGACGATCATAGTCTTATAAGGGAAGGATTGAAACAATTATTAGAATTTGATGGAAGCATTGAAATAGTTGGTGAGGCGTCTAACGGTATAGAATGTCTGGAAAGATTAAATGATTTTAATCCGGAAGTATTGTTGTTGGATATTAATATGCCTGAGAAAAACGGTATTGAAGTTCTTAAAGAAATGAAGTCGCTGGGTTCTCCGGTTAAGGTTTTGATATTGACTGTCCACAATGAACTGGAATATTTGATGGAGGCAGTTGAGATTGGGGTGGATGGTTATATTTTAAAAGATTCAGAATCATCGGAATTAAAAAAAGCAATCCAGGCAGTTCTTGAGGGAGAGAATTATATTCAGCCAAGTTTGATTCCTGCATTGAATAACCAGCTGGTAAATAGAGATATTGAAAAAGATAAGATTAACTTATTGACTAACCGAGAACTGGAAGTTTTGATTCAAGTAGCAAATGGAATGTTTAATAAAGAGATTGCTACCAATCTTAATATTAGTG
This sequence comes from uncultured Lachnospiraceae bacterium, assembly GCA_946554445.1. Classification (GTDB taxonomy): domain Bacteria; phylum Bacillota; class Clostridia; order Lachnospirales; family Lachnospiraceae; genus UBA3282. Next base: position 99,169 of record CAMNSD010000002.1, on the reverse strand, counting down.
AGAGAACAGTTAAAAATCATATTTCTAATATTTTTAAGAAGATTGATGTATCTGATAGAACTCAGGCAGCAGTTTTTGCAATCAAAAATAATATCATAAAACTCTATTAAGACATGTTTCACGTGAAACATTTAGTGGTTAAATGAAAGATGGACACAAGATAATGTTTCACGTGAAACAATTCAGCCCAAGATATTGTGATATTTTCCGTGAAACATTCAATAAAATGGGAGTTTAGAAGACCGTGAAACATGTGAGAAGAACTTCTAAAGCTCATGCCAATGGGCATTTCGCTAAGAAGTTCTACGAGTTGCTTTGCAACTCTTTCTCACATGAGAGAATGCCTAAAAAGAGGCATTCTCTGTTGATACAAATATAGATGATTAAAGTTCTAGTTGCTCAACAGCAGAGGCTGTTTCGCAAAGAACTTCTAAACATGTATGAGAGAATGTCCAAAAAGCGGACATTCTCTGTTGGCAGAGATATAGATAGTTAAAAATCTAATTGCTCAACAGCAAAGGCTGTTTCGCAAAAAATTTCTATTTCCATAAAATTTAACTGGCAGATTACACAAAATGTTCGTGAAGTCATCTTGCGTAGGAATATGAGATTTTCTTAATATTCCGTTCAATTGTCAGAAATTTTGGGATATGGATGTCCCCAAAAGTCCGTTATGAGCCTGGATAACGAATAGAGGGCGGTTTCGTCCGTTGACACAACTTTTTCGGAATATTTTAGAAAATCCATATGACGAAGCCCGATACAAGAGAACATTTTGTGTAATCTGCTCAGCCCTGTTTATATTAATCAGAGAATAAAGATTTTGTGTTAGAAAAGTTTTCATTAAAAATTAGAAAGGATGGGACAATTTATGAAGATTGGGATTATGGGTGCAGGTGGGATTGCAGCTACTTTGGCAGAAACGATGAATAAAATGCCGGAAGTAGAATGTTATGGAGTGGCTTCCAGAGATTTGGCTAAGGCGCAGAAATTTATTGAAAAGCATGGTTTTCAAAAGGCGTTTGGTTCATATGAAGAGATGATGGAAGATCCGGAAGTGGAGTTGGTTTATATAGCGACGCCACATTCTCATCATTATAGAAATATGAAAATGTGTCTGGAAGCTGGAAAGCATGTGCTGTGTGAAAAAGCTTTTACAGTAAATGCTGGACAGGCTGAAGCAATTTTTAGGTTGGCTAAAGAAAAAAATCTTTTGGTGACAGAGGCAATTTGGACAAGATATATGCCATCAAGGAAGATGATCAAAGACTTATTAGATGAGAAGGTTATTGGCGATGTCAGAAAATTGACTGCAAATTTAAGTTATCATGTCTGTAAGGTGGAGAGAATCGTCAGACCAGAACTTGCCGGCGGAGCATTACTAGACTTAGGAATATATCCGCTTAATTTTGCATGTATGAATTTTGGGGATTGTATTTCAGAGATTAAGTCCGCCGTACAGCTGACTGATACAGGTATGGATGGAGAAAATGTAATGACATTGTTTTATGAGGACGGAAAAGTAGCTGTCCTGACTTCTGGAATTTATGGGTTGTCAGACAGGCAGGGAATCTTTTATGGTTCTAAGGGATATATGGTGGTGGATAATGTCAATAATCCAAATGGCATAAAGGTGTATAATGAAAACAGGGAACTAATACGTGATCTTGCGGTACCACAACAGATCAGCGGATATGAATATGAGATATTAGAGACCATAGACTGTATTAAAAATAAAAAACTGGAATGTCCATCAATGCCTCATGAGGATACTGTGAAGATGATGCGAATAATGGATGGATTGCGAGAAGAGTGGGGTGTAAGGTATCCTGAGGAGATTGAAAGTATATAAAAGAAAATTGCAATGCCAGTAAATTTATGTAGATTTTCCGAAGGTTTAGTGATATAATCGTAAACGGACAGCAAAAATGAGAATAGTTTTCGGAGAGAAATGTTTTGTCGTAACACAAAACGAAAGGTAAAAAGTATGGGAAGAACAATTGCAATCGCAAATCAAAAAGGCGGCGTTGGCAAGACAACGACAGCCATCAACTTATCTGCATCATTGGCAGCTAAGGGAAAGAAAGTATTAGTGATCGACGCTGATCCACAGGGCAATACCACCAGTGGTTTTGGTGTAGAGAAGAATGATTTGGACAACACGATTTATGAATTGATATTGAGTGAGTGTTCCATCAATGAATGTATTTTACATGATGTGATACCTGGTGTTTCTGTCATCCCGTCAAATGTGAATCTTGCGGCAGCAGAGATAGAACTAATCGGTGTTGATAAGAAAGAGTACATATTAAAAAATGAGATTGACTGGGTTAAGGATAAGTATGATTTTATTATGATTGACTGTCCTCCTTCCTTGAATCTTCTTACTATTAATTCTATGACTACGGCGGATACAGTGCTTGTCCCTATTCAGTGTGAATATTATGCATTGGAAGGACTCAGCCAATTGATTCATACGGTTAACCTTGTGAAAGAAAGATTGAACCCGGAGTTGGATATGGAGGGCGTTGTCTTTACCATGTATGATTCCAGAACGAATCTTTCCATGCAGGTAGTAGAGAATGTAAAAAATCACTTGAAACAAAATGTATATAATACGGTGATACCGAGAAATATCAGATTAGCAGAAGCGCCCAGTTATGGCATGCCCATTAATATGTATGATCCAAAATCTGCCGGTGCGGAAGCATATATGTTACTGGCGGATGAAGTGATTAATAGAAAGGACGTATAGTATGGCGGCAAAAGCAGCAAGAGGTTTAGGAAAAGGACTGGATTCATTAATTCCAGCGGCAACTCCTAAAGCGGATTCTATGAAAGCAACGGCAAAAGCAGAAGAAGGCGCGAAGGAGACTCTGGTCAAGATTACTATGGTAGAACCGAATAGGGAACAACCTAGAAAAAATTTTGACGAAGATGCCCTTCAGGAACTGGCTGATTCTATCAAACAGTTTGGTCTCATTCAGCCGATTTTGGTACAGGATAGAAAGACATATTATGAGATCATAGCCGGCGAGCGCCGTTGGCGGGCTGCTAAGCTTGCGGGTTTAAAAGAAGTTCCGGTTATTATCCGTGATTATACGGAACAGGAGATTGTAGAGATTTCTCTGATTGAAAATATTCAGAGAGAGGACTTGAATCCGATTGAAGAGGCGCAAGCATATAAGAGACTTCTGACGGAATTTAATTTAAAGCAGGATGAGGTGGCGGAACGTGTGTCCAAGAGCAGGACGGCAGTTACCAATTCCATGCGGCTTTTGAAATTATGCGATGAAGTACAACAGATGATTATCGATGACATGATCTCTACCGGTCATGCCAGGGCACTGATTACGATTGAGGATCCGGAACAACAGTATACCATTGCCCAGAGGGTTTTTGACGAGAAACTCAGCGTTCGTGAAGTGGAGAAACTGGTCAAGGATCTGAATAAACCGCAGAAACCTAAGAAGGAAGTAGTGGAAGATAAGAGTCTAGAAATTATTTATCGGGATTTGGAAGAAAAATTAAAACAGGCTCTCAGCACGAAAGTTTCTATCGCCTCTAAAGGCAACGGTGCAGGTAAATTGGAAATTGAATTTTATACGCATGATGACTTGGACAAGATCATTGAACTGTTGACTCATAAATAAGCAACAGAAAGGCAAAGGATAAATGAATTATAATTTACTCAATGAGATGGGGTTCGGCAATTTTGATCTGACATATTTGTTTATTGGTATATTTGTGTTGCTTATCGTTTTGTTAGTTCTTATGATTACACAGATGGTCAGATTAAGCAAATTGATTAAGAGATATAAGAAATTCATGGGAGGGAAGAACGCAAAGAGTCTGGAAAAGGATATTGTAGGACTTTATGAAGATAATAAGTTCTTGAAGACTTCCATGGAAAAAAATAAAAAAGATATTCAGACATTATACAGGAAATTTGAGGGCGCTTTTCAGAAAGTCGGTATTGTAAAATATGATGCCTTTAATCAGATGGGTGGACAACTCAGCTTTTCCCTAGCTTTATTGGATGAAAATGATAACGGTTTTATTTTAAATTCTGTACACAGTACGGAGGGTTGTTATTCCTACACCAAAGAAATTAAAGGCGGATTGTGTGAAATATCCTTGGGGGATGAAGAAAAGCAGGCGCTAGATATTGCCATGGATCTGTAAATAACAAACAGAAAATATGAGGGCAAAATGAAACTCTGCATGGTTGATGAACTGACAGGGGAAGAGACTCTGGCCAAAGATGTTTTTACAATAGAATACAAGATATTACTTTCTGAAGGGACCGTCCTTAAGCATGAGTATATTGAAAAGCTTAAGGAATTGAATATCCGGCAGGTGTATATTAAAGAAGAAGGGCCGGATACCAAGACGGTGATGATTCTGAAAGAGGATGTGGAGGAATCATTTAAGTCAAAGGTAAAAAATATTCTGGAAAAACATACCTACAGTCATAATAATAAATTGGTAGAATTATGCCAGACGGCGGATTATATCATCACGAATATCCTTGAAGAAGAGGAAGTAGTGGAAAAGATTTATGATATCAAGGAGAGAAGTTCGGATATTTATGAGCATTCAATCAATTTGTGCAGTCTGGCTACAATCGTTGCATTGAAGATGGGACTTTCACAAGAGACAGTACATGACATAGGTGTCAGTTGTCTGCTACATGATTTAGGTTTGCGATATCTGGCTATCGAATATAATGATCAGGATTTGTCAGAACTTTCGGACAAAGAACTTGCAGAATATAAGAAGCATCCTATTTATGCATATTCGGCGCTTCGTGATGAGACTTGGATTTCCGAAGAAAGCAAAAATATGATCTTATATCACCATGAGCGTCTGGACGGTTCCGGTTATCCGTTGAAGGCTACCGATATTTGCAAAGAATGCCGTATTATCCAGATTTGCGATGCTTTCGATGAGAAAATATGCGGTATCGGATGTAAACGAAAGAAAGTGTATGAAGCAGTCGAATATCTAAAGAGCAATAAAGATATTAAGTTTGATGGTAAGATTGTCGATATCTTTCTGGAGTTCACAGCTGTATATCCTGCAGGCACTATCATTAAGACTAATGAGGGTGAAACGGGTATTGTACTTTATCAGAATAAGCAGTTCCCGGATAGACCTGTGATCCGCATTACCAAGGACAGGAATGGGATTGCGGTTGATAAAGTAAAAGACTTGGCGGAAATTAGCAATGTGTACGTTGAGGAAGTTATTGAATAACTTATAATAAGTCGTGTATGATTTTACATGGCGATAGAAAGGATATGACTTACAATGATTGACATTAAATTTCTAAGAGAAAATCCTGAGGTAGTAAAAGAGAACATCAAGAAAAAATTCCAGGATCAGAAACTTGGCTTGGTGGATGAAGTGATTGCGCTGGATGCGGAAGTCAGGGCAGCACAGCAGGAAGCGGATGATATCCGGGCAAAGAGAAATAAGATTTCCAAAGAGATCGGCGCCCTAATGGGACAGGGTAAAAAAGAGGAAGCCGAGGCAAAGAAAGCGGAAGTGGCAGCCAATGCCAAAAGGCTTGCCGAACTGGAAGAGAAAGAGAACGAACTTCGTGAGAAGATTAAGAAAGATATGATGACGATTCCCAATATCATTGATCCCTCGGTCCCGATTGGAAAAGATGATACTGAGAATGTGGAGATACAGAAATATGGCGAACCGGTAGTACCGGATTTTGAGATTCCATATCACACGGAGATTATGGAGCGTTTCCATGGAATTGATATGGATGCTGCAGGCCGTGTGGCGGGTAATGGTTTTTATTATCTGATGGGTGATATTGCCAGATTACACTCCGCAGTGATCGCTTATGCGAGAGATTTTATGATCGACAGAGGATTTACTTACTGTGTGCCGCCCTTTATGATTCGAAGCGCGGTTGTAGACGGCGTCATGAGTTTTGCAGAGATGGATGCCATGATGTATAAGATTGAAGGCGAAGATTTATACTTAATAGGTACATCTGAACATTCCATGATCGGTAAATTTATTGATCAGATCATTCCAGAAGAGGAACTTCCGCATACGCTTACAAGCTATTCACCCTGCTTCCGTAAGGAAAAAGGTGCGCATGGCATTGAAGAGAGAGGCGTATATCGGATTCACCAGTTTGAAAAACAGGAGATGATCGTGGTTTGTAAGCCTGAAGAATCTCCCATGTGGTTTGATAAATTGTGGCAGAATACCGTGGATTTATTCCGTTCCATGGATATTCCGGTAAGAACGATCGAATGCTGCTCCGGCGATTTAGCTGATCTGAAGGTGAAGTCTTATGATGTAGAAGCCTGGTCTCCGAGACAGCAGAAATATTTTGAGGTCGGCAGCTGTTCTAATCTGGGAGACGCCCAGGCAAGAAGACTGCGCATCCGTGTCAATGGCAAGGATGGCAAATATTTTGCACATACACTAAATAATACGGTGGTTGCGCCGCCCAGAATGTTGATTGCATTTTTGGAAAATAATCTGCAGGCCGATGGCTCTGTCCGCATTCCAGAAGTGCTTCGCCCCTACATGGGTGGCATGACAGAGATCAGGTAATATTATACGGACGGTCAAAAGGAGGTGAGATCTTTGCATAAATACATGCGGGCCATTGGGTTTAGTCAATTGACTGATAGACGGGAAGAGCAAAAACTGATCACAGATATCATTATGAATGCAACGCATCGCGCCTATACATCTAATGGGGAAGAAACCATACTTGCTGAATTTTGCGAAGATTTTGCACAGGATATGGGAATTGCTGTCTGTGGGGAATTTGATGCGGAGGATAAATTTACTTACGACTATTTTTATCCTTACCTGCGCGGTACAGGCGTCAGTTCTTATGAAGATGTATCTGTAGAGAGACATGCGGATAAAGAATCTTACGCCGGCATCTGTGATGATATCAAAGTTGGCGTCAGTTTGATTTTTTATCTGCAAAACATTGTTCCTTATGTAAAGGCACAACATATGGATATGCTGCCGGTCAGAGGCACAACTTTAACATTGTCAGGATTGTCAATTAGTGGTAATATAATATTACCGATTGGTAAGGACGAGAGTGAAAAACAGAAAATACAGAAAGCATCCATGAGTCGTAATAAACTGATTGCCGCAGCCCGTAAAGGGGATGAAGAGGCGATCGAGAGTCTGACTTTGGAAGATATGGATATTTATACCTCCATTTCCAAAAAAATTCTTACGGAAGATGTGTTCACATTGGTAGATACCTATTTTATGCCCTATGGTGTAGAGTGTGACCAGTATTCTGTGTTGGGAGAGATTCTGGATATCTCTCAGCGCACTAACGGAATTACCAGAGAAGAGATTTATGTGATGCGGATTAGTTGTAATGATCTGGAGTTTGATGTCTGTATCAACAAAAGAGATTTATATGGAGAGCCCCAGGTAGGCCGCAGATTCAAAGGCGTTATCTGGATGCAGGGGTATATTAATTATCCTATGTAGTGTGCTTTCTTATAAATAAAATCTATAAGTCGCTATAGCTCAGCAGGACAGAGCGACCGCCTCCTAAGCGGTAGGCCGGAGGTTCGAATCCTCTTAGCGACGCTGAAAAGCATTGAAAACATTGGATTTTTCAATGCTTTTCTCTTTTTATCTCAGGAGAAAATCTAGTTTCAAATAAAGAAACAAAGCCCTATTGCTTTTTTTACTACTAACCTTGTTGCCTCGCATATCGTTACTCCTAAAGGCGCTTCAGTTTTAAGATTTTTGTTTACTGTTTTGGTCAATTCGTGGGAACCCGGTATAAAACTTTCCAGAACTCCCTCCGTCACTCCAGCCGCTAATCCACAAACGAACTCAAATGCTGTAGGTTTCATAGAATAACCTCCCTTTAAATAACCATATTTTTAGTTCTTTTATGGCAAACATTCTAACATAGATTTTAGACAATTTCAACTATTATTAATTATTTTCAAACTATTTTATTATAAATACGATTTTATTATTTAATAAGTATATATATAATAATTAGTCAGAAAATAAATTTTTAATCTATCTTTAAAGTAAAATTTTTGGTATTAGATAAGATATGAGAAAATGGAAGATTAGTTGATTGGTTGATTGAAAAGTTAATTGCAACATTCCTAATTAAAATATGCCTTTTAGTTATCTATTAATATTTAATATAGGTATTAGACATTATAAGACAACAGATTTACAATATAGGTGTTCCGAAACAGGAGCATCTATATTTTTATCTTATAGAAAATTTGTTGGTGATTTTTGAGTTCGCTCGATTTTTGTAGGGCTTTGACAACAGTGAAGTGGAAATCTATATGCGGTTTACATTGAAAGGAGCATAGGTTATGGGAATGAAAAAAAGTTTATCAGTAATTATGGTATCTGTACTGACAATTTCATTGATTGGATGTGGGAGCAGTGAAGCAGAAATCAGAGGAAACAGCGCAGTGGAAAATCAAAATACGCCGGTGCAGACTGATGTGACAGAGGAGATGGATGTTGAGGTCGTACAGAATCCGGAATTAACGGAATCTGAGCAGTCAACCGTACAAGATAGCAGTAGCACCCTGGTTGTTTATTTTTCATGGTCGGGAAATACGGAAAATGTTGCAAATGCCATTGCGGAACAGACGGGAGCTGATGTATTCGAAATCGTTCCAAAGGAGGCTTATATTGATGACTACAATGCGCTTTTGGATATTGCAACCGAAGAAAAAGAAAATGGAGCACGCCCGGCAATTACAGGAAGCATAGAGGATATTACGCAGTATGACATCATTTATGTGGGTTATCCCAACTGGTGGAGTGATATGCCTATGATACTGTATACTTTTTTCGATAGTTATGACCTGTCCGGAAAGACCATTGCACCGTTCTGCACCAGCGGAGGAAGTGGTCTGTCAGGTACGGTAAGCAGCATCAGGGAATTGGAGCCGGAGGCAGATGTCCTTGACGGTCTCCATATTGGCAGTTCCGCAGCATCTGATCCGGATCAGGCAGTAAGTGATTGGCTGGAGAATCTGGGGTTTATGGAGTGAAATATTTCGCAGCAAACTGTGGGGTTAGGCTGTAATCATGGAAAAGGAGTAAGTCATAAAAAGTATGCGGAGAAGATAAGCTAGGAGGAAGTTTATGAGAAAATTAGTTGCAAGTCTGATTGTTCCGGTTATGCTGGTTTCTTTGACAGCTTGTGGAAACAGAAATACACAGGACGTAGAACCGATAAAAGAGCCCGTGATGGCGAAAAGCGACAGTGTATCATCCGTAACAGAGGAGAATGGCACAGAGCCAGAGAAAACCGAAGAAACTGCGGTAGTGGATAACGAATCCGCACCGGAGGAAACAGGAAACGATACGGAACATATGGAGGATAATGTCATGAAAATAATAGCAGGGGACACTACATTTACGGCAACGCTTGCAGATAACTCATCCGCAGAGGCTTTGAAGGAACTTCTTGCAGAGGGATCTCTGACGATTAACATGAGCGATTATGCAAGCATGGAAAAGGTAGGTCCTATTGGAACGAATCTGCCAAGAAACGATGAACAGATTACGACAGGAGCGGGCGACATCATTTTGTATCAGGGCAATTCCCTTGTGATTTACTATGATACAAATTCATGGAATTTTACAAGGATAGGAAAGATCGAAGGCGTGACGGGAGAGGAGCTACTGGATGTGTTTGGCAGTGGGGATGTGACGGTTACGTTTTCTTTGTAAAGTGCGAGAAATGCGGGCATTCTCCGTATGCATTTGGAAGGAGTAATAATATGTTCAGCAATAAAGATTTGAAAAATCTGATTATACGAGCTTTGACTGGTGTGTTCGGGCGGTTGCGTTCTATATCCGCTTTCGGGGCGGAAAGTGGAAGAATTATTAGTTGATTTAATATAGGCAGGAGTTCATGATAATATTCGCAAAGAACGAGTGTCATTATATGAGAAAGGAATGGTAAAAAGTATGGAAATTTTAGTCATTGAGAGCAGTCCCCACAAAAAGGGTTCATCGAATCTGTTGGCGGAGTATTTTATACAGGGGGCGGAGGAAGCAGGGCATAAGGTGACGGTTTTTGACGCTGCGCGTGCCAATCTTCATCCCTGCCTTGGGTGTGATGCCTGCGGAATGTCTGGGCTGTGCTGTCAAAAGGACGATATGGCAGGATTGCGGGAGCAGATACTGAAAACAGATATGCTGGTGTTTGTAACGCCGCTGTACTATTTCGGAATGTCCACGCAGTTAAAAATGGTAATCGACCGTTTTTACAGTTTTAACGGGGCACTTACAGGCAGAAAGCTGAAAACAGCGTTAATCGTGGCGGCATGGGATAGTAAGGATTGGACAATGAAAGATATCAAGTCCCATTATGAGACTTTGTGCAGTTATCTTGATTTTCAGGATCAGGGGCAGATCCTGGGAACGGGATGCGGTACGGTTTCTATGACAAAGAACACGGAGTTCCCAAAGCGGGCGTATGAATTTGGGAAAAGTGTGTAAGCGAATTCTTTCAGACTGATATATGGTGGGAAGAACAGGAGGAGAATCATAAGAATAAAAATTCGGAAAACGGAGGCAGTATGAAAGCAAAGGCAAAAATAAAGTGGACACTGGATGTTCTGATGACGATAGCGCTGTTTTTTCTGATGGGTTATCAGTTCTGGGGTGAGGCGGTCCATGAATGGATTGGAGCAGGGATGTTTGTACTGTTTATCGCCCATCAGGTCTGCAATTGGAACTGGTATAAAAATCTGTTCCGGGGAAGATATACACCCATGCGTATCCTGCAGTGCGCGATTAACATCCTGACGCTCGTGGCAATGCTGATACTCATGTACAGCGGGATTACCATGTCCAGGCATGTATTTGCTTTTCTGCCCATGCGGGGTGGAATGGCGCTTGCGAGGCGGCTGCACATCTTAGGCTCCTATTGGGGATATGTGTTGATGAGCCTGCACCTTGGTCTGCACTGGGGAATGGTTTTGAATATGGTTGTAAAAAAGCATATATCACAGCGTAAATATCGGGCGGCGGGTTTTATCATAAGTCTGCTGACTGCGTTTTATGGAATCTATGTCTTTATTATTAAAAGAAATTTTCTGACCTATATGTTTCTGCGCAGTGAATTTGTCTATCTGGATTATGAGGAGCCAAAGCTGTTGTTCTTTCTGGATTACCTTGCACTGATGGGGATGTGTATTTTCATAGCGTATTACAGTGCAAAGCTGACCAGAAAGTCAGGAACCGGGCGAAAGGAAGGCGGACAATGAAAGAAAAACGAAAAAAGCTGATTGCACTTTTTCTCTGTACGGTGCTTATTACTGTTTTAGCCGCATGCGGAGGAAAAAACGAAGAGCCGGCAGGTTTGGAAGTTCTGGAGCAGGATGCAGACAGCGAAACTGACGGTACGGAAACCTCCGGGACTAACATTTTGATTGCTTATTTTACCTGGGCGGAAAATACCCATGTAGAAAATCCGGAAACAGTGGACGTGGACGCCACCACATCCGCAAGCGTCCTTCTGCCCGGCAATACGGCAAAGATGGCGGACTGGATCAGGGAGCGTGTAGGTGGCGACCTGTTTTCTATCGTGGTGGAGGAACCCTATTCAGATGATTATGATGAATGCCTTGACCGCGCAGCGGATGAAAAAGCAGAAAATACGAGACCGGAACTTGTGTACCATGTGGATAATATGGAAGACTATGATGTTATTTTTCTGGGCTACCCGAACTGGTGGTATACAGCGCCTATGGCAATCTTCAGTTTTATTGAGGAATATGACTTCTCCGGCAAGACAATTATCCCGTTTTGTGCACATGGGACGGGCGGATTGGCAAGTAGTGTAAAAGACATTACGGATGCCCTTCCGGATTCTGCGGAGGTTTTGGAGCCCATAGGGGTATACCGCCCGAATGTGGATTCGGCGCAGCCGGTTATCAATGAATGGTTGGACAGTCTGGGTTATACGGAGAATAACATGACGCAGGCACAGGAAACGCCTACTGAAAGTGGGAGTTTACCCATTGTCTATATGACAAATAAAATCAGTGCGGAAAGCCTTATGGCAGTTTACGAAGCGCTCGGCGCATCGCCGTCCGGCAGGATTGCTGTTAAGCTGTCCACAGGAGAGCCGGGGAGTAATTATCTTCGTACCGATCTGATCGGAGATTTTGTCATGTCTTTGGAAGATCCGACTATCGTAGAGTGTAATACAGCCTATGGAGGTTCCAGAGCAAATACGGCAATGCACTATCAGGTGGCCAAGGATCATGGATATACCGCAATCGCAGATGTGGATATTATGGATGAGGACGGTTCCATGACGCTTCCAGTGGAGGGCGGCGATAACCTGACGGAAAACTATGTGGGCGCAAATTTCGCTAATTATGATTATTATGTAATTTTGTCCCATTTCAAAGGTCATACAATGGCGGGATTCGGGGGAGCTATCAAAAATATTTCCATTGGGATTGCTTCCGCGGATGGAAAGGCGCATATTCACAGCGGCGGTACCGGTGGGAGTATGTGGGGCGGAGACCAGGATGCCTTTCTGGAATCCATGGCAGAAGCAGGGAAATCCGTTGTGGATTATCTGGACGGAAATATCCTGTATATCAATGTGATGAACCGTCTGTCTGTGGACTGCGATTGTGACGGGAACCCCGCCGAGCCGGATATGCACGACATCGGTATTTTGGCTTCTTTTGATCCCGTGGCGCTGGATCAGGCGTGTGTTGACCTTGTATATGAAGCGGAAGACGGGCAGTCGCTGATAAACAGGATTGAATCTCGCAACGGACTGCATACGCTGGAACAGGCAGAGAAAATCGGCCTTGGAAGCCGGGAATATCAACTTGTAAATATAGATGAGTGATGTATTACGGTAGGGATGATGCCTTTGGCCTGCATTAAAAAGCGCTCCCCGTGCAAATCCTCATAAGAGATACTTTTTCCCCTCGTTTGAAAAAGCAACCCTTGTGCTGGTGTCCTCGAAGGGAACGATTTTAATTTGAAGTGAAGAATGCAAGACCAGGAGGTGGTGAAGGATGGCGGAAACGCTTCACAGGGAATTTGTATATCTCTGGTATTATTTTGAATTGCAGCTGGGACAGATTTTTCCCTATTGGGTTTTAGGCATGGTGCTTGGCTCGGCGGTTTCCGTATTCCTGAAAGAGCGGATCCACGGTACATTCCGGGCATTAGGGGAAAGAAAGCTTGGCGTTCTGGGAATTTTTGCGGCCAGTATGTTAGGGATTGTCTCCCCGCTGTGTATGTACGGTACGATTCCCATTGCCGCCTCTTTTTCCAAAAGCGGAATCCGGGATGACTGGCTGGCGGCATTTATGATGAGTTCCATCCTTCTCAATCCGCAGCTTATTATTTATAGCACGGCGCTTGGAACAGTGGCGCTTACCGTCCGTATTCTGTCCTGTTTTTTGTGCGGTGTGCTGGCAGGGCTTCTACTCAGGTGGGTTTATAAGGAAAAGGGATTTTTTGACTTTTCCGGTTTTGAGGAACCGAAGAACAAAGACACAGATCCCAATCTCCTGATCCGATTTTTGAAGAACCTTTGGCGCAATATCAAAGCAACCGGACTGTATTTCCTTTTCGGAATCGTATTGTCTGTACTATTTCAGCGGTATGTTCCGGCTGAATGGATCAGGGGGCTTTTCGGTGAAAACGAGGGGTTTGGCGTTCTTTTGGCGGCTACCATCGGCGTACCGCTTTACGCCTGCGGGGGCGGAACCATACCGCTCCTGATACAATGGCTGTCAAATGGCATGAACATGGGGAGCGCAGCGGCGTTTATGATTACCGGGCCTGCTACGAAGATCACCAATCTGGGAGCGGTAAAAATTGTCCTTGGCACAAGAAGATTTCTGTTGTATTTAGGATTTGTTATGGCGTTTTCTTATATAACCGGTCTGGCGGTGAATCTGTTTGCCTGGTAACAAAAAAACGAAAAGGAGGATGTCCTCAGTGGGGGCAAACCTGCACGGCTTCCTTGCCAGAGCCGAGATGGATGAATACAGTCCTCTGGTTGATTTTCTAGCAAACGAGCCGGCGATAACAGAACGCAATGGAACGATGGCACATAATCCGGCAGTGGAAAATTATCTCTATGAGGCGGGACTTGTGGCAGATGAACCTTCCGGCACCGTATATCAGAATGGGAATGTAAAATATCACAAGGCTAAGGAGGAGTAGGGAAATGAAGAAAAGATTTTTACGGGATTTGGAAGTATCGGCTATCGGTTACGGATGTATGGGACTGTCACACGGTTACGGTGCGGTGCCGGAGAGAAGTGAATCCATACAGCTGATCAGACAGGCTTATGACATGGGATGCACGTTCTTTGACACGGCAGAAGCGTATGGTGCAGGGGATAATGAGCGGCTTGTGGGGGAGGCCGTGAAGCCGTTCCGCAATAGAATCGTGCTGGCGACAAAACTTCATTTGAATAAGAGTGAGGGAGATACCGCTGCCGTAATCCGAAATCATCTGGAAGCTTCGCTGAAGCGCCTTGGGACGGACTATGTAGACTTGTACTACCAGCACCGTATTGAAGATAATGACAGGGTGGAAGAAGTCGCCGAGGTGATGGGCGAACTGATAAAAGAAGGAAAAATCCGTGGATGGGGACAGTCACAGGCCACAGAGGATCAGATACGCCGTGCCAATGTAGTTACGCCGCTTACTGCAGTCCAGAGTGAGTTTTCCATGATGGAGCGGATATTTGAAAAAGATGTGATTCCGGCCTGTGAGGAACTTGGAATTGGATTTGTGTCTTTTTCGCCTTTGGCAAGTGGTTTTTTGAGTGGAAAGTATACAAAGAGTCAGACTTATACAGGGGATGACGTGCGGCGGGTGATTACGAGATTCGCGCCGGAGAATGTGGAGAGAAATCAGCCTCTTTTGGATTTGCTGTATGATATGGCGTGGAAAAAGAAGGTTACTCTTGCACAGGTTTCCCTTGCATGGATGTTGCATAAAAAGGAGTTTATTGTTCCGATTCCCGGCATGAGAAAAGTGGAACGTATGGAGGAAAATTTCGGGGCGGCGAATGTGGAACTGACACAGGATGAATATGAGCGGCTGGAGATGGAACTTACTAAAATACCGGTTTATGGGAATCGGACGGATGCGGATATTGCAAAATTACGCAATATGTAGCCTTTATGATGTCAATACAAACTTTTATCTTGTAGGAGGTGGCAGAACATATCTGCCCCTCCAATGAAGCTAAATCCTTATCTATATTTTATGAAAGATGAATCCTTATCATATTCCAGGAGGCAGCGGGAATCTTTAAATCATCAAGACATTCACCAGTTACTTCCCTGGGAATGACCGGCTGGGAATCTGCAGTGTTAACTGTATCAAAAGAATGACCGGCTATGGTTACAAAGGAAAGGATTTCTCCCTTGATACCAGGCAAATACAGTTCCATTTCTTCCTGCGGATTTTTGTTGATTAGGAAAAGGGCAAGAGTATTCCCATCCTCGGATAAAACTGCGGAGGAAGACAGATAAGAAGCTTCTTTACGCGCTTTGCAGGTGTAAGAAGGAGCCTCTGTTTTTAATTTCAGTGCCGTCCCGCGTCCGTATTTGGATGCATATAGGAAAGGCCAGTAAATTGTCTGCGTCCAGCTTCTCCCGTTTTCTTCTGTCATAATAGGAGCAATGCAGTTTACAAGCTGCGCCAGGCAGGCTATTTTAACAATATCGGAATGGTTGATTAAGGTATTCAGCATACCGCCTACCAGCAGCGTATCGGCAAAATCAAATTCTTCCTCTTCAATAGGACGGCCGACAATCCATTTCTCAGGGACTTTTCCAGATTTCTGGAAGTGATACCAGACATTCCACTCATCGAAAGAAAGTTTAATATCTTTGTCGCTGCCCTTTTCCTTTTTGATGCGGCTGCAAATGGCTGCAACTTCGTCAATAAAGTCGGCCATATCCTCGTCGCGGGATAGGAAGCTCATAACATCCCCTTCCATATCTTGATAGTACTGATGAAGGGAAAGATAATCAATGTAAGGATAACATTCCCGTAAAACTGTATCTTCCCATGTTCCAAAGGTCGGCATGTCACGGAAAGAACTTCCGCAGGCCACAAGTTCAATATCCGGATCCAGCATTTTCATGAGTTTAGCGGTTTCACAGGCAATCCGGCTGTATTCTGTGGCTGTTTTCCAATTATAAGGATGCATTGGTATATTTTCCTTTTTGGGAATACTTTAAAAATACAATGACGATTATTATTCCGTCGGTTCTGGGCGGTACCTTTACGGCAACCTTGGGTGGATACGCGTTTGCAAGACTGCGGTTTCCGGGGAAGAAATTTCTGTTCAGCCTATGTGTGGGATCCATGTTGCTGCCTACTATGGTAACGTTGATTCCTTTATACATCATGTGGACCAGAGGTTTTCATTTGGCAAACACTTATTGGCCGTTGATACTTCCTTACTTTTGTGGTGGCGCTGCTACTGTTTATTCAGATCTGGAATGATCTGTTGCAGCAGATGATCTATATTAATACATCAGATAAGTTCACGATTGCGATTGGCCTTTCCCAGTTTAAGGGATCTTTGAAATCTGATTGGCCAGAAGTATTTTGTGGAAGGAATCGCCCTTACGGGTATGAAGAACTAAGATTAAAAAGAAAAAATCCTCTGTGACAGAAAATGGCTACAGAGGATTTCTTTTCGTATGATTCTAAAATCATATTTTTGCTAATAATACACTATTTGCATTTAGGAAATATCCAAAATACCCAAAGCAGATAGGGGAAGATCATGACAGCTACTAAGGCTGCCCAGCCAATGCTCTGCCTGCTGACGGCCATCATGATAAAAACAAGAAGTAACAAAATATAAGGACCGTTGAGCAGTTTATAAAGTATTTTTCTTTTCGGGCTAATATCCTTTATTTCATTTTCTTCGGGATGAGTCATAGTACAGTGTATTGTTGCTCCCAGACGACTAAAGGCGCGTTGGGCAGTGTATTCCACGCCGTCAAGTTCGAAAGTTGGATACATTCCGCCTTTGATGAGAGTCAGTTTCTGATTATTCTCATCAGCATATTGGAACAGCGCTTCTGAAAATTCCGTAGGATTCATTACCATAGTATCCGGCATAAAGGAAAAACTGCGTTTACGCTGGGCAGCAGAATATCTTTTATAATCCTCAATAATTGACATAAACTTACCTCCATTCCGTTCAATTTGGCTTATCTTATCAAGTGTTCCATCCAGGTCCAATGACTCTGTATTCGTTTCGAGCAGATCCTTGCAAACATCAATACAGGCTTCCAGTTTCTGCCGTCTTACCTGCAATTCCTTGAGATGCTGTTCCAGTATTGTATGAAGCGGCATCTGTGCTGACAAGATTTTGTGGATGTCTTCTATAGAAAAATCCAGTTTCCGCAGAAGTTTGATGGTCTTAAGCGTGGTAAGATCTTCCTGTGAATATTTGCGGTAATTGTTCTCGGAATTTCTCATTGGATGAAGCAGTCCCTTCTTTTCATAGAAACGAATATTCTGTTTGGTAATTCCTGTCAGGTGTTCCAGTTCATTAATGTTCAATGAAAGTGTCCCTCCTTTCCGTGTTTGTTAAGTTGAATATAAGGGATATAGTTAGTATAAGGTCAAGAGTTTCATGTGTTTTTCTTTATATTTTTTATTATACATAAGATTTGTGAAAAATAATTATCATAATCAGAATTTTCATCTGTGGATTGCGGGGATAGTTCAAATGGACATCACATTGCAAAATCTCAGGGATATATGCTATGATAATAAAAATAATGGTAGAACAGATTTTTATATTGTAGTAAATAAGGAAATCAGTTATGAATTATATTATTTTGGATTTAGAATGGAACCAAAGCAGCAGTGGCGAGGAGGAAGTCGTAAAAGTACTGCCCTTCGAGATCATTGAGATTGGTGCCATCAAATTAAATGAAGATAAAAAAATGATCGATGAGTTTTCGGAACTTATCAGGCCGCAGGTATACCATGAGATGCATCACATTACCAGAAAGTTGATTCATCTGCAGATGGAACAGCTTGAGCAGGGACATCTTTTTACGGATGTGATAGAAGAGTTCTGGGATTGGTGCGGTAAAGATTATATTTTCTGTACTTGGGGATGTCTGGATTTGGTAGAGTTACAGAGAAATCTCAGATATTATGGTTTAGAACCAATGGCGGAAGGGCCGTTTGCGTTTTTGGACGTCCAGAAGTTATTCAGTATTGCCTTTGAGGATAAGAAGTCCAGGAGGACATTGGAATATGCTATAGATTTCCTTCATATTGAGAAGGATATCCCCTTTCACAGGGCTTTCAGTGATGCCTATTATACGGCCAAGATTCTGGCACAGATTCCAAATGAAGTGCTGAAGAATCGCTCTTTCGATGTATTCCATCTGCCGAAGGATAAGGAATCTGAGATACAAGTGATTTTTGATGACTATGCGAAATATATTTCCCGCAGCTTTGAAGATAAGGCGGCAGCAGTAGCGGACCGGAAGGTTATGAGCACCAAATGTTATCTGTGCCATAAGAATCTGCGTAGAAAAATTCGATGGTTTACGCCCAATGGGAAGCATTATTACAGTGTATCTTATTGTGATAAACATGGTTACATGAAAGCAAAAGTGCGGCTTCGCAAAGGAGAAAATGACAAAGTTTACGTAGTAAAAACAGAAAAGTTTATCTCCCAGGAAGAAGTGGACAGTCTGTGGGCAAGGTATCAAAAGTCGAAATCATCGAAATCTGAACGTACATAAGACTTGCGCCGCTGTTTGCGTTTCACACGGTTGTTTCTGCGCTTGGCTGTCTTTCGGTTAGAGATCAGCGCACGAAGAACAAACAGGAAGATCAGGACGGCTGCTATAATTAAAATGGTGATCAATACTTTTTTGACATTGATGAAGATGGTATCTGTCTCCGAGACCGGTTCTGTCTCCGGTTCGGGCCCTATTTTTTCTACGCTGACATCTGTGGCCGTCATATTAGTATCAAATTCATAGGTGGCGTTAGACTCTGTGATTAGATCAAGGTATGCGCTTCCCACATACATATCGTGATAGGAATAGCGGATTTGTGCCACACGGTTTTCATCGGATATATTGTAATCAATTTCCGAGTCAAGATCCAAGAAGGAGACCACATTCGGAATGATAACATAACTGTCTTTGTCTATGGAGAGGATAGGTTTGGAACTGCCGAAGATATCGTCGCCAATCTGTAAGAATCCTGTGGCTTCAATATTATAACGATCCTCATTTTCGGAGATATTCATCACCTGGAAATTGTGGAAACCATAGTCTAAAAGTTCCTTTGTATCTGTAAACTGTGCCGGGGATTCTTCCTTAAAGACAACACATATCAGACGCATCCCGTTTTGTTCCGCACAGGTGACAAGAGTCTGCCGTGCCTCGTCCGTATAACCAGTCTTGCCGCCAAGGATGCCATCGTAAGGAATTTCCCCGTTGACTAATTTATGCTTGTTGTTTAAGAAGAAATCGTCGGGCTGTGTGCTGGTGGGTTCGAAATGATAGCGTGCGGTATTGCCAATTTTGCACAGCATTTCGTTTTGGAAAAAATGGCTGGAGATCAGCGCCAGATCATAAGCGCTGGTATAATGGTCCGAATCCTGCAGGCCGTTTGTATTCATAAAATGAGTATCTTTGCAGCCAATTTCCTCTGCGCGTTTGTTCATCAACGCTACAAAGTCGTCAATAGAACCGGAAATATATTCTCCCACGGCGTTGGCTACTTCGTTAGCGGAACCAACTAAGATTCCGTAAAGGCATTCTTCCAGTGTGATAGACTGTCCCACATCCATACCCATGTTGGAACCGCCTACTGGCACGGAAAAAACAGCGTCATGACTAAATTCCACTTTGTCGTCCAGATTTCCCTGCTCCATCGCGAGCAGGCAAGTCATGATCTTGGTAGTGCTGGCCGGATAGAGACGTTCGTGGATATTTTTGGAATAGAGAATAACGCCGGTGTTGGCATCCATAAGAATAGCGGATTGTGCGCTAATCTGTGGGCCCACCGGCCAGTTTTCAATTTCGTTGGACTGAATTGGGAGCGCCTTGCGGGCTTCCGCCTCTGCTTCCAATTCTTCTAAAGTAGCATAGGCAGTAAGGGTGTTGGCATGAAAACTGCATAAGGATATTGTAATTGTAAGAAGCAAAAAAAGGAATCTTGCTGCTTTATGGTTTTTATATTTATATAATGAAAACATATCGTTAGACCTTTCTTTTATGGTAACAAGTATATGTCAAAATCAATTGTTTATGAATTGGAATCGCGTCGCATACTTTAAAACAAAGACGGCCAAATTTAAGCCACATATATCATACACTATTTTTTGCAAAAACTGTAGTGTATTCACAAAAAATACAAAATGTTGTAGAATAAAGGATAAAGCAAGATGCTTGTGCTTCGAAATAGAGAGATTATTATGTATATTGATATAAGATTGGAATTAGTATATGAGACTTAGAAATATAACAGGTTCGCGGGAAGTGATCGCGGGGTGTGACTATGTGATTCATGAGCCGCAAGAACATCGGGGAAAATGGAAAGAGATATTTGCAAACGATCATCCGATTCGGATAGAGATTGGGATGGGTAAGGGCCGTTTTATCATGGATCTGGCGAGAGCCAATCCAAATATTAATTATGTAGGCATTGAGAAATATTCCAGCGTGCTGCTTCGAGGGATACAGAAGATGGAGGCGGATCCGTTGGGGAATCTTTATTTTATCCGTATGGAGGCGGAGGAGATCACGAGTGTATTTGCACCAGGAGAGGTAGAGAGGATTTATCTGAATTTTTCGGATCCATGGCCGAAAGACAGACATGCGAAGAGAAGACTGCCTTCCCGTGAATTTTTACAGCGGTATGATGAGATACTAATACCAGACGGCGCGATCGAGTTTAAGACGGACAACCTGGAGTTATTTCGATTTGCGCTGGAGGAATTAGAACCGGCAGGATGGCATTTAGACCAGATGACGGAAGATCTGCATCATGATGCGCAGATGATGCAGGGTAATGTGATGACGGAATATGAAGAGAAATTTTCGTCCATGGGAAACCCTATCTGTAAATATATTATCTCGCGGTAATCTCGGAATCGGGACAAGCCGTGGGTATAAAACAATATAGGAGGAGAAAATATGGAATACAAATTTACAGCAGCAAATTTTGAGAGTGAGGTTCTAAATTCAGAAATTCCGGTCTTTGTAGATTTCTATGCAGACTGGTGCGGGCCCTGTAAGATGATGGCGCCGATTGTGGAGGAGTTGGCTGCGAAGTATGACGGCAAGGTAAAGGTCGGAAAGTGCAATATCGATGAAGAAGATGGACTTGCCAGGTTATACCGTGTGATGTCCATTCCTACCATGAAAATCTTTGTGGGTGGTAAGGAAGCAGACACGATTGTGGGCGCTGTTCCGCAGGAAGAGTTAGAAGCGCAGATTGAGAAAGTGTTGTAATGTATTTTTAAATCTTAGTATCAAAAATCCCTGATTGTACAGTCTTCATATAACTGACAATCAGGGATTTTTGATATATAAGAAATTTAAGCCGCTGTACTTTCCACAGGCTTTTCTTTACTATATAAGAATTTCATAATCAGGGGCGTCATAATGGAAGATACCAAAATCAGCAGAATGACTGCCGTAAAATAATCCGCGGTCAACAGCCCTGCTGCCATTCCCTTTTGCGCTACGATCAGAGCCACTTCTCCGCGTGTCATCATCCCGACGCCGATTTTCAAGGAGTCAGGAAAACTGTATCGGCAGAGCTTGCTCATCAGGCCGCAGCCAAGCACCTTGGCTAAGAGCGCTACGATTACAAAGCAAATACAAAAAGCGATCATAGTGCCGTCTATCGCATCGAAGGTGGTTTTCAGACCGATACCGGCAAAGAAGATCGGGCCGAACATCATATAGGAACTGACATCCACTTTACGTTCTATATAGGTGTTGTCGCTTAAGTTACACAGCACGATACCGGCTACGTAAGCGCCGGTGATATCCGCAATCCCAAAGTATTTCTCCGCCGTATAAGACAGGGCGAAGCAGAAAGCCAATGCGACGATAGGGATACGTCTGGTATGGGGATAGCGTTTATCTAGGGTGAGGAAAATCTTAAAGACAATGTATCCGCCGACAATAGCCATAATAAAGAAAGCAATGGTCTTAATGACTACTGTGCCCGGATGTGAATCAGGACTCTTAAAGCCGATCACAAAAGTGAGGACAATAATACCGATCACATCGTCAATGATTGCGGCACTGACAATGGTGGTGCCAACTTTACTTTTAATCTTACCCAGTTCTTGCAGGACGGCCACAGTGATACTTACACTGGTGGCGGTCATAATGGTTCCCATGAAGACTGCTTTATAGAAATGCTCACTTCCCCAGGGGGCAAATCCGTAAAAGCCCATATATAAGAGAGCGCCCATGATCAATGGGATAAATACGCCGGCGCAGGCAATTAAGAAGGCAATGGGACCGGTCTTGAGCAATTCCTTTAAGTCGGTCTCCAACCCCACCTCAAACATTAAGATGATCACGCCGATCTCTGCCATCTGTGTGATAAATTCTGTCTGGCTGATCCAGCCAAGGACACAGGGCCCAACGACAAGGCCGGCCAAAATCTGTCCTACCACCTGGGGCGCTTTACATTTTCTTGCTAGGATACCGAATACTTTGGCAAAAAATAGGATGACTGCAAGATCCAGAAATACATTATATGTTTCCATATTATCTCCTCCCTCGTAAGTATAGTTCTTATGTATATTTTCATCCTTAAATAGTTATAGCCTCAAAATAATATAATGTCAACGCAAAGAATGGAAATTATCATATTTTTGTGGTATTTTAAAAAGTAAGAAGCTATTCGTATGTTATGTGTAGATGGGCAGTAAATTGCCCTGACATGGAGGGGGAAATGAAAACAAAACAAAATCCTGTTTTATATACGGATTTTCCGGATCCGGATATCATCAGAGTTGGCGATACTTATTATATGGCCAGTACTACAATGCATTTTATGCCTGGCTGTGATATTCTGCGTTCCTATGATCTTATGGATTGGGAGTTTGTGTGTCATGCTTATGATATGCTGGAAGATACTCCCGGACACCGGTTGGAAGAAGGATCACAGATATATGGGCAGGGAATGTGGGCGCCTTCTTTAAGATATCACGAGGGATTATTCTACATATGTTTTACGGCGAACGATACGCACAAGACCTATCTTCTGACGGCGGGCAATCCTGCAGGACCGTGGAAAGTCAACAACATAGAGGGATTTTATCACGATAACTCCCTGTTTTTTGACGATGATGGTAAGGTATATATTGTTTATGGCAACACGGAGTTGTATCTGACGCAGCTGCGTTCAGATTTAAGCGGGCCTCTTGCGGGAGGGCTGCACAGAATGATCGTCCGGGATAAGGGAGAGCTTTCCCTTGGTTATGAAGGTTCCCATCTGTATAAAAAGGACGGCAGGTATTATTTGTTCACTTGTCATATTCCGGCATACGGCACGAAGAGAAAAACGGAGGATTGTTTTATTGCAGATTCCCTGGAAGGTGAATTTAAGGGAAAATGTATTATTGATGACGATATGGGATATCACAATCTCGGTGTGGCCCAGGGCGGTATGGTAGATACCCCTTGGGGAGATTGGTACTTGTTTATGTTTCATGACAGAGGGGCGCTCGGCAGGTCACCCATGGTGATGCCGATGCATTTTGATGAGGAAGGGTATCCTGTTGTCGGGGAGGACGGAAAAGTGCCTCAATGTGTTTCTGTTCCAAGCAGCAGGCCGGATTATGTGTATACCCCGTTAAATGGTGATGATGATTTCTTCTATAAACCAGACAAAAATGGGAAGGTGAATTTAAAAGCATTCTGGCAGTTTAATCATAATCCGATAGACAGTCTCTGGTCTGTGACAGAGCGGCCGGGTGCGCTGAGGATCCATACGGGAGAGTTGTGCGATAGTCCGGTTCTTGCCCATAACGTGCTGACGCAGAGAAGTTTTGGGCCGGAGAGTACGGCTTGGGTGACTGTAGACGGAAGCGATATGAAAGATGGAGACTATGCGGGGATCAGTGCCTGGATTGGCTGTTATGGGGCAATCGCATTGACGAAGGATGAAGGAAAGTATTATCTGGTGATGTATGCAAAACCGGCAATGGATGAAACGCTGCATGCAGATCAGGATTTTTTAAATCCGCCGGTAGAGTATGAGAGAATTCCGATCAGTGTATCGTGTATCACCCTGAAAGTTCATCTGAACTTTCAGGATAAAAAGGATGAAGCGGATTTTGCCTATGAGGAGAATGGAAGCTGGAAGCCATTGGGGATTCGGCAAAAGCTGTATTTTAAATTGGATCATTTTACAGGATGCAGATTCGGGATTTTTACATATGCCACGAGACAATCCGGCGGCAACGCCGACTTTATGAAGTTTAGGTATCAGGCTGGGTGAGATTATGATCAGATATCGGGGTAAGATAGAAAATATAATGAACGACTTTAATATTAAGAAGAAACTGATCATTATATATGTCTTCTGTATGATCTTACCGCTAGTCCTGACGGACAGTATTATCCTGTATATTTTGTATGATGCAGAAAAGAAGGAGCAGATTTATGAGTTTGAGAATATGACGGATGCTGTGAAGTTTAGCTTGGAATATACTTTCGAGGAAGCCGTTAATGGAATGAATGATATCTATGTGGATGGGGACATTAATGATTTCTTGAATGAAGAGTATGGGAGCGGATATGATTTTTTCAGCGCCAGTGTGGAATTGTTCGGAAAATCAACTTTAGATCTGCTGAAAGGATATAACATTTCCAATGTTGTTATCTATGCGGATAACGATACCATAGTGAACGGCGGGCATTTTTATCGGCTGTCGGACGGGGAGGATACGGAGTGGTATCGAGCATATATGGAATCGGGAAGGAGTCTGGCTTTTTCCTTCTATTATATTGGTGAGTCTGATAAATCGGCGTCTTCCATGCGGAGGGTATCCCTGGTTAGACATCTGGATTATTTTAAGAAAGAAGGCTGTGAGAAGATTCTCAGGCTGGATCTGGATTATAACAATATAGCCAGGAAACTGATGCTGACGAATTATGGATATGGGATTTATGTGTGTCAGGGTGATCGGATCTTATTTTCCAATGAAGGACATTCCAGCAGTCATGAGGACTTTCATATGCTTACCGGAAAAGAGCCGGTGGCATACAAAAAATCTTTTACCATGTATGGGGAGGAAATCGACATTCTGGTCATGAAGCCGCAGAGTTCCGTGGTCAGGCAGTTGGAAAAACATATGCCTCTGATTATCTTTCTGGTAGTGGTGAACTTATTCTTACCAGTGGTTATGGTCTCTACTGTGAACAGGTCTTTTACTCAGAGGTTGTGGGAATTGGGAGCCGCCTTCGACCAGGAACAGGGAGGAAGCTTACAGGGAATAGAAAATGTGAGGGGGAAGGATGAGATTGGCATCCTGATGCAAAATTATAACCGCATGGTAAAAAGGATGAACGATCTGATCCAGCGTGTATATAAGGACAGGCTGGAGAGACAGGAGATAGATCTTGCCAGACAAAACGCCGAACTTCTGGCCCTGCACAGTCAGATCAATCCACACTTTCTCTTTAATGTACTGGAGAGTATCCGGATGCGTTCGGTCATTCAAGGGGAAGAAGTGACGGCCCGCATGATAGAGAAGCTGGCCATCTTAGAGCGGCAGAACATTAACTGGGCTTCTGATAATATTAAGCTTGCGGAAGAAATGAGTTTTGTGGAAGCTTATCTGGAATTGCAGCAGTATCGGTTTGGCAACCGCCTGCATTATGAAATTGATCTGCCGGAAGCGTGCGCGGACTACGATATTCCGAAATTAACACTAACTACTTTTGTGGAGAATTCCTGTGTACACGGTATGGAGAAAAAGGTGTCGGCCTGCTGGATTTATGTGAGAGTATACTTGAAGGGGACGCTTCTGTGTATTGAGATAGAAGATACTGGCGGCGGCATGGAGGAAGAAGCGGTAGCGCAGATGAATGAGAGTATGCGTACCTGTACGATTGAAGATATTAAAGAAAATGCGCATATCGGTATTATCAATGCCTGTTTGAGGTTAAAAATGATTTCCAAGGGTAATGTAGATTTTTATTTAGAGAGTGAAAAAGGCATCGGTACTTTTATGACAATCCGGGTGGAATCTGAGTATCTGCAGGTGAAGGAACAGGAAGGACAGTGCGATGTTGATGAGAGTAATGTTAGTGGATGACGAGCCGTTTATATTGCAGGGATTATCTGTGATCATTGACTGGGAAAAGGAAGGCTATGAGATTGTCAAGAAAGCCTCGGATGGACAGGAAGCGTTGGATTATCTGAAAGAAAATGTAGTTGACCTGATCATTACAGATATCCGCATGCCGCAGGTCAATGGTCTGGAATTGTTGGAGACGGTGCGCAATGAGAAGCTTTCAGAAGCCTACATTATCATTCTGAGCGGGTACAATGACTTTAAATATGCGCAGGCGGCAATCCGTTATTCCTGTATGGATTATATCTTAAAACCTGTCCAGAAAGAGCAGCTTCTTGAAAATATCAGACAGGTAACGAAGAAGCGGGAGAATATGATGCAGGAGGAGATGGATAGCCAGCGGATGCAGCGCGGGTATCTTCTGCAGAATATGATGGCCCTGCTGCAGGGTAAGGGAAAGGAACAGAACCTGTCATATGTCAGGGAGAATTTCCACTGCGGCGAAGGTGTCAGGTATCTCCATATCTGTCTCAATGATCTTTCGGCGCTGGAAGAAATGTCGGACGAGGAAGTGTCGGAATTAAAAGAACAGGTATATGAACAGGTGTCCCGTTACCTGCGGGAGGATGCGGATCATCTGTTCAAGGATTTCTTTGTCTATGAGGAAGAATATGAGATAGGGTTTGTATATTTTGATTATATGGCAAAAGAGCGGGGCCTGACGGAGGAAGCGTTTATGAGGGCGCTGCATAAGACGGCCCAGAACGGCAGTGAAAAACTGCCGGTGATATTGCTTGTGGGTAAGCGAGTGGAAGATATCAGCAGGATTTCCCGTTCCTACAGTTCCGCTTGTGTGTTGCGTTCCTTCAAAGGCTTTCAGGATACGAAGAGTATCTATTATTATGAAAAAGAAGTACAGGTAAATCCTTCCAAGACCGTTTTGTGTATACAACCCCTGGATGATCTGGTCATGGCAGTGGATCAGAACGATACGGTTTTGATTAACAAGAGCGTGGATGAACTCTTTACGGAGATGGACAGACAGGACAGGACCAGGGAGACAGTGACCATGAACTTAAACTGGCTGATCTTCCGGTTGATTAATCTGGCGGCGGAGCAGGATGAATCGGTCAATCAGGATGAGGTGCTTTCTTATATCAGTGAGAGTGTATCCAAGGAGGAGATTCTTCGGGGCAGCAGGTCACATATGCGTAAGTTTGCCTGTGAGTTCGCGGAATATCTGGTGCAGCTACGTAAGAATGTCTCTAAAGGGATATTGGCGGAGATTGAGAATGAGGTGAAAGAGCATTATGCGGAGAACTTGACGCTGCGGGAACTGGGGCAGAAATATTATATCAACAGTTCTTATCTGGGACAGATATTCCGTAAACGGTACGGACAGTCTTTTAAGAATTACCTGAATAACTATAGGATTAAGGAGGCGGCGTCCCAGTTGATCCGGACCGATAAGAAAGTCAGTCAGATTGCAGAGGATGTAGGATACAGGGATCTAGATTACTTTATCAGTAGATTCATAGAGCAGGAGGGCTGTACGCCGTCCAGATATCGTAAAAGTGCACGGGAGGATTGAGCTTACCCGGGTAAATTCTAACAACTAGAATTTATCCGGGTTCTTTATAGACTTTATCAGGTTGAAGGTTTTCTTTTCTGTAATAAAATTGTAGTATCACAAAAAATCAAGAGGGAGGATGAACGAATGAAATGTAAGAAATTAACGGCACTTTTATTGACAGCAGCTATGACGGCATCTGTACTTGTTGGTTGCGGCGGCCAGGACAATGGCGGCACCACAGGAGGCTCAGAACCCGCAGAAACGCCGGGGGGGGGGGCAAAATGAGACGGCCGATTCAGGCGATAGTGGCAGTAAAGATATTATCGATTTTACAATGTTTATCGCTATGCCTGGTTCCGAGATTAATGACGGCAATGAGATTCAGGAGATCATTGCACAGAAGACCGGTGTGAGAGTCAAAGAGACATGGCTTACCGGACAGACAGCAGCTGAGGCAGTGGGAACGATTATTGCAGGAGGAGAGTATCCTGATTTTATAGACGGCGGCGACGGGCAGATGGCTCTGTATGATGCCGGGGCATTGATTGCCTGGGATGATTATCTTGATAAGTATCCAAACTTAAAAGAAATGTACTCCGATGAGGAGTGGGACAGATTCCGTCAGGCAGACGGTAAGATTTACTGGGCAAATATTTTCCAGAATACCTATGGCGAGAGCAAAGCAACAACTCATAATGACGAGGCTTTCTGGATTCAGGCGAAAGTACTTGCATGGGATAACTATCCGGAGATTAAGACTTTAGATCAGTACTTTGATCTGCTGGAGCGTTATGCGGAAGCAAATCCGACCATGGAAGATGGTACAGAGGTGATTCCTTATACAATCCTTTGTGAAGACTGGAGATATTTCTGTATTGAGAATGCGGGTCAGTTCTTAGATGGTTATCCGAACGACGGTTCTGTTATCGTTAATACAGATAGCATGAAGATTGAAGATTATAATACCAGTGAGACAACTTACAGATATTTCCAGAAGCTCAATGAAGAATACCAGAAGGGTATGATTGACCACGAATTTGCAACACAGACTTATGATGAATATATTGCAAAACTTTCCACAGGCCGTGTACTTGGTATGTGTGACCAGTGGTGGGATTTCGCTTTCACGGTAAATGATGTATTTAAGCAGCAGGGACTTGACCTGCAGGGCTGCAACTATGTGCCTCTGGGACTTACCATCGATGAAGGTATGGAGAATATGTGGCATACTTATGGCGATACCCAGAACGTGGCAAACGGCGTGGCAATTACCACAAGCTGTAAGGATGTAGACGCAGCATTTAAGTTCCTGGATGACATTCTGGATCAGGAGATTCATGATCTCAGATTCTGGGGTATTGAAGGTGTAGATTATTTGGTAGATGATGAAGGGCTTTACTATAGAACCGAGGATATGAGAATGCAGTGTTCCAACACGGAGTATAAGGCTTCCCACCTGTGTACTTACTCTTATCTGCCGCAGTACCTTGGAACAAGCAGAGACGGCAAGAACGCGATGCAGGTTCCTGAGCAGACTTCCGAGTTCTTCAGCGGACTGGCACAGCCTCTGGTTGACTGCTTCAACGCATATGGCGTGACAACTTATGTGGAAATGATCGGCTCTGTAAACAAAGAAACAGGCCCTTGGTTCCCGATGTATTCCTACTCTAACAATATGACAACAGAAACCCCTGGTGGTGTGGCTTGGGCTAAGATGGGTGAGATTAAGCACGAATGGCTGCCTAAGGTAGTTATGTCCGATTCCTTCGATGTAACATGGAGCGACTATATGAAGGCATATGAGGGATGTTCACCGCAGGACTTCCTGGCTGAAATGCAGACAGAGTTAGACCGCAGAGCAGGCCAGTAATCAACTCATGGAAATAGTAACCTGAAATTTTGAATGAAGAGGGACAGCTATATTGCTGTAAGAGCTATGTAGCTGTCCTCTTTTTACGAAAAATATCTATGAGCGCAGAGGGAGAAGAGTATGAGTCGGGGAAAAAAACAAGCAAAACAGAAAATCACATGGAAAGAAGTGAAACGGCAAAAGGTCCTCCTGATCTGGTCGGCATTTTTTGTCATATATGGATTTATTTTCTATTACCTGCCGTTAGGCGGATGGATCATGGCTTTTCAGAATTATAAGCCCAGGGATGGTCTGCTCCATTCTAAGTTTATCGGGCTTGATAAATTTAAGTTCCTGTTTGGTGACGCTTCCTTTATCAGAGTCATCAGGAACACACTGGCGATGGGTACGATTAATCTGGTGACTTCATTTATCATGGCAATCTTATTTGCGATTCTGTTAAATGAAGTGAGATGGGTTCTGGGAAAGAAAATGGTACAGACAATTTCTTATCTGCCCCATTTCCTGTCATGGATTATTGTTACCGGTATATTGCACGATGCATTATCCTCTACGGGTATTGTCAATGAAGTATTGATGAATCTGGGTATTATTGATAAGCAGATTAATTTCTTTGCACATGAAAGCTATTTCTGGCCGATTGTCGCCTTTTCAAACTTATGGAAAGAGACAGGATGGAACGCCATTATCTATCTGGCGGCGATTACGGCCATCGATCCGAGCCTCTATGAGGCGGCTTCTATCGATGGTGCGGGCAGATGGGCCAAGATTAAATATATTACACTTCCGGGTATTAAACCTACCATTATCATACTGCTTCTGATGAATGTGGGTAATGTCCTCAATGCGGGATTTGAAGTACAGTACTTGTTAGGAAACGGACTTGTACAGAAGGTATCTCAGACCATCGATATTTACGTCTTGAACTGGGGTATCAGTCAGAACGATTATTCACTGGGTACGGCAGCAGGTATCTTCAAGAGCGCAGTCAGTATCATCCTGATTGTGATTGCCAACCGGATAGCGAAGCACTCCGGCGAAGAAAGTCTATTCTAGGGGAGGGAGTGTAAAGATGAAGAAAAAGAAAAGTATTAGTGATTGGATTTTCGTGATATGTAATACCATCTTTATGATAGCTTTTGTTATCATTACGTTGTATCCCGTGTTGAATACTTTGGCAATTTCTCTTAACGATGGTATTGATGCTGTGCGTGGTGGAATCCACCTGATTCCGAGAAAATTTACCTGGCAGAACTATTACACCGTGTTACATAAACAGAATATGGTCACGGGTGCATATATTACTGTTTTAAGAACCATTATCGGCACCTTACTGGCTCTGGTGACTAACGCTTTGCTGGCATTTATCGTAAGCCGGAAGAGATTTTTGTTTAAATCGCAGCTGTCCCTATTCTGGGTAATTACGATGTATGTGAACGGCGGTCTGATCCCGGTGTTCCTGTTATATAAGAACCTGCATCTGACGGGAACCTTCTGGGTATATGTAGTTCCCGGTGCGGTCAGCGCTTTCAATATGCTGGTACTGAGGACTTATATGGTAGGTCTGCCGGATTCCCTGGAAGAATCGGCACAGCTTGATGGCGCGGGCTATATGACGATCTTTGTGAAGATTATTTCCCCGCTCTGTAAGCCAGTTTACGCGACAGTAGCTTTGTTCGTGGCGGTAGGCCAGTGGAACTCCTGGTTTGATGCCATGCTTTACAACCGTATGTCAGATAAGTATACTACATTACAGTACGAGTTGATGAAATTGTTATCTTCTGTCATGCAGCAGAGTGGCAGCGCGGACAGTATGAGAAACTCTGCCAATTCCATTACGCCGGCTTCCATCAGGGCGGCGGCAACGATAGCAACGATGCTTCCTATCGTATGCCTGTACCCGTTCCTGCAGAGGTATTTCGTGACAGGACTGACGATTGGCGGTGTGAAGGAATAGTGTGAGAAGTACTTCTAGAACTCAGCAGCAGAGGCTGTTTCGTTAAGAAGTACTAAGTCTCACACAGGAGAATGCCTAAAACGCGGCATTCTCCGCATTGATTTGAGTCACAGCAAAGCTGTGACATGAAGGTTAACGTGAGAAAAATGAGGTAGCATGATGCAGTATCGTAATGTATTGAAAGAGATTGGTATTCCGGAGGAAGAGATTGCGGCAAGGCTTCAGGAAATTGTCCATACTTTCTTTTATGATGAAGAGGAGAAGGTGTATCATCCGGTGGGGGATGATATGGCTTATATCGAGGATACGGGAAATATTGATGCGCGCACGGAGGGTATGTCCTATGGAATGATGATGTGTGTGCAGCTTGACATGAAAGAAGAGTTTGACCGTCTCTGGAAGTGGGCTAAGACTTATATGTGGATGGATTCCGGGGAGAATGAAGGGTACTTTGCCTGGTCTTGTGCGCCGGATGGTTCTAAAAATGCCGATGGACCGGCGCCGGATGGTGAGGAGTATTTTGCCATGGCATTGTTTTTCGCTTCTCACAGATGGGGAGACGGTGAAGGAATTTATTGTTATGAGAAAGAGGCAAGAGAGATCCTGTCAGCCTGCCTTCATAAAGGAGAGAAGGGACGGGCAGGGGCGCCCATGTGGAATAGGGAGAATCACCAGATTCTCTTCGTACCGGGATCTCCGTTTACGGATCCGTCCTATCACCTGCCGCATTTTTATGAGTTATTTGCAAAATGGGCCAATGAGGAGGACCGCGAGTTCTGGACCAAGGCAGCCAAAGCCAGCAGAGAATATCTGGCTGCTGCCTGTCATGTAGATACCGGCATGTCAGCGGAATATGCGAATTTTGACGGGACGCCGGTCTACACGGAATTTGAGTGGGGACAACATGGGTATTTTTATTCGGATGCCTATCGTACTGCCGCCAATATCGGACTGGATTACAGCTGGAATGGTATTGACGAGGGCCAGTGTGCGGCGGCCTTAAGACTGCAGCATTTTCTGGGTGTGACCAGAAAAGAAAATCCTTATATGACGTATCGGATTGACGGCGAGGTGATCGACCAGCCGGCTCTTCATCCGGTAGGGATGTTGGTAACTACAGCGCAGGGGACACTGGCGCTTTCAGAGAGATTGGATGGCGTGGAATTATCCGAGACAGCGAAGCTGGCGAAAGAGTGGGTAGAACGTTTTTATAAAGAGCCGATGCGAAAAGGCGTGCGCAGATATTATGATAACTGCCTTTATCTGTTTGCTTTCCTTGCCTTGTCGGGGAATTACCGTATCTGGTAAAATAATGTATTTTGGCAATGAGAGAAGGGGCCGGTGTGTCCCTTCTCTTTGAGCGTTTGGCGGACAGATTTAATAATCAGACCATAAATTTGTTGCTATTTCATAACATTTCTGGCAAAATGGGATAGGAAGTTATTTTCTGAGAATTTACAGGAGAGAAGGGATATTATTATGGAAAGAAAAGTTGGAACAGTATCAAGAGGTATCCGTTGCCCGATTATCAGGGAAGGCGATGATCTGTCCAAGATTGTTGTAGACAGTGTTTTGGAGGCGGCTGAGGCGGAAGGGTTTGAGATCCGGGACAGAGATGTAGTGGCAGTGACAGAGTCTGTTGTGGCAAGATCACAGGGTAACTACGCATCGGTGGAAGCGATTGCGGAGGATGTGCGGGCCAAACTGGGCGGAGAGACGATTGGTGTTATTTTCCCGATTTTGTCCAGAAACCGTTTTGCAATCTGCCTGAGAGGAATTGCCAAGGGTGCGAAGAAAGTCGTACTTATGCTCAGTTATCCCAGTGATGAGGTGGGCAACGAACTGGTTTCCCTGGATAAGCTGGATGAGGCAGGCATCAATCCCTACAGTGATGTGCTGACGTTGGAAAAATATCGGGAACTGTTTGGTGAGAATATTCACCCGTTCACTGGCGTGGACTATGTGGCCTATTATGGAGATTTGATCAGAGAAGCCGGTGCGGAAGTGGAAATCATTTTTGCCAATGACTGCCGTGCAATCCTTAATTATACCAAGAAAGTATTAAACTGCGACATTCATACCAGAGCGCGCACCAAGAGACTTCTGAAGGCAGCAGGCGCCGAGGTGGTGATGGGAATGGATGATATTTTGACACAGCCTGTAAACGGCAGCGGCTGCAATGAAAAGTACGGCCTGCTTGGCTCTAACAAGTCCACAGAAGATACCATCAAGCTTTTCCCGCGTGAGTGTACGGATTTGGTGATGGATATCCAGAAAGAGATTCTGAACAGGACTGGCAAGCATGTGGAAGTCATGGTCTATGGTGACGGTGCCTTTAAGGATCCTGTTGGAAAGATTTGGGAACTTGCGGATCCTTGTGTATCTCCGGCCAGCACACCTGGGCTTGAGGGGACTCCCAATGAAGTGAAGTTAAAATATCTGGCTGACAACGACTTTAAGGATTTGTCCGGCGAGGCATTGCGGGAAGCAATCTCCAACCGCATCCGGGAGAAGAAAGATAACCTGGTGGGCGATATGGCTTCTCAGGGAACCACACCCAGAAGACTGACAGATCTGATTGGATCTTTGTGTGATCTGACCAGCGGTTCGGGAGATAAAGGTACACCTGTAATTTTGATTCAGGGCTATTTTGACAACTATGTAAGCTAAAGGAAGTAAATTATGGCGATAGCGATAAATCCAATTTTACCGGGATTTTATCCGGATCCGTCAATTTGTGGAGTGGGCGATGATTATTATCTCGTCAACTCCACATTTTCCTATTTTCCGGGTATTCCGATCATGCACAGTAAGGATCTGGTCCATTGGGAACAGATTGGCAACGTAATGGACAGACAATCCCAGATTCCTTTGGAGGGAGGACGGCACTCCCAGGGGATCTTTGCGCCTGCGATACGATATCATGAGGGTATTTTTTATGTGATATGCACCAATGAGACAAGCGGCGGTAATTTCATTGTAACAGCCAAAGATCCGGCAGGGCCTTGGTCTGAACCGGCCTATCTGGAAGGTGCGGACGGGATTGATCCCACCATCTTTTTTGATGAGGACGGAAAGGTGTATTATATAGGAACTCATCCGATCACAGAAGGCAGGCAGTATGATGGAGAGTGTCACATCTGGATTCAAGAACTGAATCTGGAACATATGAGACTTACAGGAGAGCCGAAAGATGTGTGGAGCGGTTCCATGCGCTTTGTCCACTGGCCGGAAGGACCGCATCTCTATAAAAAGGATGACTACTATTATATGATGCTGGCCGAGGGCGGCACAGACAGAAATCATTCTGTGACCATGTGCAGAAGCCGCAGCATCTGGGGACCGTATGAGAATCACTTCTGCAATCCCATCCTTACCCACAGGCATCTGGGCAAAGACTACCCC
Organism: uncultured Lachnospiraceae bacterium; assembly: GCA_946554445.1. Lineage (GTDB taxonomy): Bacteria > Bacillota > Clostridia > Lachnospirales > Lachnospiraceae > UBA3282. The sequence goes on along the minus strand of CAMNSD010000002.1, from coordinate 64,001 downwards.
ATTCAGTGTGTGGGACATGGAGACTTGGTAGAGACGCCATCGGGAGAGTGGTATATGGTCATGCTGGCGATGCGCCCCATTGACGGCTATACAACCCTTGGCAGGGAGACCTTCTTAGCTAAGGTTGTCTGGGAAAACGGCTGGCCAGTAGTTAATCCCGGAATTGGCAGGCTGACAGAGGAAGTGGAAGTCAATCTGCGGGAATGGAAGCCTGAGAAATCGGCGGTGGAAGATAAGCATGTATATCATTTCGGAGAAATGAAAGAACTGGGATATGAGTTCGTATATCTCAGGAATCCGGATCAGCAAATGTATCATTTGTATCCGGGGAAAGGACTAATGCTGCGGTATGGAATCCATGCCCTGACAGAGGAAACTTCTCCCACCTATGTGGGAATCCGTCAGCAGCATCACTGCTTCCAGGCGGAAGCTGTCGTGGATGCGGACAGTATTTTACAAGAGCAGGAAACGGGGATTGTCTTGTTGCAGAACAATGCATATTATCTGCGGACGGCGCTTACAAGAGAGGCTGACGGCGGAATCATCCTGCGGGTATATCTGTGCCGGAATCTGGAAGAGAAACTGATAGCGCAGAATACGTTGGCAGATGCGCAGGAGGAGATAAAAATTTCTCTGAAAGTCAATGGGCTTACTGCTGCGGTCAAAGGAATCTGTGACAAAGCAGAAATAAATGTGGCGCGGGAGATTGACATTCACAGTCTCTCAACGGAAATTGCAGGCGGTTTCGTAGGCTGTACCGTGGGACTATATGCTTTTTCCGGAAATGAGACAAAAAAAGAAGCGATTTATAAAAAATTTTTATATCAGGGTACTAAATCTTGTTGAGGAGTAGCACTTCGGTAGCACTTCTTGTAGTATACTATTCTTGTAAAAGGGGATAAGATAGAACCGAAGGCATACATTGTGAAGCTGACTATGGCTGACAGAGTATGCCTTCGGGCGTTTTTAGTTATTAAAAACTAATAAAAATAGTGAAAAATACCGATAAAAAATATATATTTATGAAACGGATTTTATATAAAAGAACATTTGATAAAGAAAGGGGGAAAGGTGGTATGAGTTATATGGATATTAATTTGTCAAATTATGCAGGAGTCAGGGAAAAGAAAGCTGACAGCCGTAAAGATCGGACAATGGCAGAGGCGCAGCAGGCAGAAAGAACGCAAACTCCGGAGGAGCGTAAGAAGACTTACGAAGATATGGGTATTCATGCCGAGAAGTTTACGGTTGATATTTCGCCGGATTCGCAGGAGTTTATGGCGCAGGTGGCAGAGCGGAAAGAAGCACAGCGGGCAGAGAAAGAAAAATTGGAGGCGGAGAATCCCTGGAGTCCGTTTGACTATCGGGGAGACTTGAGTAAAAATGAACCGACACAATATCTGGTGTTTAGCAAATTCCTTTATGACAAAGGGTTCTTTCGTGATATGGACGATGAACAGGCAGGGAAGATGGAGGATATGCTGAAAAATATTACTTCTGGCATGGATAGCATCCGGGGACCTTTGGATGCGGGACGCTGGGATAGCAGTATGTCTCATGAAGCGGCAAAACTGGATCTGGTCTCTTCCGTTAATGCACTGAACTATTTTGCGGAGACTTATGTATCCGAGGGAATGCGGGATGCCTTTAAAGATCTGATTAAAGAATATGAAAGCTATAATAGTAAACTGGTTGCTAATCATAAAAACAGCATGGATTTGTATAGTGAAAGCATGAAAAGTATTTCTGCACCAAATGCAACAGGTGTAAGCGCAGGTGTGCGGCAGGCCCAGGACCGGACGAAGGCGTACCAGCAGATTGGGAGAGTAACACATACGGAACAGGAGGAAAAGGGGCTAAAAGAAGATTATCAGGCGCTCTTTGATAAATTGATGAATAAAGAGGACAATGCCAAAAATATTTTTGACAGCTTGCAGAATCTGTTGGTAAATTATGCTTCGGGCGGTAGCAAAAATGGAATGGTACTTGATCTGTTAAAGGCCAATAACACAGGAAGTATTAACAGAATGTTCCAGTACTGGTCGGCAATGTTTTGATTACAGGCTGCGTTTGGGAGTGATGAGTAAAGGAATTATATAGTAAATAAAAAACACCGGATTCTTCAGGAAACCGGTGTTTTTATCGTCGAAGCGACAGGATTTGAACCTGCGACCTCTGCGTCCCGAACGCAGCGCTCTACCAAACTGAGCCACGCTTCGATTTATGAACAATTAAGATAATACAACATTCTTTAGGGAGTTGTCAATGTTTCTGAGCGAATTATTTTTTAATATGCTAAACTGTATATAGTACTCTTCACAATTTAGAGAAAGGACATTCCCAGATGGACAGACATGCTCTTAAAATCCCCTGTAATGCCATGCCGTTTATATGTGAAGCCGACTACAGTGTTACGCTAAGTGAGATGGTTCACGCGGACAGGACGGTTCCGTTTCACGTGGCAATTTATTTATTGCGGGGTTCCATGGAGATTATTGAGGATGGTGAGCGTTATTCTATTCTACCGAATCAGCTTTTTTTCTTAAAGAGCGGCGTACATCACTGGGGTGAAAAGCCTTTTGAACAGGGATCGGCGTGGTATTATGCTCATTTTTATTGTGAAGAACCTGAGGATGGGATGGAAGAACTGCCGAGGGGCGTGTATTATGATAAGCGAGTATCTTTGGAAAAAGAACAGGGCAAGAAGTATATTATACTTCCTAAACTGACGGATGATGTGAGGGAGAACCGGATTGAAAGAAATTTCGAGAAACTGATAGATGCGCATGTACACGGTAATATTCCGCAGGCCTCAGTGTGGCTGTGGCAGATTTTCTTAGCATGTACGCAGAGCGCACAGGATGCTGTGGTAAGTGATTCTTATGTTCGGCAAATGCAGGAATATATACAGGCACATTATATAGAAGATTTTACAGCGGGAGAGATAGAGAAGGTCTGTGGATTATCTTATAAGTATGCAGGTACACTTTTTAAGGAAACAATGGGACAGACAATCCGGGAGTATCAGAGGACACTCCGACTTGGTAGGGCCAAACAGTTGTTGATGGAGTCGGACAAGACTGTGACGGAGATTGCACAGTTGACAGGATATGCAGATGTGTTTTATTTTAGTAAGGTATTTCATAAAGAATTGGGATGTTCCCCCAGTGAATATCGTAGGGCTTATGTGCCGGGGATATAGCAGGAAGGACTTGCAGGGAAATGATTAGAAAAGTTATGATAGGTATACAGGGTAGGCAATGATGAGAAATATACAGAGCATTGAATTTTATAGCGGAAGCAAGGAAGAATTACTTCCTGATTATGCGGATGATTTTCCTTATATTGCTTCGAACGTTGATCTTAATAATTATATAGGACATTCTGTACCGTGGCATTGGCACAGGGCGGTGGAGCTTTTTTATATGAAAAGCGGCAGCATTGAATATTCAACGCCCGGTGGTAAATTGTTGTTTCCGGCTGGCAGCGGCGGCCTGGTAAATTCCAATGTCCTGCATATGACAAGAGCAATGTCGAAGACAGAACATAATCAATCATTCCTGCATATTTTTGATCCATATCTGCTAGCTGGTGAACAGGGCAGCAGGATTGAGAAAAAATATATTTTACCAATCACGACGGCTCCACAGATTGAGATGATTCCTGTTTATCCAGGCGATGCGAAGCAAGATATGATCTTGAAACTTATACTTGAAGCATTTCAGATTTTGGAGCAGGATTTCGGTTATGAAATGAAATTGCGAGAAGTTTTGTCAGAGATATGGTTAATGCTCTTTGAATCAGCCCGGCCTCTATTAGAGAAAGGTGGAAAATATAATAAGAGCAATGATAAGATAAAAACGATGTTGGTGTATATACATGAACATTACTCTGAAAAGATTTCCGTTTCGGAGTTAGCGGCGTCAGCGTACCTTAGTGAGCGAGAATGCTTTAGAGTGTTTCAGGAGTGTCTGCACATGACGCCCGTAGAATATATAAAAAGTTATCGTCTACAGATGGCCTGTCAGATGTTGGCAAGGAGTCAGGAACCGGTTACGGTCATCAGCCAGGCCTGTGGGTTAGGCAGCAGTAGTTATTTCGGAAAGGTTTTTCGGGATTATGCACACTGCACACCATTAGAATATCGGGGAAAATGGCAGGATTGTGATATATAAAGGCGGAAAACGAATATTTTTTCTGCATGGACTGCATTATAATGATACCTGTAAAGATAATTATTTACAGGAGTGTAAATATTTCATCACAAAGGGCTGGGAGACTTTCTCTCCCGGCCTACCCTTCTGAAAGGAGTCAACATGGAATTAAACAGACAAACAGCCGAAGCGGCACTGCAGGAAGCATCAGAATCGAACCCAGGGGCATGGGTTGACCATTCCCGATATGTGGCTATGGCTTGTGAAAATATTGCGCAGCACTGCGGGCATTTATCTGCAGAGCAGGCTTATCTATATGGGCTGTTACATGATATCGGACGTTACGCTGGGGTGAGTTCGGAGAGACACCTGATAGATGGTTATCGTTACTGTATGGAACGGGGCTGGGAAAAAATTGCGCAGATCTGTATTTCCCACGCTTTTATGCTGCAGGATATCAACACTTCTATTGGCGAGTTTGACGTAAGTGAGGAAGATTATCTGTTTATGAAAGAATTTGTTGCCAATGCGGTCTATGATGATTATGATCGTCTGGTACAGTTGTGCGATTCTTTGGCTTTGCCGTCAGGTTTTTGTCTGTTGGAAAAGCGGTTTGTGGATGTGACGATACGGTATGGCGTCCATCCATGGACAATAGACAGGTGGAAAAAGATTTTTGAGATCAAGGAAGCGTTTGAAGAGCAAATGGGTTGTTCCATTTATACGTTGCTGCCTGGTGTGGTAGAAAACAGTCTCCGTTAGGGGAGAAGGAAGGGAGATTTTATGATGAGTATGGACAATATAAAGATTATTTTTTTTGATATCGACGGTACATTGATTGACATCAACAGCAGGCAGATTACCGAGAAAATGATGGAAACTTTGAACCGTCTAAAAAATAAGGGTATCATTCTTTGTCTCTCGACGGGAAGAGGGCCGTTGACGCTGCCGCATTTCGAGGGATGGGAACCGGATGTGTTTCTTACCTTTAATGGTTCCTACTGTTATAACAGGCAGCAGGTTATTTATCGGAATCCTATTTCCACAGAGGATGTAAATCGGATTATCAAAAATGCCGCCTCCATCAATAGACCGGTTTCTGTCGCGGGAATAGATAGATTAGTTGCCAATGGAACGGATGAGGATTTGACGGATTATTTTGCCATTGCCAAATTGAAAGTGGATATCTCTGATGAATTTGAGGATGTGATTGCACAAAAGGAAATATATCAGATCATGTCAGGCGGATGTGAGAGTGAGTACCCGGCGTTTTTACAGGGAGTCAGCTGTGCCAAGATTGCGGCCTGGTGGGACAGGGCATTTGATATTGTCCCTGCAGACAGCGGTAAAGGGGCAGGTGTTAAAAAGGTACTGGAGTATTATCATCTGGATCCATCGGAAGCCCTTGCGTTTGGAGACGGCAACAATGATATTGAGATGTTCCAGGCCGTGGGGACGGGTGTGGCCATGGAAAATGCCTCGGACGAATTAAAAGCAGTGGCGCAGGATGTGTGCGGCCATGTGGCGGAAGATGGAATTTATTATTATTGTATGAGCCATGGACTACTATAAAAATACGGGGGCCAGTTAAGCCCCCGCGCCTATCATATAACTCATAAAATCGTAGCTGTCCTGCTGATCTGTCAGGAATAATTCTAACCAGAACTCCTTTGGATTGATCATATAAAGCATCTGCAGGGCTTCTTCATTCTGTTTCAGATCGCAGAGCATCTGATTGGGAAGTTCCAGAAAGATACTTCCGCGGCTGTTTTTGACCATGCCGATAAATTTGTCGATGTTTCCCATTTTTCTAAGATTGATTCTGTACATAGAGTTCTCTCCTTTCGATTTTAATGGTTGCCCGCCTCTGCGGTAAAATATTAGGTTTCAAGGGTTAAATTTATTGTGCTTTCCTTTTGTTGTATCTTGTGATATGATTATATCATCATTAAAAGTAAAAATAATAGGATTAAATAATCAAATAATATGATTATATTATCAAAAATGATGTTTTAGATTTAGATTTGAACTAATTTACAGGAAAAGGAAAGGAAGCCGATTGGCAAGCTGTCTTGTCAAAATAAAAGGAGGTTGTCATTGATGATATCGCCATGTAGTGTACAGACTAATTTACAGGGGGAGGAACTGCGGGAACATGGAACACATCTTTTTCCAGTAGCATGTTATCTGGATATTCTGCCAGGGGATGAGATTCCGTGGCACTGGCATAATGAATTGGAGTTTGGCCTGGTGGTAAGCGGCGCGGTCATGGTGGATGCAGGCAGTGTGAAGTATCATCTGAAGGCCGGGGAAGCCTTCTTTATTAATAGTAATATTTTACATTCTGCCTCGATTTTATCCGAGGGCATATGCGAGATTCATTCTGTAGTCTGTCATCCGCGGGCCATCAGCGGTAGTACAGACAATATTGTCTGGCAAAAGTATTTGAAGCCGCTGATGGAAAATCAGGCCTGTCAAGGATTTCATCTTACACCTGATACAGCGTGGCAGAAACAAGTCATAGACAGTATCGCTTCCTTATGGCGGTCTGCAGAGCAGGAGGAATATGGATTTGAACTGCATATCCGCAATGAGTTGTCTGTTATTATAGGCTTACTTTCGGAACATCAGCCGGCCGTGAGCCGCAAGTCTTTTGGGAAGGTGCAGCGGGACAACGCCAGGATCAAGGAAATGCTGACCTATATTCAGGCAAATTATGATAAAGAACTGACTATAGAGGACATCGCTGCGGTTTGTGCTGTCAGTACCAGTGAATGTATGCGGTGTTTTCGTGCAACGATCAGTACCACGCCGATTGCTTACCTGAAATCCTATCGTCTGCAGCAGGCAGCAATTAAATTGCAGGCCACAAATGATAAAATTTCTGCGATTGCGGAGAGTTGTGGGTTTCAGGAGATGAGTTATTTTGCCAAATCTTTTCGGGAAGTGTACGGATGCACGCCGTCTGAGTACCGAAAGGCGGATACGGAAGCAGGCATTTCTTAAGAGTTTGAAAGTAAGGACAATCATTAATTAGCGAATCGGAAAATAATACAAAAAAATAGGAATTTAGTCCATTTTATTAGTTGATGAATAGGAATATAATCCATATTATAAAAACAGAGAATGAAAAGATAATGTTGTATGCAGGAAAGAAAAAGTTAGTTGGAGGGTAAAATGAGCGATTTGAAATTGATTAAAAACTTTAAGGTAACGGATGGATTCTTCGGTAGGTATGAAAAACTGGTCAAGGACGTGGTATTGCCCTATCAGGAGAGGGCGCTAAACGATCAGATTGAAGGTGCAGAGAAGAGTCACTGTATCGAAAATTTCCGTATGGCGGCACAGAAACTAAAAACTGGCGAATGTGACGGCGAGTTTTACGGAATGGTATTTCAGGACAGCGATGTGGCGAAATGGCTGGAGGGAGCGGCGTATTCGCTGGCGCAATATCCGGATGCGGAATTGGAGGCAAGATGTGATGAGGTCATCCGACTGATCGGTGAGGCACAGCAGGAAGATGGTTATCTGAATACCTATTTTACAGTGAAAGAACCGGACAAGCGCTGGACGAATCTGCAGGAGGCGCACGAATTATATTGTGCGGGACATATGATCGAGGCGGCAGTTGCCTATGCAGAGTGTACGGGTAAGACCAGATTGTTGGAGATCATGTGCGGTATGGCCGATCACATTTACAAGCATTTTGTGGAAGAAGGCGCAGAAGGGTATCCGGGGCATCCGGAGATTGAACTGGCGCTGATGAGGCTGTATCACAGCACTGGGGCGGAACGATATAAGGAACTGGCATTGCACTTTATCAATGTGCGCGGTGTCAACAGCGATTATTATAGTGAAGAGCAGGCCAAAAGGGGTTGGACCGTATGGGGCGCTAGTCCGGTGGACAAGGAGTATACGCAGTGTAATGTGCCGGTACGGGAATTAAAAGAGGCCACAGGACATGCGGTCAGGGCGGTGTACCTTTACACAGGGATGGCGGATGCGGCCGTGGAGACAGGGGATAAGGAACTTGCCGATGCTTGTGAGACGCTCTGGAATAATATTACCCGGCACAGGATGTATGTGACAGGGGCGATTGGTTCCGCCTATGAGGGCGAGGCTTTCACAAAGGATGACCATCTGCCCAATGATACGGCATATGCCGAGACTTGCGCGGCGATCGGATTGATTTTCTTTTCCAATAAAATGCTTTACCTGGCGCGTCATGGCAAATATGCGGATGTGATGGAACGCGCTCTGTACAACTGTGTACTGGCGGGTATGCAGCTGGATGGTACAAAATTCTTCTATGTAAATCCGCTGGAAGTATTGCCGGGGATTTCCGGTGAGGCGAAGACACACAAACATGCGCTGCCTGTGCGGCCCAAATGGTTTACCTGTGCCTGCTGCCCGCCTAATGTGGCAAGGCTTCTGGCGTCTGTGGCAGAGTATGCGTGGCATATGGTGCAGGAGACGTTGTTCTCTAACCTATTCATTGCGGGCACCCTGGACGTAACGGATTCCCTGGGCGGCAAGGTTTCCCTGCGGACATCCTATCCTTATGATAATAGGGTAGAATATCATTTTGAACCCCAGGGAGAGAAAATATCGATGACGCTGGCTGTCCGGATACCGGCCTGGAGCAGGGAGACGAAGATTACCATCAATGGCAAAGCGTCAGATTGCGAGATTCGGGACGGTTATGCGTATCTGCAGGGAGATTTCGGGGCGGATGACGTGGTGACGGTGGAGTTGGATATGGCGGTCCGCAGAGTTTATACCAGCAACAGGGTATCAGCCAATACCGGCCGGGCAGCAGTACAGAGAGGTCCGCTCATCTATTGTGCGGAGGGTGTGGATAATGAAAATGATATCCTTTCCCTCAGTCTGAAAAAGAATGGCCAAGTGACAGTCAGTGAATATCTGCCGGAGAAACTGTGTGGGATTCAAGAATTATATGTGGAAGGATATCGGGAGAGCGTCAGCGAGGAACTTTATTGTTATGATGCGCCGGAGACGGAGTCCTGTCAGATTACCCTGGTTCCTTATTATACTTGGGGCAACAGAGGGTTGAATCAGATGCGGGTGTGGATGCCGGAAAAGGATTGATATAGTGTACGAAAAGGAACTGCGGCGCAGTTCCTTTTTTAATGGTATAGAAAAATTGTCCGTATATCCGAGGACGCGAAGTAACTTAATTTTTTTGTAAGGTGACTGCAAGGTGACCGTAAGGTTGTTGTGATAGGATAGGCATATCAGGATATTGATATGCGAAGCTTTCCGACAAACGGGGTGATTGGAAAGACTCCGCAATGACAGGAAAAGGAGGCTTCATGATGAGTAAATATGTAATTGAGACAAAAAATCTTACAAAACAATATGGGACACAAAAAAGTGTTGTCGATCTGAATATCCATGTTCGTGAAGGGCGTATCTATGGTCTGCTTGGCAGAAATGGAGCCGGAAAAACGACAACTATGAAAATGTTGCTTGGACTTACCGGGCCGACTTTCGGAGAAGTGACAATTTGGGGGAAACCTTTACAGTCGAATGAAAAAGAATTGTTGCCCCGTATTGGCAGTCTGATTGAATCCCCCGGTTTTTATCCTAATTTGACTGCGACTGAAAACTTGCGGATTTTTGCTACCCTGCGGGGCATACAGAACCGCAGCGCGATTAAAAACGCGCTTGATCTGGTTGGTCTGCCTTATAAAGATAAAAAGTTATTTTCCCAATATTCACTTGGCATGAAGCAGCGATTGGCAATTGCCCTTGCCGTTATGCACGATCCGGAACTTTTGATCTTGGATGAACCGATTAACGGTCTTGATCCGATTGGAATTGCAGAAGTCCGTTCCTTTGTCCGTAGTCTCTGTATGGAACGCGGAAAAACAATTTTGATTTCCAGTCATATTCTTTCCGAGATTGCACTTTTAGCTGACGATATCGGTATTATTGATCATGGTGTATTATTGGAAGAAGAAAGCCTTGCCAAACTGGAGGCAAAGAGCGATAAGCATATCCGGTTTATAGTTTCCGATACGGCACAGGCAGCAGGAATCCTAAAAGGTATCTTTCATGAAAATCACTTCATCATACAGGACGATTACAAGATGCAGGTGAATAATCTTGATTTGCCAATAGAAAAAATCGTAACTGCTTTTGTGGAAAAAGGTCTGGAAGTATCAGAGGCCTATATCTGTGAAGAAAGCCTTGAAGATTATTTCAAGCGGGCAACAGGGGGTGAGGGGATTGCTTAAACTTATAAAGTGCGAGTTTTTCAAATTAAAACGCAAAAAATTTATTTTACTGGTCATATTTTCTGCATTTTTGTTTCCTGTACCTATCACAGTATTGTTGACAACACCGCAGATGACAGAGAGATTTGACAATGATACGGAGGTTTTTAATGCCTGTTTCCAATTTATAATGGGATATGGTGTTTCACTGCTCTTGCCATGTGTGATTGGAGTCGTTGCGGCCATGCTGTTTTTCATGGAACGGGATAATGATACCTTTAAGAATCTACGTACCATTCCGGTGACAAGTACGCAGATGATTTTTGCAAAAATCATGGTTTTGTTTGCTATGGGAATTATTTTTAGTGTATCTTCGGCTCTTGCTGCCGTTATATGTGGAAGTCTGATATCGGAGGTAAATGGAGTTGCCTACAAGCTGTTCATGTCATTGGAAATGGGAACTTTTATCACGGCAGGAACACTGCCTTTAGTTGTTCTTGTTGTTTTTTTCAGTAAAACCCATATTTTTTCTATTTTGTTGTGTGTTTTCTATAGTGTTTTAAGTATGACTGCGGAATCCTCTTTTGGCGTATTACCGAAAGCTTTCTGCTGGCTCATGCCGATCCCGCTTACAACACTCTGGAGCGCTGGGGATATGAGTCGGCATGGGGTGATTGAAATGAAGGCGACACTTACCTATCTATTGCCGACAACTTTACAGACAAGCGTTATTTTGGTCATAGAGGCGGCTCTTTCCGTTATGATCATTGATTATTTGTATAAAAAGAGGGGTGATTAATATGTTTCGTATGGTTAGAACTGAAATTTGGAAATTGAAGCGATATCATATGATATGGGCGGGCATTTTCCTGATGCTGCTTTCCGTTTTATTGACCATGTTTTCTACCACTGCATCAGACGGCACGGTCTGGACTTTTTCTTTTTTTACGGAGCAGGTACTTAAAAACAATATTACAATGATTTTTCCCATGTGTATTACGTTACTTGCCGGATATATTATAACAAGAGAAAAAAGAGACGATACATTGAAAAGTATTATGACGGTTCCTGTTTCTTACGGTAATTTATTATGGGGAAAACTATTTGTCTGTGGTTTATTGTCCTTGTTTTTAGGATTTGTAAGCGCTATATTTACAGTCATTGCCAATTGGATCATGAGGTTTCCGGGGGTTTCAATAACATCAGTACTACAGACATTTATGCAAATCATTTTGAACTGCTTTTTTCTATATATTGCAGTAATGCCGATTATTACAGTGACTGCCCGCATATTGAATGGGCATCTGATAGGTACGATCATCGCATTTGTTTATGGATATGGGGGAATATTTGCCGCAGGAAATATGAAACTTGCCAGTATTTATCCAATTACGGCGAGCATGGGGTTAATACTGTATCGAAGTTATGATGAGGCTGTTAATTGGAATATTGGGCTGTGTGGGTTAAGTATGATTGCAGCTTTCATGGTTTCAGTGGCTATCGTGGCGGCAGTTCCACAAAGCTTACCAGTAGAAACCGTTAAGAAGCAGAAAAGAACCGTTACAAAAAAAGGATGGTAACGGATAACAAAAGGATAACAAAATATAAAAAGATAATTGTATCTGCGAGCATTACCCGTTATACTTAACTTAATATGGAGATTTATGCGAACAGGCGGCGTGTCCATATGGATATACCGCCTGTTTGGACAAAGTACGGAAAGGGAGAGGGTATTTATGAAGAAAAAAGAGAGAACCTTTGATAAAAAGACGGAAAAAGAAATTGAAAAATTATTGAAAAAACTCACATTGGATGAGAAAATTTCCATGGTCCATGCGGCAACCCTGTTTAAATCAGGCGCGGTGGACAGGCTGGGGATTCCGGCAATCGTGACTTCTGATGGGCCTATGGGTGTTCGGGCCGAATTTATGGATGACAGATGGATTTCTTCGGGGAATCAGGACGATATGGTAACCTATCTGCCCAGCAACAGCGCGTTGGCTTCTTCCTGGAATCCGGATCTTGCTTATGCCATGGGGCATGTACTGGGAGAAGAGGCAAGAGGACGAGGAAAAGATGTTATTTTAGCGCCCGGTATCAACATTAAGCGGGATCCGCGATGCGGCAGGAATTTTGAATATATGAGCGAGGATCCGAAGCTGACGGCGGCGCTGGCAGTGCCTTTTATCAAAGGCGTTCAGGACAACGATGTGGCGGCCTGCGTGAAGCACTTTGCGGCCAATTGTCAGGAAACAGACCGCATGATGGTGGACGAGGAGATTGACGACAGGACGCTGTACGAATTGTACTTGCCTGCCTTTAAGGCGGCGGTGCAGGAGGGACATGCCTATTCCATCATGGGTGCCTATAATAAGATTAACGGAACCCATTGCTGTGAAAATAAAACATTATTGGATTTGATCCTGCGTATGGAATGGGGATTTGACGGGGCTGTGATCAGCGACTGGGGCGGCGTGCATAAGACGAAGGAGGCGGCGCAGTGTTCCATGGACTTGGAAATGTCTATTTTCCCTGATTTTGAGGATTATTATCTGGCGTCTCCATTGAAGGAAGCGATCGTGCGCGGTGAAGTGTCGGAGGATATGGTGGACGCTAAGGTGAGAAATCTTCTGCGTATGATGTTCCGCTTAAAGATGATTGGGAGTCATAAGGATATGCGTAAGGCGGGCGCATATAACACAGTAGCCCACAGAGAGGCAGTTCTGCATACGGCTCGGGAGTCCATGATTTTATTAAAAAATGAGAATCACACATTGCCTCTGGACGCCAAGAAGATTAAAAAGCTTTTGGTAATCGGCGCTAATGCTGCCAAAGTTCATTCAGATGGCGGTGGAAGTGCAGAGATTAAGGCCCTGTATGAGATTTGTCCGCTGGCGGGACTTAAGATGTATCTGGGCGGTAATGCACAGGTGCAGTATGTGAAAGGATATCATGTGCCGGAGAAGCCCAAGACGTTTGATCACAACTGGCAGGCGGACAGCGTGGAGGATTTGAGAAATACCAATATAGGGCAGGTTGAACGGCCGGAAGCTGAGAAAGAAAATGAGAGACACCGCGAGGAAGAAGAAGAGAGGCTTGCACAGGTTGCGAGGGAGCAGGCAGAGATTCATGAGAAGAATCAGGAACTCTTCGCCCAGGCTGTCGAGGCGGCGAAGGATGCGGATGCGGTCATTTTTGTGGGCGGTCTGAACCATAATATTGACAGCGAAGGATTTGACCGTGCGGATATGAAGCTTCCTTATGAGCAGGATCTTTTAATAGAAGAATTATTGAAAGTCAGAAAAGATACGATCATCACCTTTGTGGGAGGATCTCCGGTGGAGATGCCCTGGAGGGATAAGGCGCGGGCAATTTTGTGGAGTTATTATGCGGGCATGGAGACAGGTAACGCCTTTGCGGAGATTATTTTCGGAGATGTGAATCCTTCCGCGAAGTTGGCGGAGACTTTCCCGGCCGTATATGAGGATTGTGCGTCTGCTAAGAACGGCCAGTTCGGAAAATGGGGTAGTATTTCCCTGGAGGAGGGGCTGTACTGCGGATATCGTCATTATGACAGGCAGCATATCGTGCCGGCATTCTGCTTTGGGCACGGATTATCCTATACGGATTTTGAGTACAGCGCTCTGACTTTGAAGGCAGAAAAAGACAAGAATGTGAAATTGACGTTCACGGTGAAAAACGTTGGCAAGCGTGCCGGCGCAGAGGTTGCACAGGTGTACATTGCGCCGATTGCGGCCAAAGTCGACAGGCCGGACAAAGAATTAAAGACTTTTGCCAAAGTTTTCCTTGCGCCGGGCAGATCGAAAAAAATCTCTCTCACACTCAAGCAGGAAGATTTTGCCTATTTTGACGTACAGCTCCATGACTTTGTTGCAGATGCGGGAGATTATGTGATTTTAGTCGGTGCATCCAGCGAAGATATCCGTCTGAGAGGTATTGCTACGCTTGCATAAACTTGCATAAAGGCCACTCTTTCTGTACATGCTAACAGAGCATTAAGTACAGAAGGAGTGAAAAAAATGGATTATAATACGTTACCCGTTGGCCTAGGTTTGGCGTTTGCCACGAATCGAGAGGCAATGGACCGGTTTGCGGATATGTCGGATGACGAAAAGAAAGAGTTTATTGAGAGAAGCCGGGGCGTGATGTCCAAGAAAGAGATGGAACGCCTGGTGGGTTCCCTGGTAGAAGAAAACGAGGAACCGGATCTTCATTTGGAAGATGTAAAAAATATTTTCAAAGGGCCGAGCATTGGCTGATGAGAAGATAAGGAGAATCCCATGCAGATACAACTGCCTGCAAAAGCGCATAAGATCATAAGCACCCTGGAAGCGGCAGGTTATGAAGCGTATGCAGTAGGCGGTTGTGTCCGGGACTCTATTTTGGGCAGGTCTCCTGACGATTGGGATATCACGACTTCAGCCAGGCCGGAGGAGACAAAGCGTTTGTTTTCAAGGACGATTGATACCGGTATCCGTCATGGGACTGTGACAGTCATGCTGGATAAAGAAGGCTTTGAGGTAACTACTTATCGGATCGACGGCGATTATGAAGATGGCAGGCATCCTAAAAATGTCACTTTTACGGCTAACTTGGAGGAAGATTTACGCCGCCGGGATTTTACGATCAATGCCATGGCATATAATGAAAGCCGAGGGTTGGTAGATCTCTACGGTGGGCTGGCAGATATTGAGACCGGTGTAATTCGCTGCGTGGGAGATGCTGGGGAGCGTTTTACGGAGGATGCCTTACGTATGATGCGGGCAGTCCGTTTTTCGGCACAATTAGGGTATCGCATTGATGAGGATACCCAGGCGGCTATCACGGCGCTTGCGTCCAATTTGCAGAAGATCAGTGCAGAACGGATTCAGACAGAGTTAGTGAAATTGGTGGTATCGCCCCATCCGGATTATCTTAGGATTGCCTATGAGACCGGCATTACCGCGCAGATTCTGCCGGAATTTGACCTGTGCATGGAAACGCCTCAGAATAATCCGCATCATTGTTATACGGTGGGAGAACATATTTTACATTCCATGTCAGCTGTAGAATCGGATAAGGTGCTGCGGCTTGGCATGCTTTTTCATGATATCGGCAAACCCCAGACCATAACGGTGGACGAAGAAGGTATTACCCATAATAAGACACATCCGGAAGTAGGCGCGGAGATGACCAGAAAAATCTTGCGGCGGTTAAAGTTCGATAACGATACCATAGATAAGGTGACCAAGGTAGTATTGTATCATGACCAGGAGATCGCCGCCACACAGGCGGGTGTCAGGCGGGCAATGAACCGGATGGGGGAAGATATCTTTACGATGATGTTTGCGGTGCGCCGGGCGGATGTAGAGGCACAGAGCGATTATCAGAGAGAAGAAAAACTGCAGAGTATCGCCTACATAGAAGGTTTGTATCAGAAAGTGAAAGAACAGGGCGACGCCTTTAGTCTCAAAGACCTCGCCATCACGGGATTTGACCTGATTGCCCAGGGAATGAAGCCGGGAAGACAGATTGGGGCGGTGCTGCAGGAACTGCTTGAGAGGGTACTTGAGGATCCTTCCTGCAATACGCCGGAGAAGCTGTTGGAGATCAGTAAGAAAATTGTCACATGAAAATCATACTTTTCCCTTGCTATTCATAAGATAAGATAGACGACTAAGCAGGGGGTATTCGTGTGAATGACAGAGCTGTCAGTTTATTGGAGCAATATGAGATAGAAGTTAATCGTACCTGGAAGGGGCGTGGAGCCATCCTGTGCGATTCAGACCGCGGGCTGCTTATCATGAAAGAATATGGCGGACCGGCGGATAAAGTCAAGTTTCAGGATTTCCTGTTAAAACATATCAATGAGAGTGGCGTTGTGCGGGCTGAGTCTATTCTGCGAACGAAGGAAGACGAACTGATCGTCTGTGATCAGGACAGGGTGCCCTATATCGTGAAGACATACTTTGAAGGCAGGGAATGTGACCATCGAAATATGGATGAATGCTGCAGTGCAGTGGATACTCTGGCGGCCCTGCATAAGATCTGTGACCTTACAGAGTACGAAGAACTGCAGGAGCAGCCGGTGTATCGGATAGAGAACGAGTATGAGAAGCATAACCGGGAATTGAAAAAGGTACACAAATTTTTGCAGAAGAAAAGCCAGAAGACGGATTTCGAAATATATTTGATGAAACATTATGATTATTTTATGGATATTGCCTTGCAAATCACTGAGGATTTGCGGTATTATGCCTATGGAGAGAATTCCGGGCAGTATCCGATAGTATGTCATGGCGATTACCAGTACCACAATATCTTACAGACCAACGGTGGCAGTGTGCTCATCAATTTTGAGAAATGTGTCAGGGATCATCCGGTCAGGGATCTGTATCTGTTTATGCGTAAGCTGTTGGAAAAAAATAACTGGTCGCAGACACTTGGGAATATGCTTCTGGAGAGTTATAATAAAGAGAAGATGCTCTCCGAGCAGGATTATAGACAATTGTATTTCCGCTTTGCCTATCCGGAGAAGTTCTGGAAGATTGTAAATTTTTATTACAACAACGGCAAGGCGTGGATACCGGGAAGAAACATGGAGAAAATAGAGAAATTGTTTGCGCAGGAAGAAGAAAAAAAGCTTTTTCTGCAAAATATATTTCGCCTATAATTTATAGATGGGGCCTATATTTGACAATAGCTGAATGACTGCCCCGATATGGAGGATTAGGATGCACAGAAGATTTATAAGTACGGTTGCAATGTTGATGGTAATGACGCTCTGCCTGACAGGCTGTACTTCGGAGGCCAGCAATGTGGGCAAAGCCAAGGATAAAAAGACGGTGGACACAGGGTTTACCGTCGCAACAGCAGGCAGCTATGATTCAGCGGACACGGCGGTGGTCATCTCCACAGATCAGGAGAACAGCGCCGTGGTCTTCATGAATATGGAGACGGGCAAGCAATATACCCTCTATTATGATGGGACCACCTATGTAAAAGATAAACATGACGGCCCCATGACCATTTCCCAGATTGAACCTGGGGATGTGGTGGACGTTACCTTTTTAAAAGGAAAGAAACGTCTTGCCAGCATCCAACGTTCCCCGCAGGCCTGGGTGTATGACGGGATTGAAAATTATGACCTGGGCGGTCCCAACAAGACTGCCAGCATCGGATCGAATACCTATTCCCTGCCGGATGACGTGGTGGTTTTGTCAGAAGGCAGACGTTCAGAAGTCATGGACGTTGTAAAGCAGGATGTGCTCACCGTTTCCGGTATCGACCATAAGATTTACAGTATCAGCGTGGAGCGAGGACATGGGTATCTGCGGTTAAAGAATGACCAGGCGCTTATTGGCGGTTGGATTGAGGTGGGCAACAGCGTGATTCGAGAGATTACGGAGGACATGCTGCTGGTAGTGCCTGAGGGAAGTTATCAGGTCCTTTTGTCTTACAATGGTGTAAGCTGTACCAAGGAAGTGATGATTGAACGCAATAAAGAAGTGATACTCGATGTGGGTGACCTGGAGATTACAGAGAACAAAACCGGACGGATTTTGTTCAACGTCACGCCGGATACTGCAAAGGTTTCTATAGACGGCAAGGCTGTGGACATCAGCAAGGCGGTGGAGTTACCTTACGGAATCCATCAGGTACATTTGGAAGCCAAAGGATATGATTCCCTGACTAAATATATCCAGGTGGGTTCAGAGTATGCGACCATTTCCTTTGAACTGGAAGAGGAGCGGGACGATGACGATAGACGGACTGTCAGCAGTAATACCGTGGATGATTATCAGCCCAATACGCAACGGCCTTCCGTTAGCGATAATTCTCTGGGCAGTCTCAGTGAGAATGCGCTGGGGACTAAAAACGGCAACAGAGTATATATTGATGCGCCTAAGAATGTGGAGGTTTATTTAGACAGTAATTATATTGGAATTTCTCCGATCAGTTTTAAGAAGACGATAGGAAGTCACACTGTTACTCTGCGCAAGAGTGGATATAAGACTAAGAGTTATACGATATATCTCTACAATGACGGAGAGGATATTACTTATTCCTTTACGGATCTGGAGCAGGAGACGGTCAGTGGGAATACCACGAAGCCGGATGGATCGGTTAGTGAAAATTCGCTTGTGACGGTACATGTTAAGCTTGATTTAGAGGATGTGCGTGTCTTTGCAGATAAGACTTTACAGGGAACTACGGGTTCTTCATCGGAATCTATAGACTTTAGCTTAACACCAGGACGTCATACGATTACCTTAATAAGTACGAAATATGGAACAAAGGATTATCAAGTTGATATTCCTGATAATATAAAGGAAATTACATATACCCGAGAAGATTTTCCTGGGTTTGGAGAGACAATAAGCGGGAATGATCCGGATCCGCCGAAGGAAGATTGTGAGCATGAGTATGATCATGATAAGGGAGATGGTATATGTACGAAGTGCGGTAAGGAACATTCACCACATGATTTTAGTGGGAAAGGAAAGGTTACACAAGAACCTACCTGTACAGAGCCGGGTAAGGAAACCATAACCTGCCCGGAATGCGGAAAGAGCGAGCCAGCAGAAATCCCAGCGACAGGGCATCATTATGAAGAGACGAGCAATGTACCCCCGACCTGTACAGTTGATGGAAAGAAAGTATCTACCTGTGAATGCGGAGAAAGTAAAACGGAAATAATTCCTGCAACGGGACATCATTATGTAGATGGTAAATGTGAATATTGCAACGAACCAGAACCCGAATCAGGACCTGATGAAGGTGAAGGGGAGAACAAGGATAATCCTGATGGTTCAGAAGAAGGAAAAGGCTCTGATGGAGATGGTAAAGGAGAAGGTAAAGACGAAACTTCAACGCCCCCTGATTCTGAAAATAACACGCCCCAGACATCTGATAGTTCCGGAATCACCACCGAACGCATAACACAAACCAGCAATTCCCGGCGCAGACGCTAAACGAAACAAGATGACCGCAGTAGAAATTTGATTTAATTGATTCCCTGTGAACTTAAAGGAGCAGTCATGGCAGACAAGAAATATACATACGAGGAATTACTAGATATCATTAAAATGCTCAGGAGCGAGAATGGCTGTCCTTGGGATAAGGTACAGACACATGAGAGCCTGAAGCCGTGTATGATGGAGGAGGCGGCGGAACTGCTGGCCTCCATCCGTATTTATGACCAGACCGGTAATCCGGAAAATATGATAGAAGAACTGGGCGATGTACTTCTACAGGTAGTTATGCATGCGCAGATTGCTTCAGAAGAGGGACTGTTTACCATGGAAGATGTGGTGAACGAGGTCAGTCGGAAGATGGTGAGACGGCATCCCCATGTATTTGGGACGGGCAGTGCGGATACGCCGGATGAGGTATTGGTAAACTGGGAAGAGATTAAGAAGGAAGAGAAGAAAGATAAGGATTGGGTGGAATCACCCTTGAAAGAAATTCCGAGAGAATTGCCAGCGCTTACAAGGGCAACTAAAGTTTTGAAAAAGATAGACAAGTTTTATGAAGAGGGCAGCAGTTTCGAGCAAGATGTGGAGGCGCTGCAGGAGGCGGTGGACCAGCTGAAAACCTGCGAACCTTCTGCATATGATAAAAAGCTGGGTGATATTATGGCGGTTATGCTTCTTCGGTTAAGCGATATTGCCAGGATAGGAAAAATTTCCCAGGAACAGATTTTGACGGATAAAATAGACGATTTAATTGAGAAATATGAGTGAGTATTCAGACAATAAATTATAATTGCCGCGAAATAGCGCCAACATAACATATGTACGTCAGGGAATCCCGAAAAATGCCGTAAAAATGGCATTTTTTGCTTGACAAGCCTATGAAAAGCAGATATAAATATGTATAGACAGTTTCGAAGGAGAAACATCTAAATATTATAAAACTCATGAAAGAGGAGGAGTTAAAATGAACAAGACAGAATTAGTTGCAGCTATGGCTGATCAGGCAGGCTTATCTAAAAAAGATGCAGAGAAGGCTTTAAAGGCATTTACCGATGTGGTTGCAGACGAGCTGAAGAAAGACGGCAAAGTGCAGTTAGTTGGTTTTGGTACTTTTGAAGTTTCTAAGAGAGCAGCAAGAGAGGGTAGAAATCCTCAGAGTGGCGCGGTTATGAAGATCGCTGCTTCCAAGGCTCCTAAGTTCAAAGCTGGTAAGGCTCTGAAGGATATGCTTAATGCATAAATCTTAAAAAGATGAGAAAGCCTGTATGCAATGCATACGGGCTTTTTATGTTATGAAAAATAAAGTAAATTTACAAAGCAAATTTACTTTAGAGAAAGGAAGAAAAGATATGAGACTGGATAAATATTTAAAAGTATCGCGGTTGATCAAACGACGCACTGTGGCAAACGAGGCCTGCGATGCAGGCAGGGTACTTATCAATGACAGGCCGGCAAAAGCTTCCACCAATGTGAAAGCGGGTGATATCATTACGATTCAGTTTGGGAATAAGGAAGTAAAAGTGGAGGTGTTGGACGTACAGGAGACTGTAAGGAAGGAAGAAGCAAAAGAATTGTTCCGTTATCTGACGTAACAGGTATATTTCAGACAGATCAGACATACATTTAAGAAGTACCATAATCATGGGAGGGCGTGTATGGAAGATCTGAATACCAGCGGTAAAAAACCTCACAAGTTAATGCTTACCAACAGAAGGACATGTACTGTCAGCGGAGTCAACGACGTACTTTCTTTTGATGTAAACGAGATTCTGTTGGAGACAGAACAAGGTATGCTGATGATCAAGGGCAATGAACTGCATGTCAGCAGGCTTTCCCTGGATAAAGGGGAAGTAGATATTGATGGCAGGGTTGACAGCTTTACCTATTCGGAGAGTGCAGGATATGGCGCGAAGGGCGAATCCATACTGGCCAGACTGTTTAAATGAGTTCTCGGAGGAAGTCATGAGATATGAGTCAGGAAATCATACAGGAGGTAACCTTTTTTCTACATTCTGTCCTCATGGGGCTGCTCATTACATTTGCCTATGACTGGATTCGGGTTATCAGAAAACTGGTAAAACACGGAAATTTTCTGATATCCGTTGAGGACCTTACATTTTGGCTGGCTTGTGGGATTGTTGTTTTTTATATGTTGTACAGGGAGAACAACGGTGTATTAAGATGGTTTGCAGTAGTGGGAGCCTCTCTTGGCATGTTACTATATAAGACAGTTATCAGAGATTGGTTTGTATATGTTATGTCAACATGCATATACAAGATACTGTGGTTTCTATTTCGCATTATACAAATTGTGCTAAAACCATTAAAATGGCTATTTTTTAAGGCAAAGCGGGTTGTGCAATTTGTTGCAAAAAAAATTAGAAAATGTCAAGAATTTGTAAAAAAGCGGTTGACGGTTTGCATAAAAACCCTTAAAATGGTTTTATGTAAACACTGACGTGTGACAAGAGAGGGGTATTACTAATAGTATGGCAAGAAAAGCAGCATATCGTAAAAAGCGCCAGAACAGATTGGGCATGCTTTTAGTTACCACAGTGGTATTGATGATGTTGCTTGTGGTCACGGTCAAGAGTGTGGAACTGCGTGAAAGGCGCAGTACTTATATGGCGAGAGAAGAGGCCCTGCTGCAAGAGATTGAAGCGGAGCAGGCCCGCACGGAAGAGATAGAAGAATATGGAAAATATACACAGACCAAGAAATTCGTGGAGGAAGTCGCCAAGGAAAAGCTGGGTTTGGTGTATGAAGGCGAGATTATATTTAAAGATGAAAAGTAAGCAGATTCCAGGCATGTTCTGGGATTTGCTTTTTATTGTATAGAAAAGTTTTTGCTTATTAGAGTTTGCGAAGCAAATTGCTTTTTGTAATGCGCGAAGATAAATTTCCCTAGCCTGCGGCTTGTGGGAATATAATGGACAACCCTCTCATATATTAGTATGAGAATAGGGAGGCGTGTTATGAAAAGACAGATGGAAATCAGGGATGATAGCAGAATAGAGATTATACCGGAATATGGAAGGCAAAAACTTTTGACCTATGCGGAATCCTTTAGGGACCTGGCGGACCTGTTTGAGGAGGAGGGGGAAGAACAGGAGCAGATGTCGGATCCGGCAGACCGACAGGAGTACTTGTGGCAGAAACGACTGCAGGAAAACCAGGGACTTCTGGCGGAACATTTAAAGGAAATGGCGCATATTATGGCCAGGGTGGCCAAGGAAACCTGTCGCTGCCGGCCCATGGGTGAGCGGCGGTTTAAACAGATGTCCAGGCTGCTTCGGGAGTCAGGAATCCAGCTTAAGAATTTTTTCGAGATGGAGCATGAAGACGGGCACTGGGAGATCAGTCTGACTATGCGTAATTTGGGAGAAAAACGTATCAGAGGCGGAGAGAGTGAGCATATCTCCACGGAGGATGTGGCGGATTTCATCTCTGTGGCCATGAATACCAGACTGTGCCCATCGAAAAATTCGCCCATGTACTTGACCAGGGATTATAATACTTATTATTTTTTGGAGGAACCGCCCTATCATCTGCTGACTGGTTTTGCCAAAGCGGTGAAAGAGGGAGAGAAGGTATCGGGAGATAATTATTCTTTCTACGAAGAGGACACGGGCAAACTAGTGGCAATCTTATCGGACGGTATGGGATCTGGGGAAATGGCCGGCAGGAATTCCGGGAGGGTGATTGAAATGATGGAGCGCCTTCTGGAAGCGGGGTTTGGCAAAGTGTCGGCGGTGCAGATGATCAACGGAGCGCTGGCGGCGACAGGGCAGGAACAGAATATGTCAACGCTGGATGTCTGCAGTATGGATCTGTATAGCGGCGAATGTGAATTTGTAAAGGTAGGCGCTGCCTGCACTTATATTAAAAGAGGCCGGTTAGTGGACAGGCTTTCTGCCCAGAATCTGCCGTTGGGCGTATTTCAGCAGATTGAGCCGGAGATTATGAGCCGGACATTGCAGAACGGGGATTATGTGATCATGCTTTCCGATGGGATACTGGATGCCCTATCCCAGGGATTGGGGGAGGAAGTGCTGCCGGAGATCATCGGTAGGATGGAGTATACGAATCCGAATGAGATTGCAAATCAGATTCTGGCATATGCCATCAAGCAGAGCAAGGGACAGATCCGGGACGATATGACGGTGCTGGTGATTGGGATATGGGATCAGTCGGAGGACTGCCTGCCATAAAGACAGCGGATATCATATCGCAAGATGACGGATTACAGCCGATTCTCTGGATAAAGAGAATGAATAAGACACAGGATGAGGGATATGATCTATCAGAAAGTAAAAAAATATATCACACGGCATCAAATGATCGGACAGGGAGACTTTGTGGCGGCGGGTGTATCCGGCGGCGCTGATTCTGTCTGTCTGCTGTATCTTCTGAGACGTTTGCAGCGCGACATTCCTTATCAGTTGGCAGTGGTGCATGTCAATCACAAGGCGCGCGAAGACGCTGACCAGGATGCGGCATATGTGGAGCAGCTTTGTGAGGAGATGGGAATACCCTGTTATCTGAAAGAAGTGGACATGTACGGGTATGCCAGGGAGCATAAGTTATCTCCTGAAGAGGCGGGCAGGATACTCAGGTATCAAATATTTCAGGAAGTGATAGATAGGTACAACGGCGATGGGCGTGGGAAAATCGCAGTTGCTCACAATGCCAATGACAGGGCGGAAACTATGCTCTTTCACATGTTCCGGGGCAGCGGCTTGGAGGGAATGGGTTCTATCCGTCCGGTCAGGGACGAGGTGATCCGCCCACTGCTGTGTCTTACCAGAGAAGAAATCGAAAGCTATTTGGAGGAGCAGAATATAGCTTATTGTCAGGATAGCACCAACGAGGAAGACGCTTATGCCCGGAATCGGATACGACATCATATCCTGCCCTATGCGGAGAGGGAAATCTGCGGGAGAGCGATATCGCATATGAATGAACTGGCGGATATTGTGATGGAGACGGAGGATTATTTAAACCGGGAGACGAGGCGGCTGTTTCATAAATATGTGGAAGTATATGTGGATAAACCAACAGTGAAAGGCCGGGACACGGGGCAGGCGGAAGTCGACGATTGTTATCTGCGGATGCGGGGCAAGGATCTTCTGGCGGAAGATTCGGTCATGATAAAACGGGTGCTCTTATATGCGCTGGAACAGATGACGCCTTACAGAAAAGATATTACCGGGCAGCACATTGCAGGCTTGATGGAACTTCTTTTTAAAGATGGCAGTAAGGAGTTGTCGCTGCCTTATGGGATTAAGGCATATAAGGAATATGATATATTGATTCTGCACAAAGAGGAGAGGCAGGTATCGAGGCAAAATCGGCTATCCGAGGAAAGAGAAAGTTATGTGGTCAAACCACCTGCAGAAATTCGGATTCCGGGCAGCGGCGACTTTTCTTTTACGTTACTTGACAGATATCTGCTTTCGACGGAGCATGTTTTCTTCCAAAAGAAGCAAAATATTCCACAAAATAGATATACGAAATGGTTTGATTATGATAAAATAACTACGTCTTTATTGTTACGGACGAGGAGAACGGGCGATTATCTGACCATTGATAATGCGCTCCACACTCAGTCTCTCAAACAATATATGATCAACGAGAAAATCCCGAAAATGCAGCGTGACAGCATGTATATATTGGCGGATGGACCGCATGTCCTCTGGATACCAGATTATCGGACCAGCCAATATTACGGAGTGGATGAAAGTACAAAATGTATCTTGCAGGTACAGTTAAGAGGAGGGTATCATGGCGGAACGAGTTGATGTGTTATTGACAGAGGAAGAAGTTGACAAAAGGATTCAGGAGATAGGAGATCAGATTTCTAAAGATTACGCGGGCAAACAGGTGCATCTGGTTTGCGTTTTAAAGGGGGGCAGCTTCTTCATGTGTGAGCTTGCCAAACGGATCACCGTGCCGGTGTCACTGGATTTCATGTCGGTGTCCAGTTATGGCGGAGATACCAAATCCAGCGGTGTAGTCAGGATCGTGAAGGATTTGGACGAACCTTTGCAGGGGAAACATGTATTGGTGGTAGAAGACATCGTGGATTCCGGACGGACGCTCAGTTATTTATTGGATATGCTGCGGGACAGAGGGCCGGAAGATGTGAAACTCTGTACGTTGTTAGATAAACCGGACCGGAGAGTGGTAGATGTAAAAGTGGATTACACGGGATTTGAGATTCCAGACAAGTTCGTGGTGGGTTACGGACTGGATTATGATCAGAAATATCGAAATCTGCCCTATATCGGCGTGGTAAATTTTGATTAGAGAAAGAGGTATGCTTTGAGCAAGAATAATAAAAGTTTTTACGTGTATTTTGTGATTATCATAGGCTTGCTTCTGCTTACCGTCTGGGTAGGTACTCTGCGTGTACAGAACAATGGTTACACGAGAGGAGAATTTGAAGAACAGCTTGAAAAGAATGAAGTTGCAGTAGTTAATATCTGCCCGAATAAGGATACGCCCACCGGCTCTTTGGAGATTGTCCTAAAGAACGGGGAAGAAAGGCTCCTTTATGTGACGGATGTCATGGAGATGGAGACACTGGTCAGAAGTTATGGTATCGACTGCGGCGTGGAGAGTGTGCCGGAGGAGAGTTGGTTCCTCAACAGTGTGTTTCCGATTCTGATCGTTGTGGTAGTCTGTGTCTTTTTCTTCGTGATGATGAACGCCCAGAATTCCAGCGGCGGTGGCGGCGGCAGAATGATGAATTTCGGAAAGAGCCGTGCCAAACTCACCATGGGCGGTGAGAATAAGATTACGCTGGGCGAAGTGGCGGGACTGAAAGAGGAAAAAGAGGAACTACAGGAAATTGTGGAGTTTTTGCGGGAGCCGGGTAAATTTACCAAGGTGGGAGCGAGGATTCCCAAGGGTGTGCTCTTAGAAGGTGCGCCGGGTACCGGTAAGACACTTTTGGCCAAGGCCATCGCAGGGGAGGCCAATGTGCCGTTCTTCAGTATTTCTGGTTCCGATTTCGTGGAGATGTTTGTCGGTGTGGGTGCATCTCGTGTGCGTGACATGTTTGCGGAGGCTAAGAGACACGCGCCCTGTATCATTTTTATTGATGAGATTGATGCGGTAGCAAGGCGGCGCGGCACCGGTATGGGCGGTGGCCACGATGAGAGGGAACAGACACTGAACCAGCTTTTGGTGGAGATGGACGGCTTTGGCGTCAACGAGGGCATTATTGTGATGGCGGCTACCAACCGGGTAGATATTTTAGATCCGGCTATTTTGCGTCCGGGGCGTTTTGACAGGAAGATTACGGTGGTATCGCCGGATGTGCGGGGCAGGGAGGATATCCTGAAGGTACATGCCAAGAACAAACCTCTCGGCGATGATGTGGATTTGCAGCAGATCGCGCAGACCACGGCAGGTTTTACAGGCGCGGATCTGGAGAACCTTTTAAATGAAGCGGCCATCAATGCAGCCATGGACAAGCGGGCGTTTGTGAAACAAGAAGACATTAAGAAAGCGTTTATCAAGGTTGGAATCGGTGCGGAGAAGAAGAGCCGTATCATTTCCGAGAAAGAGAAGAAGATTACGGCTTATCATGAGGCGGGACACGCGATTCTTTTCCATGTACTGCCCGATGTGGGACCGGTTTATACGGTATCTATTATTCCCACAGGACTTGGGGCAGCAGGTTACACGATGCCGCTTCCGGAAAAGGATGAGATGTTCCTCACCAAAGGAAAGATGATAGAGGATATCATGGTATCCTTGGGCGGGCGGATTGCTGAGGAGATTATCTTTGATGATATCACCACCGGGGCGTCCAGCGATATCAAGAAGGCCACCAAGACGGCTCGCCGGATGGTCACTCGGTATGGTATGTCTGACAATATCGGCGTCATCAATTATGATGATGACGATGACGAGGTGTTCATCGGCAGAGATCTGGCACATGCCAAGAGCCACAGCGAATTGATCTCCGGGGAGATTGACAGGGAAGTGAAGGCAATTATTGACGAGTGCTATCGTAAGGCGAAAGAGATTATCAAAGAACATGAGGACGTACTGCATAAGTGCGCCGAACTCCTATTGCAGAAGGAAAAGATCAACCGCGCCGAGTTTGAAGCGCTCTTTGACACCTACTATCCACAGCCCGAAGAGCCCGGCGAACTGGTGTAAAAGATAATATTTTTGTGCAAAATATATAAAAATGTATATTGAAAATTGTAATATTTGTGAATCCTTAGTATTGTAGACAGATAGGGGGTATGGTAATATACTACTTGTAACCCCCCAATACATTATATAGTTTTTTGCTATACCCCATAAGAAAGAAATACCTTCTCTAAAAAAGACAGTTTGTTAAACTGTCTTTTTTACTATGTATATACCCTTGAATATCCACTACATATAGGATAAAATAATTATGTAAGTTTTTCGGAATTTTTAGAGGTAGGCTGAATATGGACATCAATCAATTTCAAAAGGCAGAAAAAAATCAGATGTATATGGCAGGTATGCGGCCGGTGTTCAACAGGAAAGCCCTGTTCTCAGATATGTCGGAGGACTATGTGTGTCCGCCGGAACCCAGCGCATACGAGGAAGTAACAATCTATTTTCGCTCCGGACGGAACAATATCGACAAAGTGTTTCTGGTGGATAAAGGGCAGAAGCACATTATGTCAAAGGTTGATTCTAATGATTATTTTGATTTCTATGCGCTCAGTATCCAGCTGGAGGATGAAAAATTAAGTTATTATTTTGAGGTACATGCGGGTAAGATTTCCTGCTATTACGATATGCGTGGCGTTACAAAGGATATCAATGAATACTATTATTTTCAGTTGATTCCTGGTTTTAAAACGCCGGATTGGGCAAAGGGCGCTGTTTTTTATCAAATCTATGTGGATCGGTTCTATAACGGCGATCCCAGCAATGATGTGCTCACGAATGAGTATCAGTATATTGGGGATAAGACTGTGCGGGTGGAGGACTGGGATAAATATCCTGCGGCCATGGGTGTACGGGAATTTTACGGCGGCGATCTGCAAGGCGTGCTTGATAAGATGGACTATCTGCAAGATTTGGGCGTGGATGTGATCTATTTTAATCCCCTGTTTGTCTCGCCCTCGAATCATAAATATGATATTCAGGATTACGATTATATAGATCCTCATTTTGGAAGGATCGTACACGATGAGGGAGAACTTCTCCGTCCGGACCAGAGCGAGAACCGTTTTGCCACCAGATATATTGACCGTATCTCCAATAAGGATAATCTGGAAGCCAGTAATGAGCTTTTTGCAGAAGTGGTAAAAGAAGCGCACCGGAGAGGGATGAAAGTTATTCTGGATGGGGTGTTTAATCACTGTGGTTCTTTTAATAAGTGGCTGGACAGAGAACGGATTTATGAAAATGCTCCGGGTTACGAGAAGGGCGCCTATATTGATAAGAATAGTCCTTATCATAATTATTTCCATTTCCTGGATGAGAACCGGTTTCCCTACAATGGTTCTTATGACGGCTGGTGGGGACATGATACCCTGCCTAAATTAAATTACGAAAATTCCAGACATTTACTGGACTATGTATTGTATATTGGAAGAAAATGGGTATCGCCTCCTTATAATGCAGACGGGTGGAGATTGGACGTGGCGGCAGATTTGGGGCATAGTCCGGAATTTAACCATCGTTTCTGGCAGGAGTTTCGTAGGGCGGTCAAGATGGCGAATCCTAATGCGATTATTCTGGCAGAGCATTATGGCAGTCCAAAAGACTGGCTGCAGGGCAAAGAGTGGGATACTGTCATGAACTATGACGCCTTTATGGAGCCGGTCACCTGGTTTTTGACGGGAATGCAGAAGCACAGCGACGACTACCGGGAAGATATGCGGGGCAATGCGGACAGTTTCTGGGGCGCTATGAGACATCATACCGCGAACTTTACACAGCCCTCCCTTCTGGTAGCGATGAACGAATTATCTAACCATGACCATTCCCGATTCCTTACCCGGACCAATCACAAGGTAGGGCGGACCAATACCCTGGGACCGCATGCAGCGAATGAGGGTGTAAATAAAGCCGTGATGCGGGAGGCTGTGGTGATCCAGATGACCTGGCCCGGCGCGCCGACTATTTATTATGGAGATGAGGCGGGTGTCTGCGGATTTACCGATCCCGATAACAGACGAACTTATCCGTGGGGACATGAGGACCAGGAGATGATCTCCTTCCATAAAGATATCATCCGCATCCATAAGTCCCACAAGGAGTTCTTGACAGGCTCTTTAAAATATATAGACGCTGATTATAACGTGATAGCCTACGGCAGATTTAATAAAATGGGCAAATCCGTGATCCTTGTGAATAATAATGACCACGAGATTACAAAGGAACTGTCCGTGTGGTATTTGGGTATTCCCAAAGAGTGTATACTCAAGCAGCTTCTTTTGACTACGGCGGAAGGATATACCACGGAAAATAAAGAATATCCGGTGACTGCGGGCAAAGTCAGCATAACGCTGCCTAAGACGTCAGCGATCATTCTTAGATATACGGATGCTTCCGGCAGAAATTTTGTGCAGTTTGAGGGCTGATCATGAAAATATTGAAGAAGATTTTAGCGGCCATCGCCGTCCTGACGGCATTGCTGTGCATCCTGATCCTGCTATGTGCTCTCAATCCAAATATTACCAAGAAACTGGCGAGCCTGGTATCTGGGAGTGCATCCACAAAACAGACGCAGCAGGAGGAAACTTCGGAACTCGGAGAGATGGCAGATGTCCTGCCAGAGGAAGAGACGGAAGAAGCTGATTTTGAGAAAGAGCAGGAATCATTGCCGGAACAAGAAGAAGACCAGCTATTGGAGGAGCCGTCTGGGGAGGATTGGAGCAGCAATCTGTCCCCGGCAGATAACGGATCATCTCAAGAGGTAGTCAGGGGTACCAACGGTTATGAAGCGCCGTCGGAATCCGGTATCGAAGTGCCGGAGGCCGTCAGCGGTAAGTCCGGGTATCAGCCAATCACAGAGAAGTCGGAGGAACTGCCCGATGCGGAGGGCGGCGAATATACCAGTGATTTAGGATACGGTCAGCTGGGGGATGACTATAGCTTTGATCCGGCGTTTTATCCTTACTATGCGATGTTGGACGCTAAGGGGCAGCATTTGTATCGGCAGATTTTTGCAAACGCCAATGCGTTCAACGGCGCTTTCGTACCGATCGAAGCTGTGCCGGTGTCGGAGATTAAGAACGCAATCATGGCGGTCTATAACGATCACCCGGAATTATTTTGGCTGAACACGGCGTTTGTGTGTAAATATGATAAAAATAAGATCTGTGCGGAATTAGAGTTGGAATTTAATATTTCACAGGAGGAGTTTCCAGAAAAATCTTCCCAGTTCTATAACACCGTAAATACGATGCTGACGCAGGTGCAGAATCTGAGTAGTTATGAGAAAGGCAGACGGATACATGATCTTTTGATTGAAAAGATAGAATATGTCAAGGGTGCAGATATGAACCAGAGCGCATACAGCGCACTGGTAGAAGGCAAAAGCGTGTGCGCCGGTTATGCCAGGGCCTATCAGTATTTGATGCAGAGGTTGGGGATTCCCTGTTATTACTGCACTGGTTTTGCAGGAGAAGACCATGCCTGGAATATTGTCGGGCTGGACGATGGGTATTATAACGTGGACGTGACTTGGGACGATACGCCGGGAGGCGAGTACGATTACTTTAATAAGACCGATGAGGATTATGCGGATACCCATGTCAGAAGAGACTTGTCAATAAACCTGCCCAAATGCGAGGGACAGAAGTACCGGAATGGAGATTAAAATAAAGTGTCAGACGACAGGGCAGTGATGAATGAAGATCTGATTTATGAGATTCTTTCTGTGGTGGAAGAAATCCCGGTGGGAAAAGTAGCCTCCTATGGGCAGATTGCAAGACTGATTGGCAGGGATCACAATGCAAGACTGGTGGGGAAAGTCTTAAGCCGTGCGGAATTTTATGGAAGCTATCCCTGCCACAGGGTTGTGAACCACGCGGGCCGGCTGGCGCCGCACTGGGCAGAACAGCGGAATCTGCTATTGCAGGAAGGCGTGACCTTCAAAGAAAATGGTCATGTCAATATGAGGAAACATCAGTGGGAGTGCTGAGGGCACTC
Source organism: uncultured Lachnospiraceae bacterium (assembly GCA_946554445.1). Lineage (GTDB taxonomy): Bacteria > Bacillota > Clostridia > Lachnospirales > Lachnospiraceae > UBA3282. Next base: position 32,465 of record CAMNSD010000002.1, on the reverse strand, counting down.
CCATTTTATATATTGAGGCCGCGAAGCAAATTATTTCTGCTTTAGTTCCGAGAGATCCTGTACCAGCCGCACGCCCTCAATCAGGCTGATCTCATCGCGAATTGCCTGGGTATCGGCGTTTAGCCGTACACTGAGCCGATAGTTAAACGAATCCTTTAAGGGATTTTCGGTAAAAGCGTCTGCAAGCCCCTCCACATCATCCAGATATGTGGACTGAAACTCCTTCCAGGCATCGTCCCCGCTTACGAAGCGGCAGGAAGCGATTCCGGGAATTTGCGCAAGTTTCTCGCCAATCCGGTCAATCTCTGCCTGGGAAAGAGAGACCTCCATAAAGACAGCCAGATTTTTTTCTTGATAAACGTTGTAGGCGGCGTATGAAGTAGAGCCAGTGAGCATGATCGCAAAGGCAGCGATCAGCGCTGTGACAAGCCGGGAATAACGCGTATAAGGGAAACGCTTTGTCTGGGAGGCGGTACAGCTGCGTAATAATGTGTTCGTCAGTTCGGGCGGCATTGTAATGGCATCTTTCATCTGTATCATATCGTTTTTATTCATAAGTCATACTCTCCTTTTTTGGGTTTGTTAATTTGGTGAATGGGTTTTGTGACGAGTCGGCTGTCAGGGCGGATGATTGTTCATCGGTGATGGCAATCTTAAGGGCTTCCCGTCCACGCTGGAGCCGCTTCTTTACCGCACTTTTCGATAGCTTCATGATCTGCGCAATCTCTGCGATGGAATATCCCTCAAAATAATGTAATATCAGCACGGTTTTGTACTTAGCCGGCAGGGAGTAGAGCTCTTCCAGCTGTTCTTTTTGCTCCGGACCGGGAAGATATTCTTTTAGGGATTCCAAGTCTGTGCAGGCATGTTTTTTACGGAATCTGAGGAAATCCATACAACAATTTGTTGTAACGCGAAGCAGCCACGCTTTCTCGTGATCGGCAGACTGGAAAGAAGGTGATTTTTCCAGATAGCGGAGCAGTACTTCCTGTAGGATATCCTGTACGTCGTGAGGATTTCCAAGCAGCAGGAAGGCGCTTCGATAGAGCGTATCGCCATGAAGTTGCAGGATGCGTTTGAGATCCGTTTCATTTTTGCGCATATTAGGCTCTCCTTTCTTGGTTTTACGAGGCCTCTTGACTTATATACGAATGGGAGGGCGGAAAGGTGACAAGGAAAATGCATCCTACCGCCTTTTTTTTGCGTGATGGGAAAGATTGACTTCATAAGAAACAGTTCCTATAATAAAAGAATACATTTATTTTAACGTTTATCTGAATGAGGCCTATTATGACAAACCAAGAAATACTACAATGTGCGCTTAAGCAGTCTGCGATAGATTTACACTGCGAACCGGAAGACTTTCTTGCGGCTGAAAATAAGATTGTGATATCGCAAATAAACGAGAATGCCAGACGTTATCTGACACTGCCGTTTGCCTGCAATCTGGTGTCCTATGGAAATAATGTGGTGGCTTCTATTGATGACAAACTGCGGGATATTGTGTCGGGATATATCAATAAATATCCGGTGGAGCATCTTTTTGAGACGCCCAATATGCAGGTGATCAATACAGCTTTGATGGAGCATGGTCTGCAGGTCTGTTTTATGGCGGAGTATTTTCTGCCGGATATGAACGTGTTGCAAGAATTATCCTGTGATTATGCGATGCGGATTTTGGAACAGAAAGATTTTGAAACGTTGTATTTGCCGGAATGGAGCAATGCCTTGTCGGAAGAGAGAAAAACCCTGGATGTGCTAGGTGTGGGCGCTTATGAGGGGGACAGATTGATCGGACTGGCAGGTTGTTCCGCAGATTGTGAGACTATGTGGCAGATTGGCATAGACGTTCTGCCGCAGTACCGCAGGCAGGGGATTGCCGCAGCGCTGACGGCGCGGCTTGCATTGGAGACCTTTGCTCACGGGAAAATGCCTTTTTACTGTGCGGCGTGGTCGAATATCAAGTCTGTACGCAATGCGATCAGGGCAGGTTTCCGGCCGGCCTGGGTAGAGATGACGGCGAGGGAGATTGGATTTGTGGAGAAGATGAATCATACTTGAACTATTTGTGCTCTGAAAAATATTTCTGGCATAACTGTTCTCGATAGTCACTATCTGAAAGGGCGCGTTTTGCTTCTTCGCTTTTTCCGGCATCCAACAGAGTTTTCAGAATATCGAAACCTGCTTTGATACCCTCATTTCGTCCAATTTCGAGCCATTCCTTCCGCTCGCTTTTCATGTGTTTTTCTTCGTCATATTCAAATATACTCACTGCTATCACCTCCGCACGATTCTTTGCTAAAAAGTCTGCAAGGATTCCGTTCCTAATACAATAGTCCACCGCATCTTCAACGGTCTCTTGTAAAGGCATTTTCTCAGCATATGTTCGGACTTGTGCTACATACTGCGCATATTCTTTTAACAGACAACAAGCTTCTAACAATTCCTGATTATGGCCCAGATTAATGTTGTACACGGTTACTGATAGTTCTAGTGATGGCTCATTCTGTTTTTTCTCGAAAGCATCTGATAAATATAAAATCTGTTGTTCAGGTTGGAAATCCGTTCCGTTATAAAATACAACAAACCGGGGCGCCGGAATTCTAATGAGTGACTTACTATACAGATTTTTGTCTTTGATTCGGTTCTGTAATACTCTTGTTACATAGATTAAATCTCGTAACGGCATATTTGGGTTGCATGTAGACTGATGCTCATAAAGAAGCAGTTCAAAATCAAACACGAAGGAAATGTCATTCTTATAATTCATGTAGACAGCATTTTCCAGCGTGGTAATTTCCAGACTATCCACATCTGTATAAACAGTGTCATTTAGTGCATTGTACAGACTCAGCAGATTTTTCTTCTCCCGGAAAATCATTCGGAAGATAGTGTCTTTGTAGTTGCGTTGTACGTTTGTTTCTGGAAGTTTCAATCTGGTTGTCTGTGTTTCGATTGTTTTCTTTTCTTTCATATGTCCTCCTTGTTGGCGCGGCTCATTCTTTTGTTAGAGAAGATGCCGTTGTAACAGGAGAACTATTTCAGATTCTCCTGCTTTGTAAATGGTTAATTGAATGCAAAGCATGGATTTTCTGAAACTGAGATATAGAAATAGAACTTGTTGATTTGTTTGTATAGAAAATATGCTTTCTATAAACTATAGCATGAATATAACGAGATTGTAAACATATTTAGGTAAATTAAAACCCCAAAATTTAGTAATTTAGTGGAGTTTAAAAGAATAGTCTGGTATGATATATCATATCGACCAGGTGTTGTCTGCCTGATTTGAAATAAATAAATTATTACGCAATAAGTGATTCTAACATGGAGGATGAATATGCTATCATTTGAATGTGATTACAACAAAGGAGCTCACAGGCGGATTTTAGAAAGACTATTGGAGACCAATGACGAGGCACTGCCAGGGTATGGCAATGACTGTTATTGCGAAAGTGCCAAAGAGAAAATTCGAAAAGCCTGTGACTGTGAGGAGGCGGAGATTTTTTTCTTAGCGGGCGGAACCCAGACTAACATGCTGGTGATCAGCACCCTGCTCAAACCTTACGAGGGAGTGGTGGCGGCTACGACCGGCCATGTCAGTGTACATGAGGCGGGGGCTATTGAACACAGCGGCCATAAGGTGTTGGAGATTCCTAGCCATGCGGGAAAGATGGATGCCGGGGAACTGGAAGAGTATTTAAAGCGCTATTGGGTGGACAGCAGCCACGAGCATATGGTATTTCCGGGGATGGTCTATATCTCCCATCCCACAGAGTACGGCACCTTATATACCAAGGCGGAACTTGCGGCTTTGTCTGATGTATGCAAGAACTACAAGATACCGCTCTATCTGGACGGTGCGAGACTGGGATATGGTCTTATGAGTAAGACTACGGATGTCACGTTTCCCATGATTGCGAAATACTGTGATGTGTTCTATATTGGCGGCACGAAGGTGGGGGCCCTGTGTGGGGAGGCGGTGGTTTTTACAAAGCAGAATATGCCCACTCACTTTCTGACCATGGTGAAGCAAAAGGGTGGACTTCTGGCGAAAGGGCGTCTGTTGGGTGTTCAATTCGACACACTTTTTACGGATGATTTGTATTGTCAGATCAGCAGACAGGCGATTGAAATGGCAGAGAATTTAAAAGCACTATTTCAGGAAAAAGGATATCGTTTCTTTCTGGATTCCCCCACGAATCAGCAGTTTATCATTCTGGAAAATAAAGAGATGGAACAGCTGCAGAAGGAAGTGCGGTTTGATATCTGGGAACCGTATGACGAGATGCATACGGTAGTGCGTTTTGCCACAAGTTTTGCTACTACCATAGAGGACATTGAGAATTTAAGGAAAGTGTTGGAGAATATATAAATTTTGGTAGAAAAGGAAACAAATAGATAAAACCTGAATAATATGGATGATCATGCCAGGTTTTGGAATGGAGTGCCGGAAGTATGGAGAAGCGTATTTTAAATTACAGGAAATATATTGATGAATTGTTACAGCAGACAGATGCTGACTGGGCGGCTATTATCAGGGAGCATCTGATTCAAATATCTTTTTTTCAGCATGAGAGATTGATCCATCTGATCGTGACCGTCACTTTTGCGATCCTGGAAGTGGTGGTGATCGGACTGTGCGTGACGGCATTTACGCCGGGGGTGGGATTATTGGCAATCGCTCTGCTTGTGCTTCTGGTACCTTATGTCCGGCATTATTATATTCTGGAAAATGAAGTGCAGAAAATGTATGTCCAGTACGACAAGCTGGTGGAGAGACGGGACGGACAGGGGAAACATTTTATATAAAAGATGCAACCTTTTACAGTGCTGAAAGGTATTAAAGGTAGAGCAGCAGTATGCGGCTTAAACATGGTGGACTTGTATGACGAATGAGGAACGGATAACGACAGAGAATGCGGTGGACAGATATGCCGATATGGTGTACCGGCTGGCGTTGTCACAAATGAAGAACAGGACAGATGCGGACGACCTTTTTCAGGAAGTATTCGTCCGGCTGGTCAGTCACATTGAGGAACTTACTTCCTGGGAGCATGTGAAAGCATGGTTGATCCGGGTGACGATCAATTGCGCCAAAAAGCATTATGACCAGTATTGGAATAAAAACGTGGATTATATAGAAGACACGGAACAATTCCAGGGCGCGGAAGCCTATGAACCGCCGGACGAGCATCCGGTGAGGCAGGCGGTGGCCAAGCTGCCGCCCAAATATCGGCTGGCGGTGCATCTTTTTTACTTTGAAGAATTGTCAGTGATTCAGATTGCGCAGATGACAGAACAAAAAGAAAGTACTGTCAAATCCCAGTTACACCGAGCCAGGGAGATGCTAAAAGGTTTGCTGGATGTAACAGTTGATGGAGTTAATGGCGATAAGAAGAGGAAATCATAAACTATGATGGATCAGTATAAAAACGAAACTGCACAGGTACATGCACCAAAAGCGCTGATTGAAAAGACTAAAGCGGCTGTGCGGGAAGAAGAGACGCGCATACGCAGGGAACAGGCTAGACAAATTCCGGCGCCACAGGTCACTTATGCGGATTATACATCGTATCAGAAAAAGTATTCTTGGCGTAAATGGAGCTATCCGCTGACGGCGGCGGCCGGCGTGGTAATATTATTATCTGTGTCTTTGGCTATGAAAGGTGTCTGGACGGACAGGTATAAGGGAAACTGGGCAGCTGCGGATAGAGCCCTGCCGGCAGAGGAGACGGCGGCGGCTGAGGCAGGCGAAATGAGTGGTGCGGATGCAGGCAGTGCGATGGAGGAAATGGAGAGTGCAGACGCTGAGGCAGGCGAAATGAGCGGTGCAGCCACAGACAGTATAGCGGAAGATGTGGAAAGCCCGGCGGGAGCCGTGATGGATGTGGCCCCGGCAGAGATAGAAAATAGCGGGGGAGCCATGACAGAGGCGGCTCCGGATAAGATGGATGATTTTGAGAGCGCGGCAGAGGCCCCGGCGGCGGATTATGCTGAAGAAGATACGCAGCGAGATATGCTGCAGGACAGCAGTGCCGAGAAAAAGGAAATGAAGCCGTTCCGGTCCGCAAAAGGCGGCTATACAGAGATAGAAGCTGTGGAAGAAAAGCCGGCCTTTTATGATGATCCGGCGGCCGAAGATATTGTGTATGAAGGTCTGACGTTTCGGGTAATGGAAGAGGAAAAAGGCTGGATGGCATATGTGGAGACAACAGACGGGAAAGCTTATGTGATAAACGGAACGTTTGAGGAGTTAGATGTCTTCCTAAAAGAAGGGTATGAGAAACTGGAAGAAACAGAAAAATCTCATTCCTAAAAATTTTAAAAATAATTTCATTATTTTGCAACCTTTTCCAATTCTGAAAGGTATTAAGGGTAGAGAGGTCACAAAAGATATTATCTGGCGTATCTTTCGGGGAGGAATCAGAGAAACCGTTATGGACGTTATGGAATGGAGGAAAAGGGATGAAAAAGTGTGTAAAGCGAATAACAGTATTGGGTATGGTTGGGGTTATGTTATTGACAGGCTGCGGTGGTACACAGGATGGCGCCGCTTCGGGAGCGCCGGCTGCGGCAGAAGATGCGGGGTATGTCTCAAATGAAGCGCCAGCGAAGGAGCAGCCCGCAGGAGCATATGTTTCAGAAGAAGCGGCAGAGGCGCCTGCAGCGGACGAAGCGGCAGATGAATACAGCAATACGGCAGGGGATACATACAACAGTACAGTGATGACAGATGAGTATAAGGAAATGGAAGGCATGGATAGCGCCAGGTCTGAGGCTGCTCCCGCTGACGGCTACTTGGGTTCCTGTTATGATTTTGACGATGAACTGCCGGATGATTCAGGGGAGGAATACAGCGAGTGGGAAGAAAAGGGTTTTTCTTCCGTGATGGCGGAACCGCTCTCGACCTTTGCGGCGGATGTGGATACGGCTTCCTACAGCAACCTGCGCAGATTGATCAGAGAGGGGTATGATCTGGACAGTCTGCCGGAGGGGGCGGTCAGGATTGAGGAGATGGTCAACTATTTCTCTTATGATTACAATGATCCTAAAGGAACAGATCCTTTTGGCGTGACAACACAGATTGGACGCTGTCCCTGGAACGATGAGGCAGAACTTCTTATGATAGGGCTCAAGACGCAGGATATTGATTATTCCCGCGCGCCGGCATCGAATCTGGTATTTTTGTTAGATGTGTCCGGTTCCATGTATTCGGACGATAAACTGCCTCTTTTACAAGAATCTTTCTGCCTGTTGGCGGAAAATCTTACAGAGAAAGACAGGATTTCCATTGTTACTTATGCATCGGAGGACAGGATTGTTTTAGACGGCGCCCATGGGGATCAGACCAAAAAGATTAAGAAGGCACTGAATGGTCTGGAAGCAAGCGGCGGCACTAATGGCAGTAGGGGTATCGAGACGGCTTATGCGCTGGCGGAAGAGAACTTTATACTAGGCGGTAATAACCGTATTATCCTGGCTACGGACGGCGATTTAAATATCGGATTGACCAGTGAAGAGGAACTGGAAGAACTGATCACAGAAAAAAAAGAATCCGGTATTTTCCTGTCAGTGCTGGGCTTTGGAACCGGCAATATCAAGGATAATAAGATGGAGACTCTGGCGGATAAAGGCAATGGTAATTATGCGTACATAGACTGCCTGCGGGAAGCCAATAAGGTGCTGGTGGAGGAGATGTCTGCTACATTGCTCACCATCTGTAAAGATGTCAAGTTTCAGGTGGAGTTTAATCCGGAAATTGTAGAGGGTTATCGTCTGATCGGTTATGAAAACAGAGCTTTGGCAAAGGAAGACTTTGACGATGATACCAAGGATGCCGGTGAGATTGGAGCAGGCCACAGTGTAACAGCGCTCTATGAGATCATTCTGCGGGAGCCTCTTGAAGGCGGTATGACGAAAGGTGAGATTGCGGACTTAAAATACAGTAAAGAATATAAGAAAAGGCTGGATGAAACAACAGGAGAAACACCGTTAGCGCCTTCTACGAACAGTAAATATAAAGAGTGGCTGACCATCAGTATCCGTTATAAGAAACCGGCGGAGGACGAGAGTAATCTGTTGGAATACCCGGTGGGGTACGACAGCTATGAGGAAGGCCCTTCGGATGACTTTATCTTCGCGGCAGCAGTAGCGGAGTTCGGACTGCTCGCATCCCACAGCGAGTATCCGGAAGATGCTTCCGTAAAAAACGTGAAGAGGGCGCTTAAGAGCATTGACCTCAATGATGAATACAAAGAAGAATTTTTGGAATTGGTGTTGGAAGCGGAATAAAAGAAAATGAAAAAGGGACGGTTTTAGACTCGTTTAAAAGTCTGAAACCGTCCCTTTTTTATAGTAAGTGAACTCATTTTACGATATTATATAATAAAAATGCGATATAGTTTATTGATTTGCATTTAATAATACGATATAGTTCAAGAAAATAGATGTTAAATCAACGCGGAAAAAGCGATATTTGATTTTCAGATAGGAGGGGTTAACGATGAAAAGATTTGAGAGAGAAGTAGTTGATTTTGAATTGATAAATGCCATGTTAAAAGAGATACATATTTTAAATTTAGGTATGAATGATGTGGATGGTTTTCCATATGTTGTTCCATTAAACTTCGGTTATGAATTTAATGATGATGAACTGCGTGTTTACATTCATTGCATGAAACTGGGTAAGAAGGTAGATTTGATTCAAAAGGATAATAGGGTTTGTTGCGAATTTTCTATTTTTAATGATTTTCCTGATCGTAAATATAAAGGCCATTATCATGATTTTAGGAGCGTGATTGCCAAAGGGAGGATGACACTTCTAAATTTTGAGGAAGATCCGATAGAATGGGAAAAAGGATATCATTTGCTGTATACATGTAATAACAGGGATACCGTACCGTTAGACAGCCTTCCCAGAATACCCAATATGTATATAGGTGTGATTGTGTGCGACAAAAAAGATGTTACGGCGAAAGCAGAGTTCCCAATCAGAACGGTGGAAGATGTTCCTTTTAAGAATGTCTATGAAATGGATAATGATGATACACCTTTTGATATAAGGGATATCGTATTGGCAAGAAAAGAAAGGCTTGAAAATTATAAATAGAATCCAGAAGGAAAAGATAGTCAAAAATATCAGGGTAGGCAGATAAACGAAGGGCTGTGAAAGAATGAAATGTACTTCATTTTTTCACAGCCCTTTTACTATTTCACTTCAATCCGTCTGACTTCTTCCTTCGCGGCAGCATCCTTCTTCGGGAACTTCACTTCCAGGATACCATTATTATAGGAAGCGTCAATATCGCCGGGCTCCACATCGTTGACGCGGAAGCTTCTGGAGTAGGAACTGTAATACCGTTCTTTGCGGATGTATTTGTTCTTATCTTCCTCGTTGTTCTCCTCCTTATGGGATGCGGAGATGGTAAGCAGGTTATCCTTTAAGTCGATGTTGATGTCGGACTTATCGAAACCTGGCAGTTCTGCCTGTAAGAGGTAACTGTCACCCTGGTCGATCACATCGGTCTTAAAGGCATCGAAGGTAGCAAGTTCATTGCTGCCCCAGAAATTCTTGAAAGCATCGTCGAACATCCTGTCAAAAGGATCCTCATAAAATGCTGGTTTGTAAGTGTTGTGGTTGAATAATGCTGGTCTTAACATATTGATCACTCCTTCTTTTTGTTATCAGTATGACCGTTATCAGAAATATGATACAGTCGATACTGGTTTGTTTTTTTTTGTTTATATATGTTATACATCAACTATAACAGATAATCAATTATGTAAGTATAAAGTATTTATTAAGAGAATATAAAATGGGGACAGTCAAACAGATTGGAAAAACAAAGAAACGCACGACGCAGAAAATATATCACTGGGTTAATATTGCGAAAGAAGCGGATTGTGATATGATAATAATATGGTTTATAAGCTAGCGAAAGCTGGAAGGAGAAGCCTTCCCCTTCCGGCATAAAGAGGAGGCATTTTGTGGGGAAGAAAATAATAGCGGCGGGACATATCTGCCTGGACATAACGCCAGTATTCCCGGAGCAGAAAGTAGGGAATATCAGCGATATCCTGGTTCCTGGCAAGCTGATCCAGATGGGAGGCGCAGATGTGCATACCGGTGGCGCGGTGGCCAATACAGGACTTGCGATGAAGATTTTGGGTGCTGATGTAACGCTGATGGGCAAGATCGGGGCAGACGAGTTCGGCGGTATGGTACAGAATATCCTGCGGCGGTATGGTGCAGATGCGGGAATGATAGTCTCCAATGGGGAGTCTACTTCTTATTCTGTGGTGATTGCAGTGCCCGGTATTGATCGAATCTTTTTACATAATCCGGGAGCGAACAATTCTTTTAGCTGCGAAGATATTGACTATGAAAAGGCTGGCAAGGCGGATCTGTTTCATTTCGGCTATCCGCCTCTGATGCAGAGAATGTATCAGGACGACGGAAAAGAATTGGCGGAGATGTTTCGCAGGATGAAGGAGCGGCAGGTAGCCACGTCCCTGGATCTGGCGGCGGTGGATGCCAAGTCGGAAGCCGGAAAGACTGACTGGACGGCTATTTTATCCCGGACGCTTCCCTTTGTGGATTTCTTCGTTCCGAGCGTGGAAGAATTGTGCTTTATGATTGACAGGGACAGATATGAAGCCTGGAATGAGCGGGCGTCAGGCCGAGATATCACGGAGGTCATAACTTTGGAAGAGGTAAGACCGCTTGCTGAAAAGGCAGTTTCCATGGGTGCGAAGGTGGTTCTCATCAAATGCGGGGCTCCGGGGATTTACTACCGGACAGCCTCCTCAGAGCAGATGAAACCGGTCTGTGACGGGCTGGGGCTTTTGGTGGATGAGTGGGCCGAGAAAGATGGATTTGAGAGAAGCTTTGTACCGGAACGGATTCTGTCGGGCACCGGCGCGGGCGATACCAGCATTGCGGCTTTTCTGGTATCCACGCTGGAGGGAGCGGGGCTTCAGGAAGCGGTTCGGCTGGCGACGGCCACAGGCGCCTGTTGTGTGGCGGCCTATGATGCTTTGAGCGGTTTAAAACCGCTTGCTGATTTGAAGGAAAAGATAGAAAAAGGATGGGCGAAGAATGAGTTCGCCGGCTGGTAAAGGAGAAAAATATGCTGGTTACGTTAAAAGAGATTCTGCAGATTGCAGAAGAGAGAAAGTTTGCAGTCGGGGCGTTTAATGTGGTGAGTCTGGAAAGTCTGCAGGCCAATTTTCAAGCGGCCGAGGAGATGGATGTGCCTTTGATCATTCAGTTTGCCCAATGTCATGAGTCTTTGATACCGCTGGAATTGATAGGGCCTTTGATGGTAGATTTTGCGAAGAAGGCGAAAGGGCCTGTATGCGTGCACTTGGATCATGGGGAAACTCTGGAATATTTACAGCAGGCGTTGGAGATTGGGTTTACGGGAATCATGTTTGATGGTTCTACCCTGCCGTACGAGGAGAATCTGGACAATTCCGCAAAGGCGGTGGAGATGGCAGTTAAGTACGGAGCCAGCGTGGAAGCGGAGCTGGGGAGCATGGGCAGACGAGAATCCGGCGCTGGTGATGGCAGCGGTGAGGATGATGCTACCAAGATATATACGGATCCAGTGCTGGCGAAGGATTTTGTGTCGCGGACAGGAATCGACGCGCTGGCATGTTCTTTTGGCACTACGCACGGGATCTATCTCACGGCACCGAAATTGGACTTTGACGTGGTCAGGAATGTCCGCAGGCAGTGCAGCGATATTCCGGTAGTGATGCATGGTGGTTCCGGCGTCAGCAGGGAGAATTTTCAGGAGGCCATCCGGGCGGGCGTCAGGAAGATCAATTATTTTACTTACATGGATAAGGCGGGCGGAAATGCGGCGGCAGAATATATCCAGAAGATAGAGGAAGGCGCGCCAGTCTTCTTTACGGAAGTATCCGCAAGAGCAAGGGAAGGCATGAAAGAAAATGTAAAAGCGGCAATGCGTGTGTTTGCAATGCGGGAAGATTGATGGCAAAAATGTAGCCAGAGCAATATAAAAACGGAGGCATTACAACCTCCGTTTTAGTTTAAAAAATAAGAATGTCTGCAAAATCTACATTTGTTGTGCTTAACAGCACACATTTCAACCATAAAAAATTAATATATAAAGGGAGCTAACTTCTCCCTGATCCCCTCATCATCCGCATCCTCTGGATCGTAACTAAGACGAATGGGCCTGGTCAGATCGAGCGCCATTACACCGAGTATGGATTTGGCATCCACTACTCTGCGGCCTTCTCCCAGATTAAAGCATAAATCAATCTTATCAATTACATTCACAAACTGTCTGACCTGATTTACATCATTGAATTTTACATGCACCTGCTGCATAATTTTGTCTCCTCCTTAATCATCATTGATACCATGAAAATAGATACTCCATAAATCAATACCGATTGGCTGTAATTCCCCTACACGCAGGATTCCCTGAAAACACATCGTTTAGTCTGTTGTATGTAAAAATTTTTTTGTGATCCTCCTTTCTTTCTGAAAATATGGTTGTTTTATCGTGAGAATATGATATCTTGTGTTTTTTCAAATGTAAATAGCAAAAATCTATAATTTTTCTTAAATTTTTTTGTAGATAGTGCCGGGAATTTCAAGAAAAACATAGTTTAAAGGACAATATGATTAAAACTCGATATGATAAAATGTAGAATATGATAAAACACATTTGCAAATACCGGATTATTTGATACAATATTACACGTAACATAAAATAATGCTGTGTCAGGGAATGTTTTTTATGAGGGACCAGGAGAGGACATGGTGTATCAACTAACTTTAGGAGGAAATCAGTAAAATGGGAAACTATGAAAATGCAGGAACGGGTATTAAAAAGATGTACATTGCATCGTTGGGCAGCTTGATCTGTGCGGTATTGTTGATCGTACCGGTCTTGAATATCCTGGCAGCGATTGCGGCGCTGGTCTTTATGGTCATGAGCATGATAGGGCTGTATCAGGCAGGCAATGATATTGATGGGTGTAGATCTGCCTTTGGACTTACGATTGCAAATATTGTTGTGAGTGTTGTCGGCGCTCTTTTTCAGAGCGGCATTATGCACATCATTGTTCAGATTGCAGGTTACGTGATCAGCTTTATGGTAACATATCTGGTATGTACTTCTGTCGGTGATGTGATGAACCGTATCGGCGCCGCAGATGCAGCGCACAGCGGAGATCTTGCATGGAAGATCAGCGCAGTTTGTTATGTGGTGATGATTTTGGTCGCGATTGTGATGATGCTTCCAGTATTTGGTATTCTTGCGGGTATAGTAGGATCTCTCATTGTTTTGATACCTTCCGTGCTTTCTGCGATATTCTATATGTTGTTTTTAGGTAAGAGCAACCATGCTCTGAATGGTTAATATTTTTTATAAAAATTTTTTAACCGTGAAAGGATTCGTTCTTATCAGACGTATTACTTATGAAACAACTTAAAATGATGAGCAATACGGGAGGTAAGATCATGAAGAAAAGATTTGCAAAAATAGTGGCAGCAATGGCTGTAGCAGCTTTGATGGCTGGTAATACAACAACGGCGTTGGCATATAATACCAATGGGACGAATACGACGGTAAAGAATGTTTGGTGTAATCCTGACGGTAGCTGCGATGTGAACGGCGTCTGTGTAAACGGAGGCGTGTGTGATGGATCCCATGGCTGGAATACTATCAGCGGCAATACGACATCTGCGGCAAATAATTCCGGCAGTTCGAATACGGTGGTGCAGGGAACATGGTGTAATCCCGATGGCAGCTGCGATGTGAACGGCGTTTGTGTAAATGGCGGTGTCTGCGATGGCTCCCATGGCAGTGGTTATCATCATGATGAATACTATGATAACGGCGGTTATCACCATGATGAGTATTATGATAACGGCGGCTATCACCATGATGAGTACTATGACGACGGCTACCACCATGAGGAATATCATGAAGAGGAATACCATCATGACAGCGATTCCGGCCATCATGGTGGCGGGCATCATTCCGGCCGCCATCATTAAAGAACAGACAACGGATGTCAGGTTTTGCCAAACATCCCAATGTGAAACAAAAAGCCCTGCTGTACCGGCGGGGCTTTCTCTGTGGGGAATGAAGGAGAGGGTAACATTGAAAAGCGCAGAAGAAATCAACTGTGCCATGGAATTGTATGCGGATATGGTGCGGAGGATCAGTTTTGTACATTTGAAAGACAGGCATGATACGGAGGATGTATTTCAGAATGTTTACCTGAAATATATGCTCTACGAAGGCACCTTTGAGAGCCGGGAACATGAAAAGGCCTGGTTTGCTAGGGTGACGATCAATGCCTGTACGGATTGGCTTCGCAGCTTTGCGCGCAGGAAATGGGTTCCGCTGGATGTGATCGCAGAGGAGAAGGAAGCGCTTGATGATACGTCCGGAGAGGTTCTGGAAGTGGTGTTGAAACTTCCGGAAAAATATCGCAACGTTATCTACCTTTTTTATTATGAGGGGTATTCCGCGGTGGAGATTGCGGGAATACTGGGGCGTAAAGAGAACACCATATATACATGGCTCGCCAGGGCGAAAAACCTGTTGCGGGAGAGTTTGGGAGGTGAGTGGGCATGAATCCGATTCGGAATAGTCTGGAAAATATACAGGCGTCGGAAGAACTGAAACGCAATACGCTGTGTTATCTGAATGAGCAGCAGGCCAAAAGAAACAGATTTAGACTGCATTTTGCTCCCGGATATGCCCTGGCGGTGATTTGTCTTTGCCTCTTCATGGGGACAGGAGGATATTCCGTATACAGAAAACCTGTTTCCTATATCAGTGTGGATGTCAATCCTTCCATAGAACTTAACATTAACCGTTTTGGGAAGGTGGTATCCGTGGAAGCGTATAATGAGGACGGGCGGACGGTCACAGAACAGGTGCCGCTGAAAAATGTCTCTTATATGCAGGCAATCGACAGGCTGTTGAAGGATGAAAGTTACAGCAGATATCTGAACAAAGATGCCATGCTGGTCTTTACGGTGGTTTCCGACCAGTCGGAAGAGATTGTGAAGGAACTCAATGCCAGCGAGTTGTTCCAAAGCTATGGGGCGTTGACCTATGTCAGCGATTCTACATGTATGCATGAAGCGCATCAGCACGATATGTCGTTTGGAAAATACAGGACATATTTGGAACTCCTGGAGTATGATGAAAGCGTTACCATAGAGGACTGCCATGGGATGACCATGGGAGAACTGCGTGACAGGATAGATACCTGTTCCCACAATGGACAGACAAATAAACCAAATGGGCAGGGAGACCATCACAACAGCAATAATTCCCATGGTGGTCATCATGGACATTAACTAGCAGAAATTAACCTTTTTGTACCAGGTACAAATTCCTTTATTGGAAAGGCCGGAAAACGTCAGCGTCGGGCAGTCAAGTTCGTGATCCCAAGCGGGGGATACGGTAATGGTCTCTGTGATATTGCCGTAACTGAGGGTAAGTGTATGACTGTCCTGTTGTTTCCAAGAACCTACGATTGAGCAGCACTCCATGCGGCCTTCGGGCATGAGACGGAAGGGGTGCGCGCACATGACGCCCTGGGGTATGGAAGGCGTCAGGCTGATCCTTTCATAGTCTCCTAGAAGGTCGGCTTCCTCTATAGACTGTAGAGTTTCGCCGGCATAGGGCTGGGCGGCGGCGATCAACCATGCATCGGGCGTCAGGTAAAGCTGTCTGATCTGCATAGTGGAGGGTTCCGGTTCGTCTTTAAAGTTCATTTCGCGGATGTGGGAGATTAAGAACATCCGCCCGTCGTTATTCATAAGTACAGAATTGTGGCCGGGAGCCATATAGGGTGTGCCGTCCAGCCAGCGGTAGCCGCAGGAGATCATCAGTCCTGTGGTATTGTCATCGTCATGGATATCCGCCAGATCACGTCCATGATAGTCATAGAAAGGTCCGGTAATCTTACGGCTTCTGCCGATCCGGATATTATAATCACTTTTCAGAGATCCATAGGATACAAAAAGATAATAGTATTTCGTAACGGGATGGTAGATCATATAGGGCCCCTCGATGGAGCAGTCCGTCCAGGCGGGGCGTCTGGCCAGACAGATGCCGATGCCGTCTTCGGCGGCAAGCCCTGTTTCTTTGTGCAGACGCAGGATATGACAGCCGCCCCAGAAAGAACCATACAGCATATACTGCTCTCCGGAATCAGCATCTTCGATGATGTTGGCGTCGATGCCGTTTACGGGGAGTTCATCGCTTGTCTTGAGCACACAGTCCCTGGGAATAAAAGGTCCTTCCGGTGTGTCTGAGACAGCTAAGAAGATGCAGGACTGTCTGACACCCCAGGAAGAGTTGGAGCAGTACAGGCGGTACTCCTTGCCGACTTTGATGATATCCGGCGCCCAGATATCGGTGCTTTTCGTCCAGTTTATGGATTCCTCAGGCGGATTTTCTACGACCTTTCCCAGATTTTCCCAGTTTATCAAGTCCCTGGAACGTCTGCAGATGGCGCCGGTGCTGTAGATATAGTAGTATTCCTGGTCGGCATCGTAGAAGACGGCCGGATCATGTGTCATCCACAGACCGGGGAGATTGCGGTCCATACCGGGTTTTAGGGTTGGTTTGGGCGGTTGTGCCGGTGGCTTTTGTGGATAATGAATTTCTGTCATAGCGTTTCCTCCTTGATGAAAAGTGATACATCTTTTCGACATTTTTCTGTTTTAATTTATCTAAGTATAAATTAAAAAACAGTAATTGGCAATTATAATAGCAAAAAACTATAATTTTTATGAGAAATACTTGAAAAATTTGGGCAATATGGATACAATAAAAATATAAATCAAAATTAGTTTAGATTCATGTGGAGGATGAGATGAAAAGAAAAAGTATTTTGGGATGTGGCGTAATCATGTCAATCATGACGCTGCTTCTCACTGGATGCGGGGAGGTACAGGGCAAAGATGCATCAGAGGTGGCGCTGGGTAATCAGGCGCTGGGAGTTTCCGTACATGATCCTTCTATTGTAAAGGAAGGAGATACATACTATATTTTTGGCTCACATATGGAAGCGGCCCAGAGCAAGGATCTGATGAACTGGAAGTCTTTTGCCAGTGGTGTCAATGGGGCCAATCCGCTGTTTGACAATCTGTTCAGCGAGAGCATGGATGCCTTTTCCTTTGTAGGGGAATATGTGGAAGGCGGTTATGCGGTATGGGCGCCGGATGTGATCTACAATAAAGCCATGGGGAAATGGGTGATGTATTTCTCCACCAGTCATGATTGGAGGACTTCCAATATATGTTTCGCCACGGCGGATGAGATTACCGGGCCTTATCATTATGAGGATACCCTTGTGTATTCCGGTTTCACTTCCATGACGGCGGATAAAACGAACTTTTATGAGATCATGGGAACGGACGCCAAGCCATCGGCATATCTGCAGTCGGCGGAGTACAATCACCTGAACTATCCCAACTGTATCGATCCTACGGTTTTCTATGATAAAGAGGGGAAGATGTGGATGGTCTACGGTTCCTGGTCGGGCGGCATCTGGCTCCTGGAATTGGACGAGGCCACAGGATATCCGATTCATCCGGAGACGGATGAGGCGGCGCATGTGGACAAGTATTTCGGCAAGTATCTGATTGGCGGTCTGCATAATTCCTGCGAAGGGCCTTATATCTTCTATGATGAGGAAACATCTTATTATTATTTGCTGGTCTCCTATGGGGGATTGACCAGGGAGGGCGGTTATCAGATTCGATGCTATCGTTCCGAGCAGGTGGACGGGCCATATCTGGATGCCTCAGGTGCAACTTTCGACTATGTTTCCGACCATTCGGGGCTGGGCGTGAAGATGATGGGCAATTACATGCTGCCCAGTTTAAAGACTGCTTATATGGCGCCGGGACACTGTTCCGCCATGATTGATGAGGATGGAAAGATGTATCTGGTCTATCACCAGCGTTTCGACAGCGGAACGGAATATCATGAACCGAGAGTGCATCAAATGTTCCGGAATAAAGAGGGATGGCTTGTGGCGGCGCCCTTTGCTACCAATGGAGAGAGTCTGAAAGACGGAGGTTATACCAAGAAGGAAATAGAGGGTAAGTGGTATCTGCTCAATCATGGAACGGATATCGGCGCGGAAATCCACGCGGCGCAGGCTGTGACGCTCAAAGGCGGCACCATCTCTGGCGGGGAAGGAGACGCCAGTTACGAACTGGAGGAAGGCACCTGTTATATGGATCTGATGCAGGACGGCGTGACATATTCCGGCGTGATCCTTGATATGACGGATGAAGCGGGAAATGCCGTGAGATGCTTTATGGGGGTTGGCAATGACAATCAGACCATTTGGGTGGTAATGTATATTTGAATATTAGTTTTAATCTTCTTGATTTGTTTTTGGATTTTATATTTATTTAAGATATTTTAAGAAAATATAAAATAATCTATTGACAACTGATGCAACACATTGTACTATGTGTATATCAGAACAAAAAGAAACGAGAACTTTTATACAAACTGCACAATACATAAAATGGCATTTGTGCAAATTGCCGGCAAAACAAAATGTATAGGAAGTTTTCTGTTCAATCTGTATCAAACATTTAAGGAAATGAGAGCAAGTGCAAAGAAAAGGAGGTTCTTATGAAAAAGAGAATAGTTAGTGTATTACTTGCATCCGTACTCACGATGTCTTGCCTGGCAGGATGTGGCGGTTCCGATGAAGGGAGCGCACCCGCAGACAGCGCACCGGCGGCTGAAACAACCGAAAATACTGAGGGGGGGGGGTTAACGGAAAGCGTTGGCGCTCAGATCACAGTAGATGAATCCGCAACAGAGAATATTGCAGTTGAAGGCGACTTCAGCGGCGCTGACCTGACAGTATTTATCTATGCGCAGGATCATGAGAAAGCAGTTTACCAGTCCCTGATCGACAAATTCATGGAGACCACAGGTGCGAACGTAACTTTCGAAGTTACCACAGCAGATGAGTATGGTCAGAAGATTTTAGCATATAAAGCAGCATCCGATATGCCTGACATTTTCTATGTAGGCCCTGATACTGTAGCGGCTAACGTAGATGACGGTTATGTGCTTCCGCTTGACCAGTATGTTCCGGCAGAGACGATTGCTGACCTATGGCCGGCTATCGTAGATGCTTATCGTTATGACGGTAAGGAAGCAGGCAAGGGTTCCCTTTACTGCCTGCCTAAGGATTTATCCACCTTTGCTTTTGCATATAACAAGACACTGTTTGACGAGGCTGGCTTAGAGTATCCGGATCCTGAAAATCCTTATACCTGGGAAGAGTTCCTGGAAGTTTGCGGCAAGCTGACAATGGATAAAGACGGCGATGGCGAGATCGACCAGTGGGGCTGCGCAAATGCATTGCAGTGGGCACTTGACGCATTCATCTACACGAACGGCGGACATTTTCTGAATGAAGATTATACACAGGTAGTAATTGATGGACAGAAAGAATTTATTGATGCATTCCAGTATTTTGCAGATCTGACATGCAAATATAATGTAACTCCTACCGTTGAGCAGGATACGGCTCTCGGCGGATACCAGAGATGGCTGGACGGCCAGATTGGTTTCTACGCATGCGGTACATGGGACGTAGGCGCATTCATGGACGAGAACACCTTCCCTTATGAGTGGGGTCTGTGTGCATGGCCGACAGGTTCCACAGGCGTTTCCATGACACGTAACGGTTCCGTAGGTTTTGCGATTTCTGCTGATACAGAGTATCCGGAAGCGGCGGCAGCCCTGATCACTTTGTTCTCCACTGACCTTGAGGGCCAGAAGGTACTCTGCGGTGAGACAACAGGCGCTTCCTTGCAGATTCCGAACACCATGAGCTATGCAAAGGGTGATTTCAAGGACAGAATCGCAGACGGCACCATTCCTTACGGTGAAAACGTAGATGTTATCTTTAACTATATTGAAGGTACTGACAAATATGAAGGTCTCTTCGTTGAACTGACATACACATACAACGGCGACTGGTGGCAGGAGTTCTTGAGCGGCGGTTACGAGTATGTATTGAACGGTGAGATGACAGCAGCTGAGTATTGTGCACAGGTACAGCCGGCAATGCAGGCAGCACTTGACAATGCAAACGAAATGAAAGCAGCAGCAAGCGGTCAGTAATCAGGACATCACAGGTGCGGCAACAGTTTAGGCTGTCCGCACCTGTTTCATAAAATGAGATGGTAGAAAGGTGACATTATGGATTCAGGTAAGAGTAAAAAACAAAAAACGAAATTGTCTGTAATGGCAAAGCGGGAAGAGAAATGGGGACTTCTATTTGTGGCTGCACCTGCAATCGGATTTCTCATTTTTATGCTTTATCCCATTATTTTTGCCTTTTTGACAAGTTTGACGACATGGAACGGGGCGAAGGGTTTTCAAGGCATGATGGACCGCTTCTGCGGTTTTGAAAATTATGTGAAATTGTTTGCAGATAAGAAATTCTGGCAGACACTGGTCACCACGATCATTTATTTGTTAGGCATTCCGATCGGTATGATAGTTGGGCTGCTGTGCGCTATGGGTATGAACCGGAAGATTCCCGGTGTAAGGGTTCTGCGTACCATGTATTATGTACCGGTTATTTCCTCTCTGGTATCGGTATCCATTCTGTGGGCATGGGTATATAACTATGATTACGGTCTTCTAAATACAATCATCAAGACATTGACAGGATTACATGGGCCTAACTGGCTGGGAGATGAGGTGCTGATCAAGGTTTCCATGATCATCTTCATGGTCTGGAAAGGTCTGGGTACTTCCATTATCCTATATCTGGCCGGCTTGCAGAACATACCACGGTCTTATTATGAGGCGGCCATGGTGGATGGAGCCAGCGGATGGCAGAAGTTTAAGAGCATTACGCTGCCGCTTCTTTCCCCGGTGACCTTTTACATATTAGTGACCACCCTGATCGGCGGTTTCCAGGTGTTCGTAGAGGTTCAGGTTATGACACCAAACGGAAACGGCGGTATTGGATACAGTGCGGCAACGATCGTATTCTATCTGTATCAAAAGGCGTTTGAGAGCTATCAGCTTGGATATGCGAGCACGATTGCGGTTATCCTGGCGATCATCATCTTTGTCATAACGCTGATCAACTTTATTGGCCAGAATAAATGGGTTAAGACTATGGACTAAGGGAGGCACGATATGAAGAATAAAGATACAATGTCCTCTGGGATCACATCCCACAAAGACAAAACAATTAATATCATCGTATTCATTCTGCTGGCGCTTGGTGCAGTAGTCATGATTTTCCCGTTTTTCTATATGATTATGACTTCTTTCATGACGAAGAATCAGTACTTGTCAGGTCAGTTAAGAGTGATACCCGATCCCTGGGTATGGGGTAAATATTCGGAGGTTATGTCGAAAGGTAACTTCATCTCCGGTATTTTAAACACAGTAAAGGTAGAAGTGCCGGTATTGTTGATCGGTGGCTTTACCTCATCTCTTGCGGCTTTTGCATTTGCCAAGATGAACTTCAGAGGCAAGGGAGCCATTTTCATGGGGTTGCTGGCAACGATCATGATACCTTTTGCAGTTATCATGATTCCGCAGTACGTAATGTTCACGAAGTTCGGATGGACAGACACGCTTCTGCCCCTGATCATTCCGCCGTGTTTCGGCAATATCAGCATGGTATTCTTCCTGCGGCAGAATTTGACCAGTATCCCGAATGATTTGATGGATGCGGCCAAACTGGACGGGTGCGGTTATTTCCGTACTTTTGCACAGATTTTCTTCCCGCTGATGAAGGGTGCCGTGGGAACGCAGATTACACTGTGGTTCATGGCAATCTGGAACGACTATCTGGCACCGACCATCTTCTTAAGAAGTGAGAAGAACTGGACTTTACAGGTAGTTATTCGTTCCTTCAATACATATTATTCGATTCAGAGCGACTATGCGCTGATCATGGCGGCATCTGTAATTGCTATGCTGCCGACCATTGCCCTGTTCTTCTGTTTCCAGAGAGTCATTATCGAATCAGTGGCGATCAGCGGTATTAAATAAATGGAGATGATGTCATGTCAAACTCACCAGTCATAGCGTTTCTGAACAAAATGACGGACTTGATTTTATTGAATGTACTTTGGTTATTGTGCTGTCTCCCCGTCTTTACGGCGGGGGCAGCCACTACCGCTGCATATTATGTGAGCATTACCTCGATCCGTTGCGGGGACGGGTATGTGATAAAGCGGTTTTTTGGGAGTTTTAAGAAAAATTTTCGCCAAATTACGCCAGTATGGCTTGTTATTTTGGTTGGCAGCCTGATCATGACAGCAGATATGCTGTTTTGGTATCGGCAGGGTAATACTTTTGGAAAGACGATGTTTATCATCAGTGGAGTAGTCGCCTTTTTATTTTTTATCTGGATATTGTGGATATTCCCCGTGTTTGCCAAATTGGAAGGAAAGACGGGGGAACTTTTAAAAAACGCTATGGCGTTTGCGATAGGCTATCTTCCATATACTGCGATCATCCTGATCATTACCGGTGTGGTAATGTATGCGAATCTGGTATCTCTGATTGCCAACAGCATTATGTTGTTTGTGGGATTTGCAGTTTTGTTTTATGTACAGTCTTTCTTTTTTTATCGTGTCTTTATGAATCACATTGATGAAAAATATGATGATTTTGATAGACCATGAAATACATTCCCGGGTATAATGAATAAATAAGGGAAAGGAGCACAATTATGGACAACAAATATAACTACAGACAGCCGTGGATCATGCAGAGGGCGGATCCCTATGTATATCATAAAGACGGCTTTTATTATTTTACAGGCAGTCTGCCCAAATATGACGGCATTGCCCTGCGAAAGAGCGAGAGCCTGATAGGATTGGCGGATGCCGAAGAGACCGTGGTGTGGAAAAAGCACGTCAGCGGCCCCATGAGCGAACATATCTGGGCTCCGGAACTGCACTATCTTGACGGTAAATGGTATCTGTATTTTGCCGGGGGAGAGAGGGACGATATCTGGCAGATCAGACCTTATGTGCTGGAGTGTGAAGGCCAGGATCCGATCAATGATCCCTGGGTGGAAAGAGGAATGATGCAGGCGGCGGATGCCGATGAGTTTTCCTTCCATGCATTTTCTTTGGATATGACTATTTTTGAAAATAAGGGGGAACGTTACTGTATCTGGGCGGAAAAGGTGAGTGTGGGAAGACAGATCTCTAACCTCTATATTGCACGGATGGAGTCGCCCGTGAAATTGGCAACAGCCCAGGTGCTTCTGACGACACCCGATTATGACTGGGAACGGCATGGGTTCTGGGTGAATGAAGGTCCTGCGGTGATCCATCATGAGGGTAAGTTGTTTGTTACTTATTCGGCCAGTGATACAGGCGTCAATTACTGTGTTGGCCTGTTGACGGCGGATGAGGATGCAGACCTGCTGGATCCGAAGAGTTGGGTGAAGGAGCGCTATCCGGTGCTGAAGACCGACGAGAGTCTTCAAATATATGGACCGGGGCATAACAGTTTTGTGGAGACCGAGGACGGACGGCTCGTCATGGTGTTCCACGCTAGGACGGAAAAAGATCTGGTGGGTGATCCGCTCTATGTACCAAACAGACACGCGATGATGTTAGAGGTCAAATGGGATGAAGAAGGAAAACCGGTTTTTAAATATTAAAACAAAGCGGGAAAAGAAGATTGCCAATTCCTTTATGGTCATATTTGCCGGGGCTATCCTGCTGATTATTTTATTGGGCAGTCTCTCCTACAGTATGGCTTCTAAGGCAGTCATGCAAAAATATGAGGATGCGGTGATCAGTGCGGCGTCCTCCATGAGTACTTCCGTGCAGCTGATCTGTGAGTCTATATCGGACAAGGCGGTAGAATTCTATCTCAGCGACGATTTTAATACATATTATAACGACATGGCATTGAGCGGCGGGGCCGAGGGCGCCAGAAGTGCCAGCGAACTGAACAACCGCCTGATTGCGATTAAGAGCGCCGCTTCCTATATTGGCGGTTATACTTTGTTTGCGGATAACGGCAAAAGCATCGTGTCGAATGTCAAGGGACTGCCGGAGGATATGTACCGTACCTATATGGAGAGCGAAGAGGGCAAATCTTTAAACGGTAAGAAGACTACCAATGCATGGCGGGGCAGTCATGCAGGTGTGGATCAGGCGCTCGGTACATCGGATGACAGTTATGTTTTTTCTTTTATGATGCGTTTTGTTCTTAAGAAAAACGAAGGTTTTCTGATTGTTGATGTAGACAAGAATTATATGGAAAATCTGCTCAGTGTTATGGAACTGGGAGAGGGTAGTATCCGCGGCATTGTGACAGAAGACGGACGGGAAATTTTATTACAGGAACAAAAAGGCAAAGACGGCATCGAAATGACGCGCCGCCAGACAGAGGCAGTCTTTGCTGATGCGGCTTTTGCAGAAGAGGGTTCGGATAAAGAAGTAGTGTCTAAATATCTTCAGGCAGACGGACAGACACAGCTGTTTGTCAGTGCGCCGATTGGCAAGACCGGGATGAAGATCTGTGTTCTGGTGCCCAAGAGCACGATTCTCTCAGAAGTCAGGGGCATACGGAATGTGACAGTTCTTATCGTACTTTTTGCTTCCCTGTTTGCCGTTGTGAGTGGCCTCTGGATATCCAGCAGGATCGGACGGGCCTTAAAGTCGTTGAGCGGATCCTTACAGCACATTTCCCAGGGTAATCTGACAGAAGAGGTGCAGGTCAACAGCCGAGATGAATTTGGCAGACTGGCGGACGGCATCAATGAGATGCTTGGCGGTATCAGAGGGCTGGTAGGCAATAACAGACAGTTTGGTACGCAGGTGAAAGATCTTTCGGAACAGGCGTTTACCCTCACAGGTGGAATAGAATCCTCGATGCAGCAGATGGTAGATTCCATGGAATCCGTGTCGAGGGATGTTACGGAACAATCAAGGCAGACGGAGTTGAGCGTGGGCGAGATGGCCGGTCTTTCTGAAAAGATCAATGATATCTACCAGGCATCTGAGGAGATGACACAGAAGATTGGAGAAGTGGTAGATTCTGTGGACAGAGGTAAAGACGGTATTGGGGAACTGCGTATTAAGTCGGAAGAGACCGCAGGCATTGCTGAGACGCTTGTTTCCAGTATCACCCAGGTCAATGCACAGTCAGAGAGGATTGTTGATATCATTAACACGATAGAGGATATCGCTTCCCAGACGAATCTGCTTTCCTTAAATGCATCCATCGAGGCGGCGAGGGCTGGCGAGAGCGGAAAAGGTTTCGCGGTAGTGGCGACGGAGATTCGTAAACTGGCGGATCAATCCATGCAGGCGGGTACTTTGGTCAGGGAGATTGTAAGCGGGATTCAGGAGAGCAATCAGGCGGCAACTGACGCGGCCAGGATAACAGAGGGCTTCCTGGGCGGTCAGACGGAGATGTTAAAGGATACAGTTACGGCTTTTGGCAACATTAATGACAGT
Source organism: uncultured Lachnospiraceae bacterium (assembly GCA_946554445.1). Classification (GTDB taxonomy): domain Bacteria; phylum Bacillota; class Clostridia; order Lachnospirales; family Lachnospiraceae; genus UBA3282. The sequence goes on along the minus strand of CAMNSD010000002.1, from coordinate 6,943 downwards.
GTCCTGGTTCTGGCAGATGTGCTTGGCGCCATTCGGCAGAAGATGGCTAACATGCAGGAGAGTAAAGAGGTCGTCAATGAATCGATCGAGGAGATTAACCAGTTGTCCGGACAGATTGCCGAGTCCATAGAGAATGTGTCTGAGGTAGTACAGGAGAAGATGAAAGAGATTGATATCCTGGCCGACACAGTCAGGCTTCTGAACACAGAGGCGGAAGAACTGCAGGCTTCCATGAGCAGGTTTGTGCTGGAAGAAGAGGATACGGCAGAAGAACCTATGGAAGATAGTATTGAATCATAATTAGATATCGTATATAAAAGAAGAGCGGATGTTGTCCGCTCTTCTTCGCTTTTTAGTTATAGTTATCAATGCAGGGCTGGAACATATCCTTAGTCACACCGCACAGAGGGCAGCACCAATCTGCCGGAAGATCCTCAAATGCTGTGCCGGGTTTGATACCGTGCTCCGGATCACCCTTCTCAGGATCATATGTGTAGCCGCAGGGATTACAGAAATATTTTTTCATCTTAATGTCCTCCTTTGTATATTATAAATATGCTGTCATTTTTTATCTTATGATCGTATTAACCAAAGTATCTCTTTAACAGACCAGCAAATGCCTTGCCGTGTCTTGCCTCATCACGAGCCATCTCATGAACGGTGTCGTGGATTGCATCCAGATTAGCAGCTTTAGCGCGTTTTGCAAGATCGAACTTACCTGCGGTTGCACCGTTCTCAGCTTCTACTCTCATTTCCAGATTCTTCTTGGTGGAATCGGTCACTACTTCGCCGAGAAGCTCTGCAAATTTAGCAGCGTGCTCTGCCTCTTCCCAAGCAGCTTTTTCCCAGTACAGACCAATTTCCGGATAACCTTCTCTGTGTGCAACTCTAGCCATAGCAAGGTACATACCTACTTCAGAGCACTCGCCATTGAAGTTAGCGCGCAGATCATCAATGATATCCTGGCTCACACCCTGTGCTACGCCTACTACATGTTCTGCAGCCCATGTCATCTCGCCGCCCTGTGCTGTAAACTTCTCAGCAGGTGCATGGCATACCGGACATTCAGCCGGTGCAGCATCTCCTTCGTGAACATAACCACATACCTGACATACAAATTTCATAATATAGTCTCCTTTTCTTTTTATTTGTACCCTTAGTGAATGGGTTCATTTGTTTTTGTACATTTGTCACAGACTCCATAGAAATATGTGACATGTCCCTGTATTTCGCCGTCAAAATCTTTGCGGGCAGTCTCCAGGATCTCTGCAATACTCTTCATCTTAAGATCTGTCACACCGCCACATTCTGAGCAGACAAAATGGTAATGTTCGGAGGTATCCGCATCAAAATGATCGATGCCATCGCCCACACGAAGACGCTGTATCTCTCCCATATCGGCAAGAAGCGTCAGATTGCGGTAAACCGTGCCGAGACTGATGTTGGGATATTCCTGCCTGACGTTCTGATAGACCGTTTCGGCGGTAGGATGATCTTTACGAGTCATCAGAAAGTCATAAATGACCTGCCGCTGGCGGCTGTATTTCAACGCCATTGCAAACCCTCCTTAAAAATAGGAATAATTACTGATTTCATGAACTCATTATAGCAAATTAAACAAGCTTGTCAATCTTAATTTTATAAATTTATAATTTTTTAATAAGATTATCGGAGATGTTTTATTTCTATCTGCGAAAAGTGTGGTATATTAAAAATATTAAGGAATGAAATGACGCAGTACACGTAAAGAGAAAGGAAGATCACCGTGAAATTTAAGACAAGGCTTGTGATCACATCGCTTTCTATTATATTGCTGCCGCTTCTTTTAACCAGCATCATGTTTTTGCTGGTGGGCAGTCATATAGAGGATGCAGAATCCAAATTTGGGATTTTGGACAAAAATAATGCTTCTTTTATCTATACGATAGAGAATTACAGCCGCATTACGGAGGAAGTGCTGGAAGAAGTAAAACAGCAGATTGTGGACGACTCTGTGAAGCTGGAGAATAAAGAATATCTCGATCAGCTTACGGAGGATTTGAGGGATAAGTCTTCCTATGTCATAGTCAGAAAGGGCAGTGAGATTTATTATACTGGCAATAACAATGCCGCCAGAAAAATATTTGATATGCTGCCAGAATACGGCAATGAAATGCCTGACGAGGAGACCGGATTTTATTATAACGATATGAAAAAACTGGTTAAAGGTGTGGATTTCGGATTTTCGGACGGGGATGAGGGAAGCTTTTTCATCGTGACGAGTATCAATTCCCTTATTTCCAAAAAGATGCTGCGCAATATGATCATCGCGTTCATTCTGGTTTTGATTTTTACCAGTATCATTTTGACACAGTGGATTCAAAAGGGCATCTTCACACCGATTAATCAACTCAATACGGCAATGCAGAATATTGCCGAGGGCAATCTTGAATATATGCTGCCGACCGAGGGGCGAGGAGAAATCGGGGAACTTTACCGCAATTATGAGGATATGAGACTGCGGCTGAAGGAATCCCTGGACGAGAAGTTTGAGCATGAAAAGAAAAACAAGGAACTGATCAGTAATATTTCCCACGATTTGAAGACACCGATCACGGCTGTCAAGGGATATGTGGAAGGTATTATGGACGGGGTGGCCGATACGCCGGAAAAGATGGATAAATATATTAAGACTATCTACAATAAGGCCAATGACATGGACCGGCTGATCAACGAATTGACCACCTACTCCGGGATTGACAGCAATCGGATTCCTTATAGTTTCCGCCGTATCAATGTGGCGGATTATTTCGGGGACTGTGTGGAAGAGGTGGGACTTGACTTAGAGTCTAAAAATATCCAGTTAAATTATGAAGATCTGGTGGAACCTGCCACACAGATCATAGCCGATCCAGAACAGCTGAAACGAGTCATAAATAATATCATCGGCAACAGTGTAAAATATTCGGATAAGGAAAAGGGCGTCATAGATATCCGGATTCTGGATGAAGTCGATTCCATCCGCGTGGAGATTGAGGACAACGGTAAGGGGATTGCGGCCAAAGACCTGCCCAATATCTTTGAGCGGTTTTACCGGACGGACGCTTCCCGTAACTCTTCCAAGGGCGGCAGCGGTATTGGCCTGTCTATCGTAAAGAAGATCATAGAAGACCACGGCGGTTATATCTGGGCCACCAGTAAGGAAGGTGAAGGTACCTGCATGCATTTCGTGATACGCAAGTACCAGACGGAGCCGAAAGAATAGCGCTGATTTGAGAATGTGGAAGTAAATGTATAAACTGAGGAATAGAAAGGACAGGATAATATGAGTAAGATTTTGATCGTGGAAGATGAAGAGGCAATCGCAGATTTGGAAAAAGATTATCTGGAACTGAGTGATTTTGAAGTGACTATCGAAAACAACGGAGATAAGGGACTGGAGACTGCGCTGGCAGGCAATTACGATCTTGTAATCTTAGATCTTATGCTGCCGGGCATGGATGGTTTTGAAGTGTGTAAAAAAATTCGGGAGGAAAAAAATATTCCAATCATCATGGTATCCGCCAAGAAGGATGATATTGACAAGATCAGGGGACTCGGTCTGGGGGCGGACGATTATATGACGAAGCCTTTCAGTCCTTCTGAGTTGGTGGCCAGGGTGAAGGCACATATGTCCCGTTATGACAGATTGGTGGGCAGCAACCAGAAGGTCAACGATATCATTGAGATCAGAGGACTTAAGATAGATAAGACGGCCAGAAGAGTCTACGTGGACGGGGAAGAAAGAGTCTTTACGACAAAAGAGTTCGATCTGTTGACCTTCCTTGCGGAAAATCCGAATCATGTATACTCCAAGGAAGAATTGTTCCGGGAAATCTGGGATATGGATTCCATTGGGGATATTGCAACAGTCACCGTACACATTAAGAAGATTCGCGAAAAGATAGAGTTTGACACTGCCAAACCCCAGTATATCGAGACTATCTGGGGAATTGGTTACAGGTTTAAAATCTGATGAAATCACGTATACTATATGAAGATAAAGATATAATAGTCTGCCATAAACCGGCTGGCATTGCCACACAGACAGCCAGGGTGGGACAGCGGGATATGGTCAGTGAGATAACAGCGTATTTGGTGAAGGAAGGAAAAGAACCCCTTTTGGCGAAAGGTCCAAAATCAGCCGGGCAGAAGCCGTATGTGGGAGTGGTTCACCGCCTGGACCAGCCAGTGGAAGGGATTCAGGTCTTTGCCCGGAATAGAGCTGCGGCAGCTGGGTTGAGCCGGCAGATCACAGAGGAACGGATGGAGAAAGACTATTATGCCGTTGTCTGTGGACAGAATATTCCGACAGAGGGAGAACTGGTGGACTATCTGATAAAGGATGGCAGGACCAATTTATCCAAAGTTGTGCCGAAAGAGGTTAAGGGAGCGAAGGAAGCCCGTCTGCAATTTTGCGTGTTACAATATCAGGAAATGGAAAGTTTTGAAGGGAGAATGTGTCAGACTGCCCTTGTCAAGATTCGTTTACAGACAGGCCGCCATCACCAGATAAGGGTGCAGATGGCAAACGCAGGGCTTAGCCTTCTGGGAGATCGCAAATATGCAGATACAGAGGCGGTCAGGCTGTCGGAACAGATAGGTGTCAGGGAGATTGCACTGTGTGCGGGGAGACTGGCATTTCACCATCCATTAACCGGGGAGAAAAAAGTCTTTACAGTCATGCCGGAAGGGAAGGCTTTTATCTGTTTTAGGCAGGCGCTGGAGATGGATAGGAAGGAAAAAGGGTAGTTATCAAGTATAGGTAAGTATAAGATTTAAGAAAATAAAGATAATAAAAATAGAGTCAGTTAAAGAGGCAGAGGTAAAACTTCTGCTTTTTTTATATAGAAAACCCCGGTGCTTATTTGAGTCTGAGGGGAAATTTTGTATATGCGTTTGTAAGCTAATTACTTTATATAATATATGGTGGAAAATATACGGTGGTAAATAAACAATGCAGAGCAACGGTAAACAGATAGAAAAATTATGGAATAACAGAGTCATAAAAGCATGTGTCGTATCAGTCCTTGTCTATGTATTCTTTCGTTATCTTTTTACATTGGCAGCTCCCTTTTTGGCAGCCTTTGTACTGATTACCCTATTGTATCCTTTGTTGGAAAAGATACAGAAAAAAATTCCCATCCGCAAAAAGTTCCTGGCGGTGGGTATTGTCCTGCCGCTCTTACTTCTGGCGTGCGGTGTGCTCTGGGCCGTTATGGTGCTGGGAGCAAAACAGCTGCAGAACCTGCCAGCGCTCTGTGATAAAGTGGGCGTGCAGGCGCAGGTCTTTTTTCATCAGTGCTGCTGTCAAATGGATGGAAAATTTGGCTGGAATGGAGAAGAAATTGAGAACTATATCATCGAGCAGATGACCGTTATCATGGAAAATGTACAGATTCAGGTAGTGCCGCAGGTGCTGTCTTCTTCTTATAACTGTTTTAAGGGAATATTTTCTACGGTAGGTTTTCTGGCAATTACCTGTATCGCAGTCTTTTTATTGGAAAAAGATTATACGAAAATGGTGGAATATATTAGGTCTGAGAAGGATTTTAAATTTATCTGGTCTGTCATAGAGGGCGTGCTCTCCTATATCGTTACTTTTATGAAGGCGCAGGGCGTGATACTCCTGATCATCAGTCTGCTGTGCAGTGTGACTCTGAGTGTGGCTGGAATCAGCGGCGGCATTTATCTTGGCATTTTGGCTGGACTGCTAGATATGCTGCCGTTTATCGGCACCGGGATTGTGCTGGTGCCGTTGTCCATATGGCAGCTGTTTAACGGGCGGTATGTACAGATGGTGGTCTGTCTGGTTCTGTACGGAGCCTGTATTCTGACGCGGGAAATGCTGGAACCTAAGCTGATCGGCAAAAGAGTCGGCGTGGCACCGGTCTATATGCTTTTGGCCATCTATGCGGGCGTTAAGCTGTTTGGGGTGGGCGGGATTGTTAAAGGGCCGCTGTCGTTGATTGTGATCTGTGAGATTATGAAGGGGGCGAAGGTGGGGAATGGTATATGAAATTCTTTCTGAATCTGGGCTGACATATAGTACTATATATAGTACCATATTACAAACGGGAGGTGAGAGGGGAATTTGTCAATGAATATAAAAGATTATATGAAGTTGCCTTACACAAGAATTGTGCAGGAGATGAATGACGAAAGTGGACACTATTTTTACGGAAGAATCTTAGAATTAGATGGGTGTCAGAGTACAGGAGATACAGTTGAGGAATTATATGAGAGTCTTAACGAGGCAATGGAAGGATATTTAGAAGTGAAGTTGGAAAACGGGCTTCCAATACCTGAGCTAGAAAATGTGGAGAATTACAGTGGAAAGTTGGAGATATTATGAACTTTGAAAAGACAGGTAGAGAGAAAATACCAAGTAATGGTAGTAAATTAATATAGAATGCATGCCCATTTCTTTCTTATTGTTTGTCACAATATCGTACAATGAATAGTGAAAAATTAAATTGAACTTCCTGTCGAATCATGATAGTATTTATTTGGGAATACCAAGATGGTAGGCGGTTAACCCTCTCCGGAGGGACTGTGACCCTCCGATTACATAGAAACCTGTAAGGGAATCGAAAGGAAAGGAGGGCTGAGCCAATGGATATTTTAGGACTTATGGCAGTGCTGAGCTTTGGCTTGACCTGCTTCGGAATAGGATACTCTATCGGTAAGGATAGTAATAAGACACAAAAATAGCCGCCCCCCGACCAAAGGATACGGCTATTTCGTAATTCACTAATTGGGCTAACCGTCTATCGGTAACTCCTGTTGGGCATCTGTTAATTCAGATGTCCTTCTTTATATTCAATATACCATAATCTCCAGAGTGCCGCAAGCATTTTTAAGTAGTTGGATAGCGTAAGTTTATTGTAGGAATAGGACAGACAGAATAGCCCCTTGATCCGGT
>CAMNSD010000001.1 GCA_946554445.1 uncultured Lachnospiraceae bacterium | reverse complement strand
GTAAAAACGGAGTGCCTGCATGAAGGCTGGCAGACCAGCGGGAGCGTGAAAGTAGTCAGGATGGCGTATAACCTTTACTGCAACGGTACGCCGAGCATCCTCGACTATGATGATGCGGAGGAACAGGTGGACGAGTGCAGACTTTATACAGTAGAAGAATTATTCTGCTGTGCCTATGTACCTTATTTTTGGCAGGCGGTACAGATACGGTATCCGGAATATGCAGTGAAAATTTACCTGATATAAGGAGATAATCATGCGAAAAATTGAAAGATGCGTCTTGTTAATGATGGTTATAAGAGATATAATAAAACATGATAAGAGTGTCCAAACCATTGTTGGTGAAAATATCAAATAATGAGGTGACTATGGATTATAGAGAAGAAATTGGAAAATCAAATATGATAATTTATACAACAGAGGACGGCTTATCAAAGATTGAAACAATCTTTGATGGCGATACGGTCTGGCTGTCAAAGGCACAGATGGCGGAGTTATTTCAGAGAGACCGTTCTGTAATTTCAAAACATATAAAAAATATATTTGAAGAAGGAGAGCTTTCCAGAGAAGGTAATGTGCAAATTTTGCACATTACAAATTCAGATAAACCTGTAGAATTTTATAATCTTGATGTAATTATTTCTGTCGGCTATCGTGTGAAATCAAAACAAGGCACGCTGTTTAGGATATGGGCGACCGGGGTTTTGAAAGAGTATATGCGTAAAGGTTTTGCGCTGGATGATGAACGCTTGAAAAAATTAGGCGGCGGTGGATATTTTAAAGAACTGCTTGAACGAATCAGAGATATTCGTGCATCTGAAAAGGTGTTTTACAGGCAGGTATTGGAGATTTACGCTACCAGCATTGACTATGATCCAAAAGCTGAAATATCCATTCAGTTTTTTCAGAAGGTTCAGAACAAAATTCATTATGCCATTCATGGGCAGACGGCGGCGGAAATTATTTATACAAGGGCGGATGCAGAAAAGGAATTTATGGGGCTTATCACGTTTGCAGGAAACCAGCCGACTTTGCGGGAAGCCGTCACTGCTAAAAACTATCTGGATGAAAAAGAACTTCGTGCAATGGGGCAGCTTGTGTCGGGATATTTGGATTTTGCAGAACGTCAGGCAGAACGGGAACAGGCTATGACCATGGAAGATTGGGCGAAGCACTTAGACCGGATTCTAACAATGAGCGGCGAACAGTTATTGTCAGGGAGTGGAAGTGTGACGCATAAGCAGGCTGTGGAAAAAGCAACCAGAGAATATAAGAAATATAAAGAGCGTACTTTAAGCGATGTGGAACAGGACTATTTGGACTCAATAAAAATATTGGGTAAAAAGGCAGATAAAAATTAAAATGGAGTACTTGGTATGAAAGGACAAAAAATCAAGGTTTATACATATACAAGAGTATCTACAGCTATGCAGACAGATGGTTATTCCTTAGACGCACAGAAGGCCCGAATGAAAGCATATGCCGACTATAATGAGTATGAAATTGTCAGCACATATGGGGATGTTGGAAAATCCGGCAAGTCCATTGAGGGGCGATTGGAGTTTAACCGTATGATGGAGGATATCAAATCAGGGAAAGACGGTGTTTCATTTATCCTTGTTTTTAAATTGTCCAGATTTGGCAGAAGTGCGGCGGACGTACTTTCTACATTGCAGGTTTTGCAGGATTTTGGTGTAAACTTGATTTGCGTGGAGGATGGCATTGATTTTTCCAAAGATGCAGGTAAGTTGATGATTTCTGTCCTGTCGGCGGTTGCGGAAATTGAGAGGGAAAATATCCGTGTGCAGACAATGGAGGGGCGTATCCAGAAAGCCCGCGAGGGAAAATGGAACGGCGGGTTTGCGCCATACGGCTATCAGCTTGTGGATGGAGAACTTCAGATTAACGAGGAAGAAGCAGCCGCTATCCGTGTCATTTTTGAGCAGTATGTGACAACTGACATCGGCGCCAACGGCGTGGCAAAATATCTTGAGAATCACGGCATTCACAAGATACAGAGGCAGAACGGGAAAAATCCTCTTTTTGATGCGCACTTGGTTCGCCTTATTCTGAAAAATCCGGTATATTGCGGTAAAATTGCTTATGGACGCAGAAAGACAGAAAAAGTTCATGGAACACGAAACGAGTATCATCTTGTGGAGCAGGATAATTATATTCTTGTGGACGGACTGCATGAAGCTATTGTTGCGGAAGATGTCTGGCAGATGGCACAGGTAAAGCTGCTCGCACAGGCGAAAAAAAACGAACATGTAAACAGAGGTAAAGACACAAAAACGCATCTTCTTTCGGGAATCGTCAAGTGTCCGGTCTGCGGCGCGGGCATGTATGGCAATAAGAGCATCAAGCGCAAAAAGGATGGGACAAAGTATAAAGACTTTTATTACTATGGATGCAAGCACCGTACCATGACGCGCGGGCATAAGTGCGATTATAAAAAGCAGGTGCGGGAGGAATTATTGGACGATGCGGTGGCGGAAGTTATCGTAAAGTTAGTAGGTAATCCTAAGTTTGCTGCCATGATGCAGAAGAAGATTAACAGCAAAGTGGATACTGCTGCAATAGACGGAGAACTAGCGTCAAATGAAAATCAGTTGCGGCAATATTATGCCGTCAAGCTAAAGCTGGCGGAGGAAATTGATTCTCTTGATCCGGATGACAGACATTATATCAAACGGAAAGCAGACCTTGATGACAGGCTCTATCGAATGTATGATAAAATAGAGAATGTGGAAACACAGCTTATTGAAACAAGGGCAAAGAAGCAGGCAGTTGAAGCTGAAAAATTGACGGGAGATAATATCTATAAGGTATTGATTTATTTTGAAAAGCTGTATGCTGTGATGAATGAAGCAGAGCGGCGGCAGCTTATGGAAGCATTAATTTCCGAAATACAGATATATGAGAACAGACAGCCAAATGGACAGTGGCTAAAATCCATTAAATTCAAGCTTCCGATTATTGAGGAAGATATGAATTTGAGTTTGGAAGATGATAAGCATGTTAAGACGGTGTGTCTTGCTTTCCAAGGGAGAAATCCAGTCGAAAAAGATAAGGGTTGACTTTTCGTTGGAGGATATGTCTGGTTTGAACGGACCAGTGGATGAGAAATGTAAGCTTCAAATTAATGAAGATGTGCAAATTGCTAAGGAAAAGATTGAGGAAGCTATAAAACTAATTACCAAACAAATGTCATCAATCATGAAAAAAAGAGACTATTCACGCAGTGGGTATTGATATTGGTATCTATACAACGGATTTTAAGAACGAGTTTATTTCTTTGACAGACATAGCAAAATATAAGAGTATACAGCCGTCAATTACTATTCATAACTGGCTGCGCGGACGAGACGTTATTGAGTTCCTTGGATTATGGGAGAGATTGCACAATCCGAATTTTAAACTTATCGAATTCGATAAGTTTAAAAAAGATGCGGGATCAAATGCATATGTATTTTCGATAAAGGAGTGGACGGAAGTGCTGGGTGCAATTGGTTTGTTGACAAGATCAGGAAGATATGGCGGAGGTATTTATGCTCATATTGATATAGCGTTTGAGTTTGCATCTTGGATTTCGCCAGAGTTTAAGTTATATATCATAAAGGATTATCAGCGTTTGAAGTCTGATGAAAACAGCCGTCTTTCTCTTAACTGGAATCTTAATCGTGAGATAGCCAAGCTGAATTATCGCATCCATACTGATGCAATCAAAGACAATCTGATACCGCCGGAGCTTACGCCGGAGCAGATTTCATACAAATATGCCAACGAAGCCGATCTTTTAAATGTCGCATTGTTTGGCAGAACAGCGAAGCAATGGAGGGACAGCAATCCGGGCAAGCAAGGCAATATGCGTGATGAGGCAAACCTAAATCAGCTTCTTGTTCTTGCAAATATGGAAAGTTACAACGCAATTCTGATTGAACAGGGAAAGGCGATGTCGGAACGTTTAGTTCTGCTCAGAGAATTTGCGGTTAAGCAGATGAAGATGCTTGCTATCGTCAGCATGGAAGGACTTAAGCAGCTTCCGGGAGGTGATGCCAAGTGAAAAGCAGAAAAAATGCTATATTTACACACGCGTATCGACAGCGATACACACATCTCATATTTTCCATAGGTGTTAATACACCAAGATTTCTTTAAAAAATATGCGCAGATTTAGACATAGATAATTTATACAACAAAAGATGGTTTGTGTAAGATTGAAACAATTTTTGACGGTGAGACTGTCTGGCGGTCAATTGACCAAATGGCAGAATTATTTCAGCGTGACAGAAGTGTTATTGGAAAGCATGTGAGAAATATTTTTAAAGAAGGCAAATTTCAAAAAGAAGTAGTGTGGGCAAAATTTGCCTACACTGCCTTTGATGGAAAAACATATGATGCGGATAAGTTGATGATTTCTGCCCTGTCAGCAGATGCATAGATTGAGAGGGAGAATATTCGTGTGCAGACAATGGAGAGGCGTATTCAGAAAGCCTGTGAAGGAAAATGGAACAAGTATAAAAACAGGATTTAATTTATGCATGAATATATTGTTTTCATGGTGGACTATATACTATAATAAATTCGGGTATATAATACAGAAGGAAAGGCAGTGAGGCGATGTATAATCTACAACTGGAAACATTTATCCGTGTTGCAGATGCTGGAAGTTTTAATAAGGCGGCAGAACAGGCATACATTACACCTACGGCGGTCCTAAAACAGATCAATCTGCTGGAGGCTGATTTAGGAGTACAGCTTTTTGAAAGAACACATAGGGGGCTTTCTTTGACAAAAGCAGGCAGTTCCCTTTATAAAGATACAAAATACATTATCCAGTATTGCAGGGATTCCGTGATATGGGCGAAAAATGCCATGCAGGAAAACACAGACATTATCCGTATCGGCACATCACCGATGACGCCTGCGCAGGTTCTGGTGGAACTCTGGCCACAGATACATGCTTTGTGCCCAGAGATCAAGTTCCAGCTGGTTCCCTTTGAAAACACCCCGGAAAATGCAAGGGAAATACTGAAGAACCTTGGGCAGAATATTGATGTGGTGGCAGGGATTTTTGATGAAACAATGCTGAACCTGCGCCAGTGTGCGGGTTTTGAACTTTTTGAACAGCCATTGTGCTGTGCGGTATCCATCCACCATCGTCTTGCAGATAAGAGTAAACTTGCGATTCAGGATTTGTATGGGGAGAACCTGCTGATGATGCATCGTGACTGGAGCCATTATGTGGATAGATTACGCGATGATATTTGGCAGAACCACAGCCAGATACATATTGTGGATTTTGATTTTTACAATGTGGATGTGTTTAACCGCTGTGAGAATGGAAATGATGTGCTGATGGCAGTTTCGGTTTGGGATAATGTCCATCCTTTATTAAAAGTGATTCCTGTTGAATGGGATTATTCTATTCCTTATGGACTCTTGCATTCCCGTGAACCGTCGGCAACCGTAAAGAAATTCTTGTCAGCATTGCAAAAAGTATTATAAAAGGCACAACGAAGTTGTAACCTAAAAGTATAAACTTATGAACAAATCGAGACTTCTTTAGAAGCCTCGATTTTTTTATACTAAGGGAAAGCAGAAAATTTACAGATAATAATGCAGCACTGACAGGGAAGGTATGGTATGAACAATTTTATTTATGAAAATTCCACTAAGACATATTTCGGGAAGGGATGCGTAAAAGAATATTTGGCCTGCCTTGTAAAACATTATGGAAAAAATGTAATGTTTGGTTATGGCGGAGATTCCATCAAAAATAATGGTATTTATGATGAAATCATAGAGAGCCTTACACAAGCGGAAAAGAATGTGTTTGAATTTTCAGGCATTTGTGAAAATCCAACTTATGAAAAAGTGCAGGAGGGCGCAAAACTGGCAAAGGAAAATAAAATTGATTTTATCCTTGCCGTTGGGGGCGGAAGCGTAATGGACTGCTGTAAAGCCGTTTCTATGGCTGCGGTCTATGGCGGCGATCTCTGGAAAGATTTTTTTGCAAGACACGGCATTATGGATTTTGATCCGGTTCCACTTGGCGCTGTTGTTACGGAACCGGAAACAGGAAGCGAAGTGAATGGAAAGGCTGTCATCACGAATAAAGCATTGAAGGTCAGGACGGGGCGTGATTATCCCAAATGCAATCCCAGATTTGCATTGATTGATCCTGTATATAGCTGCAGTGTTTCAAGAAGGCAGATGGTGTCAGACGGTTTTGATACACTGTCTCGTATTATGGAGATTTATTTCAGCAAACCCGATGAGGATAATGTGTCTGATGACATTGCAGAGGCTCTGATGAAAAGCGTCATACAAAACTTAAGGGCAGCTATTGTAAATCCAAAGGATTATACAGCTAGAAGTAATCTGATATGGGATGCAGCAATGGCAGAAAACCGTATCCTGAAATTGGGGAAGCAGACGGACTTCCAGTGTCATCAGATGGAACACCAGATTGCTGCTTATACAGACTGTAATCAGGGGGAGGGGCTTGCCGTACTGCATCCTGTTTACTATCGTCATATATACAGGAATGGCCGTGCCAAGTTCAAAAGGTTTGCTGTTAATGTATGGGGAGTTTCGGGCTTGGGTAAGACGGAGGAGGAAACAGCCTGTGAAGGAGTGGAAGCACTGGCTGGGTTTATTAAAGAAGTCGGTCTTCCTGTCACGCTTCGTGATATAGGGGTGGACGAGAATACGGATTTGAAGCAGATAGCGGATTCCTGTATTCTTTCTGCCGGAAGCTATAAGCAAATGACGCACAAGGAAATCTTTGAAATTTTTCAGGAATGCTATTAAGGAGGAGAACATTATGAGAAAGAAAATGATGAAGAAAGCAATGGCTCTATTAACAGGAATGATTCTGGCCGCAAGCCTTACAGCGTGCGGTAGTCGGCACAGCGGGAGCAATACTCCGGAAACCCGTCAGGAAAGAGGAGATGTGATGCCGGAAAATACACCGGAATCACCTGCGCTGTCAAAGAAGGGAACGGGAAATCAGTCGGATGAGGCACGGGCTGGGCAGGAAACGACAGGCCAGACAGAACAGCAGGCGGAAAACAGTACGGATATCTCGGCAGAGAATACGGATCAATCGTCTACGGAAGGTGGAAAGACATTGGTTGTTTACTATTCAGCAACGGGGAATACGGAAAGTGTGGCAGGCTACATTGCTGCAGCAACAGATGCCGATACTTTTGTACTGGAACCGGTAGAACCGTATAGCAGTGATGATTTGGACTGGACGGACAAGAATAGCCGTGTGACCAGAGAGCATGAAAATGAGGATGAAAGAAATGTAGAACTGGTTTCAGCTGCCGTCGATAATTGGGAGTCTTATGATACGGTGTTTATCGGTTATCCCATCTGGTGGCATATCGCGGCATGGCCGGTAGACGGCTTTATTGCGGCGAATGATTTTACGGGAAAGACAGTAATTCCGTTCTGCACTTCATCCAGTTCTGATCTGGGCGAGAGTGGTGAATTGCTGGCGGAAGCAGCCGGAACAGGAGACTGGCTGGAGGGAGCAAGATTTGCCTCCAGCGCCTCCGAGGAAACGGTTCAGGCATGGGTGGAAAGCCTGGATTTGTAAAACGGAAAGAGACAGATTGCAGAGAACTGAAACAATTAAAAAATTAGAGAAACAGGGAGGGTTTTAAATGCATAAAAAAATTTTTTTAACAATATTGTTAGCAGGGACTATGGCAGCATCCTTGCTAACCGGTTGCGGTTCTCAGGCAGCCGGTACAAGGCAGGAAGCTGTAGCCGGCACAGAACAGGAGGCAGCGGCAAATACAGAGCAGAGTACTTCGGAAGATATGCCGCAGGAAGCATCGGCGGCCTCCGCGCAGGACACATTGGTGAGGGCGGACGGGAACGAGGATGTTCTGATGATTGCGAAACAGGGAATGTTCTCTTCCGGCGGCACTGTTACGGAGCCGGTGGAAGGAGAATACGATCCGACAATGAACTGGATGGATGCAAGCCGCGCGGGAAATACCGCTCATGTGGACCACGCCAATGTATTTTATCAAATTCCGGCAAATGATAACGGCAACCCGATTGTCTATCTGCACGGTTACGGACAGTCCCGTATGGGATGGATGACAACTCCGGACGGACGGGACGGATGGTCAGATTTATTCCTGAAAAAAGGATATGCGGCGTTCTTAGTAGATCAGCCGAGACGCGGTGAGGCGGGAGCAACTACTTCCATGACAGCGGACGGATTTCTTGACACATGGGCCGAAGATTCCAAAGACTATAAACCGGGAGATCAGGCATGGTATACTCATTTTAGGATCAGGCGTGTAGCGCCAGAGCGGTATGAGGGTTCCCAGTTCCCGGAAGGAGATGAGGCTCAGAATCAGTTTTTCCGCCAGATGACGCCGAATACCGGAGATTTTGACCAGGTGCTGGATGCGGCGGCGCTCGGAGCCGTAATGGAAGATGTTTATGAAATGACAGGCAACAAAGCCATCTTTGTGACACACTCTCAGGGAGGTGCGGTAGGCTGGGATGTGCCGGCGGAGAATATTTCTGCGATTGTTGCCATTGAACCGGGTGGAACACCGGAGCCGGGGTCAGAACAGTATCAGAAACTGTTGGAGGCAGGCATCCCCATTACCATTTACTTTGGAGATTACATTGACAATGGGCCGGAGGATATTATGTCTACAGGCTTCTGGCAGGCAGTTCGTGACGGAGCCTTTCAGTTCGCGGAAAGCTACAACAATGACGGCGGCGATTGCACCGTAGTTTATCTGCCGGATGAAGGAATTACTGGAAACAGCCATTTTATGTTTCAGGAGCTGAATAATGATGTGATTGCGGATCATATTGCAGCATGGCTTGAGGCTAGGGGAATGAATTAAAACAAAGGGGGATGAGGCAGAGGTTAGTGCAGTGTGCGATCACTGGGCCTGCCACGAAGATTATAAATCTTGTGGTCTGAAAGCAAAACCGGAGAACGGACGGAACAGATTATGAAAAAATTATTATATGCAGGAATAGTATTGGTTACAGCGGTTTTTTGCATGACAGGCTGCGGGAATGCAGCAGGTAATCATGAAACGGCGGGCGGCGCGGAAGAAATAACTTTTCCGATTGGTCAGGCGATCCGTTCCGATAGTTTTTCAGGAACGGCATATCTGGCGTCGATGATTGCAAATGACGATGTATATCATTTATCCGTTACAGATGAGTATTATGCGAATCTGGAAACAGAGGAATATCAGGAACGCGCAACAACATTGGAGAAACAGTCGTTTATGTTTCCCAAAGCCGAGGGACTATTGACTTCTGATACATTTAGTGGTCCGGCATATGTTTCAACCATTATAGGGGATAACAATGCGGCCGGAGCTCCTGATCTTCATTATGTAGTGTTTAATACTGGGGTAATCAGTAACTGGCATATCCATGAGGGCGGGCAGATATTGATAACTACGGATGGAATTGGTTATCACCAAATAGAAGGAGATTCCGGGCAGAAGGAAAGCGGAGTGGGGTATGTTACAGAAGGAACGGAAACGGATATTCCGGTGGCGGGGAAACCGTGTCGATTGTGATGGGAAAGAGACCGGATCTGTTTACAGCATATATGCAGGTCAGCTCCCAGTGGGACGGAGCGTATGGGCCGGTTGCAGAGCAAAGACTGCCGGTCTATCTTGCCATTGGCAGGAACGATGAATACTATGGTTCGGAACCAACACAGGAGGCTTATGACACGCTCCATGCCTTATATGAACAGCAGGGGCTGTCCGATGATGAAATAGATAAGCTGTTGGTACTGGATATAAAGGAGCATGATTACTTCACGGAAAGAAATATGTCGAATGAGCACGGGGTGGTGGTCTTTTTGCGTATGATGAAGAAATCATGGGCTGGCTGTTTTCGAAATGAGAGAAGTGCGGCAAAGCGGAATACAGGATGGGGTTATAACCTTAAAGTATAAACTGATGAACAAATCGAGACTTCTTTTGAGGTCTTGGTTTGTTTATACTGAAAATGTAAAGGAAAAGATGGAGGAAAGTTATGCAGTATAGAACATTGGGAGAAGATTTGACGGTATCAGCAGTGGGACTTGGCTGTATGGGAATGAGCCATGCTTACGGGGCGCCTGCAGATAAAAAAGAAATGAAAGAACGGATTGCAGAGGCTGTGGACATAGGATATACATTTTTTGATACGGCGGAAGTCTATGGAACGCTGGAAAATCCTCATCATAATGAAGAACTGGTAGGGGAGGCGCTGCGACCGTACCGGAATAAGGTCATTATTGCCACCAAATTCGGAATTTATTTTGATATGGGCAGCGAACAGGTAAATAAACCGTTGCTGCCGGATTCCAGACCGGAGGTTATCCGCGCTTCGGTGGAAAATTCCTTAAAACGGCTTGGAACAGACCATATTGACCTATACTATCAGCACCGTATTGATCCGTTTGTACCGGTTGAGGAAGTAGCAGGCGTCATGCAGGAACTGATGCAGGAAGGCAAGATCACCCACTGGGGACTTTCCGAGGCTGACGAAGAAACCATACGCCGCGCCCATGCGGTCTGTCCGGTAACGGCAATTCAGAACCGCTATTCCATGATGGCACGTTGGCATGAAGCACTATTCCCTGTATTGGAGGAATTAAACATCGGTTATGTAGCATTTTCTCCTCTGGCAAATGGATTTTTGTCCGCGAAGTATGGAAAAGATTCCAAATTTGAGGTGGAAACGGATTACCGGAGCGTGATGCCGCAGTTTACGCCAGAGGCAGTGGAGCATAACCAGAAGCTGCTGGAACTGGTCAGAATGGTCGCGGAAGGGAAACATGCCACGCCCGGTCAGATTGCCCTTGCGTGGATGCTTGGTAAAAAGCCGTATCTGGTGCCGATTCCCGGAACGAGAAAGTCAGACCGGCTAAAAGAAAACGCCGGGGCAGCGGATATTAAGCTGACAGAAAAAGAGATTGATGTCTTGGATAAACAGCTCGATACCATAGAAATGTCGGATGTATTTGGCGGAACGAACTGTAAGTGCCGTCAATGAATAGGAGGACGTTGTAATGAACGAATTTGTTTTCACGTATCCCACAAAAGTATATTTCGGGAAGGATTCTTTGGAAAAGGCGCTCCATACGGAGTTAAATCAGTATGGAAAGACAGTGATGCTTGCCTATGGCGGCGCTTCCCTAAAGAAGAATGGCATTTATGACAGGGTGAAGGAGTTGCTTGCAAAGGAAGGAAAGGAGGTTGTAGATTTTTCGGGTATTATGCCCAATCCTACTTATGCTAAGGTACAAGAGGGCGCGGTGCTGGCAAAAGAAAAGGGCGTGGACTTTATCCTTGCGGTAGGCGGAGGCTCTGTTATTGACTGTTGCAAGATCATAGCAGCACAGGCAAAGACTGACAAGGATATCTGGGAAATGGAGTTTTCGGAGGGAAAATTCCCTGCGGAGTATCTGCCAATGGGGGCGGTGGTCACCGCTTCCGGCACAGGAGCCGAACAGAACTGCGGAGCAGTCATTACTAATGAGGAAAAAGGTATTAAGACCGGTGTGTTTGGCGCATATGCTTCTTTTGCGGTACTTGATCCCGAACTGACGGCTTCCGTTCCTGCAATGCAGGTGATTTCCGGCGCTTTTGATACACTGAGCCATGCGATGGAAACCTATCTTGGCAATTCCGATCGGGACAATGTTTCTGATGACTTGGCGTTAGCTGTCATGCGCAACACCGTGGTCAATATGCGCCGTCTGCTTGCAGATGTAAATGATATGCAGGCGAGAAGCAATCTGATGTGGGATTCTGCTATGGCGGAGAACGGTATTCTAAAAGCCGGCAGGGTTACGGACTTTCAGGCACACCAGATTGAGCATCAGCTCGGCGCATTTACGGACTGTAATCACGGACAGGGACTTGCGGTGATCCATCCCGCCTATTACCGCCATATTCTGAAGGATGCGGAAGAAAAATTTGAGCGGTTTGCAAGAACTGTATTTGGTAAAGATACAGCCGAGGAGGGGGTACAGGCACTCAGCGATTTTATAAAGGAGTGCGGACTCCCGACCAAAATGGGTGAACTGCGGTCGAAGACGGAAATCTCGCCTGAGGTGCTGTGTAAGGTAGCGGATACCTGCAATATTATCAAATGCAATCCCCGCGAACTTGGCAGGGATGAGGTTTATGATATTTTAATGGAGTGCATGTAAAAGATAAATTCCTTCGGCATTAACAAATCGAACAAGTTCGATTATGAGGTTTGCTGTGTAAACTCGGACAGACTGAAAAAGAAAACTAAGATAATAAGGAGAATACAAAAATGAATGAGCAAAAATATGTGAAATTAAATAATGGTGTTGAAATGCCTGTGGCGGGTATCGGGACTTTTCTGTTAAGTCCGGATGAAGCGGAGGCTTCTGTTTTAAGCGCTTTGCAGGGCGGCTATCGGCTGATTGACACGGCAAATGCCTATGTAAACGAAAAAGCTGTGGGCAGGGCAATGAAAAAGTCCGGTGTACCCAGAGAGGAAATCTTTTTGGAGACAAAGATTTGGCCGGCGTTCTATGAGCAGGAGGACGCTGTGGAAAAGTCTTTAGAAAGGCTGGATACCGATTATATCGACCTGCTTCTGATTCATCAGCCGGCGGGCAATTATCTGGCGGGCTATCGGCTGATGGAGAAGGCTTACAAGGCAGGCAAGGTAAAAGCAATCGGTCTTTCCAATTTCAATAAAGAGCAGATTCAAGAAATTCTGGACACCTGTGAAGTAAAACCTGCCATTCTGCAGACGGAAGTGCATCCTTATTTTCAGGAGAGAGAGTTGAAAACCTTTTTGGATAAAGAGGGTATAGTGATTCAGGCGTGGTATCCGCTCGGACACGGGGATAAGGCTTTGATTGAAGAATCGGTCTTCACGGAACTGGCTGAAAAATATGGAAAGAGCAATGCGCAGATTATTTTGCGCTGGCATATTCAGGCGGGTAATATAGTGATTCCCGGTTCTAAGAACCCTGACCATATCCGCGATAATTTTAACTTGTTTGATTTTGCTCTGACTGATGCGGAGATGGCACAGGTGGCGGCTGTAGATAAGAATAAGAGATATTATACCAGCACGCCCCAGATGCTGGAGGGATATGTGAAGATGGTGCCGGATGTAGACGGCCAGAAATAAGTATTTGTATTGTAAACAGCGGCAGGGAGAGGGTATGGTCAAAAAGGTTTTGATGATTCTGACAATGGTATTATTCACATTTGGCATGGCGGGATGTTCTTCATCCGGTCATGCCAGTTCAGTCTCCGTGCAGACAGGACCGGTGGAGGAACTGCCGGAGCAGATTGAGCAGAAAGGTACGCCGGGATACGGATATGAACCGTGTTCGCTGGCATATTGGGATGAAGGAGCGTCCAACGCGATGATTTACGAGGCAAGCCGCAGTGAAACAGTGTTCACAGCAGATACAAAGGTATGGGATGTAATAAGAGATCCGGTTTTCGGTGAGTATGGCCGGCTGATTTTTCCGGTGGACAGATCAATCAGCGATAACCTGACTTTGGGGGATGTGGGAAATATTCTCACATGGTATTCTTATGTCAGTCCTGACCGGACGGTTGAAATCGCGAACTATCTGAGAGAACAGGCGGCATCGGGAGAACAGATATTTTATGATATTTACACGGAGGAAGAAAAGGCAGCGGATGCAGCAAAGGAGAATACCGGTTTATTCTTTTTCCGAGGAACGCCCGGAGAAAAATTTGCCATTACAAATGCGGGCGGTGGGTTCGTTTATGTGGCAGCCATACATGACAGCTTTCCGCATGCACTGGAACTGTCAAAAAAGGGATACAATGCGTTTGCTTTAATTTATCGTCCCGGCGCACAGACTGCCTGTGAGGATCTGGCAAGGGCAATCGCTTTTATTCATGAAAATGCGGAGAAATTGGGAGTGGATGTATCCGATTATTCCCTTTGGGGCGGTTCAGCGGGCGCGCGTATGGCGGCATGGCTTGGAAGCTATGGAACGGCTGCTTTCGGCGGGGCGGACTATCCGAAACCGGGCGCCGTTATTATGCAGTATACGGGATTGTCCGAGGTGACAGGAGCGGAACCGCCGACTTATGTGTGTGTTGGTACAAGTGACGGTATTGCTTATTATGGAACAATGGAAGAACGGATCAGACGGATACGGGAGCAGGGAGTGGATGCCGAGATCGAGGTATTTGAAGGACTGACGCATGGATTCGGACTGGGCGAGGGAACGGTAGCGGAAGGCTGGCTTGACAATGCGGTTCAGTTTTGGGAAGATAATATGGAAAAATAACGAGGGAAATGGCTGCCATGCTTGCATGAGCAGGTATGGAATGAGAAAAGGCATTGAGTCGATAGTCGAGATGGTAACAATTAAGTAAGAAAATATAAGTATGATTAGCGTCACGGCGCTTTTTGCAGGAGGAAAAACATGAAAGACAAAATTATCGAACAGTCACAAAAATTTTGGCAGTCGCTGGAGAGGGCAGATTCCAAAGGAATGCGTGAAGTCAGTGATCCGGATTGCTGGTTTGTCCACATCGGCATGAACTGTGGTTTGGATGAGGAAATGGAAGCTTTTGATAAAAAGCTTTTCCAGCCCACAAGGATTGATATTCACGGGCAGGAAGTCAGGGAATGGGGTGATACCTCTATCTGCATGACGGATGTGGATTATAGTCTGTTGCTGGGCGGCAAAGAGACTACCCACCACTTTATGACCACAGAGGTCTACCAAAACCGGAGCGGTGAATGGAAGCTGATTCAGTTTACATTTACTGCTTTGGTAAATTAACTCTGTATTTTTCAGAGACAGGGAGATATCATGGTATTTTACCGAGAAAGGAATATCCACTGAACGTAAAGACATTTTAAGAAAATACAGATGTGAACGCAGGGCATTGGAACAATGTCCTGCGAATTGAAACAGGAGAATATGAAGAAATAATAAGAAATGAAAGGTGGTATGGAGTTATGGCAAAGAAACAGACAGCAGGAAGGGACAGGCTGGGAGATTTAGCACCCAAATTTGCGGAATTAAATGATGATATTCTATTTGGGGAGGTATGGTCGAGGGAGGAACAGCTTTCCGCAAGGGATCGGAGTATGATCACCATTGCGGCGCTCTTTTCGGCAGGATTGTACCCACAATTAAAGTCCCATCTGGTGCTTGGAAAGGAACATGGGATCACAAAAGAAGAGGCGGTGGAAATCGTAACACAGCTTGCGTTTTACTGCGGCTGGCCGAAAGCGTGGAGTACATTTCCCATGATTCAGGAAGTATATGGGACAGAAGACTGATCTCAGCTATAAACTTGGGGTATAAACTGATAAACAAATCGAGACTTCTTACGAGGTCTCGATTTTTCTATAATAATAGAAAGTGATGCAAAATGAAGTTTGGATATTCCGAAAGAGTGATTGATAGGAGTGTTGACAATGAAAAACAGAAAGAAATGGGGAGTTTATTTGCTGGGCGTGATTCTGGCGCTGTATACAGTAGGCTGTGGAGGTTCACAACCACCTGCAGGAAATAGGAATGAACGTTCGGTATCTGATGAAACGGGACAAAATGGTGTGGAAAATCAGGAAAATATATCCGTTGATGACAGAACACAGATGGAGGCGGCAGATACGGATACTGCAAATGCAGAGACTACATTATCAGAGGAAGGGATAGCTCTTATGGATGGACAGACGGGTTCAGGACAAATACCGGAAGAACTGGTCCAGATACCAAAGGAATATTTCGGGGCGGCATCAGAACAGGGTACACTGGCGCGGTTGGAATACCAGACTTGGGAATCCATGAGCTACGGCGACCAGACGGAACCGCTTACGAAAACAGCATATGTATACCTGCCATACAATTATTCAGAGGAGGTACCGTATCCTGTGCTTTACCTGATGCATGGGGGATGGAGCAATGAGACAACTTATCTTGGCACGCCGGAAAATCCACATGAATTAAAGAACATACTCGACCATGCCATACAGGATAAAAGCATGGCGCCGGTAATCGTGGTATGCCCGACCTATAACAATACGAGTCCGGGGGACAGTGCGGATTACGGTCTGGCACTGCGGCTGACGGACAATTATCACAACGAACTGCTAAATGACCTGATTCCGGCTGTGGAAGGAAAGTACAGTACTTATGCAGAGGGGACTTCCCCGCAGGCGTTGATGGGAAGCCGCAGCTACCGCGCTTTTGCAGGATTTTCTATGGGTTCAGTCACCACATGGCATACGTTTCAATACTGCATGGACTATTTTCGGTATTTCCTACCGTCCAGCGGTAATCTGACCTCTGATGGGGTGTACATGGAGCGGTTGGTGACGGATGCTGGATATGGTTCTGAGGATTTCTTTATTTATGCCATGTCCGGCACGGAGGATTTTGCTTATGCTGCCTTTACAAATCAAATTCAGGCGATGATAAATGCGCCTGACGGTATTTTTATTGAAGCTGCAAATGAAAATGACGGCAATCTGGCATACCGGGTGCAGGAAGGCAACGCACATGACGGGAACGCTGCCCTGCAGTATATTTATAATGGGCTGATCTGGCTGTGGGCAGAGGGAAAATAGGTATCCGGTTATTGTAAGTTATAAAAAAATATATATGAGAAAATGGAGGAAAGCAGGATGAAAATTTTATTTATCAACGGAAGTCCGAATAAGAAAGGAAATACGGCGGCGCTGGCGGAAGCACTTTTGAGAGGGAAAGAGTATGAGGTATTAAACCTGACAGATTACCGGATTGGCAGCTATGGACAGACGTTTGAGGACGACCAGCTTGTGGAGATTATTGCGAAGATGAAAGAGGCCGAAGTGGTTGTAATCGGCTCGCCTCTATACTGGCACAATATCTGCGGTTCTGTGCGTAATGTGCTGGATCGTTTTTATGGGCTGGTGGAAAACGGTGTGTTTTCAGGGAGAAAATTATATTTTCTGTTTCAGGGCGCTTCGCCAGAAAAATGGATGCTGGAGGCGGGCGAGTATACTATGAACCGCTTTGCAAAGCTCTATGGATTTGCGTATGTAGGAATGGCAACGAACAGAAGCGAGGCGGAGAAACTTGGAGAAGGTATCTGAGGAGGACTACGCCTGAGTTATCAACCCCAAAACAGAACGCCTGTATGTGTTAGAAATGAGAGGGAATCGGAATGAAACCAAAGGTGATTTTAAAACTGGCAGTTGATGTGGGAATGACTGGCTTGTAGGATTAAAAGTTTTGTTTCTGCTAGTCATATGCGCCCGCGGTGCTGGTCTTACTGAAATGTAACGATACTTCGCAGGTGGTCTTTCCCTTCTGTTTTAGTGTCACTATCTTTCTGTGACAAGTATTTATAGTAACTGGAATTTGCACGATATGGTTATTGTGTTTGTGTCAACTTCTGAATCGCTTCTTCTTTGGTTGATACAAAGAAGAAGTCATTGCCATGATTGGATTCATAAATAAAATCCTTTAATGGTTTGCTCGTATATTGTGAGTAATCTCCGTAAATGGCAATTCTGACATGATAATTGATAAACTTTTGAAGTATTTCTCCAGCCATGCCGCTGCTAAGGATAAAAAATTCCTCACATACTGCCGATTTGCTGATTACTATATTTGTTGCATTTGTTTCATACTTGACAGTCATAGCCAAATCTAAAGCAGATTGCGTATCAACAATCAGCTTTTCTTCACTGGAAATAACTGCAATGTCTGTTCCGTTGTCTTTCAAGTGTTCAATATTCATAATATCCTCCTAACCTCATTTGCAGTACAAATTCCAGTTAAGGCAACATTCTACTTGTAAAACAATGAATTGTCAAGCACATAGTTTAACACATTTAATTTTTGACTGCGGAAATTTAAGTGGGATGCACATTGCGAAGAAACAAATAATGTGCTATGATACATACATCGCAATGCGTGGAGGGCGTATATATGGATATAGCAAAAAGAATAATAGAACTTCGTGAGGAAATAGGCGAGAATAGAAAAGAATTTTCAGTTCATACAGGGATACCTGTCCGCACATTGGAGGATTGGGAGGCGGGGCGGCGAACCCCGCCGGAATATATCCCTCGGCTAATAGAGTATCAGTTGAAGTATGAAAAACTGGTGAAAGAAAATTCAAAGGGACCTTGCGGTTAAGCAGATGCTTTTCAGAAATTTTGTTCCTTGAAAAGTATAACCTTTAAATGCTCATCTGGAGGGAAACAAAATAATGCGCAAATATGCAATTTTGAAGGAACCAGTAAAATGTAATGATAGAGATTTTATTTACAAAATCATGCTATATCAAACAAAGAAAGAAGTTCTTTTATTTAAGTATTGTAGTATGGATGCGATTCAATGTTCTTTTGATGCATGGTATCCAGATGTAGAATCTGTCTATGAAGATTGGGAGGATGAAATAGATGAAAGTGGTTGGATAGAGATTGACGATCCGTTACCAGATTGCCAAGATGATGCTTTTTTGCCAATACGAGTTAAAGGGCGTAATATAGGTAATCCACAATGGGGACAACTTGAAATATTAAAAGATGGGCAGTGGATAGATTATAGTCTATAGCTAGACCAAATCTTAAGATAGAATTGATAAAAGCAACACAGATGCGGCCGGTTACACCAGGGGGAGAATATCTTATGAAAGAGGAAGAAAGAATCTACAGGACTTTTGCCAGAGAGTTGGAGGAATGGAGTAGGACGGACAAAGTTCCATCCATGGGAAATCAGGATATCAGGTACTATCTGGAACTGCAAAGGGAACGTCTGCGCAGTCATTCCCTGCAGATGGAATATCGTTTCAAGTTGCGGGGAGAGCATCTGGACAATATTTACGGCATAACTTATAAAGATCAGATTTACACCAACAGGTTTACTAATTCCAGTTATTTGCAGAGTACTATTTTTTCTCGCAATGGGGAGGTGGTGTATGAAAAAGAAGATCCGCAGACCTTTTTTCAGACAATCACCTGGATGGATCAGCGGAAACCGCAGGAGATGTACAATTGTCCTAACTGCGGTGCGGTCAGTTCAATAGAAACACTTTTGGACGGATGCCCATACTGCCATACTCATTTTCTGATATCTGACCTGTTCCCGAAAGTGACGAATTATTATTTTGAACATAATTTTTTCATGAATAATAAAGAATTTAAGCGAAAGATGCTTAGATGGGTGTTTGGCGGGATTTTGGCGGTCTTTTTGATCAGTATGCCTGCAACTATTCTGGCGTATGGTCTTGGCGGGCTGCTGGTAAGTTTGATCGTCAGTTGCATACCCGGCGCCTTTTTGGGGTATTTAGCTATGAGTTTCGGTATGCTGGTCAAATTATTGATAGGCGCTGCGAGTGAGGTGGTCAGACTCCCCAATGTGGCGGGGACGAAGCAAAAACTTAATCGTCTGCTTAAGCCCTATGATCCGAATTTTTCTTATGAACATTTTTGCGGGGAAATAGTGAATCTGTTGAAAATAATACTTTTTACGGATGATTTAGAGAACTCACCCGTTTATGAAGGCCAGGAAAAGACTCCTGATTTTTCTGCTATTGTGGAATCCGTTTATGAAGGAAGTATAGGATTGAACAGAGGTTTCGTGAAGGATGGATATTGCTATCTGAATCTGGATGTATATATGTCCGATATTTATGACACGGGCAGATTGAGCAGGAAAGATGACATGTTCCGCATGGTGGTGTGCAAGTCTGTCAAAAAGGCGGCGGATTTCGGCTTTTCTATTAAAAAGGTACAATGCGTCGGCTGTGGTGGGAGTTTTGACGCCACAAGGCAGCGTAGTTGTCCATACTGCGGCAATCCCTATTATCTGGGGGAGGATGACTGGGTGGTATTGTCGCTTAAGGTGGTATGATGTATCCAAAGCGGTGCATCGTTCAGAGGATATTGTGAAATCTTTGGCATCTTTATATGTAATTACATAATGACATTTTTGTATCTCGGAAGTGGTGGCCTGAGTTTACTTTGCCTGATATAATTCATAGTAAATACAGGAGGTGCCGTTCATGGAATTAAAGGATAAATTACAATTTTTGAGAAAACAAAATGGTTATTCACAGGAACAGCTTGCAGATGAATTAGGCATTGCACGTCAGACGATCAGCAAATGGGAGAATGGACAGGCTGTCCCGGAACTGGGCGGTTTGATTTTATTGAGTGATCTTTATGGGGTGACGATAGACCGTATCGTAAAAGAAGGTGATGAATGTAATATTTCTCTATGTAAAGATACAGGCAGTGACATTAATAAGATTATAAAGTTTCTTCTGACAGCGAAAAAGAATACCTATGCTTCTTCTGATAATAAAACAGTTTCATGTAGAATCAATTCACACGATTTCTGTTATCAAGATAATAGCGGTTATCAATATTATGATACTTATTTGGGTGGCGAGTGTTTTTCTGGGGAGGAAGGCGTATGGCTGCATGGCATTCCTGTTTGGAGTATGAATTATGCCGGCCGTGTAGTCGGTGAAAACTTCAGTGGGGATTTTTTGAAAGAAGTGCTGAAAGGGGTTCCGGCAGACATGCCATTTCGCGGACCAAAAATATATACAAAAGGCGATTACCATTATCACTGTAAAGTGGACGGTGAGTTTGTATGGTTTCAGGGATACGAAGAAATATTTTATATGGATGAAAAAATATACGAGTGTTATTTTCATGGAGGAGTCATTCGATAACAGGGAGGACATACGAATATTAATTGTGAGAGTATATCATTCAGGTGATATACTCTTTTTTATGGTATAGGAAAGAATCCTAATGTAAATCAAAGTTTATTATAGTATAATATATGTATATTTTTGTAATTGAAAATTGTGAGGAATCGTATGAAAGAAATCATTACTTTATGTGGAGATAATTGTATAGAGTGTCCGAGGTACAACGCCAAAAGCGAAACGGAATTAACAAATGTTGCAAAACTGTGGTACAGGGTTGGCTGGCGGGATAAGGTGGTATCGAATGAGGAAATTGCCTGCACAGGTTGTTCTTCACATAAATCTTGTACATATGGGTTGGTTGATTGTACAAGTATGCATGGTGTTGAAAAATGTAATCAATGCAAAGAGTTTCCGTGTGAAAAGATTAACGATATGTTGGAGCGGTCCAGGGAATATCAGAAAAAGTGTAAACTGATATGTTCGGAAGAAGAATATGCTGCGCTAAACAAAGCTTTCTTTGACAAGGAAAATAATCTTAGGAAATGAGCATCATTCTTTGGATGGATAAAGATGCAATGATAGCCCAATATATGCGGGAAGGTAATATATGGCAAAAAATAATAAAAAAGATTTAAACGCAAGAAAACGACGGAACAAAAAAAGAGAAAGCAGCCTCATTGTTATAGCTATGCTTGCTTTGCTGCTTGTGGCTTGCGGTGCACCTTCAGGAGAGACGGAAGGGAATCCTAATAGCGGGGAAGATTCCGACACCGGAGATGGCTTGGATATGGGAAAACTTTCTAAAGAGGATGATATTGGCGAAGAAACGGGAAGCACGGAAACAGAGGAAGAGCCGAAGGAATGGCCGGTGGAGCATGACAGCTGTGCGGTACAGGAACTTAGCGGGTATCTATATGAACATATTTCCGTAAGTCCTTATGCCGGTGCGGAAATTACGATAAAGGATTATGAGGGAGAAATGTTGGAAGCCGAATGGGGTGAACCTTGGGCTTTTCAGTTCGCGGGGGAGTCGGATGTGACATGGTGGTATTATGATTCTCTTGCGGAAATGGAAACAGCGTTAAATGAGGCCGCTGTGCAGGAAACGGATGGGGACGCGCTTCACTTTCTGTACTATACTTTCCCCATGACGGAGAATGACTACGCTCTCGATCTGTACCATACTCTGAAAAGAAAATTTGATTCGGAGGAGCATCCTCTGTCAGCATGTAGCGTAGACAACGGGAAGTTGTTTTACTATATACAGGAAACGCTGGAAGAGGAGGATGGCTATGAGTTTTCCTATTCGTACAGCCGGAACTCAAGGGTTAATCTTTATGTAAAGGACCGGACGGCATACGGGCTTACCCTGTTGAACGCACCATCGGAAGATGATGAAACATTGGAGTATGTGTTTCAAGATATTTTCCAGCGCTATGGCATTTTGGGGAGTGGCTGGGGGCTGGAGGAGGAAAACCTGTACTGGATCGATCATGAAGAGCGGCTGACCGAGTTGGAGGATCCGAAGCGCAGTTTTCGGGAAGTTCGTGGAATTGATAAGAATTGGGAATCCGCCGGAGACGAAGGGATTATGCGGTATTTCGGCTTGCTTGTGGAGGCTGATTACGAGCTGCCGCTTATGGAAAACGGTAGGATGCTCTCCCTGCACTTTTCGCTTGCACCGGAGGATGGGAAAGAAGAATTCACTTTTGACGATTATTTGTATGATGTCAGAAAAGATACCATTATATCCGCTGCCAGTTCTCTGACGGAAGACGAAAATGAGACTTTCGTGGAAGAACAGGAAATGTCTGCCGAGGAAGAGGATACGGAGCTTCGCTACTATCTCTTAAACGGTTTTTGCATGGATGAACCTTACGACATGACAGTGACGGATATGGAGACCGGCGAAGTGCTGCAGGAGCGCAGCCTATCTTTGAGTATTGAACTGCCGGATACGATTACCTACCCGGACTTAAACGGTGACGGTTATGCAGATATGCGAGTCGGTGCACCAGTTCATATGAGCGGATTAAAAGCGATGGAGGATGATTATACACCGCCCTCCTATCTGCTCTGGGATCCGCAGACGGAAGAGTTTGTGCGTAAGACGGAAAAAGAGGTGGAAAACAGCAGACAGGCAGTAGCAAATGGCTTGACGGAGGAGGAGCAGGAGGAAAAGACTAAACGGGAACGGAGAGATTCTTTTGCGCTCACTCAGGAGTTGCCGGAGGGAGTTGAACCGGAGGATTATATCAAACTCACGGGTGACAAGATGATAGAATATGAAGTGCAGGAAGGAGACAGTCTTTGGCGTATCAGCGAACGTTTTTATGGAAGCGGATATCAGTGGACGACAATCGTGCGCTCTGAGGATGCGCCGAAGGATCCGGATTATCTGCTGGTAGGCGAGACGGTATTTATACCAGAGATTTCCTATATCCGTAAAGATCCGTCTTCCAGGGGTGGTTTGAGATCTGAGGGAAGTTTTCAGATTGAACAGCCGTATGGATTTGCCCATTATTTCCTGCGTGGCGATGTGAGTTATGTGTCTTGGGAGGAAGAGAATCAGATTCACAGCCTACCGGTAACCAATCCTGTGGAGCAAAATCCATTTCGTGAACGGGAGGCTTGGGAAGCATTTCAGGCGGAGGCGATACGGTGCAGCGAAGAACTTTGTCCGGGAAGAGTGTCGAACCTTACTTTTGAAAAGTACCATATGGAGGATGGCTGTGATTTGTACGGGTATTCCTTCGAATATGATACGGGGGAGGAAATTCTGGAATATGTGGATTTCTTCAAGTTTGGTAAAGACAATATGGCGGAAGTAATTGGCGTGCGTAAGCAGGAGCCGAACACTGTGCTGGTGAATACCGTTCGTTATATGGCGGCCAGTTTCACTGATTATGGTGGCAAGCCGGGTATGGGATGGGGCGATGACGCAGGTCCCAACGTAGGTGCGGACCAATGGGAGTACCCTTATCTTCACAATCTGTTTGAGGCGGCCAGGGAACAATTTGAAAATTAAAGAATGGAGGATATCTGAATGAATTTAACCAATATAACTGTCAATACGCAAAGCAGCATCCGTATCGAGGATTCAAGGATATTGTACTTTGATCCGTATCAGGTGCAGGCAGACACGCATGATGCCGACTTTATCTTTATCACTCACGAGCATTACGATCATTTTGAACCGGAATCCATCGCGAAAATTAAGAAGAATGATACTTGTCTTGTAGCGCCGGAGTCCATGAAAAAGAAGGCGCTTTCCGAGTCGGGTATCGCGTCGGAGAATTGTATATTTTACCAGCCGGGTGAAACACATGAGAAGCAGGGGATCTTAATAGAAACGGTTTCGGCTTACAATAAGTTAAAGCCTTTTCACACGAAAGGGAAGAAGTGGCAGGGATATGTGGTAACGCTGGATGATATCCGTTATTATGTATCCGGGGATACGGATGTGAATGAGGATATCATGAAAGTACAGTGTGATGTGGCGATGATTCCCATCGGGGGATTTTATACAATGGATTGGAAGCAGGCGGCGGAGTATGTTGCACAGATAAAGCCAAGGGCTGTAATCCCTACGCATTACGGCAGTATTGTGGGGAAGGTCACCGATGGGCCGGCGTTTCAAAAGGAGTTGGAAACACTTGACGGCAGTATTCAGGTGGAGTTGAAGCTATAAAAGCATAATACGGGGAAGGAACGAGATGCATGAGGATGCGATATATTATAAGGCTTACGCATCAACCTGCACCATACGCACAGCGTATACTCTTCCGGCATACTGTGACAATCTGGTCAGCTCATCTTTTAGCGGATCCATGCAGATATAATCTCCATCTTCTGTGCCTGCGATTAATATATAATGGAAATTGCCGATGGCATTTACTCTCACGCGTACAATGGGATAGTGGCCGGTCAGGAGACATTGCTCAATCTCCTGCTGGGATACGCGGGGATAGGCCTGTGCGGCGTATCCTTCCATCTGGTCGATGGCTGTCCATTGAACGTTTCCTTCCTTGTCATAAACATTGGATTTCGTGAAAATCTTGTTTAATTCTCCCGGTGTCATTTCCGTTCCGCTTTCCATACTGACTGCCGATGCGATGCAGGATACCAGGCATCCGGATGATTTCATTGTAAAGGAAGAATCGCCCAGTGTATCGTTGGCCCACCGTGTATCGTCTTGTCGGTAAGTTATCACATCATGGGGTGGTATTTCCGTCTCACCTGCCCGGATCGTCACACCATTGCGAAGCCGGAATCCTAGAAACATGACTGCTATGCTTAAGATTGCTGCCGCCGATGCCAGTAATCTTAGTATCATTTTTTTGTTTTTCATTTGCTTTCTATACGCTCCTGTAATCAATTACTTCGTGCATACACTCATCCTTTTTCAGTCCTATAGATATATTCCTCTTGTTTTGCAATACTTGTATCACTTTTGTTATGCGTCATAGATGTTGTTTTGTCAAGGATAAATTAATTTATAGAAAAACTTTATGGAAAAGCATTAGAAAAGAATAATAATAGGTTTCAGTAGACAAACCTAGAAGTATAAAGTTATAATATAACGTAATATTATCAAAATTGGAGGTTGTACTTATGAGGGAAGCAGCATCTGATAAGAAATCAGAAAAGAAGGCTGGAATGAGAGGAAAATTTTCGGGACGTATCGGTTATGTTTTAGCGGTTGCAGGTTCTGCGGTAGGGCTGGGCAATATCTGGCGGTTCCCCTATTTGGCGGCGAAATATGGCGGCGGTATGTTTTTGTTAGTCTATCTGCTTTTAACGGTTACCTTTGGATATGTGTTGATCGTATCGGAGACGGCGCTGGGGCGTATGACGAAGAAAGGGCCCGTGGGCGCGTTTCACTGTTTCGGGAAGAGTCTGCCGTTTCATTTTGGGGGATGGATCAATGCGGTAGTGCCGATGATCATCGTTCCATATTATTGTGTGATCGGCGGCTGGGTTCTCAAATTCTTGATCGAGTATCTGTTTGGACATGCGGGGATGTTGGCTGGGGATGGATATTTTCCCGAGTTTATTGCGTCATCCGGCAGTGTAGAGTTATGGTTTTTATTATTCTCTTTTTTTGTGTTTGCGGTAATCTTGGCAGGTGTGGAACAGGGCGTGGAGCGTGTGACCAAGGTCATGATGCCAGTGCTGGTTGTCCTGGCTGTTTTTGTGGCAATATATGTTATGACTCGTCCAGGCGCACTGGATGGTGTGAAATATTTCTTGATTCCAAACTTTAAGGACTTTTCCTGGATGACGGTGGTGGCGGCCATGGGGCAGATGTTCTATTCCCTGTCGATTGCGATGGGCGTGCTTTATACTTATGGTTCTTATATCAGTAAGGATGTGGATATTGAGAAGAGTACTTCGCAGGTGGAGATTTTTGATACGGGTATCGCAATGTTAGGCGGATTGATGATCATTCCGGCGGTCTTTGCCTTTTCCGGTGGGGATATGGCTACTTTGAAGGCTGGTCCTTCCCTTACCTTTATTACATTGCCCAAAATATTTGCCAACATGGGTGGAGGAACGATTATTGCGATTGCCTTTTTCCTGATGTTTTTGTTTGCGGCGCTGACGAGTGCTATTTCGATCATGGAAGCGAGTGTGGCTACCTTGCAGGATGAATTGCATTTGAGTCGTTTTAAAAGCTGTCTGATTATGGTGGTCGTGACTTTTGTTTTGGGTTCCGCATCGGCGCTTGGTTATGGAGTCTGGGATGGGATTAGGATTTTAGGTATGCAGTTCTTGGATTTCTTTGATTTCCTGACCAACTCGATTATGATGCCAATCGGTGCGCTGGCCACATGTTTCCTTATCTTGCGTGTGGTCGGATTTAAGAAGATTGAGGAGGAAGTGGAGATTTCATCTGCATTTCACAGGAAAAAGCTGTACTACTTTTTCTTGAAATACTTGGCGCCGATCTGTATTGCCATTATACTGCTCAGTTCGATAGCTAATGTATTGGGGTGGATTTCGCTGTAAGGGGAACGTTATGATTCTATTTCCTTCAAGGGACGAAGCTATTGTATCCAAAATGAGTCCGGATGAGATCTGTGAAGCGCTCAGTGCAGTAACGATTCCACGGAAGGAATATCGTTTTTGGAAGAAAAAGCCGGAGTTTGTGGGCGAAGTAAACACAGCTGGGTTTAAGGTAACTCATCCGGAAAAAATGTATAATATTCAATTATTTGCCCTGCCGGTCGTAACAGGGGACATAAGGATGAAGGGCAGAATATCCATCATTTCGATTAAGATTAGAATGCGTTGGAATATGTCGTTATGCTACGTGTTATGGCATTTAGCAGCCGCAGGATTTATGTTAAAAGGGATTTTGGCATTTCATGCCGATAGAAGTGATACCTACTTTTTATACTGGGCGGGGCTGATGCTGTGCTGTGGTCAGTGGGCATTCAGAAGCATCTTTTATTTATCGGCGAGAAATACCTTGGAGAAGATGAGGAAGTTATTCGGGAAAGATAGTAAAAACTATACAATTTCATAGGAATGTATAGTTTTGCCGTTCCAATGATTGACAAGGTTTTAACACAGTGCTATATTTCTTGCTAAATGAGAGAGGTGTTTAGCAATGAATGAACAAAAGGCAAAAAAGGGCGGCAATCAGGCAATGCTCAAGATCTGCGGGTTTATTGTGGATAAGCGCAATCTGTTTTTCCTGTTGTTTGGGATCTTGATCATTTTTTCTGCCATTTCCAGAAACTGGGTTAATGTGGAGAATTCTATGTCCCATTATCTGCCGGACTCTACGGAGACGAAGCAGGGCCTGGATTTAATGGAACAGGAATTTATTACATATGGAACCTGTAATATAATGGTTGCCAATGTGTCGTACGAGCAGGCACAGACGATTGGGCGCGATTTGGAATTTATGCCGGGAATTTTTTCGGTGGATTATGACGATACGGAGGAACATTATTATAATGGTTCCTCCTATTATAATGTCACTTTTGACTATGACGAGAAAGATGACCGGTGTCTGGAAGTACTGGATCGTGTTAAGGAAAAACTCGATGGATATGATTATTATCTGTCTACGACATTGGGAGACATCGAGGCGGAACTGATCGCGGAGGAGATGAATGTCATCGTTGTCTTAGTAGCTGTGGTGGTGGTGACGGTGCTTTTGCTCACATCACAGGCTTATGCGGAGGTGCCGGTGCTTTTGCTCACGTTTGTGGCGGCGGCGATCCTGCAGATGGGGACCAACTTTATTTTTGGGACGATCTCCTTTGTGTCCAATTCGGTTACTGTGGTATTACAGCTTGCGCTGTCGGTGGACTATGCGATTATTCTCCTTAACCGATATAAAGAAGAACATGCGAATCTGGAATCCAGAGAAGCCATCATTATTGCCCTGAGCAAAGCAATCCCGGAAATCTGCGGCAGTTCGATGACCACCATAGGCGGTCTGATAGCCATGGGCTTTATGCAGTATAAGATGGGGCCGGATTTGTCCATGTGTCTGATCAAATCTATCTTCCTGGCGTTGGGATCTGTGTTCCTGTTGATGCCGGGTGTGATTATGTTGTTTTCCAAGTGGATGGACAGCACGAAGCATAAGAATTTCATCCCGGATATCCCGTTTGTGGGCAAACTGGATTACGCAACGAGGCATGTTGTGGCGCCGCTTTTTGTAGTAGTGATCGTGGGAGCCTATATGGTGTCGAAGGATTGTCCGTATGTGTTTGGCGATACAACGATCACGCCGCCGATTCAGAACAGCATCCAGAAAACAGAGGAGATGCAGACGGAAAATTTTGGCGCCAGCAATATGGTGGCACTCATTGTACCGGCGGGAGATTATGAGAAAGAAGCGAAACTGTTAGAAGATTTGGAGGCCTGCCCAGAAGTAGATTATACTATGGGGCTTACCAATATAGAGGCGATGGACGGTTATTGCCTGACGGATAAGCTGACGCCCAGACAGTTCTCGGAATTGATTGATCTGGATTATGAGGTGGCGGAACTGGTCTATGCGGCGTATGCTGTGAATGATGAGGATTATGCGAAAGTAGTCAATGGACTTCCGGAATATAAGGTGTCTCTGATCGACATGTTTATGTTTGTCTATGAAGAGGTGGAGGAAGGGTACGTCACGTTGGATGATGAATTGCAGGATACCCTGGATGACGCCTACCGGCAGATGAACTTTGCCAAGAATCAGCTGCAGGGAGAAAATTACAGCCGTATGCTGGTCTATCTGACGCTCCCGGAGGAGAGTGCGGAGACCTTTGCTTTCCTCGATAAAATACATGAGATTGCGGGGAAATATTATAGCGGTAAGGTTCTGGTCTGCGGCGAGTCAGTGAGCCAGTACGATTTGCAAAAGACTTTCGGGCGGGACAATCTGGTGACCAATATCCTGTCTATCTTGACGGTGCTTGTGGTATTATTGTTTACCTTTAAATCCGCAGGTATGCCGGTGCTTTTGATTGCGGTGATTCAGGGGTGTATCTGGCTGAACTTCTCAGTGCCGGCACTGCAGCATGACAACATTTTCTTTATGTCCTATCTGATTGTCAGTTCGATTCAGATGGGCGCCAATATCGACTATGCCATCGTCATAGCGGGACGGTATATGGAACTGCGGGAGACCAACGGCAGGAAACAGTCCATCATAGATGCCATGAATCAGGCTTTTCCGACAATCATTACATCCGGAACCATGATGGTGGTGGCCGGGTTCCTGATTGGTAAGCTGACTTCCAATGCAGCGATATTCGGTATTGGAAAATCTTTGGGACGAGGGACTTCGATTTCTATTCTGATAACCATGTTTGTTTTGCCGCAGATTCTTCTGGTGGGTGATAAGATTATAGAGAAGACGGCCTTTGTGATGAACATGCCGATCCGCACGAAGAATGCGACCGGGCTGATGAAGGTGGACGGTCTGGTGCGCGGCAGGATTGACGGTGTTGTGACCGGTACGATGAAGGCCATTGTCAGAGGTAATGTAAGCGCCTATGTGGAGGCCGGTGATGTGACGGAGCTTTCGGAGGAAGAATACAGACAGATGGCGGACACGGTGTCTGCGGAATTAGCGAGCAGGGAGGTGGCGGACCATGAATAGATCGAACAAGTTCGATCACGAGATCCGCTTTGCGGATTCGGGTAGGCGTAGGAATTTTGATTTTGAGATCCGCTTTGCGGACTCGGACAGGCGTAGAAATAAATTTTTACAACATCACAAGAGAAGAATGTCTTTGATGCTGGCGGTGTTGATTGGTATTCTGCCGGTGATGAATGTCTGGGCGGAGGAAGAGGAGACTACCGTGGAGGAGGAAGTCACCAGCGTAGAGGACGCCAACGAGACGATTGATTCCTATAATGATGAAGAGATAGAGTGGGTAGAGATACATATAAAAGATTTGGAAGACCTGCAGGCGTTTTCCAGAAATTGCTGGCTGGATACTTGGTCCCAGAATAAGAAAGTGTATCTGGAAGAGGACATTATAATTTCCGGCGGTGAGTTTGTATCCATACCGACTTTTGGCGGATATTTTGACGGACAGGGACATACCATAAGCGGACTGGCAGTTCGGGATTCCACGTCTTATGTGGGATTGTTCTGCTATACCCAGCCTACGGCGGTTATTGCGAATCTGAGAGTGGAGGGGACGGTCAGGCCCTCCGGTAAACAGATGGTGGTAGGCGGCATTGTAGGGGATAACAGAGGTATTCTTTTAAACTGCGCCTTTGAGGGTGTCATAGAGGGCAACGACTATGTGGGCGGCATTGTGGGAATCAATGAACTGAGCGGTATCCTCATGGAGTGTAAAGCGAGCGGCACGATTACGGGAGCACATTACAGCGGCGGTGTTGCGGGACATAATGTGGGTAATATTGTGGGCTGTCTCAATCAGGCGGATGTGAATATTTTTAACGAAGATAAAGGAAAATCTTTGGAAGATATCAATCTGGAGCAGTACAAGGCCGGTTTTTTGAATCCGGAGGATAACAGCGACAGAGCGGAGAAAGCGTCGGCTGTTCAGAGCAATGTGGATACGGGCGGTATTGCAGGACTTTCCACGGGTATCATACAGGGGTGTAAAAATACCGGCACGATCGGCTATGAGCACGTGGGCTATAACGTGGGCGGTATCGCGGGCCGGCAGTCCGGTTATATACATGCCTGTGAAAATACAGGTATTGTCTATGGCCGTAAGGATGTGGGCGGTATTGTAGGGCAGGCGGAGCCTTATATCGCCGTAGACCTGTCCGAGGATATTGTGAGACAGTTATCGGATCATATCGATGTCCTGCACGATCAGATTGGGAAGATGCTGGATGACGCGGGGAATGAATCTGACACGCTTTCTAACCGGCTGACGGTGATTCAGGACTTTGCCGACAAGGCGTTGGATGACACTTATTTTCTTGCCGATAGGACGGTGGAGTGGACGGACGGGATGGTGGATTCCGTCAATGAAGCGATCAACCGTTTTGACTATGTGATAGAGGAGACGGCCAAAGACGATGGCGTGATAGATCAGGGCAAGGATGCGGCCGGCAATGTGAAGGATGCGGCCAAAGAATTGGCAGATATGGTTGATTCCATGGATATCTATCAGTATATGACGCCGGAGGAACAGGAAGAATACAACACGGCGAAAGATGCAATGAAGGAGGCGTCGGAGAAGCATGCCGAAGATTACGCCGATTATATGAGGGCGTATAAGAATTACTGTATTGATCAAATTAGATTTTCAGAAGATAAATACAAGAATAACGATCCCCATGAACTTGATTTGAGACCAATTGTAGAAGTGGATGGTCTGGATAAGGATTGGGCTAGTGCAAAAGGAAGTCCGAAAGACTATATAGAAGTGACAGAGTGGGTACACTGGCTTGGATACCCGGATCGGATGGATGAGGACGATACGGCTTCATTTCCCGGCGATGGGGAACAGGGTGAATTAGACCGGGAACTTCTGGACGATGCGGCGCAGATGATGAAAGATGAGAAGTCTGATGCTGAACAGGGGGCTTCCAATTATGCAGATGATCGTTATATAGAATGGTCCGGCAGTACGGAAAGCTACGAGAAAGACATGAGAGATTATCTGGATACCATTTCGGATATTGCCACAAGGCATACCGATGAGATGACAGAGGACGCCAGGGAAAGTCTGGGCGATGCCATTGATTCGGCCAAAGATGCCACGGAAAATCTGGAAACGGCAGGCGGCCAGGTTAAGGACATCTTTAGAACGCTGAATGAGAAGGGGGACATTGCATTTCCACAGTTGGGAGGAGAT
Source organism: uncultured Lachnospiraceae bacterium (assembly GCA_946554445.1). GTDB lineage: Bacteria > Bacillota > Clostridia > Lachnospirales > Lachnospiraceae > UBA3282. The sequence goes on along the minus strand of CAMNSD010000001.1, from coordinate 212,384 downwards.
TATCGTTCTACCACGGGAAGTCTGAATTCTAATCTGAAAAGTATCTCAGAGAATATGGGCTACTTGAACGATGAGATGTCTTCTTCCAGCGATTTACTGGGAGAAGACTTGACGGATATCAACGATCAGTTCAGTGAGATTATGCTGTTGTATACAGATGCGCTGGATGGGGTTTTGGATATGGACTACTCCGGCATCTATGAGGATAATTCCCAGGAAAATGCGGAGGAAAGCATAGACGCCACCATCGCTGATTGTGTGAATACCGGAATTGTTAAAGCAGATATCAATGTGTCGGGTATTGCGGGGACAATGGCCATAGAATATGACTTTGACTTGGAAGGTGATGTGACTGGTATCGAGGACGCCAGGGCCAATTCCACATTCCTGACAAAATGCGTTCTCAGGCAGAATGTCAATGACGGCACAGTGACGGCACAGAAGAGTTATGCAGGCGGTATTGCCGGTCTTCAGGAGATGGGAACTATCTTGCGATGTGAAAATTATGGCAGGATAGAGAGCGAATCAGGAGACTATGTGGGTGGCATTGCGGGACAGTCATTGTCCCATATTACTAACGGCTATGCCAAATGTATGGTATCCGGCGGGGAATACGTAGCAGGGATTGCGGGTTATGGAAATGGGATAGAGAACAGCATTGCCATGGTCTGTGTCAAGGAGGCGACAGCTTTCTATGGAGCTATCGCAGGTCAGGTGAACAGTGAAGAAGATGTGCTGAATAATTATTTCGTGTCGGAAGAGATTGCGGGTATTGATAGGATTAGTTACAGCGGCAAGGCGGAGCCTCTGACGTATAGAGAGTTATTGGAGATAGAAGGATTGCCGGCAAGATTTCGCATGATGCGCATTACGTTTTATGCGGATGAGGAGGAAGTCTATCGTTTGGACTGTCCTTATGGCAGCAGTCTGCGAACAGAACAGTATCCGAATATACCGGTGAAGGAAGGATTCTATGCCGACTGGGATATCAAGGAGATTGATAGAGTCCTGTCGGATGAGGATGTGACAGTAGAATATGTGCGTTATCTGACGACGCTGGCAGGAAGCCAGATGCGGGATAATGGACAGTCGGCGCTTCTGGTGGATGGCGCCTTCAAGGCGGAAGACCAATTGCAAGATACAAAGTGCGATACAGCGGGAATTGTCATAGCAGGTATGGAACCGGAAGATGTATTGGAACACTGGCAGATTGTTTGTCCTGATGATGGCGGCGAAAAACATCAGATTCGATATCAGGCGCCGCAGGGCCAGACCGAGGGGGTAGTGATTTATTTAAAGAACGGCAGCGGATGGACTGAAATGGAAACAGAGATGATGGGAATATATCACCTGTTTACCATTGATGGAAATGAGGCTGAGATTGTAGTCTGCAATGTGCAAAGCGGGATTATGGATTATCTGGTCTATATCATAATCGGGGGCGTGGCAGTTATTGCCCTGCTCGTGATAATCATGGTAAGTAGAAGGAAGAAAAAGAAAAGAAGAGTTGTTCCAGATGCCGAAGAAGCGTAGAAGATTTTATAAGGAATAATGCCATAAAGGGGTGCCGCAAAATCATCAAATTCGATGAATGAGCGGCACCCTTTTATCACATGCCAAACACATCCTTAATAAATAGATAGACAACTGTCAGAATCAGTCCGACGCAGAAGAGCAACAGGCCAAAGGACATGCTTCTGGCAATCATCATGCTGTTCTCACTGAACTCCTCATAAAACAGGGCAAATTTATGATCGTAATCCTTGTTTCTGGGATGCTTTCGATGAATGGTCCGGTTGCCAAGCCATTGAAAACTTGCGGCAATTCCGGCGCACATATGGGTTAAGGCAGTGCCCTGGGGTAATTCATGGGGCAGCTTACTGTCCCGGAAGAGTGTTTTGCGGAGCACTACCACTATGGTGTCTACAAGGCTGTCCAAAAGCCGGCAGATCATACCAAAAGTAGCCGGCAGGATATTTAGCAGGACAGGCCGGTAAAGTAATTCTTCCAGATCCATCCAACGGGGAAGACAATCAATGTATATCCGGGCAGGAATATTTGAATCCGTCTGCTTCATCAGCCAAAGCCGTACTACGGTAAAGTAAACCAATGCCCCGATGGCCAGGGAGACAGCAGCGCCTCTTAAATTTGTCAGGGAGAAGTATGAAAACGACTCTGACAGAGAGGTTATCTGCAGAAATTCCTGTCCCATATCGGCGATACCGTTCATGATAATACCCGGGAAAAATCCCATAAGGGGCAGTAATGTGGCACTCAAAGCCAGAACAGAAGCGCTTACTTTATTCATATAGTGTTTGCCCATATTGTCATATGCAGCCTGTATGGTCGGATTGCTGTTTTTTTCCAGGAAAAGGCAGACATAGAGTTTGGCCATATAGGCAATGGTCAGGCCGCCGCTTGCAAGGAAGATCCATTCCACACCTTTCATGAATGAGGCGGAGAAAAGACCTGTGACTGCATCGGAGTGGCTTAAGTTGATATATGTCACAATACTTTCGTGAATCAAAGTTTTACTGATATAACCGTTCCAGAGGGGGATGCCGCCGATCCCCAGGGCGCCCATCAGGAAAATATAATTGAGGAGCGGTTTCTTATGGCCGAAACCACGGATTTCGTTCAAGTCCAGTTTGTGCACGTTCATAAAAACTATACCCGCCGCCATAAAGAGTACCAGTTTAATCAGCGAGTGATTCACCATATGAAGCAGGCTTCCGCGCATAGCCAGTGTATTTTCCGTGCCAAGCAGGCCGGACATGCCGACGCCTGTCAGGATAAAGCCAATTTGAGATACCGAAGAACAGGCCAGCGTCCTTTTTAAATCCATGGATAGTAGGGCCAACACGGCGCCAATCACCATGGTACATACACCGATGGCCAGAATCAGTCCGCCCCAGAGGGAAGAGCCCAGGAAAAGATAGGCGGTCAGAATGAGGATGCCGTACATGCCTGCCTTGGTCAGGATACCGGACAGCAGGGCGGATGCCGGTGCAGGCGCCACGGGGTGGGCCTTTGGCAGCCAGATATGCAGGGGAAAGGCGCCGGCTTTGGCGCCGAATCCAAACAGCAGACACAAGCCGGCTGTCCAGAGCTGCGTAAGGTTAGCAGGATTATTTATAAAGCTATCTGACACACCTGTCAGGTCGCGGAAGAATAAAGTGCCCGTCACATCATATAAAAGGAAGATACCCATTAACATCACTAGGCCGCCAATCACGGCCACAGCCAGATAGGTGCCAGCGGCCCGCAGAGATTCCTCTCTCTCATCATGCGCCACCCAGACATAGGAGGTGAAGGACATAATTTCAAAGAAAATAAAAGTAGTGAAGAAGTCCGCCGAGAAAAATACGCCTTCCGTAGCGCCCAAGGTCAAAAGCAGGAACAGATAATACCGATTGCGGTTCCGGTAATGTTTAAAATATTCCCTGGAAAAGAGGGTGCTCATGAACCACATAAAAGCGGCAATCGTTCCATAGAGGCCCCGGAAACCGTCCAGGGTAAAGTGCAGTCCCATGCCGCAGATATAAGGAATCTCCATCAGAATTCCGGAGGCATTGCGGTTGGTAACTGTCTGTATGGCTAGACAGAGGCACAGGATGAAGGTGATGCCTGTCACGACATCGGCCAGGTAGTCTCTTGCAGCTTTATGTGACCGCCCGATCGCATAACATGGAATGGCCGCCGCCATGGGCAGCAAAATTGTACTGTAAAGTAATATACTCATATTGTCCTCGTTTCTGTGCTGCGTTGCTTAATATACCCCGGCAGCTACGTCATAAAAGAAATTTACAATCGACTGGGAATGGATGCCAAATAAAATAATAAACACGGTAAATACAAAAAGCGGTAAGAGCATTTTCCAGTTGGGATCGTGTGCATCCTGTAGGGAACTGTCATCGAAATCTTTCCCGGGAAAGAAAGCACGCACCACAATGGAGAGCATGTAGATTGCCGTCAACAATGCTGATATCAGCAGACAGGCAATGCCCCCATAGGCCAGAGGATTCTGACTGTCCACTGCCGCCTGCGCCAGGTTCCACTTGCTGATAAAGCCGGCCAGCCCCGGTACGCCCATAAGGGCAAGAGCGGAAATCGTAAAAATACCGAATACGCAGGGCATCCTATAGCCCAGACCGTTTAGTTCATGTACATAGCGCTTATCTGTCTGATGCATGATGGCGCCGGCGCAAAAGAAGGAAGAAATCTTCATCACAGCATGAAATACCAGGTGGGTGATGGCTCCTGTCAGCCCAAGCGGTGTCATAATAACTGCCCCAAAAAGAATGTAAGACAGATTGCTTATGGTGGAATATGCCAGTCGGCGCTTGATGTGGGTTTCTTTGACTGCGCGGCTGCAGCCATATACGATGGTAAACATCACCACAATCATAACAGTAGTTTGGGCCCAGGTGCCCCGCAGAAATTCTGTACCAAAGCTGTAATAGGTCAGCCGGATAATGGCAAAAGCGCCTGATTTCACGACAGCTACTGCATGCAAAAGGGCAGTGACAGGCGTGGGAGCCACACCCGCCTGGGGGAGCCAGGAGTTAAAGGGGCAGACGGCTGCTTTGACGCCGAAGCCCATAAAGGCCATAACATAGATTAATAATAAGACATTGGTCCTGTCTCCAATCTTTGCCAGATCCAGCACACCGCCCAGGATAAAGTCCGTCGTGTTGCCATAGACAATGACCATGATCAGGCCGATGAAGGCAAAGGCGGCGCCGCCCAGGGAATAATAGAGATATTTGCGGCTGGCCAGGACGGCCTCTCTGGTCAGAGTGTGCATGACCAGGGGAACGGTGACCAAAGTCAGCAGTTCGTAGAAGAAATACATGGTCAACAGATTGGCGGCAAAAGCGATGCCCAGTGTCACGCCATAGGTCATGGTATAAAAGAGAAAAAAGGAATTCTCATGTTTTTCCTTTGTCATGTATTCAAAGGCATAGAGGGTGGCAAAAGGCCACAGCCCGGAGACCAGGCCGGCGAATACCATACTCATGCCGTCCACCCGGAAACTGATGTTTAGGTCACCAGTAAAATGGGCCAGCAGGAAGGTGCTCTCGGAATGATGTAACAGCAGATACCATACCAGAATACTGTTTAGGATAACGGCGCCCTCCAGGAAAATCTCCTTATGGCATCTTTTGTGAAAGGGAAGCAGAGGAACCAGTATCCCGGCAATGATGGGCAGTAAAATAATACAGATGATCATAACGGCTTCTCCTTTCTTATAATAGACTGCTGACGAATTTCGTCAGGTAATCGGTGATGATATTGGGAAACAGACCAATTAAAACCGACAGTATTGTCATAAATAGAATCGGTATTGTCATAAGCCGCGCCGGTTCCCGTTTCTGTAATGCATTGTAGTCGTAGTCTGCACCAGGGAAAAAGCCCCGGATGGTAAGCGGCAGCAGGTAGCCCGCGGTGAGCAGTGCACTGATTAGCAAAACAGCCGGGCCGATATAGCGGAAGATACCAATATCGCCAGCCAGTCCGCCGATGGCCAGATACCATTTGCTGACAAAGCCGCCTGTGGGCGGGATGCCAATCAGCCCCAGGGATACGATAGTATAACACCACATGGTAAGTGGCATTTCCTTACCGATGCCGTGCAGTTCGTCCACTCTCGTTTTGCCGGTGGTGAAGATGATCGCTCCGGCAATCAGGAAGAGAGTGCCTTTGATAAAGCCGTGCGCCAGTACATGCAGGAGTCCGCCCATAAAAGCGTCCTGATCCATTACCGCCAGGCCAAAGAGGATATAGGAAAGCTGGCTGACGGTGGAGTAGGCCAGTCTTTTTTTTAGGACTGGTTCCCGGTAGGCCAGCATGGAGCCCATAAAGACAGTGACTAGTGCCAGGGTAAGCCAGGCGGTCTGCACCCAGCTTCCCCGCAGAAAGTCTGCGCCAAATATATAGTAAATAACCCGAATCAGGGCCAGCACGCCGGCCTTGACGATGACAGCGGAGAGAGCGGCGGATGCTGGTGCCGGTGCTGCCGGGTGGGCGGTGGGGAGCCAGGCGTGCATAGGAAACATGCCGGCCTTTACACCGAAGCCCAAAATCATCAAAAAAGCGACAAGCAGCAGGAAACGGCCGTCCGGTGATGCCGGAGAAGCCTGTAAAATGCCTCCTGCCGTGAAAGTCAAAGTATCGCAGTGCCGATAGAGAAAATAAATACCGTACAGGGATGCATAGGCGCCGCACAGGGAGTAAAATAAATATTTTAATCCGGCCATAATTGCTTCCCTGGTGCCTGTGTGCAGTACCAGAGGAAACGAGGAAAGCGTCAGCAATTCAAAAAACAGATAAAAGGTGATTAGGTTTCCTGCAAAGCAGAGCCCGTTTAACACGCCGAATGCTATCAGATAAAACCCATAGTAACGTTTTTCCTTTTGTTCATGTTTCATATAGGCAAAAGCAAAAAAGCCTGCACAGACAAAGACGACCACTGTCAGAACAGAAAAGATGACACTTATCTCATCAATCTGGAAATAAATTGGCAGTGTTTCGGTCAGATAAAACAGGATAAGGCTTTTCTTTGCCAGAGCCAGCACGCTGATTACCAGTGCGCCGGTGATGACAAGACAGCTTCCTGTGATTCCGGTGAGCAGTTTTCTTTCCAGGTCCTTTCTATAGACCAGGAGACAGAGCCCGGCGAGGATGGGAAAGAGTATGGGTAAAAGAATCGGATACATGTCATCACCTCCTTATGCGAACATGGCAAGTCCCTGCTCGATCATATTCACGATTGGCTGGGAGTTGACGCCCAGGATTATATTTAACAAAATAAAAAATATCAATACTATCGCATGGACTTTCATATCCTTAAAGGTAATACAAGGATAGGAAGTATCCCCTGTTGTGGCATAGATGCGAATCACTGTTTTCATAAAATAGATGGCGTTTAAGACCGTACTGATGCCTAAGACGATTAGTGTCGCCAACATTTTGCCCTCCACCTGTACGGCGGCCTGGGCGAACAGCAACTTGCTGATAAAGCCTGAAAACAAGGGTACGCCCACCATTGACAGGGAACCGGCGGTGAAAGCCACACCTGCCCATTTATTGCGGTATCCGGCCCCGGTCAGGTCGATAAACTTACGACTGCCGCCCGATACCTCCGTCAGGCCGATGGCAGCAATAAATAACAGGGACTTGGTGGCTGCATGGGAGAGGATATGGAAGACACTGGCCACCATACCGGCCTGCGTACCCATACCAAAGCCCATATAGATATAACCAATCTGCGCCACGGAAGAATAAGCGATCATCCGGCGGATGTCATTTTCCTTAATGGCGCTTAAGGAGCCGAAGATCATCCCCATCAGTCCGAAGACAAACAGCACATCGATGATCCTGGTACTGTTAAAAATATCAAAACCGATAACTCGGTAGATAATCTTGATTAACAGGAAGATATATCCCTTGGATACCAGGCTCGACAGGATTGCCGCCGAAGATACTGTGGAGTAGCCGTAGGCATCCGGCAGCCAGGCATGAAAAGGAAACAGCGCGCTCTTAATACACAGACCAATGCACATCAAAGTTACGGAGACGATCAGGGGAATCTGATATTCTCCATTCTGTATCAGGAGAGCCACGGATTCTTTGATATTGCTCATCAAAAGATGTCCGGTCAGATCGTACATGATGCACAGACCAAACAGGAAAAGTCCTGAGCCCAGCAGACTCATGATCATATAACGCACGGCGGCCTCGATCGTGCGGCCCACCTGACGGATCATGATCAGGCCGCAGGCGGAGATCGTGTTAATCTCCACAAAGACATAGGCCGTAAACATATCGTTGGTGTAGACCAGCGCCAGCAGGGAACTCAAGAGCAGATTGATCAGGATATAGTACAGGTTGTGTTTGCTCTCTTCCACCTCGTCAAAGAGTTTGTGCGCGCCGCCGGCCATGGACAAATACATGATGATACAGAAAAACAATGCCATGCCCGCTTCCAGGACGCCAGCCCGGATTTCATTGCCCCAGGGGGCCGGAAAGTGTCCCATCCAGTAGACGAAACTTTCACCTGTACCCAGCAGATACAAAAGCAATATCCCAGACATGACGCCTACTGCTGCGATCACTATCCGGTTTACCGCTTTGGCAGCTTTCTCCGGAAGGATAGAACATATGGTGCCCGAAAAGAGGCTGATCAGGATGGAAAAAAACGGAAAATTACAGACAAAATCCACTTATCTTCCCTCCTTTTTTAACTGCGCGGCAATCTCATCCAGGTCCAGGGAATGGTATCTGATATAGAGACGTATGGTCAAGGACAGCATGAGCGCCGACACCGATACAGACACCACGATACCGGTCAGCACCAGACCGCTGGGAATGGGGTTGATATAGGCTTCCACATTGGTCACGCCATCTGTGACGATAGGCGCAGTCCTGCCGGCAATATATCCTTTTTCCGCCAAAAAGAGATAGATTGCACTGTCCATGATATTTAAGCCAATAATTTTTTTGATCAGGTTAGTCTGCAGGAGGAGATTGGTGAAACCAATACAGAATAAGATTGCGGCTACAGCCTCCCCATAATTGATCCAAAGGTTCGGGCCCATCTTAAAATCCTCCTTTGCGGAACATAGCATAAAAAGCATACATCGTACAGGCTACTACCAGGCCCACAGCAATATTGAGGGGCAGGATCAGACCACTCGAGAGAATCGCGCCGGGCGTTCCCTTGGGGATGATGCTGTGCAGATGGTTCGCGCCTGTATAAAAGGAATAGCTTTTGGCCAGGCAATAGAAGGAGAGGGAAAAGAAACAGATCCATTTATAAGTCTTTTCCGTAAAGAACCGCTCCGTTTTGCCGAAACCAAAGGCGTTCAGATATAAGATCAGTCCTGCGCCGATGACTGCGCCGCCGGAAAATCCGCCGCCGGGGCCCAGATGTCCGTTCAATATGATATAAATGCCAAAGATGATAATGATCGGCACCAGAAAAGACGCCACCATCTGTAAGATAGCATCATTTTTGGGCTCGTAGATACGGTCGTTAGGGTTCATATCTTTGGTTAAAGGATTTGGCTCACCTTTCTTATTCTTGTCCAGACGAAGCATGATCAAAACCGTAATGGTAGCCACAAAAAGGACATGGGATTCCCCCAGGGTGTCGAAGGCCCTATAGTCCAGGATCATACCAGCCACGATATTCACGGCGCCGGTCTCTTCCAGTCCGCTTTCGATATAACGGGCGGCCACCTCATTGTTGACGGGTTTTACGGCTGCGCCGGTGGCAGGCAGATGAGAAATAGTCACCAAAAGGAGTGCCATCAGGAACAGACAAAAAAGAATACTTGTAGCCTGGTACAGGCGGTGAAAAAGCCCTAATGCCCTGTTGTGCTTCATATCGTAAACTTTATCCAGAATGGCGTCGTGTTCCTTTTCATGACGAAGATGTAGTTCCGGATCAGGTTCATATTCCTTCTGTGGTTTCATCTCCACATTTCCCAGATATGGATCCTTTTCTCCTCGAAGCCAACTGAAAAAATGAAAGGCAAATGTTTTATGATATTCCTCTGCGGGTTTTCTTTTACTCATCTTTTCCTCCATTCTCAGGCAAGTTACGTTGAGTAGCTTTCTGTTCTTCTTCCTTTTCAGCCACGTTTATGGCATGTATTTTCTTGAGCGTCACGAAAAACAGGACGCTGGTGATCCCTGCGCCGACGGCCGCTTCCGTGATGGCAAGATCTGGGGATTCGAGACAAATCCACAATAAGGACATAACCAGACTGAAAGACATATAGATTAGGACGGAATTCAGCAGATTTTTGGAAAAACTGACAGAGACTGCACAGATGATCAATAGTCCCATCAAAATAATTTGAAAAGCCGTCATTCTATCTCCTCCTTTTCCGCCGTTTCGCGGTCGGCAAGTTCCTGCTCGAGGACGCTGAGATCTTCATAAATTTCACAGTGCTCGGACAGATTTTCGTTGGTGGCAGCTTCCAGCCTTGCAAGCACATGGGAAGAGACCGGAGAGGCACACCATAAGAAAATAATGATCAATAAAATTTTTAAAGTAGTATAGTTAAAACCGGAAAAGATCATCAGCCCGATCAAGCAGGAAGTGATTCCCAGCGTGTCGCCCATAGCAGCGGCGTGCATCCTGTTGAGCACATATTTAAAGTGAAAAACGCCAAACAATTCTGTAAAAAAGATGGCAATCCCACAGAGCAAAAAAGTGCATCCGATACCTATTTTAATCCATTCAAGCGTTTCCATCAGGCAGATCCTCCTTTCCAGTCTCCTCCTTGTGAGATTTCTTCTCACGTTGTTTTTCTTCGTAGATGCCAATATATACCTTGGAAAGGACAACGACGGCCAGAAAGCTGATCATTGCATAGATGAGACAAATATCTACAAGGTATCCCTGCTGCAGCATCAGCGCGAGGACGGCGATCATGACCATGACCATAGTGCCCATCATATTGACAGCCATCAGCCTGTCGGCAATCAGAGGGCCTTTGACAGCACGGATCAGGCAGGCTAACAGCATGAAGGATAATAAAATCAACATCGCAATATAGATCGTGTGGTATACCATGTTAGTCCATCCTTTCTATTCTTTCCAGAAGTTTTACAAAAACAGAGGAATCAATACCTTTGGCAAGTTCCTTGTCGAGACAGTGCACCGTGTATACATCATCTTCCAGGGAAACCGTGATCGTACCCGGCGTCAGCGTGATGGAATTAGCCAAGATCACCCGTGCAAAAGTAGTGCGCAGATTCGTTTTAAAATGAACGACGGCCGGTTCCAGTTCATATTGCGCGCTGTAGATCATCTTAAAAACGGCATCGTTTGCCTTTAAGATTTCAAGAATGAGCGTTATCAAGTAGTGAATTAAAAGGGGTGCCTTTTTTAAGAAAAAAAGATCGTAACTGAACTTGTAATTCAGGAATTTACAGATAAACCAGTACATTGCCCCGGCGATAGCAACGCCAAAGAGGGCGATTTCAAGAGTAAACTGACCGTTAAAAATAACCCAAATAAGGAAAAAAAGTACAAACATTTTCATCTTCCTCCGAAAAAGTTTCTACCTATTAAAAAGAGGTATTAGTAACAGTAGCTATTATGTACCTATTTTATAAAAGTGTCAAGCAGCATTTATGAGTCAGAAGTTTTTATCTTTTCAGATTGATATGAGCACAGTGTCAGACATAGGGTTTGCACTTGTCATTCATGGAAGAATCAGATAAAATGTGAGTGTGGCGGCAGGCGTCAGGAACGCGAAGAGGAGCGGTGTCGTGTCGTTTGCTGGTAATATACAGATTATGGGATGAAAGGCAACGGGAGGTTTCTATGAAGTATTTGGTAATCGGTTCGGGCGGTACCGGCGGCAGCATTGGAGCTTATATGACAGAGGCTGGCAAAGACGTAACGCTCATCGCAAGGGGAGAACATTTAAAGAAAATGCAGGAAGAAGGTCTCAAAATGGAGACCACAAAAAAAGGGAATTATACGGTTTTCCCGGTGAAGGCTGTGGATATGGAGCATTATGATGAACAGCCGGACATTATCTTTGTGTGTGTGAAAGGTTATTCCTTGGAAGATGTGATACCCTTTATCAGACGTGTGGCGAAGAAGACAACAATCGTTATTCCAATCCTAAATATCTATGGCACTGGAAGCAGGTTACAGAAGGAATTGCCGGATCTGCTTGTGACGGATGGATGTATCTATGTGGCAGCAGAAATCAAAGAGCCGGGTACGATTTGGCAGAATGGGGATATTTTTCGAATTGTGTATGGTGTGCGGGAGAAAGAAGAACTCAGGCCGGAATTGTTTGAAGTGGCCAAGGATTTAAAAGAGAGCGGCATTGAGGGAGTATTGTCGGATAATATCAGACGGGATGCCCTGCAGAAATTTGCTTATGTATCGCCTATGGCAGCCTGTGGTCTCTATTATCATGTTTCTGCAGGGGAAGTACAGAAGACAGGGGATTCCCGGGATACATTTGTGAAGCTGATGAGGGAAGTGGACGCGCTGGCAGTGGCAATGGAAGTTCCTTTCCTGATAGATATCGTGACTACCAATCTGCAGATTCTGGATTCATTGAATCCTACGGCGAGCACATCCATGCAGCGGGATATCTATGCCGGCAAACCTTCGGAGATTGACGGGCTGATTTATGAAGTGGTGCGAATGGGCAGGAAGTACGGCGTGCCTACGCCCACCTACGAGATGGTGGAGAAGAAGGCGCGGGAAGACGGGTTGAAATAGAATTAGACTATTTAACTTAGAAAGATTTTAGCAAAAGAAATATGGGGAGTGAAAGAAGAATGGTGGAAAATACAGAGAAAAAATTTAAAGAAAAGTACCTGGCAGGGGAGATAGAGTTCGAAGAGATTGACGATTACAGCCAAGACTGGGGATTCAGCGAAGCGCCAGTGACTCTGCGGGAGTACCTTGGATTGAATGAGGAAGAGGAGGACGTCTGGGTGAGCGTGGGCGACGAGGCGTTGAAAGAATTGCTAGACCAACAAAAATAAAATATACTTGAAAAACGCTGATCATTAAGTTGACCAGCGTTTTTCATATCTTTTTAGTTGGCAGCAATCTCCCGCTTGCGCAGATACAGGACTGCCAGGGTGGCAAAGATGATGATATAACCAAGGGAATTGATCACCAGAGTCGGTATATTCACTTCCATGCTGGGATTGTTGGCGCGCATGCCCATACAATAGATAGAATAAGGGTAGTCCAGCCCATGATCCCGGTTGGTCATCATAAGCCCCAGGACGCCGCCTAAGAGAGCAATACCGATGGGAATGGCGAAAGAACGGATGATCAGGGACAGTAAAAGCTGTACACAACAGATGACAACTGTACCAAGGAGGCCGCAGAGGAACCATTCCAAAGCTTCCGGTGGAAAGGAACTTTTGATGCCCGCAAATTTACCGCATACATAAAACAACAGGAAAATCCATGCATTTCCCAATACCGCCATGAATATGGCCTGCGTTAGTTTGCCTAGATAAAGGCTGACGATTGGCACAGGAGCGGTCAGGAAACTGTTCCAGTTGTGGTGCGTGTGTTCCAGACGCCAAAGATAGGAACAGTAAGTGCCGATCAGCGCGGGCATAAAGAAATAACATAAAAACAGGGTGTGTTGACTCCATAAACTGTACCATTCCGACTTCAGGATAGAGATATTGATCTTGTAATTGACGGTGCCGAAGAAGGCGGATATTATGGGCAGCGCAAAAAAAGCCAGCCATACCGGGCTTCGTCTCAGTTTTAATCGTTCGGCTTTAACAGCCTTTTGATAAGATGTATTCATGTATGTTTCCTCCTCATTTCATGAGACTTCTCTGTTTCATTAGATTGCCTTATTTCGTCAGACTTCTTTGCGTGTGAATGCGATTCTGCCCGTCGTATAAAAAACGATAATCCAAATAAAGACCATTCCCATCGCGCAATATTCTATGATAGAATGCTCCCTGTAAAAGAGCGTTACGACTCTGGTTTCAATATTCCAATCCATTCCCACCAGCGTGCAGGATAAAAATCCGCCCCAGGGCAGAAACGAATACATTTTAATGTACATCAATATTAATCCCAGCAGGGAGCCGCACAGTCCTATCACCAGAGGGATCATCTGATTAAAGAAAAGCAGGGACAGATCCAGCTGCAGCAGGTACAAGGCAAGACAGCAGGCGAAGTTTAGAATCAGGGATAGTGCATAATAATGCATATCCGGATTTCCCGTATAATGATGACAGTATCCTAAAATCAGCAAAAAGAGCATCTGTCCAATGGAGATGGCGGCTACGAAAAGCAGACCGCAGATTGCCTTGGCGTCAAAAAGAATGCCCGGTCGGCGCAGCGTCTTAAGCTGTTTATAAGTATTGCCCTTGTGTTCCAGGTCGCTGAGACGGGAGGCAAGCACGGACATAAAGGTAGGCATCATAATGACATTGAGTAATGGCAGGGTATATAGCAGGTTCATCCAACCCTGGGCAAGTTCTTTTTCATCTGGATTTTTCGTGGCCCAGAGAAACCATGCAAACTGTACGCTGATCAGGACTGACATGGTCAGTCCGATTTTTCTTCTTTTTATCTTTTGAAATTCTGTTTTGAGTGTGATCATAAACTGGTCTCCTTTCCTGTCAGGGATAAGAAAATATCTTCCAGACTCGTCTCTCGTTTTTCTACACGGTATAGAGATATATTCTGGACGATGAGCCGCCTGCACAGATTAGCTACATAGGCGTCATCTATCATGGGAAACAGCAGGTAATCTTCCTCCAGCGAAATGTCGATTCCATCTTCGCGGAGCAGATCCGCGGCGATAGCCGTGTGGCTGACGCGCAGTGCAATTTGGGATTTGGCGTGGGAATGCAGGGAAGCCAATGTGTTCTGGTAGACCAATTCCCCTTGACGGATAATGCCTACATGGTCAGCCATCTGATCGATCTCACTGAGCAGGTGGGAGGAGACCAGGATGGTCATACCATAAGCGCCAGGCAAGGAGCGGATCAGTTCCCGCATCTCCTGGATACCGGCCGGATCCAGGCCGTTTGTAGGTTCGTCCAGAATTAAAAGCCTTGGGAATCCCAGTAGGGCGGCGGCCAGACCGAGACGCTGTTTCATGCCGAGAGAATAGTGGTTGACAAGTTTATGACGGGCGCTGTCTAAACGGACGATTTTTAATACCTCATCAATATCCTTTGCGGAACAGCCTTTGAGCGTTTGGATAATGCGCAGATTTTCCTCTCCGCTCAGATGGCCGTAGTAACTGGGAGATTCAATCAGGGAACCGGTCTGGGTGAGGAGTTTGATGCGGTTTTTTTCATTGACTGGTATGCCAAAGAGGGTAATATTACCGTCCGTAGGCCTGGCCAGGCCGAGGATCATCTTGAGGGTGGTGGATTTGCCGGCGCCGTTGGGCCCTAAGAAACCATAGATAGCGCCGGATGTTACCTGCATATTGACGCTGTTGACACAGCGGATTTTACCGTATTGTTTTGTGAGATTATGAGTTTCTACCAGATTTTGTGTTGACATAGTGTATCGTCCTTTCCTGTGTTGAATTTTCTGCCTTTTTGCGGTAAACCTTATGTTTGCCATTGGGTATTGTTGAAGCTTGCGACCTCTGTTAGATTTAGGATACAATGGCTGGCTTACGTGATGATGAAGGAGAGATTACATTTACCTTAAGAAACATTTTTTATTTTCGTTGCTTTTTGATTCAAAAGCCTATATAATACAGATAGAAAAAAATACATTTTGTAATATTTTTATAGTATATGGAAATAATATTATAAAAAGAGGTATAAAAAATGGCAAATCAACTTTATTTGTTAAATCTTACGGTTTCCGGTGTGAAATGTATCAAAGAGGATGTGCGTCTGGATTTTTATAAAAAAACAATTGATAAAAATTTTAATCCCGACAAATATAGGGTAAAAGCCATTTATGGTGAAAATGGTTCCGGGAAATCCGCGCTTATGACGGCCGTCAAGATTTTTCAAGATTTAGTCATAGAGACCAATTATCTGATGGAGTCGCAGACACAGAAATTTTTGGATGAAATTATCAATAAAACAACACATAGGTTTCGATTTGCATGTGAGTTTCTTATTGGGACAGATAAAAGACTGGTTATCTTTAAGTATTCATTCTGTTTAGGAAAAAATAATAATGGACTATATGAAATTAAATCTGAAGTATTAAAGGTGAAAAATGGAAACTATCCCAACGATAAATACCAGACGCTTTTTGAATGCAAAGAGGGAGAACTGATTTATATTTCTTGTATTGAGAAAGCCAAGGAAGTCATAGAAAAGGTGACCACAAATTTATTGTCTATGCAGTCATTTATCTATCTATATATTACAAATACAAAAAAAATTGCGGTGCCCCAAAAAGATTTTTTTGATGAAGATTTTTTTGCTTATATGATGCTGATTTCTTTTGCACCTTTGTTTATGAATATATATATTCCAGCAGAAGACCAACATGAATTATATTTTTTACAAAGGCGCTTAAAGGAAGAAGGAGTAGAGCAGAAAGAACTTATGGATAATCTTTTTGCAATTGAAGACAGATGGAATATATATGCCAGTGTTAGTGAAAAGTATGTAGTAAAAACGTATTTTAAGAGATATAAGAAAAAAGTAAATCGGTTGGCACAGTTTATCAAGATCTTTAAACCGGATCTAGTATCCATAGATATTGATGCTAAGGAAAATGGCGAAGTATATGTATGTGACCTAAATCTCAATTACGGTGACTATATAATTAATAAAGAATTTGAGAGTACGGGTATTAAAAAACTGATTAGACTTTTTGATTGTTTTGAATCTGCCAGTACGGGTGGAATTGTGTTTGTCGATGAGATGGATGCTAATTTAAATGATGTGTATCTGTGCAAGTTGATTGAATATTTTATGTATTATGGCAAAGGGCAGTTATGCTTCACCACACATAATTTAGATCCCATGAACGTACTAAAAGAGAACAGAAATTCCATAGATTTCTTATCTAGTGATAACCATTTGGTTCCATGGACGTCCAGAGGCAACGCGTCGCCAGAAAACTGTTATAAGAATGGCATGATTGAAGATTCACCATTCAATATAGATGCAACAGACTTTGTAGGGATTTTTGGGGAGTAGCAGAGTATGGCGATACAAATGATATTGTGTTTGGAGACAAATAAAAGAGCAAATACTGACTACATTTATATGAAAGAGACGATTGATTATCTGTATCAGAAAAGTAATCAGGTTAAAATCAGCATTGTGTATATGAAGACTAAATCGAAATATTGTGCCAGTAGTGTTTTGAAAGAAATCAGCCGGAAGACTAAGGACTATGTACAAGGCGAGACCAAGGTTATTTATTGTATTGATACAGACGAGTATGAGAAGGACACAAAACATGCCAAAGAACTTAATGATATTCAACAATTTTGTAAAAGAAATGACTATGATCTGATATGGTTTTGCCATGATGTGGAAGAAGTATTCTGGGGTAAGAAAATTCCGGATTCTGCTAAAGTGCAGAAGGCAGAAGCATTTAGAAGAAAAAGGAAGATTGAGGAAATGTCTGTGAAAGAATTATCAGATGACACAATCAAGGCATGTCGAAGTAATATTTTGAATGTATTAGATAAATACCTGATAAGAAAATAGCACCGTTGCAGGTGCTGTTTTTTTGAGATTACATTTACCTTAAGAAACGGGAGTATATCTTTTCTGGAAATATGGTAAGTAATATAATGATAAATAAAAGCACACTGGACAAATTGGAGGCAGAGAGCATCGTTATATTTTTTGAGACGGAGAGGCGGGAACATTTTAGATGTATATAAATGAATATAAAATTTTATTGGTGGATGATGAGAAAACATTGCGGGAAATGGTGTGTGGCTTTTTACACCGGGCAAACTTTCATAATGTGATCACGGCGGCGGACTGCAGGCAGGCCAGAGAATTATTTCGTAAAGAGACACCACATTTGGTCCTTCTGGATGTGATGCTGCCGGATGGGGATGGATTTTCTCTTTTTGAAGATTTGCAAAAGGATTCGCAGGTGCCGGTTATTTTTCTCTCCGCGCGGGATGAAGATGAGGATAGACTGCGGGGCTTAGGCCTTGGCGCGGACGACTATATCACAAAGCCTTTTCTACCGGAGGAATTGATCTTGCGGGTAAAGGCGGTGTTGAAGCGTGTGTATCGGGCCAAGGATGTGCGGGAGGAAGATGTGGTTGTACTGGGTGCGTGTCGTGTGGATATGGGAAGCGGGGTAGTGTATTGGCATAGGGAAGAGAACTCTGATACCAAAGAAACAGATACCGAAATTACCCTTACAGCAAAAGAATATGCTGTTTTACAGAAGCTGGCGCAGGAAAGGGGAAGAATCGTGACGATTGATGCTTTGTGTGAGGCGGTCTGGCAAGAAGAAAATTATGGTTATGAAAATACGCTGATTGTCCATATCCGCAGGCTGCGGGAAAAGATCGAGGAGGATCCTTCTCATCCGAAATACCTTTTGACGGTGAGAGGATTGGGGTATCGGCTGATATAAATTGAATACTTAATTTCCAATGGAAAATTTGTGGTCTTGTTATGGAACGCAGCGCGAGGAAAGAGAAAATGGGCCAAAAATATAATTATAAAAAAGCAATCAGATTATTTTTATATGGAGTCGCTATGCTGACCATGATTATTTTGCTGGTGGGGATATTGAATATTGTATTTTTTATAGTGGGGATTTTGGCTTTAAAAAATATGGATATAGATTATATTCATGGGGGAGATGTCATAGAAGCCCTTACGCTTACCGAAAATGGTTATGTGCTTGCAGAAGAAATGGAGCAGGAGTTTGTTGAGCAGGATCAATGGGCGATGCTTTTGGATGCAAGCGGGCAGGTGATATGGAGCATACGAAAACCGGAGGAAGTGCAGGAGTTTTATACACGGACGGATATTGCCCGTATGACACGTTATTATTTGAAAGGATATCCTGTGCAGCTTCGAGTATGGGAAGATCAGATTATGGTAGTAGGTCTGCAAAAGGATACTGTCTGGAAGTATAATTTGGAATTTTCTATTTCCTGGATGGATTTTGTCAAGAGAATCTGGTGGTATTACTTTTTAATCAACATTGCTTGGATCACGGTGTTAGCTTTCTTTTTTACTAGGCGCTACACCAGAAAAAAAGAACAGGCTAGGATTGAATGGATTGCGGGTGTTTCCCATGATATCCGCACGCCTTTATCCGTGGTGATGGGTTATGCGGATACATTGGAACATGAGGAAGGTCTGCCAGAAGAGACAAGACAGCAGGCGGACATGATTCGGCATCAGAGTATGGTGATGAAGGAACTGATTGCAGATTTGAATCTAACGTCCCAGCTGGAATATTCTATGCAGGCGCTTAGAAGGGAAAAGGTCCGTCCGGCGGAAATCATCAGAAATATAGTTGTAGAGTTTTTAAATGATTCCCGGCAAAAACAATTAGAGCTAGATGTGCAGATTGCATCAGACGCAGAGAGTGTGTGCGTGAAGGCAGACAGACAGCTTTTTATGCGAATGTTTCGCAATCTGATCAACAACAGTCTCAAACACGGCGGACAGAATGATACAGTGAGAATCCAGATATCCATGTGGAAAGAGAAGGGGAAATGTCGTATCCGTTATGCAGATAACGGTATGGGTTATTCCGAAGAAATTCTGCATGGACTGCGTAACAGGAAAAGGGGTGCATCGGGACATGATATTCATGGATTGCAGATCGTAAAGAAAATTGTTTTGGCCCATGGCGGAAAGATTTGGTTTGGAAATTGTGAGGAGGGCGGGAGTTATTGTCTGACGGAGTTTAGGGTGACAAAAAAGGGCTTTTGAGGAAAAATAAGATAATATTAAAAACAAGGCGGAACACTGATCAAAGAAGTTCCGCCTTGTTTATTCCAAGTTTAAAACGATTTTACAGCTTCTTTTGTGCCAGCGCCGCTTCTACAAATCCCTTGAACAGCGGATGTGGTCTATTGGGCCGGGATTTTAATTCCGGATGTGCTTGTGTGGCAACAAAGAACGGGTGATCTGGCAATTCGCACATTTCAACAATGCGTCCATCTGGGGATAAACCTACAAGACGCATACCTTTCTCTGTGAGGACAGCTCGATAATCGTTGTTGACTTCATAACGGTGTCTGTGTCTCTCATGAATAGTCTCTTCTCCGTAAAGGGCGTATGCTTTGGAAGCCTTGTCCAGCACACAAGGATAGGAACCCAGACGCAGGGTGCCGCCGATATCCTCTACACCGTTCTGGTCGGGCATCAGTGCAATCACAGGATGGGTGGTGGAAGGATCCAGTTCAATACTGTGGGCATCGTTGTAACCGATCACATTTCTGGCAAATTCCACAATGGCAAGCTGCATACCGAGACAGAGACCCAAGAAAGGAATCCGGTGTTCTCTTGCATAGGTGATAGCGTTGATCTTGCCCTCGATGCCTCTGTCGCCAAAACCACCGGGTACTAAAATACCGTTTACGCCATCCAAAAGCTGCGCTACATTTTTCGTAGTGACAGTTTCGGAATCTACCCATCGAATATCCACCACACAGCGGTTAGAAATGCCGCCATGTTTTAAGGCTTCTACCACACTGATATAAGCGTCATGAAGCTGTGTATACTTACCTACTAAAGCAACCGTCACCTCTCCGGTGGGAGTCCGCAGGGATTCCACCATAGCCTTCCAGTCTGCCAAATCGGGTTCCGGGCAGTCCAGATTCAAGCACTCACAAGCCACCTGCGCCAGATGTTCTTTTTCCATGGCCAAGGGCGCCTCGTAGAGGTGCTCCACATCCAGATTCTGCAGGACGCGGTTATTCGGCACATTACAAAACAGCGCAATTTTATCTTTAATACCTTGATCCAGAGGGTGTTCGCTGCGGCATACAATAATATCCGGCTGAATACCCATTCCTTGAAGGTCTTTGACGCTGGCCTGAGTGGGCTTAGTCTTAAGTTCCTGGGAGGCACTTAAATAGGGAATCAGCGTCACATGGATCAGAATCGCATTTTCATGGCCAACTTCGTGCTGGAATTGTCTGATGGACTCTAAAAAGGGCTGGCTCTCGATATCGCCCACTGTGCCGCCCACCTCGATGATGGCGATGCGGGTGTCCTGATCCGTAAAGTTACGATAGAACCGGCTCTTAATCTCATTGGTGATATGGGGAATGACCTGTACGGTGCCGCCGCCATAATCGCCCCGGCGTTCTTTTTGTAACACTGACCAGTAAACTTTGCCGGTAGTTACATTGGAGTTCTTATCCAGATTTTCATCAATAAAACGCTCATAATGTCCCAGATCCAGATCTGTTTCGGTGCCGTCCTCTGTGACGAACACTTCACCGTGCTGGATTGGGTTCATAGTGCCGGGATCAATATTGATATAGGGATCGAATTTCTGCATGGTCACCTTGTAACCACGTGCTTTTAATAATCTTCCCAGTGATGCGGCTGTGATCCCCTTGCCGAGACCAGATACAACGCCGCCTGTTACAAATACATATTTTACTGCCATCTGCTTGTCCATGCCTTTCGAGAAGTTTCCTAGTGTAATAAAAAAGGTAAATTCCTTCGCAGCTTTGGATAAGCGGAGGAATTCTATATAATAAAAAGCAATATCTCATATTATTATAGAGAATAATTTGGGGAAAATCCAGACTAAAACATAATTTTTGTAAAAAACTTTATAATACTTTAATACTTGTGTTCACAAATTCATAATTCTCTTATTGATTTATGATTTTTCCTTCCCTATAATAGTAAATAGTGTAGTTGGAACAGATATGAAAGTTTGTGAAAAAAACTGTGACAGCAGAAGATATAGAGTATATAGATACCAGGAAAATAAGAAAGTGAGGATTCCTCATGGAAGATAATATGAACCAATATGATAACGGCGGCGGCCCTGGTCCGGGTGGCCCCGGTAATAATGGCGGTCCGGGAGGCCCGAACGGGAATGGAAACCGCAATGGAAATGGCGGTGATCCCCGCAAACAGAGTCTGATCATGCTGGTGGTGGCGGCATTAGTTACCCTGTTATGTATCAGTCTGTTTATGAAAATGCTGACGGGTGCGACCAATCAGGAGATTACTTACAATGAGTTTGTAAAGATGGTGGAAGAAGGTAAAGTGGAGAAGGTTTCGGTTGGCTCTGACCGGATTGAGATTTATCCGAAATCAGCACAGACGAAATCTCCATTTTCTTACGGATACGGTATGAGCAGCATCACCTATTATACCGGTAAGATGGAAGATGATGCCACGTTGGCCAAGCGTCTGTTAGAACATGATGTGGAGATGCATAAAGAGGTTTCGGACAGTTCCAGCGTGATCATGACGGTACTGCTTTATTATATTTTACCTGTCCTTTTGATGTGGGGGCTTTTGAGTCTGCTGTTTCGGCGCATGGGCGGCAAAGGCGGTCCCATGGGTGTGGGCAAGAGCACGGCAAAGGCTTATGTACAGAAAGAGACAGGCATTACCTTTAAAGATGTGGCAGGTGAGGACGAGGCCAAGGAATCTCTGGTGGAAGTGGTAGATTTTCTGCATAATCCGGGCAAATATTCCAAGATTGGCGCGAGACTGCCCAAGGGAGCGCTTTTGGTAGGCCCTCCCGGTACCGGTAAGACACTGCTCGCCAAAGCGGTGGCGGGCGAGGCGCACGTGCCGTTCTTTTCCCTGTCGGGTTCGGATTTTATTGAGTTATATGTAGGTGTGGGTGCATCCCGTGTCCGTGATCTGTTCAAGGAGGCGGAGAAAAATGCCCCCTGTATTGTGTTTATTGATGAGATTGACGCCATCGGCAGAAGTCGTGACACCAAGTATGGCGGCGGCAATGAGGAGCGGGAGCAGACTTTAAACCAGCTTCTCTCCGAAATGGACGGCTTTGACGGTAAGAAGGGTATCATTATTCTGGCGGCCACCAACAGGCCGGAGATTTTGGATAAGGCGCTTCTGCGTCCGGGACGTTTTGACAGACGGATTATCGTGGATAAGCCGGATTTAAAGGGACGTGTGGAAATCCTTAAAGTGCACTCCAAGGATGTGTTGATGGATGATTCGGTGGATTTAAATGAGATTGCGCTGGCTACTTCCGGCGCCGTGGGTTCCGACCTGGCCAATATGATCAATGAAGCGGCTATTAATGCCGTGAAGATGGGCAGGGAGTATGTGAGCCAGAAGGATTTGTTTGACGCGGTAGAGCAGGTGCTGGTGGGCAAAGAGAAGAAAGATCGCATCATGAGTAAGGAGGAGCGTAAGATTGTCTCCTATCATGAAGTAGGCCATGCCCTGGTGAGCGCTTTGCAAAAGAATGCAGAGCCGGTACAGAAGATTACGATTGTTCCCAGAACGATGGGCGCTCTTGGCTATGTCATGCATGTGCCGGAGGAAGAGAAATATCTGGATACCGAGGCGGAGCTGCGAGACAGACTGGTGGGCCTCTTAGGCGGACGAGCTGCGGAAGAGATTGTGTTTGATACGGTGACCACCGGCGCGGCTAATGACATCGAACAGGCGACCAGCATTGCACGTAACATGATAACCCGGTTCGGTATGAGCAAGAAATTTGGGCTGATGGGACTGGCAACGGTGGAGAGCCAATATCTGGACGGCAGGGCGTCTTTGACCTGTTCGGATGTGACGGCGGCGGATATTGATACGGAAGTCATGAAGCTGCTGCATGACAGTTATAAGAAGGCCAAAAAGCTTCTGAAGGAAAACCGTGAGATCATGGATAAACTGGCGGCGTATCTGATAGAGAAAGAGACCATTACAGGCAAGGAATTTATGAAGATTTTCCGGAAGGAAAAGGGCCTGCCGGAACCTGCGGAGGAAGAGACCGAGAGGTTTAAGGATAAGAAGGAAGAAAAAACAACGACGGGACAATCCGGGGATGCATCTGGCCAGACAACGGCAAATCAGCCGGCAGGCGATTCTGCGGCAGGAAATTTACAGTCTGGAGAACAAATAACGAACGGAGTGCCATCGGCAGGATATAGCGCAAACGGTCAGCCGGCAGGAAGTCTACAGTCTGGAGAACAGTCAACGGGCAGTGTAAAGCCTGCAGAACAGGCACAGGCTGAGGCGTCTCAAACACAGTATGCGGCTGGTAACCAGCAGCCGTATGGAGAGCAGGCGTCGAACGAATATAATGGGAACAGCCAGACGGCGTCACAGCAGCAAATTCCGTCTGGAAACCGGGGATTGTTTTCCCAGGCGCCGGACAGGACGTCTGAGGAAGATAAATAGGAAGGCATAATACAGGGCAAAGTCTATGATTGACTTTGCCCTGTTTATTCCAGTACAATTTATGATAGATAAAACTGGCAGAGGGAAAAGAAGATGTTTGATTTTGAAGAAGAACTGAAAAAACTCCCGAACTCACCGGGCGTCTATCTGATGCATGACGGGAATGATACGATCATCTATGTGGGCAAGGCCGTAAATCTGCACAATCGCGTGCGCTCCTATTTTCGTAAGATCGTGGGAAGGGGCCCGCAGATTGACAAGATGGTGGAACAGATCGCACGGTTTGAGTATATCGTGACAGATTCCGAGTTAGAGGCACTGGTGTTGGAGAATAACCTTATCAAAGAATACAGCCCCAAGTACAACACCATGCTCAAGGATGATAAGACCTATCCTTACATCAAGGTCACCATGGGGGAGGAGTTTCCGCGGATTCTTTTTTCTAGGGAAATGAAAAAGGACCGGTCGAAATACTTTGGCCCCTATACCAGTGCGGCGGCGGTAAAAGATACCATTGATCTGATGAACAAATTGTATCAGCTTAAGACCTGTAACCGGAAACTGCCGCGGGACATCGGCCTGGAACGGCCTTGTCTGAATTATCATATCAAACAGTGTGCGGCGCCCTGTCAGGGTTATATCAGTAAGGAAGAATACCGGGAAAAGGTGGAGCAGGCGCTGGATTTCTTGAATGGCAATTACAGACCGATTCTGAAAGATTTGGAAGAAAAAATGACATTGGCGTCAGAAAATATGGAATTTGAGGAGGCCGCCAGATTCCGGGATTTATATAACAGCGTCAAGAGCGTGGCCCAGAAGCAGAAGATTACGGACAGCGACGGGGAGGATAAGGATATCATTGCCCTGGCGAAGGATGAGCATGACGCGGTGGTGCAGGTATTCTTTGTCCGGGATGGCAAGCTAATCGGCAGGGAACACTTCTATATGACACATGTGGAGGGATATAATACAGCCCAGATTCTTCTGGATTTTGTCAAACAGTTCTATGCGGGAACACCTTATATTCCCAAAGAACTGATGCTGCAGGAGGAGATAGAGGACTTAGAGATTCTGGAAAAATGGCTTTCCGCCAGAAAGGGAAGTCGGGTATATATCAGGGTGCCAAGAAAGGGTGCGAAGGAGAAACTGGTGGAATTGGCGGCGCAGAACGCCAACCTCATTTTGAGCCAGGATAAGGAGCGCATCCGCCGGGAAGAGGGGCGCACGATCGGCGCCATGAAAGAGATTGCGGCGCTTCTTGAGTTAGAAGATGTGAGCCGGATGGAGGCTTATGATATTTCCAACATCAGCGGTTTTGCCAATGTGGGTTCCATGGTAGTTTTTGAAAAGGGAAAGGCCAAGCGCAGCGATTATCGTAAGTTCCGGATTCAGTCTGTGTCCGGGCCGGATGACTACGCCTGCATGCGGGAGGTACTTACCAGACGGTTTGTACACGGTATGGAAGAGAAAGAAGATTTAACCCGTAAAGAGGTGGACCATGCTTTTGGCAGCTTTACCAAGTTCCCGAACCTGCTGTTGATGGACGGCGGCAGGGGGCAGGTGAATATTGCCCTGCAGGTGCTGGCGGAACTGCATTTGGATATTCCGGTGTGCGGGATGGTGAAGGATGATAACCACCGCACCAGAGGTTTGTATTATCAGAATGTGGAGATTCCCATTGACACCCATTCGGAGGGCTTTAAACTGATCACCAGGATTCAGGATGAGGCCCATCGTTTCGCCATCGAGTACCATAGGTCACTGCGCTCCAAAGCCCAGGTGAAGTCTGTATTGGATGAGATTCCGGGAGTGGGGCCGGCCAGACGGAAGGCGTTGATGCGGCATTTTGGCTCCATTAATGAGATTAAAGAAGCATCGGTGGAGCGGCTGTGCGAGGTGCCGGAGATTCCGGAACATATCGGGAAACAGATTTATGAGTTTTTCCGGGCGGAAGAAAGATGAAAAACTGTTATTGCGCCCCCCTTTTCTAATTTTTAAGAATATTGCTACAGAAATTGAAAATAATAATGTAAAGCATATATATAACAAATGCTTTACAAATAAATGGGTGAGTGATATTATAAAATTATAGAAAAGGGAAAAGGAGTATCAGATATGGCACAGGCAATGATTAATTTTCGGATGGATGAGGAATTGAAAAAGAATATGGAAGAAACCTGCAAAGATTTAGGGTTGAGTATGACGGCAGCGTTTACCATATTTGCGAAGAAAATGACGAGGGAAAAAAGAATTCCTTTTGATGTATCCGTAGATCCTTTTTATTCTGACAGTAATATGGCTTATTTAAAGAAAGTGATAGGCGATATTGAATCAGGGAAAGCGGTTCTTGTTGAGCATGAACTGATTGAGGATTAATGTATGAAAATACTTTGGGAGGAACATGCCTGGGAAGAGTATGTCGAGTGGCAGATACAGGATAAGAAGATATTAAAAAGAATCAATACATTGATTAAAGATATACAAAGAGATTGTTACGAAGGAATTGGGAAACCGGAGCCATTGAAGAATAATTTGAGTGGATGGTGGAGCAGAAGAATCGACGAAGTTAATCGGATTGTTTATCGAGAAAAGGATGGGGCTGTCATTATAGCGTCTTGCAAAGGACATTATGAAGATTGAGACAGGGGAGCGCACAGGGCAACAGTCCTGTATTGCGCCCCCTTTTTTAATATGATACAATAGACGCAGGTTCGGCAACCTGCGTCTCAAGAATTGCGATGCAATTCTTGCTGAAGTTGCCAAGGATTACAGCATTTGTGATTATAATATAGTAGACGCAGGTTTGGATTAGTAAATATTATCACACCGATCACAAGGAGAAGGAAATGGCGAGCATTAATCTGACAAAAGTAATCGAGAAATTCAAGTGGGAGAATCTTACACCGGAGATTGATATTTCCAAAATCAAGGTGACACAGCCGGATATCAACAGGCCGGCCTTACAGATGGCGGGGTATTTTGAACATTTTGAGACAACGCGCCTGCAGATTGTGGGGTTTGTGGAATATTCGTATATGAATGCCCTGGAGCAGGACAGGCAGAGGGAGATTTATGAAAAATTGTTAAATAACCCTATTCCGGGTATTGTATTCTGTCGGGAACTGTATCCGAACGATCTGTTCCGGGAGATTGCGGTCAAATACGGTGTACCGCTTTTGATGAGCAAGAAGGCCACTTCCGCGTGTATGGCAGAAGTTATCCGTTGGCTGAATGTGAAGCTTGCGCCCTGTATCTCGGTGCATGGTGTGTTGGTGGATGTATATGGTGAAGGTGTGTTGATTACGGGCGAGAGTGGCATTGGTAAGTCCGAGGCGGCGCTTGAGTTGATCAAGAGAGGACACCGTCTGGTGACGGATGATGTGGTGGAATTGAGGAGAGTGAGCGAGGATACGCTGATTGGTTCCGCACCGGATATCACGAAGCACTTTATTGAACTGCGCGGTATCGGTATTGTGGACGTGAAGGCTTTGTTTGGCGCTTCCAGCGTCAGGGACACACAGAATATTGACCTAGTCATTCGGTTGGAGGACTGGGATAAGGATAAAGAGTACGATCGTCTTGGATTGGAGGAAGAATACACGGAGTATCTAGGCAATAAGGTAGTCTGTCATAATATTCCCATCAGGCCGGGGCGTAATCTGGCGATCATCTGTGAATCGGCCGCAGTCAATCACCGTCAGAAAAAGATGGGTTATAATGCGGCGCAGGAGTTGTACAAACGGGTACAGAACTCCTTGGCGCGGGGACGGGAAGAGGACGAATAGTGCTAGACCGGGATGCTGTCAGGGAGATAAGCATTAAAAGATAAGTATTGATAGGAAACAATAAAAATCAATAAAACCAATAAAAACCAAAAAGGAAAGAGAGGGGTATTGGAGATGGAAAGTTATGTATTTGGGATAGATGTGGGCGGTACCACTGTTAAACTGGGGTTGTTTGATTTAAACGGTATGGTAGTCGATAAATGGGAAATTCCCACGCGGACAGAAAACAGCGGGGAGTTGATCCTTCCTGACATTGCGCAAAGTGTCAAGGCTAAAATGGCGGAGAAATCTATCATCAAAGAAGATGTGGCAGGCGTGGGCGTCGGGGTGCCGGGACCGGTAGACGGCTATGGTATCGTGCACAGGGCCGTTAATCTTGGCTGGAACATGTTTAACCTCAAGGAGAATCTTACCACGCTTCTGGATGGTATGAGAGTGGAGTGCGGGAATGACGCCAATGTGGCGGCTTTGGGCGAAATGTGGAAAGGCGGTGGCCAGGGGCATAAGAATCTGGTGGCGGTTACACTGGGAACCGGCGTGGGCGGCGGTATCATTATCAATGGTGAAATCATGACCGGTTCTACAGGGGCTGGCGGCGAGATTGGCCATATTCATGTGGAGGATAATGAGACGGAGGCCTGCAACTGTGGTAATTTTGGATGCCTTGAGGAGTATGCTTCCGCTACGGGTATCACCAGACTGGCGAACAGGGCTTTAAAGGCCAGTGATAAGGACAGTGTCCTGCGGACGGGCGAAGTATCTGCCAAGACGGTGTTCGACGCTGTTAAGGCGGGAGACGGGCTTGCAATCGAGGTGGCATGTGCTTTTGGTGAGTATCTTGGAAAGGGGCTGGGAGTCATTGCAGGTGTGGTCAATCCGGAAATCTTTGTGATTGGCGGCGGCGTGTCTAAGGCCGGGGAGATTTTGTTTGATTATATCAAACCGCCTTTTGAGAGGACGGTGTTCCACGGATGCAAGGACGCAAAATTTGCGTTGGCTACGCTTGGTAATGATGCGGGCATTTATGGTGCCGCGCGGATGGTCTTGGATTAAAATAAAACAGCATTTATAGACAGGGCACTTGTTAGGGATAGCATGTGCCTTGTACATAATTTATGCGGAACAGAACATGCTAAGAGAGAATATAGATAGAACAGGAAGTTTAAGAAGCAGAGGTAGAGATTGAATACGTCGATGTATGAATATATCAGGACGATCGTTCCTGATGAGAGGCTATTATTTCACGAACCGATGAGTAGATATACCACGTTCCGTGTGGGCGGGGAGGCGGAGTGTATCGTTATCGTTCAGACAGAGGAAGAACTTGCGAAGCTGATCCCCTATTTGAACCAGGTAGAACAGGAGTATTTTATTCTGGGGAACGGCAGCAACCTGTTAGTGGGAGATAAGGGCTACCGGGGTATCATCGTAAAGATGGACGGACCGATGGCTGAGGTTCATGTGGAAGGATGTCGAATGGTGTCCAAGGCGGGCGCTTTGCTGTCCAAGGCGGCAGCTACGGCCAAGGCAAGCAGCCTTACCGGCATGGAATTTGCGGCGGGGATTCCCGGTAGTGTGGGCGGGGCGATCGTTATGAACGCGGGCGCCTATGATGGCGAGATGAAACAGATTGTGGAGTCTGTGCGGGTGATGGACCGGAACGGACAGATCATGATACTTGACAATGATACGATGGAATTTGGATACCGTACCAGTATTATCAAGAACAGACCGTTTATTGTGCTGGAAGTGACGTTCCAGCTGGCTGAGGGGGATCAGGCGCAGATCGGCGCGAGGATGGAAGAATTGGCACGCCTTAGAAAGAGCAAACAGCCTCTCGAATATCCCAGCGCTGGCAGTACCTTTAAGCGGCCGGAGGGTAATTATGCGGGCAAGCTGATTATGGATGCCGGTCTTCGGGGCTATCGGATTGGCGGGGCACAGGTGTCTAACAAACACTGCGGGTTCGTAGTCAATACGGGCAATGCGGCGGCGGCGGATATCCGTGAAGTCATTGAGGAAGTACAGGAGAAGGTGAAAGATAAATTCCATGTGACACTGGAACCTGAGGTGATTTTTCTGGGTGATTTTTAGTACGGTTTTTGATAAAGGCATGGGGGATACGTATGAGATTTGTGATCGTGACAGGAATGAGCGGTTCTGGCAAAAGGACCGCCATGAAAATGCTGGAAGATGTGGGATTCTACTGTGTGGATAATCTGCCGGTAGCACTGATCGAAAAATTTGTGGAACTGATCGCGATGCCCAACAGCGAAGTGAATAAGGTGGCGCTGGGAATAGATGTGCGCGCCGATCAGTCCTTTGACGGGGTGTGCAGAATTTTAGAAAAGCTTAAAGAGAACGGATATCTGTTTGAGATTCTCTTTATGGAGGCCTCGGATGCTGTTCTTCTGAAAAGATATAAGGAGACCAGGAGACTGCATCCCCTTTCCCCGGAAGGCCGGGTGATAGAAGGAGTGAACAAGGAACGTGAGACCTTAAAAGAGATTCGGCAGATGGCGGATTATATCTTTGATACATCCAATCTCCTAACGCGGGAATTGAAAGAAGAGATTGACAATATTTTTATACACAATAAGGAATATAATTCCCTGATTGTGAGTATTTTATCTTTTGGTTTTAAAAATGGTATTCCGGCGGATGCCGATCTGGTCTTTGATGTCAGATTTCTTCCGAACCCGTTCTATATTGATGAACTCAAACATAAAACTGGTAATGATAAAGAGGTACAGGACTATGTGATGGAATTTCCGGAAGCATCGGAGTTTTTAAAAAAACTGGTGGACATGCTGGATTTTCTGATTCCCAACTATGTGAAAGAAGGTAAACATCAGCTTGTGGTTGGGATTGGCTGTACCGGAGGTAAACACAGGAGCGTGACACTTGCCAATGAGCTTTATGCAAAGATGAAAGATCATGGAACCTATGGTACGAAACTGTATCACCGGGATGTCAGATAAAGGAGTAAATGGATGTCTTTTTCCGGAAATGTCAAAGAAGAACTTGCAGCTCATATCAGTTCGGCCAGACATTGTCAGTTGGCAGAACTTACGGGTCTTTTGCTTTTTGGTGCAGCTGTCGGTGAAGGAAATATGCACCTTAGGCTTGATACAGAAAATGAAGCAGTTGTGAGAAAATGCTTTACATTACTTCGCAAAACGTTTAATATAGAAACTGTTATGCAGGGAAAAGAAAGACTGATCCCTGATGATGCGCTGGAAGGTAAGGTTATACAGGCTTTGCATCTTAACAGGATGGACGACAGGGGATTAAATTTGACCGAACCAGTCAATGTTCTTCTGATCAAAAACTCCTGTTGTGCCAGGGCATATCTGAGAGGCGCTTTCCTGAGTGTTGGTTCCATGAGCGATCCAAAGAAGAGTTATCATCTGGAATTTGTCTGCAATGAGAAGATGCAGGCAGTGCAGCTGCAGACGGTTCTGCAGGAATTTCAGATAGAGGCCAAGATCATCAGGCGCAAGAAATACAATGTGGTCTATTTAAAGGAAGGCTCCGGCATCGTGGATCTTCTGAACGTTATGGGGGCGCATGTATCTTTAATGAATCTGGAGAACCTTCGAATTGTGAAGGAGATGCGCAATTCTGTCAACAGAAGAGTCAATTGTGAGACGGCCAATATCTCTAAGACGGTGACGGCGGCATCCAAGCAGATAGAGGACATCCTGTTGATCAGGGATAAGTATGGATTTGAGAATCTGCCGGATAATCTGCGGCAGATGGCGGAGATTCGGTTGGAATACCCGGACGCCGCGTTAAAAGAACTGGGTGAATATCTGGAACCGCCTGTGGGGAAGTCGGGAGTAAATCACAGGTTACGCAGACTGAGTGAAATTGCTGATAAAATCAGATCATAAAGGAGGAGAATATTATGATTCAAAAGTCTATCCAGATCAAACTGGAAACTGGTCTGGAAGCAAGACCGGTGGCAATGCTTGTGCAGGTGGCAAGTCAGTTCGAGAGTACTGTGTACATCAACTCAGAGAACAGAAAAGTAAACGCTAAGAGTATCATGGGTATGATGAGCATGGGGCTCGAGAGTGGTGCAGAAGTGACGGTGATCGCTGAGGGAAATGATGAGGAAGCGGCTGTTGCCGAGATTGAAAAATTCTTGAGCGCGAAGTAAGGAAATAACTGGCACAAGTGACATTTGATCAGGCATAATATAAAGAAATTGGAGAAGACGGGTAGACCGTCTTTTCTTTTTTTTCCTTTTTTGATATGATTATTGTAAGGCTAATATTGTCTTAAATTTATACGGTTTACAGCTAAGGCGGCGAGGAGGTTATAATGGATAAAAAAATGCTTTTTATTTATAATCCTAAAGCGGGCAAGGCACAGATTAAGAGTAACCTTTTAGATATCATTGATATTTTTACCAAAGCCGGCTATGAGGTGACGGCTTATCCCACCCAGGCACCGGGGGATGCGATTCGAGCTGTCAGGGAAAGGCATTCCGGTTATGATATGGTAGTATGCAGCGGGGGCGATGGCACACTGGATGAGGTGGTGACCGGTATGATGAAATCTGACATCAGGCTTCCGATTGGATATGTGCCGGCGGGCAGTACCAATGACTTTGCCAACAGTTTAAAGATTCCCAAGAACATGCGGCAGGCCGCGGATGTGGTGGTAAACGGCAGGGATTTTGACTGTGATATTGGGACCTTTAACAAGAGCGTATTTATCTATGTGGCGGCCTTTGGCATCTTTACGGATGTTTCTTACCAGACAAAACAGGATATCAAGAACGTGCTTGGTCATGCGGCCTATCTGTTAGAGGGGGTGAAACGTCTGCCGTCGGTGCGGTCTTATCCTCTTAAGATTACTTGTAACGGGGAGATCATCGAGGGAGATTTTATCTATGGCATGATCACTAATTCCCATTCTGTGGGAGGATTCCGGGGTATCACAGGGCAGAATGTGGCTTTGGACGACGGACTCTTTGAGGTGACGTTGATCCGTAAGCCGTCCAATCCGCTGGATATCAATAATATTATCCTGGCGCTGGTAGATAAGCGAGTAAAATCGGAACATATCTATACGTATACGGCTGAGAGCGTGAAGGTGGAATCCGAGGAGCCTGTGGCATGGACGCTGGACGGGGAGTTTGGCGGGGAACATCTTGTGGCACAGGTTGAGAACTGCCACAAGGCGTTACAGATTCGTATTCCCCAGAATGATCTTATAGAATAATTCTGCGGAATAAATCCCTTAAAATACATTGCTTTTCATGGACATGGCTGTTAAAATAAGAGTTAGGTTCCAGCAAATGGAAGGCATAAAATATATAATAGAAAGGAAGAAAATAATATGGCATTAGTTACAACAACTGAAATGTTTAAGAAGGCATACGATGGCGGCTATGCAGTCGGCGCTTTCAACGTAAACAACATGGAGATCGTTCAGGGTATCACAGAGGCAGCAGGCGAGCTGAACAGCCCTGTCATCCTTCAGGTATCTAAGGGCGCGCGTGCTTATGCGAACCACACATATCTGGTGAAGTTAGTAGAGGCAGCGGTAGCAGAGAATCCGCAGATTCCGATCGCTCTTCATCTGGATCACGGTGACACATTTGAACTGTGCAAATCCTGTATCGACGGTGGCTTTACTTCTGTTATGATCGATGCTTCTTCCAAGTCTTTCGAGGATAATATTGCGTTGACCAAGCAGGTAGTTGAGTATGCGCATGATAAGGGCGTTGTGGTTGAAGCAGAGCTCGGTACTCTGGCAGGCGTTGAGGATGAAGTAGTTGTAGAGGCTGGTAAAGAGTCTTATACACGTCCGGAAGAAGTTGAGGAGTTTGTTGATAAGACAGGCTGTGATTCCTTAGCTATCGCAATCGGTACTTCCCATGGCGCATATAAGTTCACGGCTGCACAGTGCACCAGAAATGAAGAAGGCATCCTTGTTCCGCCACCGCTTCGTTTCGACGTATTGGAGGAGTGCATTAAGAGACTGCCCGGCTTCCCGATCGTTCTGCACGGTTCTTCTTCCGTTCCGCAGGAGTTCGTAAAGATGGTTAACCAGTACGGCGGCAATATGCCCGATGCAGTGGGTATCCCGGAAGAGCAGCTTCGTAAGGCAGCAAAACTTGCCGTATGTAAGATCAATATCGACTCCGATATCCGTCTTGCGATGACAGGCGTTATGCGTAAATATTTCGCAGAGCATCCGGATCACTTTGATCCTCGTCAGTATCTCAAACCTGCACGCCAGGCTGTGAAAGAGATGGTTGCTCATAAGATCGTGAATGTACTTGGTTCTGACGGCAAAGCATAAAAATAAGATAATGAAAAGGAGCTGATGCATACGCGCAGCTCCTTTTCCATGTCTTTGATGAATCCATTTTCTGGCAATTAATTTTCCGGCTTTTCTTTTAACTCCTTAATCTGTGCTTCCTCAATATCCGGGAACACAGAGAGGATGGGTTTCACGTCTTCCTTCTTAATGTTACGTGCCACATAGTTTCTCGTGATTTTCACAACTACCGGAGAGAGACTTAGGACACCGATCAGGTTGGGGATTGCCATCAGACCATTGAAAGTGTCTGAGAGATCCCAGGCAAGATTCTGTTTCATGACGGCGCCTTCGTAGATCATCACAATAAATACAATCTTATATATAATAGTAGATTTCGTGTTAAACAGATACTCCCACGCCTTAGAACCATAATGGCTCCAGCCGAGCACTGTGGAAAAAGCAAATAACAGGATCGCAAGGGCGATGAATGCCGGGCCGACCTTGCCAAATACGGTAGAGAATGCTTCCCCCACCAGGGCGGAACCTTCCGAAGAACTCAGTACCGCGCCGGTCTCCAGATCTACCAGACCGGAAGAGAGTACCGCAAAAGCGGTCAGTGTGCAGACTACAATGGTGTCTGCAAATACTTCGAAGATTCCCCACATACCCTGACGTACAGGCTCCTTGACATTGGAATTGGAATGGACCATGACAGAGGAACCCAGACCGGCTTCGTTGGAGAATACGCCGCGCTTCATACCCCAGGTGATGGCCAGCTTGATACCGGAACCAACAATACCGCCGCCCACGGCCCGCAGACCGAAAGCGCCCTTAAAGATTGCGGAGAATATAGCGCCGCACTGACCGATGTTCATAATAAAGATGACTAATGCGCCGATTATGTAGATGATAGCCATGAAAGGAACCAGCTTTTCCGTAACGGAGGCAATCCTTTTGAGACCGCCCAAAATCACCAGTGCAGCCAGCACTGCCAGCACGATGCCCACTACCATCGCGGGTATCCCGAAGGCGGAATTCATATTGATGGAAATAGAGTTTACCTGGCTCATATTGCCGATACCGAAAGATGCCAACAGACAGAAGATGGAAAACAGCACTGCCAATATAGCGCCGACTCGTTTACAGCCTTTGTAAGCGCCGAGACCGTCTTTCAAATAATACATGGCGCCACCGCACCATTCATTCTTTTCATTCTTACGACGATAGTAAATACCAAGCACATTCTCCGAATAGTTGGTCATCATGCCGAAGAAGGCCACAATCCACATCCAAAAGATGGCGCCCGGACCGCCTGCGACCAGTGCGCTGGCCACACCTACGATATTACCCGTGCCGATGGTAGCTGCAAGCGCCGTACACAGAGATTGGAACTGGGAAATGGACTGATCGTCCTTATCTGTATGTTTCGTGATGTGTTTGTCCTTAAAAATACCGCCGATGGTGTTCTTAAACCAGTGTCCGATGTGGGATAACTGAAAGAACTTTGTCAGCACAGTCATCAGGATACCGGTGCCGATCAGCAGCACCAGCATGGGAATACCCCAGACAAAGCTGTTGACGGCATTGTTTACGTTACTAATCATTTCTACCATTTCTATCTCCTCCTCTTTCTATCCTTTGTCAGGTATATAGCAAACATATTTGTCCGTGAGACAAAAAAGCGCAGACATTTAAGAAAGAATGTCTACGTTGACAATCATAAGAAACAATATAAAGTGTAGTTCCAGTATCCAAGTATACCACTGAATCGCCTACATGGCAAGCATAAATTGTATACATGGATATTTAAAAACAATTTTGGGGATTGGAAACATTTATGACAGGGATAACGGCATAAGGATAATGAGATGATTAAAGATAAAATAAAAACCTCCCATAAAAGGGAGGATGCCAAGTAAAGTTTCCTTTACTTGGCATTATTATGAAAAAGTTTTAAATTTATCAGCTAACTTTGTTGTAATCATTTCTTTGTTGTATCTTATGGTATTAGTATACGTGGCAGAAATGTCTAAAAGATGTTAGGGAAGTGAAGTTTTTTAAAATTAAATATGAACAATTTATGAACAGCACAGGATATTTATTTAAATTAAGAGTTTGGGAGAAGAGATTTAAAATTTTTTGTTGTTTTCTTTTTAATGTTTCCACAAACTATAAATACATCATTCATAGCATTGGCAAAAAGACCTGTGTGGCTTGGAAAGAAGTCTGTATGTGAAGTGTTTTAGACTGACAATGGAAACCGGTAGGGCAAACTGATATCATAGATAAAACTACAGGTCGGGAATCTGAAAGCAGGTTTCCAATCTGTAGTTTTGTTTATCTATTGTTAAGAAATTCCGGTACAGGTGTTACATTTTCTCCGGTTCCGGATATTCCACCCCAAAAGTATCTACCGTAACTGTCTGCATCACCTGATCTTCCAGTGGTCTGTCTTCATAATCGGTGGCTGTCTCAGCAATGCGGTTCACCACTTCCATACCTTCAACCACTTTCCCAAACGCCGCATAAGCGCCGTCCAGATGAGGGCTCGTCTTGTGCATAATAAAGAACTGGCTGCCGGCAGAATCAGGATGCATACTGCGGGCCATGGAAAGGATGCCCTCTGTGTGCTTTAAGTCATTGTTAAAACCGTTCTGCTTAAATTCGCCGCGGATGGAATAGCCCGGGCCACCCATACCGGTGCCTTCCGGATCGCCGCCTTGGATCATGAAGCCCCGGATGACTCTGTGAAAGATTAGGCCGTCGTAGAATTTTGCCTGGATCAGGCTGATAAAGTTATTGACGGATACGGGTGCAATGTCAGGATATAATTCTGCTTTGATCACATCGCCGTTTCCCATGGTAAAGGTTACGATTGGATTCTGTGTATTCTGTGACATAAGTTCCTCCATTTGAATGTTTTCTTTTTCGAGACGATTTGACTCGCAATATGATATCATTATATATAAAAAGTGACAGATAATGCAAGAGGGCGGACGATAATTAGAGGGAGTCGGAGACATAATATGCTTAAAAAAGTAGTTATAATGATTGAAGAAAAAATTTTGCAGGGAAATATTTTGTGGGGCGAAAGCGTTCTGCTGGACGATCTACAGGGACATGGGGTGGAGACGGTCATCGGAGCAGGGGCCAAATTGTCTGCGGAAGATATGGCAAACACTTTATATATCACGGATTCGGAAGAAGAGTACCGTACGTTGCGGCAAGAAGGGCGGTATGTGCTGCCATATCGGCACGAAGCAAATGCGGAGGCGGATTTTACAGGCGTATTGTACGTATTGGAACAGATTGCAGAAGCGGATTATGATACGGTGGATATGGCATACCGCCGTCTGGCGGGACTGCCTTGGGAGATTTTGAAGACCGAGCGCTGTGTTATAAGGGAGATGACATTGGAAGATGTGGAACCCTTTTACCAAATTTATGCGGAAG
Organism: uncultured Lachnospiraceae bacterium; assembly: GCA_946554445.1. GTDB lineage: Bacteria > Bacillota > Clostridia > Lachnospirales > Lachnospiraceae > UBA3282. The sequence continues at coordinate 175,041 of CAMNSD010000001.1, read as the reverse complement.
AATCCATCACAGAATATATGGAAGATTTATTCGAGGACCCGGAAGAGGAGATTGCTTACACGAAAGATTATATTGAACGGGTATACGGATTTTATGGGTATGGTATGTGGACGGTCCTTGAGAAAAAAAGCGGCCAGGTAATCGGCAGGGCGGGTGTCAGCTGGCGGGAAGGGTTTGATCTGCCGGAACTGGGATTTGTGATCGGAGTGCCCTGGCAAAGGCAGGGATATGCCTATGAGGTGTGCTGCGCCATTCTTGACTATGCAAAAGAAGAACTTGGTATGGATAAAGTACAGGCGCTGGTGATGGTGGGAAATCAAAAATCGGCGGCGCTGTGTGAGAAACTGGGATTTTCAGAAAGCGGCGGACGCGCAGAACTGGATAGGGAGTTGTATGAAGTGTGGGTAAAAGAACTTTAAATCTGCAAAGTATACCTTCAAAAGTGCGAATCGTACCAGAAAACACCTGGAAGTTCAATTTTTTGATAAATTATATATTGCAGACAGATTTTCAGAAAGGTTTTTAGAAAGGGGTACAAAAAATGACGATTGAAAAGAAGGAAAACGGAAGTGAAATTATGCTTATACCGGTGGGGCGTCTTGATACGACCACGGCGCCGCAGTTAGAGACACAGATCAATGCCGTCTCTGAGAGGGCGGAGACGTTGATCATGGATTTTCAGCAGCTGGAATATCTTTCTTCGGCAGGTTTGCGGATATTGTTATCGGCGCATAAGACCTTCATGAAGAAGGCGAACGGGAAGATGATCATCCGTCATGTCAACGAGACCATTCATGAGGTCTTTGAGGTCACGGGTTTTTTGGATATTCTTAACATAGAATAGAGAAGGAGCGGCATATGAAAGAACTGACAGTTGAGGCAACGTTGGAGAGTATTTCCGTCATCACCGATTTTGTGGACGAACTGCTCGAACAGTATCATTGTCCGATGAAGGCGCAGGCGCAGATTGATATTGCCATTGATGAGTTGTTCAGCAATATTGTCCACTATGCATATCATCCCGGAACAGGGCCGGCTACGGTACGGGTAGAGGTGGTGGAGGAGCCGCTTTCTGTGGTGATAACCTTCATTGATCAGGGAGTGCCTTACGATCCGCTTGCCAAGGCCGATCCGGATGTGACATTGTCCGCGGAGGAACGGGAGATCGGCGGACTGGGAATCTACATTGTCAAGAAGAACATGAATGAAATTACATATGAGTATGTGGATGGACGAAATATCCTGAAAATACGCAAGGAGTTATAGTACATATGCAGGAACGGATTGACCAGAAGGATTTATACAGGGAAATTGTCACTAATATGCTGGAAGGTGTCATGGTGATCAGCATGAACGGGAAAATCACCATGCTGAATCCGGCGGCGGAACATATGCTCGGTCTTACGCAGGAGGATATTGGGAACTCTTTCATCAACGTATTTTTGACCAGGGAGGGAACGGATGCCTTTAACGAAGTCATACTGGACACCATTTATGAGAAGGAAAAGGTATCCAATATGTCGGTCGATTATATGCTGGCGGGAGAGACGAGAAATCTGACGCTGACTACAAGCTATATTCAGAATGATGGAGAAAAATCAGTAGTTGTAGTGATGCAGGATGTCACGGAACTGAATGAACTTCGCGATGCGCAGACTGCCCTGGACAGAATCAGTAAACTGAACAGGGAATATGAGAAAGCGAAGGATGAAGCCGTCAGGGCTAACGAGGCCAAAAGCCTTTTCCTTTCCAATATGTCCCATGAGATCAGGACGCCTATCAATGCGGTGCTTGGCATGAATGAGATGATCCTTCGGGAATGTACGGACAAGCAGCTACTTTCCTATGCGGCCAATATTCGGAGTTCCGGTAAGACTCTACTTTTCCTGATCAACGATATTCTGGACATGTCAAAGATCGAGTCCGGTAAAATGGAGATTGTCCGGGTGGAGTATGCACCGGAAGATTTGATGATGGATCTGTGGAATGTTATCTTTCTGCGGGCACAGGAAAAAGGACTTGGGATTCGCTTTTCTCTGGACGAGACGCTGCCGCGGAGGTTGTTCGGGGATGATGTCAGGATTAAACAGATTGTGACGAATCTGCTCACCAACGCAGTGAAATATACGCCCCAGGGCAGTATAGAGATGAATGTGTCATATGTAAGACGCGGCGGGCAGGAGATTGATCTGATCATATCCGTGATAGATACAGGTATGGGTATTAAAAAAGAAGATATGGGGAAGTTGTTTGAGAACTTCCAGAGACTGGATGAGGAGAAGAACCGTAATATTGAAGGGACCGGCTTGGGCATGAATATCACGATGTCACTGCTCAATCTGATGGACGGGGACATGAAGGTGGAGAGTGAATATGGCAAAGGCTCGAACTTTACCGTCACAATACCACAGAGGATCGTATGTGATGAACCCACAGGGACCTTTGAAGATATCAGGAGCAGGCGGGAGCGGAATCTTTCCAAGAAGCAGCAGTCATTCGTGGCGCCTGAGGCCAGTCTGCTTGTGGTGGATGACAACAGTATGAATCTTACTGTATTCCAGTCTCTCTTAAAACGCACTAAGATGAAGATTACTACGGCGGATTCCGGCCGGCAGTGTCTGGAACTGGTGCAGAAAGAACGATATCATATTATTTTTATGGATCATATGATGCCGGAGATGGATGGTATTGAAACGCTCCATGAGATGCGGAAACTCTCAGATTTCCCCAACCGGGATACGCCGGTGATCGTCCTGACGGCCAATGCGTTGTCCGGGGCGAGGGAAGGCTATCTGAAAGAAGGATTTGCAGACTTTCTGACGAAGCCGATTGATGGCGAACTGTTGGAACAGACGGTGGCACAATATCTTCCGCAGGAACTGCTCAGGAATCCGGAGGCTGCCAGTGAGGGGGCTGGAGACAACGCGGCGCCCATTGATTATGAAAAGTTTCTGCAATATGGTATTTCTGTCGAGAACGGCATGTCGTTTGCCAAAGATGATGTGGAGATATATCTGGAACTTGTGGGGATGTTTGTCAGAGACCGAGGTAAGCAGGAAGCCATACATGAGTTCTTGACTGGACGAAATATGAAGGATTATGCGATTCAGGTGCATGGATTGAAGGGAAATGCGAGGACGCTCGGTGCCGATCGGTTGGCTGATGTTGCGTTTGAACATGAAAAACAGAGTAAGGCAGGGAATCAGGAGTATGCAGCCGGGCATTGGGATGAACTGCTCTTGGCATGGGATGCTGCGCTGGAAGGGTTTCAAGAATTTATCAATGTCTATGGCGGGGAGCAGACTGATAAATACGGCGCCGTAAATAATGATGGTGGAGAAGTGTCAACGCTGTCGGAGGAAGATTTGGCTGAGGCGGCGGCGCTCTTGGAGGATTTTGAGACGGATAGGGCGTTGGAACTGCTGAAGGAATGGATAAAAACGCCGTTGGAGACGTCCATGCATGAATGTATTAAAAATGTACTGATCGCGCTGGAAGATGAATTTGATGAGGATAAGGCGATAGCGTTATTGAGAGAAACAGGAGGAGAACAGAATGTTATTTGAAAAGAAAAAGATTGTGGCGGTGGATGACAGTGGAATCGTTCTAAAGATGCTTACGAAGGTATTGGGGGAAAAATATGATCTGCATGCTTTTTCCGGTGGGAAACGTGCGCTTCAGTTCTTGAAGGACAGGACACCGGATTTGATTATTTTAGATATTGATATGCCGGAGATCAACGGCTATGAGATGCTTAAGATGATCAAGGAAAGAGAGCATTTAAAGAATGTGCCGGTTATTTTCCTGACGTCAAATAATGATAAGGGGCATGTGGTCAAAGCCGTCGCAGGCGGTGCAAAAGACTATGTGGTGAAACCAATTGACGAGGAGATCCTGCTGGATAAAGTACATGCGGCATTGGCAGAATCTCCTGCCGATGAGGAAATCAACTGGAATAATATTTAGATCTTCATTGTCTTCAAAAATTCTACACATAACATGGTAATGTCGTCAAACTGCGGCGCTTCTCCCACAAAGGCATCAATATCGGCCTTTACGGCAGGAAGAAGTTCCGCAGGTTTTTTTGCGGTGTTTTGTACGAGAATATCTGTGAGTCTCTGCATACCATAAAGTTCATGCCCGGCATTGGTAGCTTCTGTTACACCGTCCGTATACTGGAAAATTTTGTCTCCGGGCGCAAGCTGTATAGAACTGCTTTTGTATTTCATATTTTCCATGCCTGCCAGGACGAATCCGGGATGAAGTTTGTATGGTTCATAAACGCCGCCCGACCTTGCGATAAAGGGTATTTCGTGGCCAGCGTTGACAAAGCGAAATTCTCCCGTCACAAGATTGAGGACACCCTCAAAGGCGGTGATAAACAGCCCTTCGTTGTTAGCCTCGCACAACAGATCGTTTACTTCCGAGAACACATTTCCCAAGTCGATATGCGGCCGGGTATGGTCTTTGATCAGCGTCTTGCCGATTACCATGAAGAGGGCGGCGGGAACGCCTTTTCCGGATACGTCAGCGATGACCATGGCAAGATGCGTCTCATCTACCATAAAGAAATCGTAGAAATCGCCGCCCACTTCCTTGGCCGGATTCATGGCGGCATAGATATCAAATTCGGAACGCTCCGGAAAGGCAGGGAAGATACAGGGCAGCATATCTGCCTGGATTCGTGTTGCCACGTCCAATTCCGTGGAGATACGCTGACGTTCTTCGCTGTCCTTGATCTGCTTTTCCAAAAGTCTTCTTGTCCGCCCGGCCACAGTAGTGCATATGGAAGAGAGACCGAGCAGGATAAGCGCGCGCGGAAGCACAAAGAAAAGAGATGCGTCATACAGCATTTGTCCTGTGATGATACGTTTATTGATGTTGGGTTCCGTAATTAACAGGTTTAAGTCTCCCTCTCCGATGAACATGCCCAGATAGATGGAGGCGGAAAAGAAGATCCAGGAAGAAACCAGCGCAAGCTGCGTAAGCTTTTTATTATAATAATGACAACTTAGCGCAAGCGGTATTGCCCAGGCCAAAACGCCGTGTTTGGGCATGGCGCTGGAAAGGATAAAGATACTTATGACGCCGCAGATCACAATGGCGTATTTTACCCACAAAGGTCTGCCTCCCGTCAGTTTGCACAGCAGGGCCGGCAGCAGGAAGAACAGGATTGTGAACGGCATGCCGATGTTCATGATCAAAGGTGGGATGATAAAAATGCCCAGAATATTGAATAGCCAGGCCAATGCGCCGACGGCGGCGCATACGGCGAGACATTTTGCCGCATATTGATTGGCTTCTGCTTCGTTCTCAAGGATCGCCTGTAGACCGGTCTCCGTATTGATAATATCATGTTGCTTTTTTCTATTTTTGTTCAAGACAGTACCCCTCTTTTGTGATGTAAACTATATAGACTGTAACCTATGACAACCTGCGTCTATTGTATCGTGACCACAGAAGCTGTAATCTATGGCGACACCAGCAAGAATTGCGGAGCAATTCTTGGGACGCAGGTTGCTGAACCTGCGTCTATTGTATCATAGTAGACAGCGTAAAATATAACAAAGGATACCGTAAAAAACGCAATCTGTACCTTAAAAAGGGGATGAACCGGCTGAATGCGCTTTACAAATCTGACCAGAGTGGCTATAATAAAAAATCGCAGTCAATCATCTGGACAGAAAGGTTTACTTATGAAAAAAGAAATTAGAAATTCATTTCTCCTTATTCTTACGGCCCTTGTCTGGGGGATTGCCTTTGTGGCGCAAAGACAGGGCGGTGCGGCGGCAGGACCGTACACGTTTAATTGTATTCGGTCTTTTCTCGGTGCGGCGGTGCTCTTGCCGGTTATCCGTCTGTTAGGCAGCCGCAGTGAAAACCGCGTACCGCAGACAATGCAGGATAAGCGCAGATTATGGATTGGCGGCAGCCTGTGCGGGGCGGTGCTCTTTGTGGCAAGCACTTTTCAGCAGTTGGGAATGTATTATGGCACTACTGCCGGAAAGGCTGGATTCCTGACGGCCTGTTATATTCTTCTGGTGCCGGTGCTGGGGATTTTCCTTGGTAAAAAATGCCGTCTCAATGTATGGGTGAGTATTCTGGCAGCGGTCGTAGGGCTGTATTTTTTATGCCTGACAGAAGAATTTTCCTTTTATATGAGCGATGTTCTACTACTCTTGTGCGCTGTGTGTTTTTCTGTGCATATTATGGTGATAGACCATTTTTCGCCACTGGTGGATGGGGTGCGTATGTCTTGCATCCAGTTCTTGGTCTGCGGAATGCTGGGGCTTGTGCCGATGATTGGCGTGGAAATATTACATGCGCCGGGCGGTATCCAGAGTTGGGTGCAGATGTTTGCGAGTTTGGATGTGTGGATTCCAATCCTGTATGCGGGCGTTATGTCCTGCGGCGTGGGGTATACATTGCAGATCATCGGGCAGGATGGGATTAATCCAGCAATCGCTTCCCTGTTGATGAGCCTGGAGTCAGTATTTTCTGTGTTGGCAGGTATGCTGATCCTACATGAGAGCATGACCGGACGGGAGATTCTGGGCTGTGTCCTGGTGTTTGCTGCGGTGCTGTTTGCACAGATAAATCTAGGGGAGTTACAGGGTGTATGTCGGGCCTTTTTGAAGAAGACGGACAAGTAATTTGGGAAAATGAACCAAAAATAATGCATGGAAATTGTGAAAAAATTATAATAAAGCACTTGACAGGGCAAAATGATAGTGCTACAATGCAACTCATAAAAGCAAAGGCGCTTTGAGGAAACTCAAGGCGCTTTTTCTATTGCGCGTATAAGCTATTCGGGCCCGCTTACACACGTATCGACAATGAGGAGGGAATATTATGACAAATGAGATTATGGAAGTCATGAACGGACAGATATTTGGTGTCTGGTTTTTGATCGGTGCGGCATTGGTATTCTGGATGCAGGCTGGATTCGCGATGGTGGAGACAGGATTTACCAGAGCCAAGAACGCGGGCAATATCATTATGAAGAACCTGATGGACTTTTGCATCGGTACCGTAGTATTTATTCTGATTGGTTTCAGCCTGCTGTTGGGCGAGGACATGATGGGACTGATTGGGAAGCCGGGATTTGATATCTTTACGACATATGAGAGTTTTGACTGGTCCAACTTTGTGTTTAACTTAGTATTCTGTGCCACCACGGCCACCATTGTATCTGGTGCCATGGCGGAAAGAACGAAGTTCTTAAGCTACTGTGTGTATTCGGCAGTGATCTCGGCGCTAATCTATCCGATTGAGGCGCACTGGATCTGGGGCGGCGGCTGGCTGGCACAGCTGGGATTCCACGATTTTGCAGGTTCCTGTGCGATTCATATGGTGGGCGGTATCTCCGCACTGGTGGGCGCTAAGTTGTTAGGACCTCGTATCGGTAAATTTACAAAAGATAAAGACGGCAAAATTACGAAAGTCAATGCTTTTCCGGGCCACAACCTGCCGATTGGCGCTCTGGGCGTGTTCATTCTCTGGCTCGGCTGGTATGGCTTTAACGGAGCAGCGGCAACGACTGTGGAGCAACTGGGTTCCATCTTTGTGACAACTACGATCGCTCCGGCGGTAGCTACAGTGGTATGTATGATTTTTACTTGGATTAAGTATGGCAAACCGGATGTATCCATGTGTTTGAATGCATCTTTGGCAGGATTGGTGGCCATTACGGCGCCCTGCGATGTGACGGATGCTTTCGGTTCTATCGTGATTGGTGCGGTAGCGGGGCTTTTGGTAGTATTTGGTGTTTGGCTGCTGGATTATAAACTTCGGATAGACGATCCCGTGGGTGCGGTAGCAGTACATATGATGAACGGTATCTGGGGCACTATCTCTGTCGGGTTCTTCGCTACCAACACAGCGCCGGGATATTCTATCGCTAATGCCTCCGGAGAGGAACTGGTAGGTTTGTTCTATGGCGGCGGTTTTGAACTTCTTGGTCTGCAGCTGATTGGTTTTGCATCAGTAGCGGCCTGGACAGCTGTGACGATCACGATTGTATTCTTAATCATCAGGTCAGTGATCGGTCTGCGTGCCTCCCAGGAGGAAGAGATCGTTGGTCTGGACAGCATGGAGCATGGTCTGGCATCTGCATACTCAGGTTTCAGCATCATGGATGTATCCAATACCATGTCCATGGAAGTGAATGAGAATACGAGTCTTGGCGTGGAGGATTATGACGAGGCTTCCCAGACGCTCAAGGAGGCGGCTGTCAAAGTCGCACAGGTACCGATGGCAGCGGCGACAGGTATCTATAAGGTGTCCATTATCGCCAGACTTTCCAGGTATGATAAGCTTCGTAAGGCCATGAACGATCTGGGCGTAACCGGCATGACGGTGACGCAGGTTATGGGCTGCGGTATCCAGAAAGGCGCGGGCGATAAATACCGCGGCGTTGAGATGGATGCGACACTCCTGCCGAAGGTTAAGGTGGAAGTGGTAGTCAGCAAGATTCCGGTGGACACTGTGGTGGAAGCTGCCAAGAAGGCGCTCTATACAGGTCATATCGGAGACGGCAAAATCTTTGTCTACAATGTGGATAAGGTGGTTAAGATCCGCACAGGTGAGGAAGATTTTGCAGCTTTGCAGGATGTTGAATAAGCGTTTACCTATATCCCTTAGTTTGTATATATATCTATGAAAACGGATTCCCCGGCGCTCCACCGCCGGGGAGTTCGTTTTCAATGGAAATCTTTTAGAGAAATGATGCAACTATGATGCAAAAATGATGTTATTTTGATGCAAGGCGTTTGTATTCTTAATATTAGGAAGATACAACAAAGTCTGGGTAAGGAGGGAGCGCGGCCAGAGAACACCATGTTGTATTTGACGGCAAGATACGATATGATTAAATAAGGCTGAGGGAGCGTAAATAATTATGGAAGGAATACAGACGGAATATAATGATTGTATAGGAAAATATAGAAGAAATAATATCGGCGTTAAAAATATAATAACAAGAATTATAGATAAAAATACATACATGCCAGAGCAAACAGTGCCTGAACAGGTGATTTCGGAGCAGACAGCATCAGAACAGATAACACCGGAACAAGAAATGCCGGAACAGGCACAGCCGTCCGCAAAGAGCCATCAATGGCTGTTGATTTTTGCGGCGGTCGTCGTCCTGGCAGTGGCGGTGGGCGCTGCTGCGGCTTATCTGGTAAGCCACGCGGGACACAGAGGATATCATGATTATACGGTGCAGAAGCAGCAGTATTATGTGGAATATTCAGACGAATATCCTTACTGGGATGTGCTGACGGTGGAATATCCCGTTCTCGAGGGGACAGACGAGGAGCCGATTGAGCAGCTGGAACAGATTAATGCCCAACTATATGATGTGGCTATGGATCGGGTAAATTACTGGCATCTGAACCCCAACGCTGAGGTGAAGCAGCTACAGGAGGAGTACAGTATTTTCAGCAGTGATGTGGAGTGTAATGTGACGTACCACAGTCAATATCTCATGAGCGTCAGCTACAAGGAAATCTATGCACCGATCAATCCGGTCTGGTATGTTTATATTACGCAGCGGGCGATGACGGTGGATCTCTTGACGGGAGAGAGTTATGCTTTAAAAGATATATTGCGGCTGGATGAGGAGTTTGTCGAGTTGTGGGCCGATAAGTTTAATGAAAAACTGGGAGAAGAGATGGTCGCATCGGAGGATGAAAATATTTTTGTGGATTGGTTTAATTGCGCAGATAAAGAGTTGGAGCCATTCTATGAGTTTGTACCGTTTTACTATATCACGAAAGAAGGGAATTTTGTGATAGGGGTATCTTTGGATCCTAAGGTGGCGGGAATCTCTAACAGCGATCCGTCCAACAGTACCTTCTATACGGAACTTACAGCCGAAGAGATTGCGCCTTACAGGAGAGAGTCCATGTTCTGGGACAGATATGATAAATCGGAAAGTACGGGAGAGATATTGCGCTGTAAGGATAAGCACGATAACATTTGGTTGGGAGATCAGGCGAGCGTATGGGATTATTGGGAAGAGGAATAGCGGGGATATCGGCAGCGGCGCTTCTTGCCGGTGGTATTGTGCTTCCGGTCCAGGCGGAGGATAACTATATCACGATTGGCAGGCCGCAAGCGGGGGAATATTATGTGCTTTTGCCGGCGGAGACGGAAGAATATGAAGTGAAGCCCGGCGATACCCTGTGGGACATTGCTTTGTGGATGTATAGGGACGGCGGACTTTATAAGGAGTTATATGAAGTAAATAAAGAGATTGTCAAAGATCCCAGCTTGTTATATCCCGGACAAAAACTGAATCTATTGATGCCGATGTATTTTGTGCGGCAGGGCGGCAATGTGGAGTATCGAGATAAGTTTTGCTATTCGGATCCCCTAGGCAGTACCATGGGGCTTCTGTCTGCGGACGGTATTGGGGCGAGCAGCGTATTACATGGACAGGATGAATATGGGGAAAACTATGATATTGCCTGTATGATACGGGAAAAAGATTCGGATCAGGATAGCTTGAAAGACGGTGGGGCATGGGAAGAGACGATCAGAAAGTATGTGGAAGAACAGTATGGCGACTCTGTGCGGTTTCTGACGTTTGAACAGTATCTGTCGCCAGACGGGAATCCTGTGTATTTGTATTCTTATTATTATGATATCGATCTGTCGCGTTATGAGCAGGAGGGCAGCATAACGTTGTATGTCTGTGCCGGAGTGAAACAGACGGCGCATATGCAGGCGGAGTTTGTGGGCTTTAGCACCAAAAGAAACTTTCTCTGTGATCGGGTGAGGTATATGCTGGCCAGCTTTGAGGAACTTTTGCCAGAAGGCGAGGCTTGTACAGTGAATGGAAATAATATTGTCATATACCCGGACACAGAATGGGATGCCGCGTCATTTAATGCTTTTGCGTGGATAGACCAGTATTTTGATGCCTGTTTGAGAGAAACTACGGGTTATCATGAGAAACAGAAGAGTAATAAGGAAAAACTTCTGGATCAGATGAGAGAAGGGAAGGGTGTCTATGGCGGTAAGAAAAAAGCAGGAAATTGAATTCCGTTATTATGAGATTCCCCAGAACGAGCCATGTATGGCGCTCCTTGGAGAAGCGTGGATACGGCCTTATGGTATGGATTCTCTGCATTTTCATAACTATATGGAAATCGGGTTTTGCTATGACGGGATTGGGGAGATGGTGTTGGACGAGCGGTCGGTTCCCTATAAGTCTGATATGTTTACTGTGATTCCGAAGAATTTTCCTCATAATACAAGCAGTGATCAGATGTCGTTAAGCAGTTGGGAATATCTGTTTATTGATGTGGAGGCGTTTTTGCGGGAGATATATGGGGATGATTCCCTTTATACAGACGACCTGAGCGCGGTCATCAATAACAGGGCTTGGGCGGAAGACGCTGCTAAACACCCGGAATTGGCGGCGCTGATTAAGAGTATCATGGATGAGATGCGCTATAAGAAGGAGTTTTATGTGGAGAGTGTTAAGGGACTTCTGCTGTCGCTGCTGATTAATATTGCGCGGATGAACCACGGAAAAGTGGGTGAGGTTAGAAAACAAAGCAGGAGCGCCTCCCAGGTTTCTTTTGCCCTGCACTATATCGGGGCGCATTATGCGGAAGAATTGACGATCGGAGACTTGGCACAGATTAGCAACATGTCGGAGACGCATTTCAGGAGAGTGTTCCAGAAGATCATGAATATGACGCCCTCCGATTATCTGAATCTGGTGCGGGTGCAGATGGCCTGTGAATATATGAAGAAACATACGGACAGCATGGAACTGGTAGCTGAACGGTGTGGGTTTCAGTCAGTGTCCACCTTCAACAGAAATTTCAAGAAGGTGTTGAATATTACTCCTTATCAGTGGAAAATCCATCCGGAGAATTATGAGACAAAGCTTTTGGGATATAAAATTTCCGCCTATAAGGGGTGGTAATTTATGAATGTGTAGACATCTTGGAAAATATGTTGTTTGACAGAACAACGGTAAATTTAATAACGTAAACGATTAAGATGCAAAAGGATGGTCGAATTTGCATCTTTTTTGCTTTTTGATGATAGCACAAAGAAATGACAAAGAGTTATAATGCATATACAATCAGTTTGAAAAAGGCAGCAGAGTGCACAAAATGACCAACTGCCCATGAGAACTGATAAGAAACCAAGAGGCCCAGTGTACAATGTACACAAAAAGGGAAAATGGGAGGAAAAAAGATGAAAAGAAAGATTTTAGCAACTTTATTGGCAGCTGCAATGATTCTTTCATTGGCAGGTTGTGGCGGCGATTCCGGAACACAGGCGCCGGCAGCAGACAATGGAGGAGCGGCAACAGAGGCTCCGGCAGCGGATGCAGGGACAGCAGATGCAGGAACAGAGGCTCCGGCGGCAGACGCGGCAGGCGGCGAAGAGACACTGACTGTATGGTGTTGGGATCCGGCGTTCAACTTAAACGCTATGTATGAGGCAGAGAAGGTTTATCAGAAAGACCATCCGAATTTCAAGTTGAATGTAGTAGAGACACCTTGGGATGATATCCAGACCAAGATTACCACGGCAGCTACTTCCGGCGATCTGAGCACACTGCCCGACATCTTCCTGATGCAGGACAATGCGTTCCAGAAGAACGTTATCAGCTTCCCGGATGTATGTGCGGATCTGACAAACAGCGGCATCGACTTTTCACAGTTTGCAGCAGGTAAGACAGCATACTCCGTAGTTGATGGCAAGAATTATGGCGTTCCTTTTGATAACGGTGCAGTGGTTGCATGTTATCGTACAGACTTACTGGAGCAGGCTGGTCTGACAGTTGATGACTTCACAGATATCACATTTGACCAGTATATTGAGAATGGTAAGAAGGTTCTCGATGCGACAGGCAAGCCCCTCATCACAATGCAGGCAGGTGAGTGTGACCTGATCATGATGATGATGCAGTCCGCAGGCGCGTCCTTATTCAATGAAGACGGCACAGCTAATATTGTAAACAATGATACATTAAAAGTAGTTATGGAGACCTATAAGAGCCTGAAAGATGCAGGCGTGTTGGCTGAGGTTAACAGCTGGGATGAGTACGTAGGTTCTATCGTAAGCGGCGAAGTAGCAGGCACGATCAACGGATGCTGGATCATGGCTTCCGTTCAGACAGCAGAAGATCAGGCTGGTAATTGGGCAATCACAAATATGCCCAGCCTGGTAGGTGTATCCAGTGCGACTAACTACTCCAACAATGGTGGTTCTTCTTGGGCAGTTACCACAAGCTGCAAGAATCAGGCATTGGCAGCAGATTTCCTGGGCAGCACTTTTGCAGGCAGCACAGAACTGTATGACAATATCCTTCCCAGCGGCGCTCTGGCAACATGGGCTCCGGCAGGTGATTCCGATGCGTATGGCGCACCCAGCGATTTCTTCGGCGGCGATGCAGTATCTGCGAAGATCGTTGACTACTCCACCAAGGTTCCGTCCAATATTACAGGCGTTTACTACTATGAGGCTCGTAATGCTGTAGCAACTGCTATCACGAACTATATCAACGGTAGTGATCTTGCAACTGAGTTAGAGACAGCAGAATCTACTATTAACTTTAATATGGGACAATAATTGATTGAGCAGAGCTCAATCACGAGATTTGCTTTGCAAACTCGGTCAAAAAGCGAGAGCGGAGTTCGATCACGAGGACTGCTTCGCGGCCTTGGTCGAAAGTGTGAGTTTTAAATAATTAAACAAAAATAGGGGAATGGTTTTAACGGGCTGTTCCCCTATTTTCTCCAAAGACAGAGAAGGAGGGAGTTTCTTGAGCAAGCCAAAAAAAATGACGCTTAGCAGAAAACATAATCTGACGGGGTGGGCGTTTCTGGCACCGGGCGCATTGTTGATTTTAGTCATGAGTTTCATACCGATGATAAGAGCGCTCCTTTTATCTTTTCAAACGGGTGTAGGGGCGAACATGAAGCCCTGCGGTATCTTGAATTACACGCGAATGTTCCAGGATAAGGTGTTTCTCCAGTCCGTTAAAAATACATTTTTCTATTTGATCATTCAGGTGCCGATCATGTTGATCTTTGCATTGATTTTGGCATCTATACTGAATAATAAGGATTTGAAGTTTAAGGGACTTTTCCGTACCATGATCTTCTTACCTTGTGCGACATCTCTGGTAGCATATGCGATTATTTTCCGTTCCCTGTTTGCGAATAACGGTCTCGTCAATCTGCTGTTTGTCAAACTTGGAATTTTGGATCAGCCTTATGCTTTCCTGACCAATACATTCAGCGCGAGAATCGTTATCATTATTGCACTTTTATGGCGGTGGACGGGGTATAATATGGTGTTCTATCTGTCCGGTCTGCAAAATATCGAGTATTCAATTTATGAGGCGGCTAAAATTGACGGTGCATCGGCTGTGCAGACATTCTTCCGGATTACAGTGCCGCTTTTGAAACCGACGATTCTGTTGACGGCGATCATGTCCACCAATGGTACATTGCAGCTGTTTGATGAGTCTGTGAACCTGACCAATGGCGGTCCGGCGAATACTTCGATTACCATGTCGCATTACATATATGATATGTCATTTAAATATGTACCAAACTTTGGCTACTCGGCAGCAATGTCCTTCTTTATTTTGATTCTGGTTGCCATCCTGGCATTCCTACAGATGAAAGTAGGTGATAAGCGTGATTAAATTGAAAAAATTCGGTATGTATCTGTTTTTGTGCATAGTGTCCTTTATTTCTGTTTTTCCGCTGTATTGGATGGTGAGTGCGGCAACAAATAAGAGCGCGGAAGTCATTTCCGGACGGTTGGTTCCCGGCACCTATTTTATGGAGAACCTGAACAACCTTCTGGCAACACAGAATGTGGGAAGAGCGTTTGGCAACTCTTTTAAGTATGCGGCTATCCTGACACTGGTATCCCTGGTGGTCTGTTCGCTGGCAGGTTATGGTTTTGAGATCTATCATGACAGAGGAAAAGATTTGGTCATGAACATTATCCTTCTGGCGATGATGGTGCCTTTTGTGGCAACGATGATACCTTTGTTCCAGATGGTTTCCAAGTTTGGCTGGCTCAATACTACGATTGGTTTTATCCTGCCGACAGTATCGACGCCGTTCTTGATCATGATGTTCAGACAGAGTGCAAGATCTTTCCCTCATGATATTATGGAAGCGGCTAGGATTGACGGTCTATCTGAGATTCGAATCTTTTTCCAGATGTTCATGCCGACCATGCGTTCCACTTACGCAGCGGCTATGACGATCACCTTTATGAATGCCTGGAACAGTTATCTGTGGCCGAAGGTTATCATGACAGATACTACGAGTCAGACGATGCCTATGGTGGTGGCCAATCTGACAGAGGGCTATGTGACTGATTACGGCATGTTGATGTTAGCGGTGTTAATCTGTACACTGCCTACCGCGATCGTATTCTTCTGTCTGCAGAACGCTTTCGCAGAAGGTATCACGGGTGCTGTGAAATAATGAGATATTCCTATATGGCATAACAGATTGATGTGATGATTTGTTGACAGTAAGGTGTCAGGGGCGTCTGGATTTGCGAGGATGTTTTTGACACCTTTATTGTACCCATGTCTGCCGGATGTGCGTCCGTGGGCGGCGAGTCAGGTAAGCAGTTTAAGAATGTTGATGGAACAAAAATAGGAAAGGAGTGCTGCCAGTATATGACACAATTTGATTATAATAAAATAAAGGATCCACAGTTTTTTAAGGAAAATGTGCTTCCGGCACATTCGGCGTACAGGATTTATAAAGATAAGAAAGAATATATGCATAAGAAGAGTTCTTTGGAGCAATCATTGAACGGAATCTGGAAATTTTCTTATGCTGTCAATATGGACTCAGCAGTAAAAGGATTTGAGAAGGATGCTTATGATTGTAAATGCTGGGCGGATATCCGTGTGCCGGCGCATATCCAGATGGAAGGATATGATATTCCGCAGTATGTCAATACCCAGTATCCCTGGGACGGCAGAGAAGATCTTGAACCGGGGGAGATTCCCGAAAGGTTCAATCCGGTGGCCAGTTATGTGAAATATTTTGAGGTACCGGAATCCATGAATGGTAAGGAAATCCGCATTGTTTTTGAGGGTGTGGAAAGCGGTATGGCGCTCTGGCTCAACGAGTCTTATGTGGGTTACAGCGAAGACAGTTTTACACCTTCAGAGTTCGACTTAACGCCTTATCTGCGCGAGGGGGAGAATAAATTGGCAGTGCAGGTGTTTAAGTGGACATCTTCAAGTTGGTGTGAAGATCAGGATTTCTTCCGCTTTTCCGGCATTTACAGGGACGTTTATCTGTATGCGGTTCCCAGTGTGCATGTGGAGGATCTCTGTGTCAGGACGGTGTTTTCGGGAGATGATTTCGATAAGGCGGAATTATCCGTGCAATGCAAGATAGCTGGCAGCGGCACAGTAAGGATGCGGTTGAAAGAGCAGGATGAAGTTCTCTGGGAGGAAGAAAGACAGGCGGATAAATCCATAGAGTTTGACAGAGCGGTTGCTAAACCTACACTCTGGAGTGCAGAGGATCCTTATCTGTATGATTTGGAGATAGAGACTTTGGACCAGGAAGGCTGTCTGTGTGAATATTTAGTGCAGCCGGTAGGTTTCCGTAAGTTTGAAATGAGAAATAACAGAATGCTGCTAAATGGTAAGCGTATCGTATTCAAAGGCACTAACAGACATGATTTCAGTTCTGTTTCCGGCAGGCACATTTCCATGGAAGAACTGGAAAAAGATGTGGTGACCATGAAACGCAACAACATCAATGCAATTCGCACCAGCCATTATCCGGATGATGAGAGGCTTTATGAATTGTGTGACCGCTATGGCCTGTATATGATCGCGGAGAGTAATCTGGAATCCCACGGTACATGGGATGGCTATTTAAAAGGGAAAAAGGATCTCTCTTTTGTTGTCCCTAAGGACAGACAGGAATGGAAGGAGATGCTGTTTGACCGCATCAATTCTAGTTACCAGAGAGACAAGAATCATCCTGCCATAGTGATCTGGTCGCTGGGCAATGAGTCTTTCGGCGGTTCTGTATTGTATGAGATGTCCGAGATGTTCCGCCGGCTGGACGATACCAGGCTGGTGCATTACGAAGGCGTTTTTAATGACAGGAGTTACAACGATTCCTCGGATATGGAAAGCCGGATGTATGCTACGGTGGCGGATATTGAGGAATATCTTGCAGGTGGGGATGTGAAACCTTTTATCTGCTGTGAATATACACATGCTATGGGCAATTCCTGCGGTGCGATGCACAAATATACGGATCTGGCGGATCGGGAAAATTCCGGTTACCAGGGTGGTTTTATCTGGGACTATATTGACCAGTCCATCTATAAGAAGGATCGATACGGCCAGTGGTTCCAGGCTTATGGCGGCGATTTCGGCGAACGGCCTACAGATTATAATTTCAGTGGGAATGGCATTGCTTACGGCGGTGAGCGTGAGGCATCCCCCAAAATGCAGGAGGTCAAATATAACTATCAAAATATTGCCGTAAAGGTGGAGGCAGAAAACTTTGAAGTGTGGAACAAGAACCTGTTTGTATCCACAGACAATTTCAAATGTGCGGCACAGCTTTTGCGCGATGGCATCGTGATAGAAGAAAAAGAACTGGACGGCATCAGCGTAGCGCCTGAAAGCCGGAGTAGTTTCCCGATGCCCTTTGAGATACCGGAGGATGCGGGAGAGTATGCAGTTACAATTTCCTTCCATCTCAAACAGGATACATGTTGGGCCCAAGCGGGACATGAGGTTGCCTTTGGTCAGGCAGTGATCGCAAAGGTCGAGGAGAAAGTAAAAGCAAAAGAAAAACCTTACACGCTGCTTCGCGGCATCGACAATTTCGGTGTGCGCGGCGAGAACTTTGACGTATTGTTCTCGGAGCCGCTAGGCGGACTGGTGTCTTACCGTTATGCGGGCAAGGAGTTGATTGAAGAGATACCCAGACCGAATTTCTGGCGGGCGCCTACGGACAATGATGCGGGCAATAACATGGCAGGCAGGCAGGGACAGTGGAAACTGGCCAGCATGTACGCCACTTGTAAGGGCATGGGCAGACAACTGGATGTGCCGGGAAGGGCATGGGAGAACCCCATTGTGCAGGAAGAGGCGGATTATGTCAGCGTGACCTATCTTTATAATCTGCAGACTACGCCGGCAGCATCCTGCCAGTTATCTTATCAGGTTTATGGGGATGGCCGTATTCGGACAACATTATCCTATGATCCGGTGGAAGGTCTGCCGGATATGCCGGAATTTGGCGTATTATTTAAATTCAATGCGGATTATGACTGCGTGGAATGGTACGGCAATGGCCCGGAGGAGACCTATGAAGATCGTAAACATGGGGCGAAACTGGGAGTTTATCACAATAAGGTGGCGGATAACATGGCGGCGTATCTGGTGCCGCAGGAATGTGGCAATAAGACAGATGTCCGCTATGCAAAAGTGACGGACAGACAGGGGCGAGGTATCTTGTTTACCGGGGAAAATATGAGTTTTTCAGCTCTTCCTTATACGCCGCATGAGATAGAAAATGCGAAGCATTCCTATGAACTGCCCAGGGTGCATTACACTGTAGTGCGCGTTGCGATGCAGCAGATGGGGGTGGGCGGCGACAACAGCTGGGGCGCACCGGTACATCCGGAGTATCATATTGATGTCAGTAAGAAAGTGGAGTTTGGATTTACGTTTTGTGGGATTTGATTCATGGTAATAGCATCGGGGCAGGATTTATAATCTGCCCTGATGCTGCTTTTAAAAGAGATATCGGAATGAGTATTAGCTGATGACAGGCAGATAAGATTTGTCACAAGTTCTCAGCCCGTCAATATGTTCAAATAAATCTGGCTTGATGGGGGAACCCAATGGATCAAGGACAAAGTCGATTCCCTCACGTCGGGCAAGTTTGGCGGCTGATACAAAGTCACTGTCTCCGGATATGAGGATAATCTGATCTACCTGGTGCTTATAGGCCATAGATGCAATGTCAAGCCCTATTTTCATATCCACCCCTTTTTGGTCTATTTCGATGCAAAAATCTTTTTCACTCATATTGGCAAAGGAAAGACTGCCGTTACAGAGTTTTTTGACAATATCCGGCCTGATTGTGTAGTGTGCCTGTTCTTCAGCAAGTTTTCCGAGGCGCAAGGCAAGCTTTCTCTTCTTTTTCAGTTCATTCAGAAATTGGTTCATCCATATATAGAGATCGGTTTTTGACAAATCAACCTGTGTTTTCAAAAAAGGATGGTAAATTTTTTTGGAGGCTGGCGGACAGTCATAATAGAAGATTCGATACAAAGTACTTTGTTCCCCATGAGATTCAAGATGCCTTTTACAATAATTTGCAAGTTCAAAGGCCCGTT
The DNA here is from genome assembly GCA_946554445.1 of uncultured Lachnospiraceae bacterium. GTDB lineage: Bacteria > Bacillota > Clostridia > Lachnospirales > Lachnospiraceae > UBA3282. Next base: position 155,634 of record CAMNSD010000001.1, on the reverse strand, counting down.
CCTGTGCAGAAATAGCACCCAATGCGCTTTGAGCACGTCTGCGGTAGAAGCCGCCATCGACAAGTATAGCTGTTTTCATTTATATCTCCTTTGTATATTTATAGAAAAATGAAAAACTCCAGGGTTCGGTCATTCTCATATGCTGAGAGACTTACCACCTGGAGCAATATTAACGTGTAGCTATCCTTACACTTATATAGTATATGCCATAGGTTTAAAAGTCAATCATTTTGTGGATAAAAAAGCGAATCGCTGAGTTCAAAATATTGATAGATTTATTTATCCAGAAACCATAAATTTGTTGTGATGTGTTAATACAAATATACTACAACCATTTTATAAATAAGTCAATTAGTATATTTGTTAAATAGTAAATGAATGTTGGTTAAACTTGGCTCACAGCAGATAAACATTGTAAGTTATCCCATGTCTGTATCTGGCTATCCCCCACAGAATATGATATGATAAAGAAGTCATTCCGTACTAAACCAGATTTTTTGGTTTAGAATAATAAGATAGGAAATCATTTCGGCAACAGACCGGAGAACGGAGGTAAGGATGCGCAAAACAAAGATTGTATGTACACTGGGGCCTTCCACGGACAATGAGGAAGTACTGAGACAGATGATGTTGGAAGGGATGAATGTGGCTAGATGCAACTTTTCCCACGGTACCTATGAAGACCATAAGAAGAGAATGGATATGGTTAAGAAACTTCGGCAGGAAGTGGGTAAGCCGGTGGCAATCCTGCTCGATACGAAAGGACCTGAAGTCCGTGTGAAGAACTTTAAGGAAGGGAAAGTGGTTCTGGAAGAGGGGCAGATTTTTACGCTGACGGCCGATGAAGTGGAGGGCACGAAAGATAAGGTGAGCGTAACTTACAACCGTCTCTATGAGGATTTGGAAGTGGGTATGCGGGTGCTGATCGACGACGGTCTGATCGAGATGAAGGTGGAGAAAGTAGAGAAAAACGATATCGTCTGCCGTGTCATCAATGGCGGTACGGTTTCCAATCATAAGGGCGTCAATGTGCCGGATGTGGATCTTTCCATGCCGTATATCAGCGATAAAGACAGGGAGGATATTCTGTTTGGAATAGAGCAGGATGTGGATTTTATTGCGGCTTCTTTTGTGCAGAAGAAAGAGGATATTTTACAGCTTCGCAAGCTGCTTGAGAAGAACGGCGGCGAGGATATCAAGATTATTTCCAAGATAGAGAATGCCCAGGGCGTGTCCAACATTGATGATATCGTGGAGGTGTCGGATGGCATTATGGTGGCCCGCGGCGATATGGGCGTGGAGATTCCCTATGAGGAAGTTCCGGTGATTCAGAAGAAGATTATTAAAAAGGTATACCGCGCAGGTAAGCAGGTCATCACGGCCACACAGATGTTGGAATCCATGATCAAGAATCCCAGACCGACTAGGGCGGAGACCACGGATGTGGCTAACGCGGTCTATGACGGTACCAGCGCTATCATGCTTTCTGGGGAGACGGCGGCGGGGGCTTATCCTGTGGAGGCGGTTAAGACAATGGTGAGAATTGCGGAACGCACGGAGCAGGATGTGGATTACCGCAAGCGATTTTTCCTGTTTGAAAGAGAGGCGAATCCGGATGTTACGGATGCAATCTGTCACGCCACTTGTACCACAGCGTTGGATTTAAATGCGACGGCCATTGTGACGGTCACTAAATCCGGCAGGTCTGCGAGAATGGTGTCCAGCTACCGGCCAAAGAGCGATATCATAAGCTGTGCCACTACGGAAAAGGTGTGTAGGCAGTTATCTTTGGCATGGGGCGTGACGCCGCTTGTGATCAAAGAAGAGAAAGATGCCTATGGACTGTTTGACAAGGCGATTGCGGCGGCTGAGAAGAAAGGGCTTTTAAAAAAGGGTGATCTGACGGTCATCACCTCCGGAGTGCCGATCGGATGCTCCGGGACAACGAATATGATCAAAGTGCAGATCGTATAAAGATAGGTCTATGAAAATGACGGTGGGCTGGTCAGGGAAACCGGTCCGGAGATGATATCTCTGGCCACATAGAGGGTACTGTCGGCTCTGGCGCTCATACTCCATTTGACTAAGGTCATGGACTGACGTTCGATCTCAATGCAGGTGATGCAGCGGGGGTGAACGCAGCTTCCTGTGTTATAGTAACAAGCCGGCTCGGCAGGCAGGATAGGCCGGTGAGTGTGGCCGGTGATCAGGATGTGGTGATTATCTTTGGCCCATTGGCTCAGGCGGATTTCACATTTGTTTTTGACGTGGTAGTTTTTGGCGGCGCTGGTGGGATCCAATACGCCCATATTTTCCAGCGGACGCCAGATATAGCGGACGAGGAAGCGGGAGAGGGGCCAGAATGTGGAATTGAGCAGACTGGCCTGATGTCCGTGTGTTAGATAGAGGGAGATATGGGACCTGTTGCCGGGCAGCAGGTCCGTGGTGAGAATCATACTTTCATAAAAGGCAAGGTCAGGAAAGAGAGTGCATACTCTCTTTTTCCTTTTGACAATATCATGGTTCCCGTAGAGCAGATATAACCGGTTCTCCTGGCAGAATTGTGTGAAGAGCCAAAAAACATTGCTGTGGATATCCATGATATTTTTCATATTGCGGTTTTCCCAAAGTTCATCGCCGTCTCCCAATTCGATATAGGTGAATCCCTGCCGGTAATAATGTTCCAGTGCGGCAAAATACAGATGCTGGTTTTTTAAGAAGTTATCGGAAGAGTTGCCCATACCCCGGTGGCAGTCGCTCATAAGGACATAACGGGAATGATTAGACAAAGGCAGCAGAGGAGCGTTTAGGAAAGCGTGGTTAAGACGGGAAGAGGCACTCATGATCAGGACTCCTTACAATAATGTTTGTGACAACGTTTATGGAATCTGCGCAGTCTTAAAAGCTTGCGAAAAGCCGCTGGGAGGTAAAAGTACAGATATAAAATCCGGTCCTGTGTACAACAGAAAGGTCTGGTAACCCACAGATAAAGTTTGCAGAAAAGACGATTCTTCCATTGAGAGAAGCGGCGCCAAAAGCGAGTGATGAGGTTATACTTTTCTGTGATATTTCGACAGAAGACGAAGGATACATGAAGACCCTTGATGCAGATGCTGTCCTCCCGGTAACCGGCCCTTTTCAGACCATCCAGGAAAGCGGAAAGCATCTCTCTGTTTGGAAAGCAGATGGTGGCTTCCATGGAAAGGTCGGAAGGTTTGGAGAAACAGCCCACCAGAAAGGCAGTAAGCCACCAATGGCGTCCCGCATTGTGGAAGCAGTCGTTTCTCCTGTTGCATAGGACAAAGGAGCAATCCAGCATTTCATGATCCTGTGCGCAGGAAAACCAGGTGGTCTTGTAGTCTGCTTCTGGAATGATGGAATCAGCGTGGTATATACCGATCTCAGCGCCGGTGTTGATACCATACTGTCCTTTCCAAAGTTCGATTAGCCAAGTCCTGCCGCGATAATCGAAATATACGGGAAGAGCGTCAAAAACCATTTGGAAACGCGGCGCCATATAGTCATAGAGCCAAGTGTACCCGGCTTGTTTCTGCCAGGCATCCGTTGTGGAAGAAAAGAGACCGCTGTCACAGTGAAAACAGTAGCCGAAGGGATATACCAGTTCCTTTAGGAGGGAACATTTGGTACAGTCGTCCATGGAACTGACTTTACAAATAATTTTTTTCCTATAACAGTGAAAAAAGATGCAGCCAAGGAGCGCCAGAAGGAGTAGTGCAAAGAGTAAATAATACATAACTTAATATCCTATGTGGTTTTACTCTATTTTATGACGATAGAAAAGAAATTGTTCGGGAATTTCTATACAACGAGAAAGAGACAGGCAATGGGAACCGTCACAAGACTTAAGACAGTGGTCAGAATGATGCCCTGTGAGATAGAATCGGTGTCCATATCCATCTGTTTGGCGATCATGAGAGGCATATTGGCGGCGGGAACCGCAACCATCAGGAGCATAGTATTTAATATTAATTTATTGCCAATCAGGCCGCGCATCAGCAGGACACAGCCAATGGGTACAAGAATCTGCCGAAGCAGCGTGAAGACATAGAGTCTCGGATGGGAAAAAATATCCTTGGGGGCTATCTGCGCAACGGATACGCCAAGCACCAGCATGGACAAAAGTGTGGTAGCGCGCCCGGCGTAAGATAGCGTGGAAGATATGATGACGGGTACATGAAAATCGCTCAGATAAAAGAAAATAGTGGCGGCTGCTGAGATCGTTCCGGCATTGATAAATTTCTGTAAACGGCCGGAGGTCAAACTGTTTTCGGGAATGGAAGCGCCTTCCTCAACCTGTAGGAAAGCAGCTTTTTGCAACGTGGACATTCCGAAGGTATAAATCAGTAGATTGAACAGCAGGTTAAAGATAGAGACAAAAATAAGAGATTCACTGCCCAGGACAGCGGAGGCCAAAGGAATGCCGATAAAGCCTACGTTGCCGAAAATCGTCAGCATCTGGTAGGCATAGTGAAATTTTTGGGGTACGCCAAGGACATAAGGAATCAAAAAGGCGATGGCAATCAGGATTGCAAAGACCGCCGCATAGGAAATCAGGGCGATGCCCAGTTCCCGCAGGGAGACTTTGGGACCGTCATCAAAAGCGGAACAGATTAAAAGCGCCGGGTTGGTGACGTTGATGATGATGCCGGAAATCTGCTTGGAGGTTTCTTCCGACAACATCTTACTCCGGTAAAGGACCATGCCGATTCCGATTAAGATAAAAATGATGACCATTTGCTGCAATACGATTGTGATGCTCATATATATGTTTCCCTTTTCAATCTTGAAAGAAATTTTCCCGCTAATCCGAGGCCGCGAAGCGGTCCTCGTAAAGTTATTTGCCTAGCAAATTACTTTTTTAATTGTAGCATGTTTCAGAAAATTTGGAAGATGAAATTTCTTCTGCTGGTTCTAAGGCAAAAGATAGTTTACATTTCCTCGACCGCAATCAATCTGCCACAGGCATACAAAGTATACCGTAAAAAATGCAATTTGTACCATTTGGGGAGAAAAAACAGCACTTTTTATATATAATTTTATAATATAATAACTATTTTTAAGTGGTATGTATAAATGTCTATATGCTGCGATAAGGAAAAAGAGAAAAGAGGAAGCTACAGATGAAAAAGAAATTTTTTGTTGTATTTGGATTGCTTTTCTGCCTGATTTTGGTGCTGCTTGCAGGATGCGGGCAAAAAGAAAAGGAGCCTAGAATATATTACTTGAATTACAAGCCAGAAGCAGCGGATAGCTGGAAAGAAATTGCCAGAGCTTACGAGGCTGAGACCGGTATAGGAGTAAGGATATTGACGGCTGCAAGCGGCAGCTATGAACAGACTTTGAAATCCGAAATTGCAAAACAGAACCCTCCCACGCTGTTCCAGATAAATGGCTCGGTGGATTACGGGAAATGGAAGAATTACTGTAAGGATTTGAGTGATACCCAGTTCTATTCATGGTTGGTTGAACCGGACATGGCGGTCAGGGATGGAGACGGAGTTTATGGGATTCCTTATGTGGTAGAAGGGTATGGTATTATATACAATGACGGCATTATGCAGAAATATTTTTCACTGTCCTCCAGGAAGACGGATTTTAGGAGTATGGAGGAAGTCAACAACTTTGATAAGCTTAGGAGCCTGGTGGAAGATATGTCGCAGCATTGTGAGGAACTTGGCATTGAAGGGGTATTTGCCTCTACTTCTTTTAGCGAGGGGGAGGATTGGCGCTGGCACACGCATTTAGCAAATCTTCCTGTCTACTATGAATTTTCCCAAAAGGGCATTGCGGATGAGATGGAACTTGATTTTAACTATGAAGCGAACTTAAAAAATATTTTTGATTTGTATATAAATAATTCTTGTGCTACCCCCGAGGAACTTGCCTCTAAGACGGTGAACGATTCTATGGGGGAGTTCGCAACGGGAAAAGCAGCGATGGTGCAGAACGGCAACTGGGCATGGAGTCAAATTTCCCAGATTGACGGCAATCAGGTAAAAGAGGAAGATGTGAAATTCCTGCCAATTTATACAGGTGTAGACGGTGAGGAGAAACAGGGACTGTGTATTGGAACGGAAAGCTATATCTGCGTGAATAGTATTGCGGACGAAGCAGATCAGCAGGCTTCCATTGCTTTTCTGGAATGGCTGTATGGATCTGAGACGGGCAAGAAATATGTCACAGATTCCTTAGGCTTTATCTCTCCGTTCAATACCTTTGCTTATGAGGAAAGCCCCAATGATCCTCTGGCAAGGCAGGTGGTTTCCTATATGTCCGATACCTCTAAAAAAACAGTGAACTGGGATTTTACAGCGTTCCCAAGCCAGCGCTTTAAGGTGGAACTTGGAAATTCGCTCTATGCATATTGTAGGGGGGACATATCCTGGGAAAAAGTAGTAGAATCTGTGAAAAACAACTGGGCATCTGAGAAAGCGCTGTCGCTTGGAAAGTGAAAGGAGAACAAATGAAATCTATACGCGGTAAAATTGCGTTGCTGATTATAGCCACATCTATTAGTTTGATTGCCGGAATATTGACGGTATCTTATATGGTCAATAAAAAGAATATTACGGAGTTATGTGAGAGTTACTTATATGATACTTGTGTCCATGCCTCGGACACCCTGTACGAATGTTTTTACAGCGATACCGGGAGAGATAACATGGAACTGGGACTTGGGAGGCTCGACTATATTTTGAATACTGTGGGGATTAATACCATGAAGTCGAGCAGGGTTTATCTGGTAGATACGCAGGGAAAGTTTCTGTATCATGACAACGCGGATATGCTGGGGCAGCAGATTACAGGAAATGCAGTGATTCAAAGTGTTCTTGATACCTTGCAGACAGGAATGATTACAACGGCGGATGTCAGGGAATGTACGATAGATGGCAGTGAGGTCTACATTGCCTTCATGTGTACAGTTAATGACTGGGTTATTTTTGTCCAGGCGGATAAAGCGGATGTTATGAAACCGGTCAATACCATATCTGCAATCAGTGCCGTGATTGGGCTGGCGCTGCTTTTCGCGGCTCTGGGCATTGGGCTGGTGGTTACAAGGATGATTACGCGGCCCATTGTGGCATTGACGGCAGTAATCAATGATATTTCCGAATTGAACATGCAAAGCGGCATCGTCATTCCGGCAACGCATGACGAGGTGGGTACAATGGGAAACGCAGTTATCCATATGAAGGAAGAGTTGGGGGAGATTGTTTCGGAACTCAACGATATTTCGGAAAAGCTGGTAAAAGACTCGGATTCTCTATATGAGATTTCGGAAGGGGTGAATCAGGCTTCTACCAACAATTCCGCCGTCAACCAGAAGATGGCGGCGACTATGGAGAAGACATCTGTGTCTATGCAATCCGTTACGGCTCATGTTGAAAATATGAATAAAAATGCAGCTGCCGTTGCCGGACATATCAACGCCGGAACGGAACTTACGGCGGATGTACGTCAAAAGAGTACAATAATCCATGAGAAAACAAATACTTCCCGTGAGGAGACTTTGCAGGTGTACGATAAGATACAGAAAACCTCGCAGGAAGCGATTATAAAAGCACAGAAGGCAGCTCAAATCAATGAGCTTGCAAAAGCCATTCAAGCTATTGCGTATCGAACCAATCTGCTTTCTTTGAACGCTTCGATTGAAGCGGCAAGGGCCGGGGAAGAAGGGAGAGGATTTGGCGTTGTGGCAAGTGAGATTGCCTCTCTGGCGACACAGTCTACCCAAACCGGAGCCAATATTGTGGCGATTGTGGATGATGTCAATTCGTCCGTGGAGACACTGCGAGGCTGTCTCGTGGATGCGTTGAATTTCCTTGAGCATAAGGTAATGAATGACTATGACGAGTTTATGCAGTCTAGTGATGAATACAGTAGAGCAACCAGTTCGATAGAGGAGTTTATGAATCAGGCAAACGAGGAGGTTATGGAGCTGAAACGTTTTATTGATGAGATTGCGGGCGCTATGTCGGAGGTCAACGACAATATCAGCGACTGTACTATGGGAATTTCCGACATTGCTCAGAAGACAACAGATGTGGTAGGACTTACGGCGGAGGCTTTTGACAAGACATTAAACGGAAAGGTATCTGCCCGGCAGTTGTCAGACATTACTTCAAGATTCCGGCTATGATGATTCTTGATAAAAACACTAAAATGTGCGGCCGCACTCACTACTGATGATTTTTAGAGGTAGTGGGCGCGGCCGCACATTTTCTCCCAGATACAGAAGGATAACTATAGACGAATCCCTGTCGGATATTATATACTTAATAAAGTTGTTATACGGGATTTTACAGACATATCATGTGCTGGTTCAATTCGGTTTGGATGTAAGAAGCGGCACAGAAAAGAGGTAAGGATGCAGCAGTATATTATGGCGTTAGATCAGGGGACTACCAGTTCCCGCTGTATATTATTTGATAGGAAGGGAAATATCTGCAGTATGGCCCAGAAAGAGTTTACGCAGATTTATCCGCAGGCCGGCTGGGTGGAACATAATCCTCGTGAAATTTGGGCGTCCCAGCTGGCTGTGGCAATCGAGGCCATGGCACATATTGGGGTGAACGCGGCACAGATTGCGGGTATCGGTATCACAAATCAGAGAGAGACTACAATCGTGTGGGACAAAGAGACCGGCGAGCCGGTGTACAATGCGATCGTATGGCAGTGCCGCAGAACGGCGGAATACATAGACGATTTGAAAAAACAGGGATATACGGAAAAGATACGGGATAAGACCGGGCTTGTGCCGGACGCTTATTTTTCGGGAAGTAAGATTGCCTGGATTTTGGAACATGTGGAAGGGGCAAGACAGCGCGCCGAACGCGGAGAATTATTGTTCGGTACGGTGGACACCTGGCTGATCTGGAATCTGATGAAGGGTGCTGCTCATGTGACGGATTATACCAACGCTTCCCGCACCATGCTTTATAATATCCATACGCTGGAGTGGGATGAAGAACTTCTTGATATCCTGCGGATTCCCCGGCAGATGCTGCCGGAGGTAAAACCTTCGGGTACGGTGTTTGGTATGAGCAACGGCAGTATCTTTGGCGCGCCGATTCCCATTGCGGGAGCGGCCGGGGACCAGCAGGCGGCGCTTTTCGGACAGTGCTGCTTTGAACCGGGACAGGTGAAGAACACTTACGGGACAGGCTGTTTCCTTCTGATGAATACAGGGAAAGAGGCGATTGCTTCGCACAATGGGCTTTTGACTACGATTGCGGCCGGGGATTCTGTCAGGCCGGAATATGCCTTAGAGGGCAGCGTTTTTGTGGCAGGGGCGGCGGTTCAGTGGATGCGGGATGAGATGCGGATGATGAAGATTTCACAGCACTCTGAGAAATATGCCCTGCGGGTGCCGGATACCTGCGGCGTCTATGTGGTGCCTGCTTTTGTGGGTATGGGAACGCCCTACTGGAATCCTTATGCGAGGGGTACGGTGGTTGGGATCACGAGAGGATGCCAGAAAGAGCATTTTGTGAGAGCGGTGCTGGAGTCCATTGCATATCAGTCTATGGATGTGTTAAAAGCCATGGAGGAAGATGCGGGGATTCCTTTGGGGGAATTAAAGGTGGACGGCGGCGCCAGTGCCAATGATTTTCTGATGCAGTTTCAGGCTGATATCACGGGACAGGCGGTGTATCGGCCAAGCTGTATTGAGACCACTGCGCTGGGGGCTGCTTATCTGGCAGGTCTTTCCGTGGGATACTGGAAGGATAAGGTGGAGATCTGCGCTAACTGGCAGTTGGGAAAGCGGTTTGACGTATCCATGGAGGAAGAGACCAGGGGGCAGCTGGTCAAGGGCTGGAAGCGTGCCGTCAGATGTGCCATTGTCTGGGCGACGGATGATATATGATGGCAATGGGCAGTGCCATATAATAGCAGTAAGTGAGAGAAGCCTGTGAACGAAGAAAAGCGGAAAGGGATTATAGAATGAACATCACTTATTATGAACAGAATAGATTGTTTAAATTAGATACGTCTCACACCAGTTACTGTATTGCTGTTGTGGATGAGGAAAATTTTCTGGGACATGTATATTATGGAAGAAAATTGACGGAGAATAATTTGACCTATCTGATGCGCACCAATGAGGCGCCTTTTGTCCCGTCCCGGAATAACCGGGAACGGCTTTCTTTCCTGGACACCTTTCCCATGGAATATACGGGAAATAACCTGGGTGATTACAGGGAAGGGACGCTGGCGGTGCGGACTATGGGCGGTCATACGGGCGTGTCGCTCTCCTATGTATCCCATCGGATTTATGACGGGAAGGAAGCGTTGGAGGGGCTGCCAGCGACTTTCGGCGGGAAAGATGTCTGCCAGACGCTGGAGATTACTTGCGAGGATAAGGTGCTGAAACTGCAGGTCATTTTATCTTACAGTATTTTCGCGGATACGGATGCAATCGCCAGAAGTGTGAAGATTGTGAATGGCAGTGACGGACCCATATATTTGACAAAAGTATTGTCAGCCTGTATTGATATGGATAATGAGGATTATGAGATGATCACGCTGCATGGTTCCTGGGGGCGAGAACGCGGGATCCAGACACGACACGTTATGAGGGGCAAACAGAGCGTATGCTCGGTGCGCGGGGAATCGAGTCATCAGGAACACCCCTTCATGGCCTGGAAGAAGCGTGAGACGACGGAAGAGTCAGGGGAAATCTATGCCATGAGTTTTGTTTATTCGGGTAATTTCCTAGCGCAGATTGAAGCGAATCAGTTCGGTTCCATTCGGGCGATGATGGGGATCCATCCGGATAATTTCTGCTGGAAGCTGGAAGCAGGGGAAAGTTTTCAGGCGCCGGAAGTTATCTGTATGTATTCGGCCCAGGGGATTGGTGGTATGACCAGAAACTTCCATGATCTGTATCGGGAGCATTTGATTCGGGGTGTCTATAGAGATACGAAGCGTCCGATTCTCCTCAATAACTGGGAAGCTACTTATTTTGAGTTTGACGCACAGAAGCTTTTGGATATTGCAAAGCAGGCTTCTACACTTGGCATAGAGATGCTGGTGATGGATGACGGTTGGTTCGGATGCAGGGATGATGACAACAGCAGCCTGGGAGATTGGCAGGTGAATGAGTCCAAGTTGGAGGGCGGATTGAAACATCTGGTGGAAGAGGTTAATAAGCTGGGCATGAAGTTTGGCATCTGGTTCGAGCCGGAGATGATCTCGCCGGATTCTAATTTGTACAGAAAGCATCCTGACTGGGCAATCCAGATTCCCGGCAGAACGGGAAGTCTTGGCAGGAATCAGTATGTGCTGGATCTGACACGGAAGGAAGTCAGGGACTATATTTATGAACAGGTGGCGGCGGTGCTGCGAAGCGCCAATATCGAGTATGTCAAATGGGATATGAACAGGCAGTTGAGCGATCTGGGCAGTTATGGGCTTCCTGCAGACAGACAGGGAGAACTTTTGCACAGGCAGGTGCTTGCAGTCTACGAGATGCAGGAGCGGCTGATTAGCGATTTCCCGAATCTTTTGTTGGAGAATTGTTCCGGCGGCGGGGCCAGATTTGATCCCGGTATGTTGTATTACAGTCCGCAGATCTGGTGTTCCGATGATGCGGATGCGGTGGAGCGATTGTCGATTCAGGCCGGCACGGCTTTGGTTTATCCGCTGTCCACCATGGGGGCCCATGTGTCTGACTGTCCGAATCATACGGTGGGCAGAGTGACGCCTTTTGCGACCAGGGGATATGTGGCGCTTGCCGGGACTTTTGGTTATGAATTGGACGTGACGAGGATACCACAGGCGGACAGGGATATGATCCCGGAGCAGGTGGCAATGTATCATAAATATAATGATCTGGTGCGTCGGGGAGATTACTACCGTATTGCACATTATGCCGAGAACCATTATTATGACTGTTATGAGGTGGTGGCCAAGGATAAGAGCGAGGCGCTCGTCACTTATATCCAGGTGCTGAACAGGCCGAATTTTCACAGTAGACGGATTCATATTCCGGGACTGGATTTGGATAGAACATATGTGATCGAAAATGCGGCGGATTGGCCGGAGATGGAACAGACAGAGTACCGCGGAGATACCCTGTATTATGCGGGCATCAATATACCGCCGATTCGGGGCGATTTCCAAGGCAGGCTGTTACACTTGAGGGCAAAGTAGTCGGACGGCAGAAATCAGAAAGGCATGACCGGATGACTTGGACAGTAGTTTGGCACATGCTGAAAAGAATATGGAAACAGAAAGAGGGAAAAGATTATGATCGTGCAAAAATACAAAGATATGTTACAGGGAAAATCCGTGATTCGGCAGCTGTCGGAGTTTGCCACGCAGAGAGGGAAGGAGATCGGCTATGAGAATGTGTTTGATTACAGTCTCGGCAATCCTTCCGTACCGGTGCCGCAGGCGTTTACGGATACGATGATCAGGATGCTGCAGGAGAGAAATCCCATGGAACTGCATGGGTATAGCCAGAGTCTGGGGATCCCTTCGGTGCGGGATAAGGTGGCGGCTTCCCTCAATCAGAGATTTGGGATGCACTATACGGGGAATCATATTTTCATGACTACCGGTGCGGCGGGGGCCATTGCCCATGCGGTGCGCTGTGTGGCCCAGCCGGGGGATGAAGTCATCACTTTTGCGCCCCATTTCCCGGAGTATGCGCCTTATATCAATCTGACAGGAGCGGTGCTTAAGGTGGTGCCGGCGGATACGGAGAACTTCCAGGTCAACTTTGAGGCTTTTGAGCAGATGCTGACGGAAAAGGTGGCAGCGGTTCTCATCAATACGCCGAACAATCCTTCCGGGATGGTCTATTCCACACAGACCATGCAGGAGATGACGCGCATCATGCGGGAAAAGGAAAAACAGTACGGACACGATATTTTCCTGATTTCGGACGAGCCCTACAGGGAGATTGTCTTTGCGGGCGTGGATGCTCCTTATCCGTCCAAATTCTATGACAATACCTTATCCTGTTATTCGTTCTCCAAGTCCTTATCTTTGCCGGGTGAACGTATCGGATATGTGGCGGTCAATCCGGCCTGTACGGATGCGGATATCATCAGTGTTATGTGCAGTCAGATTTCCAGGGGGACGGGACATAACTGTCCGCCGTCCATTATTCAGCTGGCGGTGGCCGAAGTGCTTGATTTGACGGCGGATTTATCGGTCTATGAGACGAATATGAACATATTATATAAAGAACTGACAGATTTGGGATTCGAGTGTGTCAAACCTGGCGGGACATTTTATATTTTCCCGAAAGCGTTGGAAGAGGATGCGGTCGCTTTCAGTGAGAAGGCGAAGAAATACGATCTGGTCCTGGTGCCCAGCGACAGCTTTGGCGTGAAGGGATATTTCCGGCTTGCTTACTGTATTGATACGGAAAAGGTGGAGCGGTCGTTAGAGGCTTTCCGGAAGTTTGTGAAAGCGGAATACTAGGGTTGGAGGAGATTATGTATCAGGCAGGACTTATTTTGGAAGGCGGCGGTATGAAAGGGATATATACTGCCGGCGTGTTGGACTTTTTTATGGACAAGGAGATTCTTTTCTCTGACTGCTACGGGGTGTCGGCAGGTGTGTGCCATCTGTGCAGCTATCTGTCCGGGCAGCGGGGACGTTCTTATCGTATCGCCCTGAATTATTTGGATATGAAACAGTATTGCAGTGTGGAAAGTCTGCTGAAGACAGGCGACCTGTTCGGCGTGGATATGAGTTATAAGCTGATACCAGATTATCTGGATCCCTATGACTATGAGGCCTTTGGGAAATACAAGGGCAGGGCTTACGCGGTGGCCACGAACATTCGCACCGGCCAGCCGGCTTATCTGCCACTTAAGGATATGCATCAGGATATCATCGCGGTGCGGGCTTCCAGTTCCCTGCCGTTGGTATCCCGCAATGTAAAAATAGACGGCGAATTGTATTTGGATGGCGGTATCTCCGATTCCATTCCCATCAGACAGTCCATCCGGGACGGCAATCGGAAGAATGTGATTGTCATGACCAAAGAGGAAGGATATGTCAGGAAGCCGGCTGGGGCGGAACTTGCCGCGGTGAAGGTTAGATATCTGCAGTATCCGAAAGTCTATGAACTGATGCGGGAGCGGTATCTTTCTTATAATAATACGGTACAGTACATTGAAGAGAAGAGAAGGAGCGGTGACGTGTTCGTAATCCGGCCTAAGCAGGCGAGTAAGGTGGGCAGGATAGAGAAGGATAAAGAAAAAATGAAGGCGCTCTATGAAGAGGGCTATCGGGATGCAGAGAATTGTTATCTGGATTTGTTAGAATATCTGGAAAGAGCATAAGAAAGGTATGGTTGTGCATATGGATATAATAGAGATTTTAAAAGCGGTGTTGTTTGGCATCGTGGAAGGTATCACGGAATGGCTGCCCATCAGCAGTACTGGGCATATGATACTGCTCAATGAGTTTGTGACGCTCGATGTGAGTCCTGAATTTTGGGAAATGTTTCTGGTGGTGATCCAGCTGGGAGCCATCCTGGCAGTAGTGTTATTATTTTGGAATAAAATATTTCCTTTTAAATTCAAGGAAAAGCCAGTGATACAGAAGGACATCTTTGTGCTTTGGTTTAAGATTCTGGCAGCCTGTGTGCCGGCGGCAGTGATCGGCCTTGCCTTCGACGATGTCTTGGACGCGCTTTTCTATAATCCTTGGTGCGTGGCAATCGCGCTGATTGTGTTCGGTATTGCTTTTATCGTGATTGAGAATCGGAATAAGAATACTACGCCAAAGATTACGGAACTGAATCAGATTACTTTTCAGACGGCTTTCCTGATCGGTGTGTTCCAGCTTTTGGCGGCAATATTTCCGGGCACGTCCCGTTCTGGCGCTACGATCGTGGGAGCGCTTTTGATCGGCGTGTCCAGGACAGTGGCAGCGGAGTTTACTTTCTTTCTGGCGATTCCTGTCATGCTGGGGGCCAGCCTGCTCAAGGTCTTGAAATTTGAAGGACCGATCACGGGTGCGGAGACCACGATCCTGCTGGTGGGTATGGTGGTGGCGTTTGTTGTGTCTGTGCTGGTCATCCGTTTCCTGATGGGATATATCAAAAAGCATGATTTTAAAGTGTTTGGCTGGTATCGCATCGTACTGGGGGCAGCGGTGCTGGGATATTTTATGGTATAGGAAAATCCTTCGCCTATCCGAGGCCGCGAAGCGGTCCTCGCAAAGTTATTTGCGAAGCAAATTACTTTTGAGCTATTGCTCGATTTGTTAATCTTCCCAAGGAATTTACCTTTTTTTATGTCATTTCGTATAAAATAATGAGATAGGACGTAACTATTTGTTACAGATTGTTGGTTGACAGTGCTTCGGCATTGCGATAGAATCTTCATATGGTCCAAAGGTATAAGTGGATTCATGGATGATTATGAAAAAGTTAGAAGTGGGACGCGCAGCGTTCAAAGAGCCAGAGATGGGGAAGGAGATTAGTCATGGCAGAGACCAAGAAAACAGTAAGCGTTAAACCGGCGGCAAAAGCAGCCGCTAAGGCCGCAGATACAAAGACAGCACAGGCAGCGACAACAACGACAGCATCTGTAGCAAAGACAGAGCCCGCTGTAGAGCCTAAGAAAGAAGAGACCAAGAAGGCAGCAGCGAAGAAGACCACAACCAGAAAGACAACAGCAAAGAAGACTACAGCGAAGAAAGAAACTGCAAAGAAGACAACTGCAGCAAAGAAGACGGCTGTTAAAGAGACCGTACATGTGCAGTTTGCAGATAAGTCCTACACCGCGGAGGATCTTGTAAAGATCGCCAAGGATGTGTGGAAATACGATCTTCATCAGAAAGTTGGAGATTTCAAGAGCGTTGAGTTGTATGTGAAGCCTGAGGAGAGTGTTGTTTACTATGTGATCAACGGCGAAGTGCAGGGCAGTTTTGGAATCTAATTATATTTTAAGAAAATATTGGTGAACGGCTAAAAAGAGGAATGTGAGCAGTTAATTTGAGGATACTCTAAATTGACTGCTTTTTCTTTTATATTTTTTTAATAATTTTTTTCTATCCAGATGTTGACAATAAAAATCTTAAGTGATAACTTACTACTAGAAGGTGTTAGCACTCTAGCGAATCGAGTGCTAACAACAGGGGAAATGGTATGCAGCTAGATGAAAGAAAATATATAATATTGCAAGCCATCATTCGCAACTACTTAGAGACGGGCGAGCCGGTAGGCAGCCGTACAATCTCCAAGTACACCGATTTAAACTTGAGTTCCGCCACCATCCGCAATGAGATGGCCGATCTGGAAGAACTGGGATACATCCTGCAGCCCCACACTTCTGCGGGCAGGATTCCTTCTGATAAAGGATATCGCCTGTATGTGGACAGGATGATGGAGGAAAAGGAACGGGAAGTAGAAGAGATGAAGGAGATGCTTCTGGAGAAAGAAGATAAGATGGATCATCTCTTGAAACAAGCGGCGAAGGTGCTCGCCAACAACACCGAGTATGCGGCCATGATTTCCGCACCCCAGTATCACCGCAATAAACTGAAATTCATCCAGCTTTCTCAGGTGGATGCCAATCATATTCTGGCAGTGATTGTGGTGGAAGGTAATGTGATCAAGAACAATATCCTGACGGTAGCTGAGAGACTTGGAGAAGAAACGATCCTCAAGTTGAACATCCTTCTCAATACCCATTTAAACGGTCTGTCTTTGGAAGAGATTAATCTGGGCATGATCGCAGCCATGAAGCAGCAGGCAGGTATCCACAGTGAGATTGTGGCGGATGTCATTGATGCGGTGGCGGAAGCCATCAAGGCGGATGAGGATTTAGAGATTTATACTAGCGGCGCGAAGAACTTTTTCAAGTATCCGGAGCTTGCAGATCACGAGCGGGCCAGCGAGTTAATCACCACCTTTGAGGAAAAACAGCTGCTCAGCGAATTAGTGCAGGATAACTTGGCGGATGATAACAATACCGGCATACAGGTTTATATCGGCAGCGAGACGCCGGTGGCGGGCATGAAGGACTGCAGTATCGTAACGGCTACTTATGAACTGGATGAGGGCATGAAGGGCACAATCGGTATCATAGGTCCCAAGAGAATGGATTATGAAAAGGTAGTGAGTAATCTGAAGCTGTTAAAGAATCAGCTGGATGATTTATATAGAAAAAACTGACGATGGTCGGTTCTGACAGAAAGGAATGAGAAGCGTGGCAGAGGAAAAAGATAAGATGCAGGAAGAAAACCTGACAACGGAGAATCCTGAAGAGGAACAGGCAGCCGAGACGACAAAGACAGAAGCCGTAAAAGAGGATACGGCGGAAACAGAAAAAGAGGTTTCCAAGGAAGATAAGAAAGAAAAGAAGAAAAAGGATAAGGCTGACAAGAAGCAGGACGCCCTAAAAGAAAAGATTGAGGAATTGGAAGACAGGGTGAAACGCCAGATGGCCGAGTTTGAGAATTTCCGTAAGCGGACGGAGAAAGAGAAGACGGCGATGTTTGAGACCGGCGCAAAGAGCGTGATCGAAAAGATACTTCCGGTGGTCGATAACTTTGAAAGAGGTCTTGCCAGTGTTCCTGAGGAGGAGAAGGACAGCGCCTTTTCACAGGGAATGCAGATGATTTATAAGCAGCTCATGACGGAACTGGAAAATATGGAAGTAAAACCAATTCCGGCAGTGGGGGAGGAATTCGATCCGGAGTTCCATAATGCGGTGATGCAGGTGGAGAGTGAAGAGTTTGAATCCGGTGTGGTGGCACAGGAACTGCAAAAGGGTTATACTTACCGTGACAGCGTAGTCAGACACAGCATGGTCGCGGTGGTACAGTAACAGGTTACAATTTTTATAACAATATATAATACCAAAACAATAATATATTAAGATTCAGCTTTATGATAAGCAGGAGGGAAAAATTATGAGTAAAATTATCGGAATTGACTTGGGAACAACCAATAGCTGCGTAGCGGTTATGGAGGGTGGTAAACCTACCGTCATTGCAAATACAGAGGGCGCAAGAACCACACCTTCCGTAGTTGCTTTTACCAAGACAGGAGAAAGACTGGTAGGCGAGCCGGCGAAGCGTCAGGCAGTGACCAACGCCGACAAGACCATCTCTTCCATCAAGAGAGATATGGGTACAGACAGAGGACGTACCATTGATGAAAAGAAATATTCTCCGCAGCAGATTTCTGCTATGATCTTACAGAAACTGAAAGCGGACGCAGAGAATTATCTGGGTGAGAAAGTGACGGAGGCTGTTATTACAGTTCCCGCATACTTCAACGATGCACAGAGACAGGCGACCAAGGATGCAGGTAAGATTGCAGGTCTTGACGTAAAACGTATCATCAACGAGCCTACAGCGGCAGCGCTTGCTTATGGCCTTGATAATGAAAAAGAGCAGAAGATCATGGTATATGACCTGGGCGGCGGTACTTTTGATGTATCCATTATTGAGATTGGCGATGGTGTCATCGAGGTGCTTGCTACCAATGGTGATACTCATCTGGGCGGCGATGACTTCGACCAGAAGATTATCGACTGGATGCTGGCAGAGTTTAAGGCACAGGAGGGCGTGGATCTCTCCAACGATAAGATGGCGCTCCAGAGATTAAAAGAGGCGGCGGAGAAGGCGAAGAAAGAACTTTCTTCTGCAACCACGACCAATATCAACCTGCCTTTTATCACAGCGACTTCCGAGGGACCGAAACACTTTGATATGAACCTGACAAGGGCGAAGTTCGATGAACTGACACATGATCTGATCGAGAAGACAGCTATTCCGGTACAGAACGCGATGAAAGACGCAGGGCTGACCAACGCGGATATTGGCCAGGTACTGTTGGTGGGCGGTTCCACTCGTGTGCCTGCTGTACAGGATAAAGTAAGAATGCTGACAGGCAAAGAGCCCAGCAAATCCTTGAACCCTGATGAGTGCGTGGCATTGGGCGCTTCTATCCAGGGCGGTAAGCTGGCAGGTGATGCCGGTGCGGGTGAGATTCTGCTTTTGGATGTTACACCATTATCCCTGTCCATCGAGACCATGGGCGGCGTAGCGACCAGATTGATTGAGCGAAATACTACCATCCCGACCAAGAAGAGCCAGATCTTCTCCACAGCAGCGGATAACCAGACCGCAGTGGATATTAATGTGGTACAGGGTGAGAGACAGTTTGCCAAAGATAACAAGTCCCTTGGTCAGTTTAGACTGGACGGCATTCCTCCGGCAATGCGTGGCGTGCCGCAGATTGAGGTAACCTTTGATATCGACGCTAACGGTATTGTGAACGTTTCCGCGAAGGATCTAGGTACAGGTAAAGAGCAGCATATCACCATCACAGCAGGTTCCAACATGTCTGACGATGAGATTGATAAGGCAGTGAAAGAGGCGGCTGAGTACGAAGCGCAGGATAAGAAGAGAAAAGAAGCGATCGATACCAGAAACGATGCGGATGCTTTCGTATTCCAGACAGAGAAGGCATTAAGCGAAGTGGGCGACAAGATTGATGCTTCCGAGAAATCCGGTGTGGAAGCTGACCTGCAGGCAGTCAAGGATATCCTGGAGAAGACCAAAGATCAGGAGATGTCTGACAGTCAGTTGGATGAACTCAAAGCTGCGAAAGAGAAATTGACAAATTCCGCACAGAGCCTGTTCACCAAGATGTATGAGAACATGCAGCAGGCGCAGGCAGGCCCGGATATGGGCAATATGGGCGGCGCAGCAGATGCGGGCACTCAGGAAGCACCGGCTGATGATGTGGTAGACGGAGATTACAGAGAAGTATAAGCAAGACAGGAATTAACAGGGCTGCGCAGACGTGCAGCCCGGGAAACTAAGATTACGAGGATAGACAGAGTAGGAAGGGTTTATCATGGCAGAACAAAAAAGGGATTATTATGAGGTGCTCGGTGTAGAGAAGAACGCCGATGACGCCGCGATCAAAAAAGCATACAGAGTTCTGGCTAAGAAATATCATCCCGATATGAACCCCGGCGATGCGGAGGCGGAGAAGAAATTTAAAGAAGCATCCGAGGCGTATGCAGTCTTGAGCGATCCTGAGAAGAGAAGGCAGTATGACCAGTATGGTCATGCCGCCTTTGATGGCGCAGGCGGTGCGGGCGGCTTTGGCGGTTTTGATTTCAACAGTGATATTTTTGGCGATATCTTTAGTGATATTTTTGGCGATTTCTTTGGCGGTGGCGGCAGCAGACGCGGCGGTAGAGGGGGAGGCCCCATGAAGGGGGCAAACCTGCGCACAAGCGTCCGTATCACCTTTGAGGAAGCTGTCTTTGGCGTAGACAAGGAGATAGAACTGACTCTAAAGGATGAGTGTACATCCTGCCATGGTACTGGGGCTAAACCCGGCACCAGCCCTGAAACCTGTACTAAGTGCGGCGGCAAGGGCCAGGTAGTATTTACCAGACAGTCGCCCTTTGGCGGTATTATGAGGAATGTGCAGACCTGTCCAGACTGTCAGGGGACTGGTAAGGTGGTTAAGGATAAATGTCCGGACTGTCGGGGTACGGGGTATATTGCCAATAAGAAAAAGATTCAGGTATCCATTCCTGCAGGTATTGATAACGGGCAGTGTGTTCGCCTGCGCGACAAGGGTGAGCCGGGTTCGAACGGCGGTCCCAGAGGCGATCTGTTAGTGGAAGTGGTAGTAGGAAGACACCCCATTTTCCAGCGGCAGGATGAAAATATTTATTCTACCGTACCCATGTCTTTTGCAATCGCAGCGTTGGGCGGCGAGATCGTGATCGACACGGTGGACGGCAGGGTGATTTATGAAGTCAAAGCCGGCACACAGACGGATACGAAAGTCCGCCTGAAAGGAAAAGGTGTACCTTCCCTGCGCAACAAAGATGTGCGCGGAGACCATTATGTGACATTGGTGGTACAGGTGCCTGACAAACTATCCCATGAGGCAAAGGAACTGTTGAAACAGTTTGACGAGCAGACGGGCGATTCCTTGAATGCGGCGAAGAATATTACTTCGGATCGTGCGGAAGAACAGACAAGTGGAAAGAAAAAGAAAAAGTTTGGAAAATTTTAGAATAACGGAAACGAAAGGGATTGCCAAATGTGCGGCAATCCTTTTTCTTTAATAAAGGTGGATGTTGTATACCGGGGCGAGATATATGAAGCAGATTATCATTCTTTTGCTTATATCAGTCCGATGATATCATTTATTATAGTCTGGACCTTCTGCTGTTTATCGACTGGAAGAGATAAAATTTGATGATATACATGTAAAGGAATGCTTGTGTTTTCATCTTCCGGGCATTCGATATTTTCTAATAGTTTACCCATAGAAATGCCAAGTCCACTGGTGATTTTGTATAAACTTTCGATTGTTGCGTTTTTTTCACCTCGCTCTAGCTGACCGATATAGGTTGGATGCAGATTACAAATTTCAGCGAGTTTTTCCTGTGTAATATGTTTCTCTTTTCTATAATAGCGGATTCTAAGTCCTACTTCTAAAGAGATGTTCATATTCAGATTCATTCCTTTCTCAAGCTACCCTAATATAATACGTTAAAAAGCAATAAAAATATTTCGGTTTATATTGCTTGAACCATACAAGAAAGACTATAGATATTAAAAATGAAAGACAACAGACTATTGACTGTAAAAGGCAAAAAATATATACTATAAGTATTATTTTTGGAAATATAAGTATATAGTATACAAAGAGGAAAAGGACAGAGATGTTATTTAATACAATACAGTATATTTTGTTTTTGCTATTTGTTGTTTTAATATATTATATTTTGCCCCAAAAGTTGAGATGTGTATGGCTTTTGGGGGCGAGTTATTATTTTTATATGCAGTGGAATTTAGTCTATATCGTTCTGCTGTTTTCCTGTACGGTAATTACTTATGTGGGAGGGTTGCTTCTTGAAAGATTAAAGGATGTACAACAGGAAACGGGAGATGGTAAAAGATGTATAGATAAAAGAAAAGTTCTTTTCATCGTATGTATTATATTAAATCTTGGGATTCTGGGGGGTTTTAAGTACCTCTCTTTTGCTGTTTCTTTATTGAATCGTATGTTGTCATACATACACATTAGTGGGTTTCCATTTAATTTTGATATTTTGCTGCCAGTTGGCATTTCTTTTTATACATTGCAGGCATTGGGATATTTGATAGATGTATACAGGGGAGATATTTATGCGGAAAAGAATTTTGTCCACTATGCATTATTTGTCTCTTTTTTTCCTCAGCTGGTAGCTGGTCCCATCGAACGTTCTAAAAATTTGTTGGTACAGTTAAATAGAGAGCATGTTTTTCAATATGAAAATATACGAAAAGGCTTGCTTTTAGTTTTATATGGATTGTTTTTAAAAATGGTCATTGCAGATAGGGCGGCAATAATTGTGGATGTTATCTATGAAAATAGCGGTATATATTCTGGATTTTATTTAGTTTCAGCGACCTTCTTTTTTGCAATACAGATATATTGTGATTTCTATGGTTATTCAACGATTGCAAGGGGATCTGCATTGTTGATGGGAATACATCTGATGGATAATTTTAATGCGCCGTATTATTCAAGAAGCGTAAAAGAATTTTGGCGTAGATGGCATATCTCTCTTTCGGGATGGTTTCGTGATTATCTCTATATTCCACTTGGAGGAAGCAGAAAAGGAAAATTGAGAAAAGCAGTAAATTGTATGATTGTATTTGCCATAAGCGGGCTTTGGCATGGGGCATCATTGGCTTTTGTACTCTGGGGTATCTTAAATGGTATTTATCAAGTTACGGAAGATGTAATAAATGAACTAAAAAAGAGGTTGAATAATAAATTCGTATATAGAACGCTTAATTTTAGTAGTAAGTTGTTTCAGACAGTGCTTACTTTTTTATTAGTTACCTTTGCGTGGCTGTTTTTCCGAAGCGGTGAATTAAAGGTTTCTTTGGAAACACTATGCAATATGTGTCGTTTTGACAATTGGATAGGAGTGTTAGAAGGCGCTTTAGGGACAGAGATTTTAGATGGACAGAATTATATGAATGTATTGTTGGTATCTATTCTTGCACTTTTTATTGTGGATTATCAGAAATATAAGGGGAAGGATGTAGTAGAGGTTTTTTTTCAACAAGGATGGTGGTTTCGCACAATAGTGATAATGAGTATGATTTTTGTGATACTTTTATATGGTTGTTATGGTGTAAGTTATAATGTACAGCAATTTATATATTTTCAGTTTTGAGAAGGAAGAGGATATGAGTGAACATGAAACAATTAAGATGTGTTGCAGGAGTGCTGGCAGGAATATTTATTTTTGGCGAAATTGTCAGAGGCTTAAATTATCTTTATGTACCAGAAAATAACGCGGATGCTATGTGGTATCGGATTATGTGGAATAGCTTTTATGAAGAGCAGGGAAATATAGACAATGTGGTTTTGGGATCATCGCATGTTTTTTGTGATATTAATCCGTATTTGCTGGATGAACGTAATCATCAATGTAATTTTAATTTATCTTCTCCAGGTCAGTTGATGAATGCAACATATTATCTTTTAAAAGAAGCAGACAAAAACAATGAACTCTCACATGTTTATATAGAATTATTTTATTTAAATAATATAAAAGCAACTTTTGGTGGTGAGGAACCTATAACAGAAAAATATTTTAATAATTGGGGTAACGTAGATCATATGAAAATGTCATTGAATAAACTGGCCTATATGTTGACAATGACAGATGTTGAAAAGTATCCAGAGACATGGGTTCAATTTATCAGGTATCGTACGAATCTTTCTGATTGGGGTGGAATTGCAGATACAGTAAATTGGAAAAAAAGTGAGGACTATCTAAATTATAATTATCAATTTTTTTACAGAGAAACTGATGAATGTGAGACAGTATATGGGAAAAAAGGATATTACTATACACCAAGTGTATTTAATGAAACAGGCAGGTTCTTTTTTCAGTCTACTATTTTACAGGAAAATCCCATGGCAGAATTAAGTGAACAATACCTTAGGAAAACAATTGCTTTTTGCCAGAGAAAAAATATACCAGTTACATTGTTTGTATCTCCTATGTACGATTTGCAGCTGATAAGTACAGAGAATTATGATAATTATGTCAATCAAGTGCGAGGAATTGCAGAGGAATATCATGTGGAATTTTATGATTTTAACCTAGTAGGGGAGGAGTATCTGCCAATACAGCACCCAAAATATTTTATGGATGGAGGACATTTAAATTCAGTTGGTGCAGATTTATTTACTGATTTTTTTAATCAGGTAATGTCGGGAGATATAGACGTAAACAAGAAATATTTTTATGATTCATATAAAGAAAGACTGCAAAATCAAGAGCCGGAGGTATATGGGATATATTATAGGGATAGTAAAGATTCAGAAGATGATGGGGATTTGGTGCGACACATGTGGATTGGCTCCAACAGAGAAACGGAAATGGAGTATAGAATCATATTTATGCCGTATGGTAAAGGACAAGAACTCATACAGGATTTTAGTGTAAATAAGGAGTTTAAAATAGAGTCTTCTAGTGAGTCGGGGACGCTTTCCGTTGAATATAGGCTAAAAACAAATCCGAGTTTTATACAGAAAATAGAGATAGAAATAGAGTTATAAGAGATATTATATAACGCAGACCTGTGCATTAGTGTATATCTTACTTTTGAGGGAGCAGTCTTTTGCGTAGAATAAGAGTGTCGCAAAATCATCAAAACGGATGATGAAGCGACACTCTATTTTTATGGCATAGGAAAAAATAACGTGGATTCTTCGGATTACGTTTTATTGTTTTTTCTTAATTTTACAATTCCGAGTGTACAGTATTTCTTTTTTCGGGTATAATAAAAACGTTTAGGATTACTGGACAAGCGAAATGAAACGTGGAAAAGAGGTAAATATGTTTCGGAAAAAAATGACAATAAAAAAGACTGTGATAACAACAGCCGCCATGATATGGATTTCCATATGCATGGCTGGATGCGGCGTTGGTGAGGAACCAATACCGGAACCGGAAATAGAACAGGTGATTCCGGAAGAAAGTGTGGAAGATACGCAGGAGCCAGAGGAAGAGGAAACAGCCCAGGGTGACCAGACTGTCATTGGCGAACGGGAAGTAGTAAACGGTGAGATGCAAAGTTACCTGACTGGCCAGTGGATCAGTGAATCCAAAGCGACAAGACGGCCCATTGCCGTGATGATTCCCAATAACAGACCGGCAATGCCGCAATACGGCCTTTCCAGGGCGGGTATCATCTATGAGGCGCCGGTGGAAGGGCGTATTACCCGTCTGATGGCGGTGATAGAGGATTTTGATGATCTGGAGAGAGTGGGGCCTGTCAGGAGCAGCCGTGATTATTATGTATATATGGCCATGGGATATGAGGCAATCTATTGTAACTGGGGATTGGCCGTGCCCTATGTGGAGGAGTTGATCAACCGGCCGGAGTACTATAATGTCAGTGCGGCAGTGGTGGGTATCCACAACCCGGCGGATGAGGCGTTTGCCAGGGTGAGCAGAGGAGATGGGTATGCCCTGGAATTTACAGGATATCTGATGATAGATGGTCTGTTTGACGCGGTGGAACGTCTGGGTTATGACTGGAATTATGATGATAAATATGTGCCGCCATTTTTATTTGCGGCGGATGGTGTACGGTCGGAGTATGCGGACAACGAGTCGGCGAACATGATTTATCCGGGCGGTAAGGAAGGAACAAATGCCAGCGGTTATGGTCAGTATCATCCGTATTTTGAATATCATGAGGATGACCATCTGTACTACCGTTATCAGGATGGCAAGGAGCAGATCGACGAACTGGACGGCAAACAGCTTACGTTCAGCAATGTGGTGTTCATGTATTGCCATGGTGAGAAGAGGGACGAGCATGACTATCTTGCTTTTAATGTACATGGAGAAGGCGAGTCGATTGTCTTTACCAATGGTAAGGTGATTAAGGGTAAGTGGGAACGTTATGACGGTGATTTCACACCGCCCAAATTCTATGATGAGTCTGGCGAAGAGGTCATTTTCAATCAGGGAAAGACCTGGATTTGTAATATCTGGGATGATGAAGAGTATAGGAAGTTCGTGGAATATGGACAGGAATGAGTGGTATCGGGTAGGAGAGGATATACGCGACCAGGTACAGCGGGCGGTAGAGACCAGTGATTTTGCTAATCTTGGCAAGACCATAGGCGATACGGTAAACCGGGCTGTGGGAGATATGAGTGACAGTTTGAACCGTACCGTTGGAAATATGGGTAACAATTTAAACCGTACTGTGGAAACTGTGGGTGACGCAGTCAATCGTGCCGTCAATGATGTCAATAATAATATTGTCTCGATGGGGGCAGACAGAAACGATATCTCTTTTGAAAAGAAATCTAAATATCGTAAGCCGAATATCCGTCCGGACGCCAGACTGTTTGACAGACATCCCAAAGGAGAAGTCCTGGGGATTGTATGTATGGCGGTGGGCTACAGTTCCATGGGAGTCTTTGCCTTGGTGCTGGCAGGGCATCTGCTCAGTCAGTTGATGTACGGCGGATCCATGGCGCCTTTGGTGATGTCCGGGGTGATTTTTGCCCTGGGTTTCCTGGTGGGTTCCTATGGTTCGCGGCTTAAGGGCAGGACGAACCGTTACCGTGTGTATGTGGATATGGTGAAGGAGAAGCTGTATTGTTCCATTCAGGATATCGCATCCAGAACCGGCAGAAGCGAGCGATATATCCGCCGGGATTTGAAGAAGATGATGCGGCTGGGAATGTTCAAACAGGCGCATCTGGACCAGAAAGAGACCTGTCTGATTGCCAGCAACGAAATGTATGAGCAGTATAAGCGCACCCAGAAGCATTATGAGGAAACGCTGCAGGAAGAAAAGCAGGCGGATACAAAATCCACGGTGGAAGATACGGAATACAAGGCCCAGAAGAGCGAGGCGGAAAAGGTCATCGAGGAAGGACGGGGTTATGTCCGTCTGATTCGCCAGTGCAATGATGAGATTCCGGGCGAGGAGATGTCAGATAAGCTGGACCGTTTGGAAATGTTGGTCACGAGGATTTTTGCTCAGGTAGAAAAGGAGCCGCAGTTAGCACCGGAACTGCGCAAGATGTTGAGTTTCTATCTGCCCACTACGAAAAAGCTTCTGGAAGCCTACCGCGATTTGGACAGACAGCAGATTGATATTTCCAATATCGCACAGACAAAGCGGGAGATTGAGGTAGCGGTGGACAATATCAACGAGGCTTTTGAGAAATTTTTGGACGAGTTGTTCCGCGATAAAGCCTGGGATATCCAATCGGATATCTCAGTGTTACATACCATGTTAAAGCAGGACGGTTATTTACAGAAAGATTTTGAGACTTAATTAAGAAATGGGGGATTACTATGAGCGAAGTGGTTTTTAAGGAAACAGAAGTGCCTACCCTGGTGTTCGGGGAAGTGATGGAAGAAAAGCAGCCGCCTGTGGAAGTGGAAGAGCCGAGAGAGTTACAGGAGACGTTGGACGATTCGATTCTGAGCGAAGAGGAAAAACGGCAGGTGGAGGAGTTCAGCAGGCAGATTGACCTGCACAATTCCACGGCTATCTTACAGTATGGCGTGGGAACCCAGAAAAAGATGGCGGATTTTTCCGGAGACGCCCTGGAGAATGTCAAGACGAAGGATCTGGGAGAAGTGGGCGAGATGTTGTCCGGCGTAGTAGCGCAGCTGCGCGACTTTGAGGAAGATGAGAAAGGATTTCTGGGCATTTTCAAGAAGCCGGCGAATAAACTGGAAAACTTAAAGGCGAAGTACAGCAAGGCGGAGACCAACGTGAATAAGATCTGTGAGGCGCTGGAAGGACATCAGGTACAGCTTTTGAAAGACATCTCTATTCTGGATAGGATGTATGATTTGAACCTGACATATTTTAAGGAACTTACCATGTACATCCTGGCTGGTAAGAAAAAGCTGCAGGAGACGAGAGAGACGGAACTGCCGCAGCTGATTGACAAGGCGCAGAGAAGCGGCCTGGCGGAGGATGCGCAGGAGGCCAGGGATTTAGAGGCATTATGCGATAGATTTGAGAAGAAACTGCACGACCTGGAATTGACCAGGATGGTGTCCATTCAGACGGCGCCCCAGATCAGGCTGGTGCAGAACAGCGACACGATGATGGTGGAGAAGATACAATCCACGATCGTCAATACCATTCCTCTGTGGAAAAGCCAGATGGTATTGGCGTTGGGCGTGAGCCATGCGGAACAGGCGGCGCGGGCACAGCGGGAAGTATCGGATATGACCAATGAACTGCTGAAGAAGAATGCGGAGACCTTGAAAATGGCTGCGGTGGAGAGCGCGAAGGAATCGGAGCGCGGCGTTATTGATATGGAGACCTTAAAGAACACCAATGCCAGCCTGATTTCTACCCTGGATGAGGTGATGAAGATTCAGACCGAGGGCCGGGAGAAGAGAAGGGTTGCAGAGGCAGAGATGAAAGCTATGGAGAATGAACTGAAAGAGAAGCTGCTGGAAATCAGCAGGCGTTAGAGGATAGTTTTAGGAAGGTTTAGCCGATGATAGGAAGCGTCGGCAGGAGGAAAAGGTGATTCCATGAAATGGATGAAATTCAGGATTAAGACAGTGGTAGAGGCGGAGGATGTGATCATCAGTACACTCTATGATATTGGTCTGGAGGGTGCGCAGATTGAGGATAAGGTGCCTCTTACCGCGTTGGAAAAAGAGCAGATGTTTGTGGATATCCTGCCGGACGGACCGGAGGATGACGGGATTGCTTATCTGAGTTTCTTTGTGGAAGAAAAAGAGGACGGCAGTCTGGAATTAAACGGGGAATCCACGGACAAGGATACAATTGTTGCACAGATTATGGAAGAACTTGAGGACCTGCGTTCGTTCATGGAGATTGGCGAGGGCGATATCTTAGTGACAGAGACGGAGGATATTGACTGGATCAATAACTGGAAGCAATATTTCCACCAGTTCTATATCGATGACCTTCTGGTGATTCCATCCTGGGAAGAAGTCAAGGAAGAGGACAAGGGCAAGAAAATATTACATATCGATCCGGGTACGGCTTTTGGGACGGGTATGCATGAGACTACTCAGCTATGTATCCGTCAGATCAAAAAATACCTGACAGAGGAGACAGAGCTTCTGGATGTGGGGACCGGCAGCGGTATCCTGGCAATCTTGGCGCTGATGTACGGTGCTAGACATGCGGTGGGAACGGATCTGGATCCCTGTGCGGTGGAAGCCGTGGCACAGAATATGGAGGCCAATGGCATTCCGGCGGAGTCTTTTCAGATGATGATCGGCAATATCATCACAGACAAGGACGTGCAGGATAAAGTGGGTTATGGATGTTATGATATTGTGGTGGCAAACATTCTGGCGGATGTATTGGTGCCCCTCACCCCTGTAATTGTGAATCAGTTGAAGGAGGGCGGTATCTATATCACTTCCGGTATCATTGACACGAAGGAACAGGAAGTGAGAAAAGCTGTTGAGGCGGCAGGGCTTACCGTGCAGGAAGTGACTTATCAGGGCGAGTGGGTGTCGGTCACGGCACAAAAATAATTAAATATTATTTTCTGAGGGGTTCTTAGAGGTCAGCAAACTGTCCTGACATGGAGAGTAGCGCGGAACACTTTGGAATGAGGAAGCTATGAAAAAAACATCAGAAAAATCAAGTATGAGATTAGTGAGATATACAGCGGGAATCCTGGCGCTCGTCTGGATGTGTGTTATTTTTGCCTTTTCGGCACAGACGAAGGAAGAGTCCAGCGCGGTGAGCGAGAGTTTAAGTTACCGCATGGTCAGTTCTACGGGACATTTTTTTCATTGGAATCTGGATGAGGAACAGCTGCGGGAGATTGCCAATACCATTGAATATTTTGTCAGGAAGGCGGCACATATGACAGAGTTTGCCATCCTGTCGATTCTGCTGTTTGTCTGGCTTGGCCTGTGGGAAGCGACCTTGTTTCGCAGGGGGATGACAGCATTTTTGGCGACGGCTGTCTATGCTGCCAGCGATGAATTTCATCAGCTGTTTGTTCCCGGAAGGGCGGGGCGTGTCAGCGATGTGCTGATCGACAGTTCGGGGGCTTTAGTCGGCGTCATCGTTTTTATACTGTTGTGGAAGTTAGCGCAGAGGTTGAGGAGCAGAAGGCGCAGAAAGCGCCAGACGAAGGGGTAATAAAGAAAAATAGGGACTTGTTTTTGCAGACAGGAGTTAGATCATGTACCAGTTTTTTGTGGATCCATCTCAAATACAGGATAGGAAAATCATCATTACCGGCAGTGATGTAAATCACATCAAGAATGTGCTTCGCATGAAACCGGGCGAAGAGATTGCCGTGAGCAATGGGGTTGACGGCAGGGAGTACCGTTGCGGAATAGAAGAGTTTGCGGAGGATACAGTCGTCTGTACCCTCCGTTTTATCAAGGAGGAAGGGGTGGAACTTCCCGCTAAGATATATCTCTTTCAGGCACTGCCCAAAGCGGATAAGATGGAATTGATCGTCCAGAAGGCTGTGGAACTTGGCGCCTATGAAATTGTTCCGGTGGCGGCGAAACGCTGTGTGGTGAAGCTGGATGACAAAAAGGCAGTGGCAAAGGTGAACAGATGGCAGGGAATCGCGGAGGCTGCGGCCAAGCAGAGCAGGAGAGGCGTGATACCTGCAGTGCATATGCCGCTCCCTTTTCAAGAGGCGATATGTCTTGCCGAGAATATGGATGTCAGATTGATTCCTTATGAATTGGCAAAGGACATGGAACATACCAGGTCTGTGATAGAGACGGTGAAGCATGGGCAGAGCATCGCAGTCTTTATTGGTCCGGAGGGCGGTTTTGAGGAGAGTGAAATACGGATGGCATTGCATGCCGGGATAGAACCTGTCACATTGGGCAGAAGGATTCTCAGAACGGAGACAGCCGGTCTTACGGTGTTATCCTGGCTGATGTATCGGCTAGAAAGGTAAAGGAGACGTGTGACCTTCCCGAAAAAACCACATAGTATATGTATATAAAGAAAGAGAGAAAAATATTCCTAAATTTTGTCTGTGACAAAACTTCCGTAGAATATGAAATCTGAGAGAAAGGAATGGCAAAAATGGAAGTGTATTTGGATAACTCTGCGACCACCAAATGCTTTGACGAGGTTGCGCAGCTGACGCATAAAATTCTGTGTGAACACTACGGTAATCCTTCCAGTATGCACCATAAAGGGGTGGAAGCAGAACAGTACGTAAGAGATGCCAGGGAGACGCTTGCAAGAATATTAAAAGTCAGTGAGAAGGAGATACTATTCACTTCTGGGGGAACGGAGTCTGACAATATTGCACTGATCGGCACTGCTATGGCCAATCACAGAAGAGGCAGACATCTGATCACCACACAAATTGAACACCCGGCGGTTTTACAGCCTATGGCCTATCTGCAAAACCAGGGATTTGAGGTGACTTATCTACCGGTGGACCGGGAGGGCCGGATACGTTTGTCAGACCTTGAACGTGCCGTTAGGCCAGATACGATTCTGGTGTCTATTATGCACACCAACAATGAGATAGGCAGTCTGCAGCCCATTGCGGAAGCCGGCGCATTGATCAAGAGATGTAATCCTCAGACGTTGTTCCATGTGGATGCGGTGCAGGGTTTTGGTAAGTTTCGTATCTATCCGAAAAAGATGCAGATTGATATGTTGTCGGTCAGCGCCCATAAGATTCACGGCCCTAAAGGCGTGGGATTCCTCTATTTGCGGGAGGGCGCCAAAGTAAATCCTATTATGTATGGAGGCGGACAGCAAAAGGGGATGCGTTCCGGTACGGAGAATGTGGCCGGGAGCGCCGGCATAGCTATGGCGGCGGAAATGGTGTACAGGGATTTGGACCGGGATATGGAGAGAATGTATGGTCTGCGGCAGATGTTGATAGATGGCGTCAGCCGGATAGAGGACGTGAAGATCAATGGCTGTCCTGGCAGGGAAGGCGCTGCACATATTGTGAGCGTTTCCGTGCGGGGTATCCGCAGCGAGGTGCTTTTACACGCCTTGGAAGAGCGGGGCATTTATGTATCGGCGGGGAGCGCCTGCGCAGCCCACAAGCCGCAGCCTTCCGCTACCTTGAAGGCCATCGGTGTGGAGAAGGAACTGTTGGAATCCACCATCCGGTTCAGCCTCTCTATATTTACCACCAGGGAAGAGATAGAATATACGGTGCAGGCGTTGTGCGAGATGGTGCCTATGCTGAGAAGGTATACAAGACGGTAAGACCATGTAACAGGATGAGAAGAATGGTTTTGGATATACAGACTGTGATAAAGTATCATCATGAAAGTATAACTATGTGGACGGCGGGACGGCAAGCCCAATTTTGACCGTGCCGCCTCAAATACAAAATAGAGGGGAGAGGTCATGTACAAATCGTTTTTGATCAAATATGCGGAGATTGGCGTGAAAGGAAAAAACCGATACTTGTTTGAGGAAGCGCTAGTCAAACAAATCAAATATGCCCTGAAAAAGTCAGAGGGCGAATTTGCCGTGCGCAGGACGGACGGGCGTATCTATGTAGATGCTCTTACGGAGTTTGATTTTGATGAGACGGTGGAAAATCTGCAGAAAGTGTTTGGCATCTCTGGCATCTGTCCAGTGGTACATGTGGCGGATGAGGGCTTTGAAAAGCTGGGAGAAGCCGTGGTACGCTACATAGATGATGTGTATCCGGACAAGCATAAGACCTTCAAGGTGGCGGCCAGACGGGCGCGCAAGAATTATCCACGCAACTCCATGGAGATTAATACGGAACTGGGCGGCATTCTTCTGGACGCCTATCCAGAACTGCGCGTAGATGTACACAAACCGGACATCCTTCTCAATGTGGAGATTCGGGATATGATCTATCTGTATTCTGAGATCATACCGGGGCCGGGCGGGATGCCTGTTGGGACAGGCGGTAAGGCAATGCTTCTGCTTTCCGGCGGTATTGATTCTCCTGTGGCGGGCTGGATGATCGCCAAGCGGGGTGTGAAGATTGACGCGGTATATTTTCATGCGCCGCCGTATACCAGCGAGCGTGCGAAACAGAAAGTGGTGGATCTGGCGCGGAAGGTGGCAGCCTATACGGGGCCGATTTATCTGCATGTGATTAATTTTACGGATATCCAGCTTTATATCTATGACAAATGTCCCCACGATGAGTTGACTATCATCATGCGCCGATATATGATGCGGATTGCGGAGCACATTGCCAGACAGACAGATTGTCTTGGTTTGATTACCGGGGAAAGCATCGGCCAGGTGGCTTCCCAGACCATGCACAGTCTGGCGGCGACTAATGAGGTCTGCACGATGCCGGTTTAT
Source organism: uncultured Lachnospiraceae bacterium (assembly GCA_946554445.1). Taxonomy (GTDB): domain Bacteria; phylum Bacillota; class Clostridia; order Lachnospirales; family Lachnospiraceae; genus UBA3282. The sequence continues at coordinate 122,283 of CAMNSD010000001.1, read as the reverse complement.
CGGCCGTTAATCGGATTTGATAAGATGGAGATTGTGGAAGTTTCCGAGAAGATAGATACCTATGAGACTTCCATCCTTCCTTATGAGGATTGCTGTACCATTTTTGTGGCCAAGCATCCTGTGACCAAACCGAATTTGAATATTATCAGAAAACATGAGCAGAATCTGCAGGAAAAGATAGGGGAATTAGTAGAGACGGCAATCGCTGAGGAAGAATTGATCGTGGTCCGCTAAACAAAAAAGAATCACTTAACTGTTGTAAGTGATTCTTTCGGTTATGCGCCCTGCGGCGCATGTTTCTTCGATAAGTATTACATGATGTAGGGTTTTAATGTTTCCATAACCTCATCTATGCCATCCTCAGCATGGATATTGAGGTCGATGGGCTTGGATAAATCCAGACTGAAAATGCCCATAATGGATTTTGCGTCGATCACATACCTGCCAGACACCAAATCGAAATCATAATCAAACTTTGTGATGTCATTCACAAATGATTTAACCTTATCAATAGAATTTAATGAAATCTGTACGGTTTTCATTTCGGAATTACCTCCTTTGCTTTTTATGCTATCTGCTTTAATACTAAATGCTGGAAGTGTAAAAGTCAATGATAAAACAATACAAAAAATGCGGGGATTACTATGAAAAGTGTAGCACTACATAACCTAGGATGTAAGGTGAACAGTTATGAGTTAGATGTTATGCAACAAATGCTGGTGGAAAAGGGTTATACAATTGTACCATTTGATGGACCGGCGGATATTTATATCGTAAATACCTGCACTGTCACAAATATCGCGGACAGAAAGAGCCGGCAGATGCTGCATCGGGCGCGGAAACTGAATCCCCAGGCCGTGGTGGTGGCAGTGGGCTGTTATGTGCAGACAGGCCAGGATACGATCGGGAAAGATGACGCTGTGGATTTGGCTATCGGGAATAACCGCAAGAAAGATCTGGTGGAAATCTTAGAAACCTATCTGGCGCAGCGGTCTCCGGTCTGTGATATCATTGACATCAATCATACCGACGAATATGAGGAGATGACTTTAAAAAGAACTGCGGAGCACACCAGGGCGTATATTAAGATTCAGGATGGATGCAATCAGTTCTGCTCTTACTGTATCATCCCCTATGCCAGGGGCCGTGTCAGGAGCAGAAAGCAGGAAGACATTCTCAGGGAAGTGGAAGGTATTGCCGGGGAAGGCTATCAGGAGATTGTCCTGACGGGAATCCATATCAGTTCCTACGGGATGGATCGGGGGGACTGCGAACTGTTGCAGCTGTTGGAAAAGCTTCATGAAATAGAGGGAATCAGAAGAATCCGGCTGGGTTCCCTGGAACCGCGTATCGTGACGGAGGAGTTCGCACGAAGGATCAGCGCAATGCCGAAAGTCTGTCCGCATTTTCACCTTTCCCTGCAAAGCGGCAGTGATACGGTGCTTCACAGGATGAACAGGAAATATGACAGGCAAACTTATTTTCAGGCAACGGAATATCTGAGGCGTTTTTATGAGAATCCGGCGATTACCACGGATGTGATCGTGGGCTTTCCGGGAGAGACAGAGGAAGAATTTCAGGAGACGGAAGAATTCCTGCGCCGGGTAAATTTCTTCGAGATGCATATCTTTAAGTATTCCAGGCGCCAGGGGACACGGGCGGCTGAAATGGAAGGGCAGCTTACGGAGGCCGTAAAGGGCAGGCGCAGCACGATTCTTATGGAACTGGAACGCCAAATGTCTCAGGCTTACCGCAGCGGTTTTATCAGTAAGGAAGTAGAAGTTTTGTTTGAGGAAAAACAGTTCATAAATGGGCAGGCGTATTGGGTGGGCCACACCAGGCATTATGTCAGGGTGGCAAAAGCCGCACAGGATGGGGAAGATTTGCACAATACCATCGTCAGAGGAAAAATCAGTGGTTTTTTGGAAGAGGATATCATGCTGTTTAGCTGATTTTAGGGGCGTGATTTCAAGTCATTTTTAGGCCGTTTTCGGACAGAGACGGGACTTTATGATTGAATTTTGTGTGGCGATAGAGTATTATGGTAATAATAGGGATAAAACCAAGTTGAGACAAGGGATAAGGGCGTGAGATAATGCAGGATTTAGAAAACACACAATTTTTTACAGTAGAGACTGAGCCGGAGACAGGGGTGAAACTGGTGCTGTCCACGGTATATGAAGCACTGACGGAGAAAGGCTATAATCCCGTCAATCAGATTGTGGGATATATTATGTCCGGAGATCCCACTTATATTACGAGTCACAAGAGCGCCCGCAGCCTGATCATGAAAGTGGAGCGCGATGAACTAGTGGAAGAAATGCTGGTGGAATACATTAAGAACTCTATTGTGAAGGAAAAGAAGGTTGACTAACACGGTCAACTGGATGGAAAGTGATAACGGCAAATGAGGATCATGGGATTGGATTTCGGTTCTAAGACGGTGGGTGTGGCTATCAGCGACCCACTGCTGATTACGGCGCAGGGAATTGAGATCATCAGACGAAAAGATGAAAATAAACTGCGGCAGACGCTGGCACGGATTGAGGAACTGATCGTGGAGTATGAAGTGACAAAGATCGTGCTGGGCTTCCCCAAGAACATGAACGATACCCTGGGAGAAAGAGCAGAACTTTCACTGGAGTTTAAGGACAAGCTGGAGAGAAGAACCGGGCTTCCTGTGGTGATGTGGGACGAGCGGCTTACGACCGTGGCGGCGGACAGGGCGATGATGGAGGCTGGGATCCGCAGGGAACACCGCAAAGAACATGTGGACAAGATTGCGGCGATTTTTATTTTGCAGGGATATCTGGACTATCTTGCCAGTAAGGAGAACGAGTAGCGTGGAGAAGATTATTTTTACACCGGAGGGGGAAGAAGCGGTTGCATTTTATGTGCTGGAGCAGACCAGGCTTGGCGGCGTGGATTACCTTTTGGTGACGGATTCCGAGAAGGGGGACGGAGAGGCGCTTATCATGCGCGATATTTCGGCGGCAGATGAGGAAGAGGCGCTGTATGAGATTGTGACGGATGATGAGGAATTAAGCGCAGTGGCAGCTGTGTTTGAAAATATGTTAGACGACGTGGATTTATTATAACTTTTAATGGAGGGAAGTTTGTTTGAAGAAAAATGAACAGGAAAGATCAGCTGGAAAGCTGAAAGTTATCCCATTAGGCGGACTTGAGCAGATTGGGCTTAATATTACTGCCTTTGAGTATGAGGATAGCATTATTGTGGTGGATTGCGGTCTGTCATTCCCAGAGGACGAGATGCTGGGAATCGATCTGGTAATCCCTGATATTACGTATTTGAAAGACAATGTAGATAAAGTAAAAGGATTTATCATCACACATGGGCATGAGGATCATATTGGGGCGCTGCCCTATGTGTTAAAGGAGTTGAATGTGCCCGTTTATGCTACGAAGCTGACTATGGGTATCATAGAGAATAAACTCACAGAGCATGAGCTCATGGGTACCACCGAGCGGAAAGTTGTTAGATTTGGACAGTCCGTCAATTTAGGACAGTTCCGGGTTGAATTTATTAAGACGAATCACAGTATTGTGGATGCAGCGGCATTGGCAATCTATTCTCCAGCCGGCGTGGTAGTGCATACGGGGGATTTTAAAGTAGACTATACACCGGTGTTCGGGGATGCCATCGATCTGCAGCGGTTTGCAGAGATTGGCAGAAAAGGCGTACTGGCATTGATGTGCGACTCTACCAACGCAGAAAGATTGGGCTTTACGCCTTCCGAGAAGACGGTGGGACAGACGTTTGATTCGCTGTTCTTAGAGCATAAGGATACCCGTATTCTAGTGGCTACCTTTGCATCTAATGTGGACAGGGTGCGGCAGATCATCAATACGGCCGATAAATTTGGACGTAAAGTGGTGGTGGAAGGCAGAAGCATGATCAATATTATAGATACGGCTTCTAAACTCGGCTATTTGCAGATACCGGACCGGACGTTGATAGATGTGGAGGAACTGAAGAATTATCCGCCGGAAAAGACGGTTATTATCACCACCGGAAGTCAAGGCGAGAGCATGGCGGCGCTTTCCCGTATGGCGAGCAATAATCATAAGAAGATTTCCATTATGCCGGGTGATACAGTGATTTTTTCCTCGCATCCCATACCGGGCAACGAGAAGGCGGTGACTAATGTCATCAATGAATTGCAGATGAAAGGCGCAGACGTGATCTTTCAGGATGTGCATGTGTCGGGACACGCCTGCCAGGAAGAGATCAAGCTGATCTACTCCCTTGTCAGGCCCAGATATGCCATTCCGGTTCACGGCGAGTACAAACATAGAAAGGCGCAGGCTAAGATTGCGGCGCAGCTTGGCATTCCGAAGGAAAATATCTTCATGTTACAGTCCGGCGATGTGCTGGAAATGGATGACCAGAGAGCCGATGTGACAGGGAGGGTGCCTGTGGGCGCTATATTGGTTGACGGCCTTGGCGTGGGCGATGTGGGCAATGTGGTGCTTCGTGACAGACAGCATCTGGCGGAAGACGGTATCTTGATCGTGGTATTGGCCCTGGATTCTCACAGCGACCAGCTGGTGTCGGGACCGGATATTGTATCCAGAGGATTTGTTTACGTGAGAGAATCCGATGAACTTTTGGATGAGGCGAGACTGCTGGTGGATGAGGCCGTGCAGGATTGCTTGGACAGAGGTAAAACTGACTGGGGTAAACTGAAAGGCACGATTAAGGATGTGCTCAGTGATTTTGTCTGGAAGAAGACCAAGAGACGTCCGATGATTCTGCCGATTATCATGGAAGTATAGACAAGACCGATATTGGGTAAGGTACTTTAAGGAGGAGCCGGCATGTCAGACAGCGAAATGAAGGAAGCGATTAAACAATTTGCGGATAAAATCATGGAATCGGATACTTATAAAGAGTATCTGCATCAGAGAGAAAGAATTAAGAAGCAGCCGGAGTTGTATGATAAAGTAAATGAATTTCGGCAGCGGAATTTTGAACTCCAGAACGAAACTGATGAGGAGGAACTGTTTGACAGGATGGAACTCTTTGAGAAAGAGTATGAAAAATTCAGGGAGAATCCATTGGTGGACGATTTTCTGAGAGCGGAACTGTCTTTCTGCAGGCTGATGCAGGAGGTGGATCTGCTCCTTGCCGAGGCCATAGATTTTGAGTTGTAGGAAAACCGCCCTGGCGTGAGGAAGAAGGGATTACTATGAAGATTATGTCAGTTATCGGAGGCGTTGCTGAACTTATCATTAAGATAGCGGCCTTTGTGTTTATCGTAACATTTATTTTCAGGACGGCTACCACAGCTTACGATTATGGATACCGGGTATTTGCGGAAGAACCGGTCACGGTGGGAGAGGGCAGGACGATTAGTATCTATGTGGAGGAAAATGCTTCCGCCAAAGAGATTGGTGAGATGTTGCAGGAAAAGGGATTGATCCGTGATTCCAAATTGTTTGTGATCCAGGAATTGTTGTCTGAGAGTCATGACAAGATACAGCCGGGCATCTATGATTTGAATACTTCCATGACCAGCCAGGAGATGCTCGCAATGATGGCCACTGTCCCGGAGGAAGTGGAAGAACTTCCCGGTACCACGGTGCCGAGCGTGGAGGAGATTACCGGTATCAGCGATAATCCGGATGTCGATGATGAAGATGACAGTGCCGGGGAAGAGGGAGAGGAAGAAGACTCCGGGGATGAGACACCGGAAGAGGAAGCCGGAGAGTAGACATGTAGAGGAAGGAAGCGTGAGGCGAAGAAGGCCGCACGATGGGAGGATGACAGGCCATGATAACAGACGAGCGTATGAGCGCATTTATTGATTCCCTGGAACCTGGCAATACTCCCTTTTTAGATCAGATAGAGCGTGAAGCGAAAGAAACCAATGTGCCGATCATACGCATGCAGACGCAGGGGCTGATCAAGTTCCTGCTTGCGATGCAGAAGCCCATGTCCATTTTGGAAGTGGGATGTGCCATTGGTTTTTCTGCGTTATTGATGAGTGAGTATGCGCCGGGAGGTTGCCAGATTACCACCATAGAGAATTATGAGAAAAGGATTCCCATTGCCAGGGAGAATTTCAAACGGGCGGGTAAGGAGGAGCAGATCACGCTGCTTGTCGGGGATGCGACGGATATCTTGAAAGAACTGACAGGACCGTATGACTTTATCTTTATGGATGCGGCCAAGGGACAATATGTAAATTTTCTGCCTGATGTGGTGAGACTTCTGGCAACGGGCGGTATCTTGCTTTCTGACAACGTACTGCAGGACGGGGATGTGATAGAGTCCAGGTTTGCGGTAACGAGAAGGAACAGGACAATTCATAGCCGGATGCGGGAGTACTTGTATGAGGTGAAACACCATGCGCAGCTGGAGAGCGTGATTCTGCCGGTGGGGGATGGCGTGACTTTGAGCGTGAAAATGTGAAAGTGAGACAGTTTCTTTGGGGATTCTATAGGAGTTAAGAGAGGTTTAGCATGAAAAAGAAACCAGAATTGTTGGTTCCGGCCAGCAGTCTTGAAGTGTTAAAGACCGCCGTAGTTTTTGGGGCGGACGCAGTCTATATCGGCGGAGAGGCTTTCGGGCTGCGGGCCAAGGCTAAGAATTTTACCATGGAAGAGATGGCGGAGGGAATCGCCTTCGCACATGCGCGGGGTGTGCGCGTGCATGTGACGGCTAATATTCTGGCTCATAATGAGGATCTGGAAGGCGCCAGGGACTATTTCCGGGCATTAAAGGAATTAGCTCCGGACGCCCTGATCATTGCGGATCCGGGGATGTTTATGCTGGCCCGGGAAATCTGTCCGGAAATAGACATCCATATCTCCACACAGGCGAATAATACCAATTATATGACCTATCAATTCTGGTATAATCAAGGAGCGAAGCGGGTTGTTTCCGCCAGGGAACTTTCTCTGAAGGAGATCAAGGAGATCAGGGAACAAATGCCGGAAGAGATGGAGATTGAAAGTTTTATTCACGGCGCTATGTGTATTTCTTATTCGGGAAGATGCCTTCTGAGCAATTTCTTTACAGGCCGGGACGCCAACCACGGCGCCTGTACCCACCCCTGCCGTTGGAAATATGCGGTGGTGGAGGAGACCAGGCCGGGGGAATATCTGCCGGTCTATGAGAATGAGAGAGGCACTTATATCTTTAACTCTAAGGACCTGTGTATGATTGAACATATCCCGGAACTGATCGATGCAGGGATAGACAGCTTTAAAATAGAAGGAAGAATGAAGACGGCGCTCTACGTGGCCGCTGTAGCCCGGACCTATCGCCGGGCAATCGACGATTATCTCATATCGGAAGAAACATACAAAGACAATATGGACTGGTATCGGGCGGAGATTGCCAAGTGTACTTACCGTCAGTTCACCACAGGTTTCTATTTTGGGAAGCCGGATGAGACCACACAGATTTATGATAACAGCACCTATGTCAATGAATATACTTATCTGGGCATCGTAGGAAGCTTGGAGCCGGTGCCAGATATGGACCATGCGTCGGCCGGGGATGAGGGAAGGTGCCTGTGCGCCCGTATCGAACAGCGCAATAAATTCAGCGTGGGGGACGAGATAGAAATTATGAAGCCGGATGGCGCCAATGTCCCGGTTAAGGTGTTAGCCATGTATGATGAGCAGGGAGAGGCGGTGGAGTCCTGCCCCCACTCAAAACAGGTGATCGATGTGAGACTGAGTAAGACGCCGGATGTCTATGATATCCTGCGCAGTAAGATATTGTAAGTGACATGATAGAGTTTCGTGTCCGGTTTTAAAAAGATACCAAAGATAAAAGTGATTTAGGAGAAGACTTATGACATATATGTCGTTTTGGTTTTACGTATTTGTGCTGGCAGCAGTGGTGTTGTACTATATAATACCCATGAAAGGAAGATGGGTGGTCCTGTTGGCTGGCAGCCTTTACTTTTACTGGCAGGCCATGGGAACGGCAGGCGGGATGGCGGTAATCCTTCTCACCATTGCAGCAGCCTACGGCGCCGGTCTTTTACTGCAAAAGGTGAGAAGGCGAAGCGTGCTTGCGGTTGCAGTCCTGCTGGTGATCCTTCCATGGTTTTGTATCAAAAACGGTAATTATGTCTTGGAAGTCTTATTACATAAAAATGCCGTCTCCTGGATTGTTCCGGTGGGCATTTCTTTCTATACCCTGCAGATTATTTCTTATCTGGCGGATATCTATATGGGCAGGATCGAGGCTCAGAGAAATCCGGCCAGGTTCGCGCTCTATGTGATGTTTTTCCCGCAGATTGTACAAGGCCCTATCCCCCGCTATGACAGGCTTGCCGAACAACTCTATATCGGGTACTCTTTTTGTGAGAGAACCGTGGTGGGCGGTTTTTACAGGATTTTGTGGGGATTTTTCTTGAAGCTGATGATTGCGGACAGAGCAGCGGTGGTGGTGGATGAGATATTCGGCCTTCCGTACCAGTATACGGGCTGTTATGTTCTGGTGGCAGGGGTATTGTACAGCATACAATTATATGCGGATTTCGCGGCGTGTATCTCCATTTCCAAAGGGGCGGCCAATCTGTTTGGCATTCATCTGGCGGATAATTTCCGGCATCCTTATCTGGCGGTCTCTGTGAAGGATTTCTGGCATAGATGGCACATATCTTTAAGTGAATGGCTGAAGGACTATGTCTATATTCCTTTAGGCGGCAGCCGTAAGGGACGAGTGCGGACCTTTATCAATCTCATCCTTACATTTATAGTCAGCGGTATTTGGCATGGCGCAGGCCTGCGGTTCGTCGTCTGGGGATTGATGCATGCAGCTTATCAGATCATAGGGCAGCTGACACAGGGGATGCAGAGAAAAGCGGTTAAAATCCTAAAACTTGAGGAAGCCGCAGGCGCCAGAACGTGGATACGGAGGGCGTGGACGTTTCTGTGCGTGATGATGGCATGGATTATTTTCCGGGCGGAGAATCTAAGGACCGGTTTACAGATGATAGGCAGTATATTCCGGGTACATAATATATGGATTTTTACCAATGATGCATTGCTTGCGCTGGGGATTGGCTGGAAGGAGTGGATTGTTCTTCTGGCTTCCATCCTGCTTCTTTTTGTGGTCAGTTTGAAACAGGAGAAGGGCGTTGCCTTTTCGGAGAAGATATTCAGACAGCCTCTCTATATCAGATGGGCGTTATATCTGGTGGCTATTTTCTGCGTCATGACCTTTGGAGTTTATGGCGTGGGGTATGATTCGCAGGCATTTATATACGGGGGATTTTAGGATATGAAGAAGAACATGGGTTTTGCTTTGAGGGCGGCAGGCTTTTTTGGAGTATTTGCAGTCTGTTTTCTGGTTTATGCCAGATTGATCACACCGAAATTTTTTACGGATATTGACTGGCCTACGACTACCACCTATGCCGGGTTTTATGAACTAGATAAAAACACGGCGGATGTGCTCTTTCTGGGCAGCAGCCATGGAGTCACATCGTTTCTGCCGCAGGAATTATACAATCAGTATGGAATCACCAGCTATAATCTCAGCTGTGAGCAGCAGGGCATGGTAACGTCCTATTACTGGTTAAAAGAGGCGCTGCGTTATCAGATGCCGAAGGCAGTGGTCCTGGAATGTTATTTCTGTTTTCCTTATATGGTGGAGGAGCCCCTGAACACGGAGGAGAGTTATACGAGAAAAGCCATTGATTTTATGAAATGGTCTCCTGTCAAGGCGGAGGCCGTCAAAACCATCTGTGAAGTGGATACCAATCAGGATGCATGGAGTTATTATTTTCCCAATGTCCGTTACCATACCAGATGGGAAAATCTGGACAGGAATGATTATCGCTACCGGGAGATGGCAGGCAGGGCAGGGCTTAAGGGATTTGCACCCTTGTATTTTCATCTGGGAGAAGAGGGAGAAGGCTTTGTGCCGCATGAGGCAGGCGAGACAGAGGAATGTGCCGAGATGGCGCCTTTGATGCGGGAGTATTTGGATAAGATCAGTGACCTGTGCCGGGAAAACGATATCACTTTAATCTTGACGATCACCCCAGCCATGGCGGCGGATCATACAAAGTGCAATGCGGTACAGGCCTATGCGGCGGAGAAAGATTTGGCTTTTATCAGCTTTAATGAACAGGATGTCTATCAGCAGATGGATTACCAGATGATGGTGGATAACTGTGACAACGGCCATCCCAATATATGGGGCGCGGTGAAGGTCACCGATTATCTGGGAGGCGTGCTGCAGGAGCAATTTGCTATAGAGAGTAAGATACAGCCCCAGTGGGAGGAGACCAGGGAAGATTACGCCTTCATCATGGATATGTGCAGCCTGGATCATACCGGGGATATCGACAGCTATCTGTCGGCGCTGAATCATCAACAGTATGCGGTGATCATTGCTTCTAAAGATGATTTTACCAGCGCTTTAAGGGAATCTACGATTGATCTTTTGAGGCAGCTCGGCCTGTCTGCGGATTTTGCAGGACAGGAAGGATGCAATTATCTTGCGGTCATTTCAGATGGTAAAGTGCTATTGGAGGAAGTGTCGGCGGAGCCGATCGAATATCAGGGCGCGATTCAGAATGGATATATGCCGTTGTATGCGCGCAGCATAAAGGACGGTGGGGGCAATGGTCTGGCTTCGGTGATCATTGACGGAGAAGAATTTTCCAAGAACCAGAGTGGTTTGAATATCATTGTATATAATAATCACACGAGAAGAGTCGTGGACAGCGTGTGGTTTGGCACCAATGAGCCGGAAAATACCATGGGGCGTTAAAACGGGTGCGAAGAAACGCGAGAAAGCGCTGAGACAAGCGGGAGATTGTGTAATTTAGACAACAGATTTAGAAAAGAACACACTTTTTATATAAAATAGACGAAAATACAAATAGGGTATTGCAATGTAAAAAGTTTTAGAGTATCTTTATAGAAAAGGTTGTATACAGGTATCCAGAACAATGATGTTCCAAAAAGGTTTATTTTTGGAACATTTTTTTATGAGGAGGAGAAAAAATGAGCGAAACATTTAATGTGGAAGAGATTTTCGGTCAGGATGTATTTACACTTGGTAAGATGAAAGAACGTCTGCCGAAAAATGTGTACAAAGAAGTGGTAAACGTGATGAACCGCGGCGGCGAGTTGACCATGGATACAGCGAATGTGGTGGCTAAGGCCATGAAGGACTGGGCTGTGGAAAAGGGCGCTACGCACTATACACATTGGTTTCAGCCGTTGACTGGTATTACGGCGGAAAAGCATGATGCTTTTGTGGCTCATCCCGATGAGGCTGGCAAGATGATGACAGACTTTTCCGGCAAAGAATTGATCAAAGGAGAGCCGGATGCTTCTTCTTTCCCGTCAGGGGGCCTGCGGGCGACTTTCGAGGCGAGAGGCTATACGGCATGGGATATCACTTCTCCTGCGTTTATCAAGGATTCCGGCTGCGGCAAGATTCTCTGTATCCCTACGGCTTTCTGTTCTTATACGGGGGAGGCCCTGGATAAGAAGACACCGCTTTTACGTTCCATGGAGGCCCTCAGCGATCAGGCCCTGCGTATCGTGAGACTGTTTGGCAATACGGGGGCTACCAAGGTGGTTGCGTCTGTGGGCCCGGAGCAGGAGTATTTCCTGGTGGATAAAGATTTATATATGAAGAGAACTGACCTGATGTTTGCAGGCCGCACCCTTTTCGGCGCGCCTGCGCCTAAGGGACAGGAGATGGAAGATCATTACTTCGGTGTCATCAGGGAGCGCGTCGGCGCTTTCATGAAGGATTTGAATGAGGAACTGTGGAAATTGGGCGTGACAGCCAAGACACAGCATAATGAGGTGGCACCGGCACAGCATGAACTGGCACCCATCTATGAAACTGCGAATATCGCTGTAGACCACAACCAGATTGTGATGGAGACCATGAAGAGAGTGGCGGTACATCACAATATGAGATGCCTGTTGCATGAGAAACCATACGCGGGCGTGAACGGTTCCGGCAAACATAATAACTGGTCTATTACCACAGATAACGGGGTAAATCTTCTGGATCCCGGCGATACCCCCAATGAGAATGTACAGTTCCTGCTGGTGCTGGCATGTATCATGAAGGCAGTGGATACCCATGCTGACCTGTTAAGACAATCTGCGGCCGATGTGGGCAATGACCATAGACTCGGAGCGAACGAGGCGCCTCCGGCAATCATTTCCATTTTCCTGGGCGAGCAGCTGGAGGATGTGGTGAAACAGTTGATTGAGACCGGCGAGGCAACTTCTGTTAAAGAGGGCGGTATACTCTTAACAGGTGTTAAGACGCTTCCTGATTTCCAGAAAGATGCCACAGACCGCAACAGGACATCACCCTTTGCGTTCACAGGAAATAAATTTGAGTTCCGTATGGTAGGTTCCGCAGATTCCATCGCAAGTCCTAACACGACTCTTAATGCGATTGTGGCGGAGGCTTTCTGCGAGGCGGCTGATATCTTGGAAAAAGCCGAGGATAAAGAACTGGCAATTCACGACCTGATCAAAGAGTACATGACCAAACATCAGAGGATTATCTTCAACGGCAACGGTTACTCCGATGAGTGGGTGGAAGAGGCGCACAGAAGAGGACTCCCGGATATCAAATCCATGATTGAGGCGGCAGGCACTATCACCACAGATAAGGCAGTGAAACTGTTTGAGAAGTTCCACATCTTTACGAAAGTAGAACTGGAATCCCGTGAGGAGATCATCTACGAGACCTACGCTAAGACCATCAACATTGAGGCCCTTACCATGATCGATATGGCAGGCAAGCAGATTGTGCCTGCAGTCATCAGATATACAAAATCTCTGGCGGATACGGTAAATGCCGTGAAGATGGCAGGCGCGGATGCGACCACCCAGGATGAGCTTCTGACGGTAGTGGGTGAGAAACTGACCGCTATGCAGGCGGCTTTAAGGAAGTTGGAGAAGGCGGAGAAGGAAGCGTCCCAGATGGAAGACGCCAAGGAGCAGGCATTTTTCTATAAAGATACAGTCAAGGCCATCATGGAGGAACTGCGTAAGCCGGCGGATGAACTGGAGATGATCGTGGACAAAGAATACTGGCCGATTCCTACTTACGGCGAGTTGATGTTTGAGATTTAAGGACTGTCAGAAAACATCGAAAACTTTTTTGAAAATTTTTTAAAAAAATAGGGAAAAGGGCTTGCCAAACAGGCTCTTTTCCTTTATAATCGTTAATTGTTGATGGGCTATCGCCAAACGGTAAGGCAACGGACTCTGACTCCGTCATTTCAAGGTTCGAATCCTTGTAGCCCAGCTTATGTACCCCGGTGAGGATGACTTGCCGGGGTTTTTGTTGTTTGGAAATGCAGTGTTTATGCGGGGTTCGGTGGGAAGTTGGATGAAAGTGGTCAGGAGGATGAGGAAAGGTGCGGATTTTGTCTTTAGAATCGACTTCCTGAAAAATTCTGGAATTTTAGGGGTTTTTCGGATGGATAGGTCAATTCATAGGTCAATGTGGGATTGACTTATGGGATTCATTTAGTTGGCATTAAGTAGATGCGTCTTTATTGTATTTAGCGGGAAGGCTGTGTATAATATGTGTAGGGGAGAAGAGAATCAGTTTTTTCTGGGTAGATTAGATATAAATTTTATAGAGAGGATGCGTGATAGTATGGTAACAACTGAATCTGTAACAATAAGGGTTCCAGTAGGAATGTCAAAGTATTTGAAACCTATGAATTCAGAAACGGAACTGATCAGGAATGCACTTTTGCTGTATCCATATATATTAAATCAAACTATGTCACATGGCGGTGCTGCAGAGATCTTGGGAATTAGAAAATCCGAGTTGATTGATATTTATGATAAGCTAGGGTATTCATATTTGGATATGACAATGGATGAGCTAGATTCAGAATTGGAAACATTTAGACAATTGAAAAATAAGGAGAGTGCAGAATGATTGTTGTATCAGATACAACACCATTGATATCGCTTCTTAAAATAGATCGAATAGGATTACTTGAAAAATTATTTGGGCAGGTTCTGATACCACAGGCAGTTTTTGATGAATTGACAGCGGATGAAAGATTTAAACTTGAGGCAGACCAAATCCGGCAAAAGCAGTTTATTATGGTTAAGGCAGTAAGAAATCCGGAATCTGCCAATATCCTTAAAAGGGCGACAGGGCTTGATCAAGGCGAGAGTGAGGCTATTATCCTGACGGATGAACTGGATGCAGATGTATTGCTGATGGATGAGGCAAAAGGGAGAGCGGTATCTTTTCAGATGGGGTTTAAGATTATGGGGACGATAGGTATACTTATGGGGGCTTATGAAGAAGGTGAACTGACAGCAGATGAAGTAAGAGAGTGTGTTGAAGGTTTGCAAAGGAGCGGAAGGCATATTAGTCAGAAACATTACCGGATGCTGCTTGAAAGATTGGATGTTTGAAATATACTTTTTAGAAGGATATGTTGTATACATTATCTTTATGAGATAATTTAGAAATGATTGAAAATACTATAAGAAGGAGAAATTAAATGTTATTTGATAATGAAAAAATAAATTTTAATATAGAGGAAAAAGAAATGGCAAAGATTGATGATGAGGCCATTAACCGTAAATATGTGGCAGGTGAGGTTAGAATAGTTACTGAGCAGGCAAGGTATCCATTGGACACTATTACTGTAATGATAGATAGCGGGAAATATGAGCTTAATCCAGACTTTCAAAGACGTCATAGATGGTCTGATGAAAAAAAATCAAAGTTGATAGAGTCATTTATTATGAATGTACCAATTCCACCTATATTTTTGTATGAAAATGAATTTTCCCATTATGAGGTTATGGATGGCTTACAACGATTAACAACAATTTACGATTTTTATAACAATAAATACAAATTAGTAGGATTAACCTTGTGGGAAGAGTTAAATGGACGATGTTATTCTGAGCTACCGGAAAAAGTGAAAAAGGGAATAGATAGACGATATATTTCTTCAATTATTTTATTACAGGAAAGTGCAAAATCAGAAGAAGAAGCGCGAAAAATGAAACAATTGGTATTTGAAAGGATTAATAGCGGTGGGGTAAAACTTGAACCGCAAGAAACGAGGAATGCTTTAATTGATGGGAAAATGAATCAATTATGTATTGAATTGTCCGAGAATGAATATTTGTGTTATTTTTTAGGTATTCCTCCTAAAAAAGCGGAATATGAGGCGGAAAGAGATGCTAATGAAAATTATAGTAAAATGGTTGATGTTGAGTATGTGCTTAGATTTTTTGCCATGAGGCAATTAGATGGGTATGCAAAGAGAAAACTCAATGATTTTTTTGATTATTATTTAACAATGGCGAATCACTTTGATGATAATTTATTGCAAGAATTAAAAAGGTTATTTGAAAATACACTCAAATTAGCTTATGATATTTTCGGAGATAGTGCTTTTTATATGTATAGGAAAAGGGAAACTTTGAGTGGAGAGGAAAAATGGAATTGGTTTTCTAGAACTACAACAACTGTTTATGATCCAATGATGCAGGTATTAAGTAATCTATTACACTACAAAGAAATTCTTGTCAGAAAGAAAAAAGATATTCAAGAAGAGATAAAAAATTTTTATAAAGAAAAATATAATATCTTTGAAGGTAGAAAAAATAACAAAGTTGATATTGAAAAAAGGATTGTTGAATTACAGAAATTTTTTGAAAGATTTTTGGAATAATAATTATGGAAAGTATTTGGGAAGAATATTTAAAAAAGATAAATAATTTGGATTCGTATATAAAAAAATTAATTGAAATAGAACAGATGATAGGGGGAGACTATAAAGAGAGTTTATCGTTAAAAGTTCAAGATTTATGTAAAATTTTATCAAAAAAATTATATGATTATAATCTAATAATCATTACTATTTATGGTATATTTGAAGGTTTCATTGAGCAGATAATTAAGGAATATTTAGTTAATCTATCTACTTATATAAAGGATTATGAAGACTTACCAGAAATAATTAGAGAGAATCATATAGAATTATCAGCGGATTTATTAAAAAGTTGTACTAAATATGCTAAATTCAGTCATTTGTCCCAAGAAGTAATAATAGGAAATTTAAATAGTTGTATATCTGGTGAACCAAATTATATAATTAATGTAGATGCATTTACAAACCATTCTTCAAATTTTAGAAAAGATGCAATACGCGAATCATTTCGTGGAATTGGCATATTCAATATAATTCAGGGAATATGTAATGATAAACAATTTAGACAGTATTTTATCGATTATGGCGAGGCGGATGAATTTGATTTGAAGCATTATACAGAAGATTCATATTTTACAATATTAAAAGATATCGTTGAGAGAAGAAATTATATAGCTCATGGAAATGATGTTGATGATATTCTTTCTTTACCTATATTAGAGAATTACGTTATATACATAAGATATATGATGGAGGCTATATATAATATTGTTTTAAAGCAACTTATTAATATACACTTTGAAAATGGAAAGAAGGTATTTCTTGGTTTTCCCCAAGAAGTATATAATAATTCTATAATAGGAATAGAAAGTCAATACAATAAGGTTTTTGTTGGAATGCATGTTTTTGCACAAAATCCAGTTACCAATGAAGTACGTATTGGGAGAATACTGTCAATAGAAGTTGACAGAAATAGAGTTACTGAAATAAGTGAATGTGACAATATATTGATAGGAATTAAAGTGGATTTTTATGTAAAAAATAATTATAAATTTGGAATATTGCAATATGATTAATATAAAAATGCTGAGGGTTTGGCAGGAATAAAAGGGAATTTATGAATCCAATGGAATATTTGTAATGATGCGCGATGTTATGGGGCAGATTGCTCGTTGTATCAAATTTACAGTATAATTAAAGACACAAATATATTTCTGGATAGTTCTCATATTATATTGTGATTGTGGCAACTATAAAATCGACAATGTTCTGGTTGACAGTTTGGCGAAAGATATAAAAGTCTGGTTTTAAAAGTATTTGTAAAGATATATCAATAGTTTGTTTTAAAAGTTTTGAGAGACTAACAAGGCAAGAAAGATTTTGGAATATAGATTGAAAGATTGTCATGTTAGATGAGTAAACGGATAAATCACCCGGAGAGGTCTAAATGGGCGACTAGGATTGGTTGTTACCTTTTGACTCTGTTTTGCACTATCGTGTGTTTGGATGTGAAATGGGCATTTTCGGGATTACTTTATGTTTTCTGGTTCTGTCTTACACTACCTATGTTTGGATGCGGCCTCTATTTTTTATGACGGATCGGTACTATCAAAGGATTATGTCCATGGCAGATGTTAGATATCGTGCTTTTTGACACATTGTATTCTTCTGCGAGGATAGAATAGGAAATATTTTTTTCATGTTTCTCTATGATTTCCGTTTTTTGTTTTAGAGAGAGTTTGCTCTTTCGACCTGGTTTTCTATTTGAAGAGCCATTGATCTGGGCTTCTAGAAACTGAATACGTTTCTCTAATTCTGCAATCTTTTTTTGCAGGGATTGCAATTCGTTATTATCCATCATATATATCCTTTCCATTATTATTGTTCAATATTGTACAGAATAATTTGTGAACAGTCAATGCTATTGCTTTGATATGCTATATGGGAGAAGAGTATATAATGTATGTGTAGCAATACAACAGTATATGTTTTGTTTTTTGAACAGAGAAAGTATGGCCTAGGTGCAAGATTAGTGGTATTTCCTGCGATACAGCCAAAATCAGATAAAATAATATAACGGAGAAGCTTCTATTAAAGAAAAAAAGAGATATCGTTTATACTATTGATAGAGATATTAGTGAGGTAAAAGATATTTCTTACAGTATACCGTTTATAGTATCCCTATTTGTGGATTGATTTCAAAAAAAGCCTGAGAAGATCACGCTGTTCAGGGGTTAATTGAGCTATTTCTTTCAAAAGGGAATCATCCATATCATGTATTTCTGTATCTATATCAAAAAATTCTTTTAATGAGATTCCCAAAGTATTACATAGAACGTCTAGTACATCTACCGAAGGGTTTGAGTAACGCCCCATTTCAATTTCGCGCAGGTAACTTTGGGAGATTCCGGATTTATTGGCAAGATAGTTTACTGTAAAGCCTTTGGAAGTCCTGAGGTACGTAATGCGTTTTCCAATATTTATTTCCATATAACAGCCTCCATGACAAATATAGTATAAGTTGTTTACAATACCAAAAGGATATCAGAGATATTTTAAAAATATTACAGGCACACCGGTTGAAATATAACAGTATACTGTGATATAATTTGCCTGAATAATTACTAGTTTTTTAAAGAGTATGTTTGGAGGCGGCTATGGCTAAATATAGTATTGCAGGATATGACATTGAAATACCGGAGTCCGTAGAAAATTATGAGAATTACATGAATACAATGCTTACTTATTGCTATGATATCGATAAAGAATTTGATAGTTGGTATACTTCTCAATGGAATTGTCACAATGTATATAGTAATATTGACAATATCCTAGATAGACTGCTTGATCCTATTATAAAAAAGGGCATAGATTTATTAAGTGATTATGGAGTTTATGATATTGATTATAATACATTACAAAGTGAGTATTTGGCAGATAGCTTCAATGGTTTGAATGATGTGTTGGATAAGATGCTTTGGGAAATAGATGATATTATTCAAAAGCAAATGGATGAAAAAGAGTATCGCCAAATTAGAAAAGCCACACGCGGGCGCGTAGTAGGTGGTGGCTTTGGTTTGGGAGGGGCAATTAAGGGAATGGCACAGGCGGGAGCAATAAATGTGACAACGGGAGCAATACACTCTGTAGGTAATATAATAGGAAATACTGGAAGTGCTATTTCTGCCGGAGCAAATAAAAACGCAGTATACGATAAATATAGAAAAATATTGGCGGGAGAAATAGAAAGTACAGCAATAATGGTAATTGATACAATTATGAGGTGTATACAGAAGAACACTGGAATGAGGTTTGACTATTTAATTGATGGAAAGTCACCGAATGCAGATATTTCTAAATCTATACTTAATAATTATAGGGAAGGAAAAATACCGGATGATAAACAATTGGAACAACTGATAAGGGCACTAAAAAATGATTTAAGGAAATCCGAGATTTATGAAGCTATATGGGAAAAATATGGTGATGAGAGTGGTGATTTGAAAAGAATGGCTCTTTTTTTTGGCGTGCCATTGGAAAAACGGATTCTAGAGAGGGCTAATGATTATTGCAAAAGACTATTTTGGAATTGCTTTGAAAAATATAAGGACAATATCAATCCTGTATTGTTAGCTATCAAAACAGAAAATGACTTGATACATACACTGGAAGAAATGAAGAGGTTCTGTAAAGAACGAGATATTAAAGAGGATGAAGTAAGTTATATCAATAAATGTGAAGAACTCATAATAGCGGCTGATGTTGAGTGCAGGAGCGTTGATGGAGTACTTTATGAGTCAAGAAGGGTTGCGACAGCCGTACAAAATGATAAATCTTTATTTTATAGTTTTTTGGATCAGAGAAATTTGTATTTGAATGAAACATATGAGAAATTAAGTAAGTTAGCGTTTAAGTCAACTTATTATAAAGAGAATCTAAAAGAGATTTTCCAAGAACAGATTAAATTAGCAGATTCATCAAAAATATTTTCTAATTTAAACAAAATAATGAAAAAATATTTTCCTGATGGAAAGACCTCACTGGGCGCTATCGAGTTTGCACGGATAGAAGATAGCCTGTTGCAAAAAGAAAATATAATTCGCAGTATAACAAAAATGCCTGAGAATGAGATACCCATAATGCTTATTAACTATGAATCAAATGGGAAATCGGGTATTATATTTACTAATTTGGCGTTGAGAATATATTGTAAGGGTTTGATATTTGCTGATAATAAGTATTTTCCTTATGAAACGATTGAAAATGTTTTAAGCCTTGGAACAAATAAGTATCAGATAGACCTGAAAATAGGAGCGGATGAATTTGAAATCAAATCCGGGTTAAATTATAAAGAACTGAACGAACTTTGCCATTTTTTGAATGAATCTATACGTATATTGAAAATGCTAAAGAACTCTGAACGTGTAAATTTAAAATGGATATCGGAGAATAGCATTAGATGTATGTGTGGAGAACTGATGCCCGCAGGTAGTAAAATATGTCCGTCTTGTTTTAGGATGTATACAAAAGAAGGTAACTTTGTGGACACGATACAGTGCAGATATTGTGGTAATAGAATTATATCAGGCAAAAAGTTTTGTAGTAAATGTGGGAAGCCTGTTTTACCAGAGGAAGGAGGGATGTTGGTGTGCCGTCAATGTGGAAATTTGATCAAATATGGAAAAAGGTTTTGCAGCATATGTGGGACACAAATAAGTGTAAAGGATGGAGAATGATATGAGTAAGTATTGTAGAACATGCGGTGCGGAGATAGAGGATAACGCAGTCTTTTGTGATGAATGTGGTACAAGACAGGAGATGCAGCAACCATCAAAAAATATGCCAACAAAAAGGCAGATGAATGATACAGATATATATACGGAAAACAAAATAAAGCAATCAGGATTTGGTATTGCATCTTTTGTTTTTGGGATAATAAGTATCATTACACTTGGTGTTTTCTATTTTCCAGAGATTATAGGAATTGTTTTTGGAATTGTAGGGATTAAGGATAAGTCAAAAAAACATGGAATGGCAAAAGCAGGACTGATTATGTCAATAGTTAGTACAATCATTTTAATTTTGCTGTTTGTGATTGTATTGGTGTAAAATAATTATATTTACTTTTTTGGATGACATGGAGCAACCAGAAATCCAGCAGATTCGTTTGCTGATTGATGGAAGTCATGTTGATTATTTGATAATGTATGAACATTACTATTCTTAAAACATTTTGTATAGAAATGTCGAAGAAGGTAAGAGGCTTTTGCTTTAACAGAAAATTTTATGGATGATATATTATAAGTTGGGCGTCTCATTATTGAGGCGCCTTTCTACGCATTGTCGTAGTTCTTTTGCGTGAAATTAATGATTGTTTTTGTTAATTTCTAAAAGACATGTAATTCATTCTTTTTTAATTATGCAATATTTGTATGAAGGAAGATTTATACAAATCATAAAAATATAAATTTCCTTTAAAATACGATTCTTGGGAGGTGAAGAAATGAAAAAATGTATCCAAAAGATTGTTCCGGTGATAATGGAAATGACAATCTTGCTGTTAAATGAGATTAAGCTGTATTTCAAGTATCGGAACAGAAATTAATCAGAAAAGGAGGTGGAAAGGTGTGGATTTAGAGGATATTGACAAACTGGAACAAAGCATGGAACTCGTAAACGGTATGAAGGATATCATGATATTTATCGAAGCGATGAAGCCGGGCAATATGATACCCGTTACGGTTCTATGCCCATTTAAAGCGGTACTGGACAAGATTTACTTACTGCTGGAAGAGATCGAGAGATCAGAAAAGGAGAGACTGGATCATGGAGGAAGAGGAGAAGAGCCCATTTGATGTCATTACAGGGTATTTTATCAATGAAGGATTGCGTGAAGTGCTCCGGCAGAATGAGGAGTATATAGCGGTACAGAAAAAGATCGATGAACAGACCGCCCTGCTTGAGAGACAGGATTTTACCAAAGAACAGCGGCTGATGATCGACAGGCTCGTGTGTGCTCATACGGAAAATGGCGCACTCTATGGCCGGATGACGTACCAAAAGGGATTCAGGGACTGTGGAAGCCTGCTCTGGGAGATGGGCCTGATCAGGGCAGCATGATACGATGGAAGGTCAAAATTCAAAAGGAAAAGGAGATGATATTATGACAGCAAACATGGAAACAATGTTTTCCGTAAGGGAAAAGCCCTGGCATGGATTAGGGAAGATCGTCATGGAAGCACCTGCATCCGCAGAGGCACTCCGACTTGCAGGGCTTGATTGGATGGTGGTGCAGGAGCCTGTGTATACGGGTTATAATGAGATGGTGAAAGGTTACAAAGCAAACGTGCGCAGTTCCGACAGGAAGGTGCTCGGCGTGGTATCTGACCGCTATAAGGTGGTGCAGAACGTGGATGCGTTCAGCTTTACCGATGAACTGCTGGGAAAAGGTGTTCGCTATGAGACGGCAGGATCATTACAGGAGGGGAAGAAAGTCTGGCTTTTGGCAAGGCTTCCGCGGGAATATATCATCGCAGGGGAGCGGATCAGCCCTTATCTGGTATTTTCCAACACCCACGATGGTTCCGGTTCCGTAAAAGTGGCGGTAACCCCGGTCAGAGTAGTGTGCAATAATACCCTTAACCTTGCGCTGGATACGGCGAAGAGGAGTTTCAGCATGAACCATACGGGCAACATCCAGGATAAGATACAGGAGGCCAGGGATACGCTCTTCATGGCGGAACGGTATATGGACAGCCTCGGTGTCGAGTTTGAACAGTTACGCAGACAGAAGGTGACGGATGCGCAGGTGAAGGAATACATAGAACTTCTCCTGCCGATGGAAGAGGATGTTACACCGATACAGAGCAGGAACATCATCCGGCTCCGCAGGGATATGGAGCGGCGCTATTATGACGCTCCCGATTTGCAGGCAGTGGGGAACAATGCGTACCGCTTTATCAATGCAGTTTCCGACTTTGCAACGCACAGTGAACCGCTGCGCCGGACGGCAAATTATAATGAAAACCTGTTTGCCAGGACTATAGATGGCAATCCGCTGATCGACAGGGCATACCAGCTTGTGAAAGCGGCATAAACAGGAAGAAGCAGTAATCTTTTGGTCTTAAGGAAGTATATCACGTATATCACGGGAAGAATAAAGGATGTATGAGGGCGGCCGGGCATGATGTTCCGGCTGTCCTTATTTTGGGGCAGTGTCTGGGACAGATACCGGGCAGGAGAGGAGGAACAAGATGTTTGACAAAATATCATTATCAGGAGTCAGCAACGAAGAATGGCTCCGTTTAAGAAAAACAGGGATCGGGGGTTCTGATGCAGGTGCAATCTGCGGTGTGAACCCGTACAGCAGTGCCATGAAGATATTTCAGGATAAGACAAGTGAAGCGGTAGAGGAACAGGATAACGAAGCGGTCCGTATCGGCCATGACCTGGAAGACTATGTGGCGCAGCGGTTTACGGAAGCGACAGGCTTAAAAGTCCGGAGATCCAATTTCATGTACCGTAGTGTGGAACATCCATTTATGATCGCGGATGTTGACCGTCTGGTAATGGGCGAAGACGCAGGACTGGAATGCAAGACAGCCAGTGCCTACAATGTGGACAAATGGGCGGACGGGAATATCCCGCTCCACTACATTATGCAGTGTTACCACTACATGGCAGTCACAGGAAAGAGGGCGTGGTATATCGCGGCGGTGATCCTTGGCAGGGAATTTACCTACCGCAGACTGGAGTGGGATGATGAGCTGATCGGGAGGCTCGTAGCGATAGAAGAGGATTTCTGGAATCATCATGTGGTGCCGGGCGTTATCCCGCCGCCAGACGGGAGCAGGGCATGTGATGAGGTACTGGAACAATATTTCCACACAGCGAGGAATGAGAGCGCCATAGAACTTGTAGGATTTGATGAAAAATTAAGGCGGCGCGAGGAAATCCTTGGTTTTATCTCGGAGCTGCAGGAAGAACAGAAGCAGATCGAGCAGGAAGTGAAACTCTTCATGCAGGATAATGAACTTGCAAGCAACAGCAGTTTCCGTGTCTCATGGAAAAATATTGATTCCACAAAGCTTGATACGAAGCGCATCAGGGTGGAGAGACCGGATATCTATGCCGATTACGGAAAAGTTTCCCATTCCAGACGGTTTGAAGTGAGAGCGGCATAAGGAGGGGTGATCATGAACGAAAGGAATCTGATCAGGCTGCTCAAGGCAGATGAGATCGAGTGTAGGGTGTCCACGATCAATGAAAAGGGCCTGAGCCTGCTGCTCTATAAGGATGCGAGGGTAGACCAGAAGATACTGGATGAGACGTTTGGCATCTTCGGGTGGAAGAGAAGCCACCAGAGCATAGAAGGGAACCTGTACTGTACGGTAGAGATACTGGATAAGGAATCCGGTACGTGGGTAGCAAAACAGGATGTAGGTACGACAGGATACGCGGAGAAAGAAAAATCCCAGGCGTCAGACAGTTTTAAGAGGGCTTGTTTTAACTGGGGGATCGGCAGGGAACTCTATACGGCGCCCTTTATCTGGATCCCCGCTGGAAGGGCAGTAATCGAGAAGAGAGAGAAACGCTGTTACTGTAATGACAGTTTTGCGGTCGCTTCCATTGATTATAATGATAACAGGGAGATAAGAGCCCTTACGATCGTAAACGATAAGGGAGAACCTGTATACGAATTGGGAACAAGGGCAGACAGGATGACAGCCGGCAGGACAAAAGCCGGAGGGGAAAATGTTGATAAGGGAAAAGAGGGCCGGAAGAAAGTACAGAAAAAGATGACGGATAAAACGCAGGAAAATCCAGATATCCTGACCAGAGAGCAGATGGATCTGCTGCAGGCAGAACTAGCCAGGACCGGTGTGACCATGGATACCGTACAGAGCAGATATCAGATACAGGAGCCGGGTATCATGGGTGAAGAACTATATGGCAGGGTGATGTCCGCGCTGAAACGCACAAGGTCAGTGGAGGCAGCATAGAGAGGAGGAACCATTATGATGGGATTTCAGGAATTTGCAGAGGCAGTATTTAAAGATGTGGAAAAGAAGGCAGGAGGAAGATTTATCGTGCAGCTGTGCACTGCGGTAAAAAACAATAAGACCAGTATGACCGGTATAGCAGCCGTGGGAAAAGACAGCGGCGGTGGCCCGTGTGTATACCTGAATGAATGTTACAGGGAATATAAGAGCGGGGAGACGGAATATTGTGAGATCGTGGAGGAAGTATTCCAGCAGCTTGTAAGAAACCAGAATATCCTGCAGAGGACAGATCTGGATGGCCTTAGGAAATGGGATACCGTGAAAAGGAAGATACGTGTAAAGCTGGTCAATGCAGAACAGAACAAGGAGCAGCTTAAGACGATGCCGCACAGACGGTTCCTTGACCTGGCGGCGGTCTATTATGTCATGATCATGGAACGGGATGAGAGGGGCTGGACGCTCCTGATCGATGACAGGTATATGGAAGTATGGGGGCAGGATGAAGAAACTCTCTATCAGACTGCATTGGAAAATATGCGCACTGATGGGGAAGCGGACTTTTTCAGTATCGAAACACTCATCAAACGAGCCCTGGGCATTTCTCTGGCGGAAAGTGAGGATGATACAGATATGTATATCCTGACAAACAGGAGTAAGAGATTTGGTGCTGCGGAACTCCTTGACCGGGGTACCCTGCGGATGATCGCGGATAAAGTGGGGGATGGTTTTATCGTACTTCCGAGTTCGATCCATGAGAGCATCGTGTTAAGGCCGCGCGTGCCATCGGAATATGGGGAGCTTGCAGATATGGTACGGGCGGTCAATGATGCCGATGTGAGCGAGGAAGAGCGGTTATCCTATCATGTGTATGCTTACAGCAGGCGTGAGGATATGTTAAAGATTGTAGCATGACAACTGTTTTCAGGATAATGACAGCCTGGGCATGGCAGGATGCAGGGGAAAAAGATATGCGGCTAAGGACAGCGGCTGTGTATCTTTTTTTATCTTTTTGTGAGATATGATGTGCCAGGTCTTATGCCGGCAGCGCAAAGATGCTGTGACAGGATAGGCTGCAGTGGGCCGATCTAAACCTTACAGGACTGTTTTCGGGGAACAATCCTATAAAAATAAAAAGAATGGAGGCAGTCTAAATGCTCGATAATACACCGGATGTATTAACGCTAAAAGAGATGATGAAAGTATTGCGGATCGGAAAAAATACCGCACTGGATCTGATCCATCAAAACGTAATAGAGGGCCACAGGGTTGGCGGTAAGTGGCTGGTGTTTAAGGAGGATGTGGTAGAATATATTCTCCGGTCATGATCGGGATGGTCATGATAGAGATGCAGGAAACGGTACGGGACAGGGTATCGTCTCCTGCTTTCAGGGGATTAGTCAAGTAAAGTATGTAAATTTATTGTATGGCGGGTGACAAGGTATGCTGGGTTAAAAAGTGTTGTCAGTCGTTATCCATCACATGGGATATATAACTTTCTAAATCCTTTCTCCGGACGAGGATCTTCTGTCCGATCCTGCCGGATCTTATTTTTTTAGTCTTTATCAGCTTATAGGCTGTAGTCTTTCCGATGCCAAGTTCATGGCAGATGTCAGTGACAGTCAGTAAATCTTTATTCATATCGAATAGTATGCTCCTTTCCGTGGCTTTGAGCCTTGAAATATCGATTCAGCATGTCTTTATGTATGATACCGTATAATGCAGTTCTGTATCATTTACTATATTGTTTGTGATTAATTTTTTACTATCCGCACGAACAATAAATTTAAAAATAGATTGAGAAGGTGTATGACAGAAAATCGATACTATTTTGATTAAAAATCCCAATATGTATTTGATGTGGGATAGAAAAGGAGGAATTTGAGTATCAGATATTTTGCGTATCCTGTTAAAGGGGTTAATGAAGGATACCAACAAGTGAGCAACCCCGGATAATTTTTATAAGATAGGAGGTATGCTATTATGTCAAACAAAATGAAAAAGAAAGGGAGAACAAAGAATACATCTTTGTCCATAAGGATGGACGATAAGACGAAGAAAATGATCGAGCAGAGGGCTGAAAAATCAGGAGAGACCACTTCGGCCTATGTTTTGAACTGTATCCTTACGGGAAAGAACAAGGAAGGATATAAAGAGCGGATGGCTGAGATAGCAGCCATCTGTCAGGAGATTTGTAACTATGTGGAAGAAAAATACGGTAATGACGATATCATGGAGGAAAGGATTGAAAGATTATGGGAACTCTTGTTATAAAAATGGAAAATGTACACTATGGGACAGACAAAGATATATATAATCTGATTGCGTATATAGCAGGGAAGGGAAAAAATGACGGAAAAGAAAAGACAGTCTCGGTCTATGGACGGGGGATATCTAATAATTATAAGAAGGCGCCTAGACAGATGATCAAAATACAGAAGCTGTATGGAAAGGATCAAAAGCGAAGATGTTATCATATGGTGGTCTCTTTTGATGTAGGAGTGAATGACCGGAATCTTGTGATACTGGCGGCAGATGCGGTCGCTTCGATGATCTTTGAGGAGATGCATCATCAGGTCTTTTATGGGGTGCATACTTCAACGGGGCATCTACATATACACTTTGCGATCAATGCAGTGAACTATAAGTCGGGGAAGAAGTGGCATCAAAATAAATGTGAAATAAAAACTTTCTGTGAGCAGGTGCGGATTCGGATAAAAGATATTTAGTTGGATAGTCATATAGTGGCTGTATATAAATAACAAGTAAATGTTGAGTTGTTTTTGTGTTATTATATAGAAGTGGGAAATTGGGACTATATTCCCAGTTTCCCAAGAAATATAATAAAAAGGAGACCAACTATGGGCAGACCAAAAGAGAAAGATGCAATAAAACTGGATCCTAATATACAAGAATCGCGGATTAATATACAGATAGAGCATGTAAAAGATTTTATAACATGGGAAAAAATCAAGAAATTTTTAAGGGAGGATGCAATAGCTTTTTCACAATTAATAAAACCTGCGTGTTCTAATACGTCTAATCATTGGATTGACTATTGGATTCAAAGTGGAATGATAAATAAAATATTCACGGAAAAAAATAAAGAGAATATATTAAATATAGAGGATATGGTAAATAAAGAAAATAAAGAAAATAAAGAAAATAAAGAAAATAAAGAAAATGCTAGGGACTATTTGATGAAAACGCCAGGATATGCATTAATTTTACTCGGTATAATTATTAATGGGATGATGGACGATCAAGATTTTGCAGATTATCATTCTAAATTACTCTCGGGTAATTTAAAAATAGAGGAACAGCTTCAATTGAAGGCAAAGCAAAGGTTTGAACAACAGAGGTCAAACGAATCATTAACATATTTTTGGATATTACTTGATAAGGCTATGAAATCTTGGAAAGAAAACAGTATAGAGATTGATTTTACAAAAAGTGAGTTGAGTCTGTTTAATGAATTGTTATTCAATTATAACGAGGAAGATTACGGAGATAAAGGATCAGAATATTATGGTGACTGGAATGGGGAGGGAGTGGATGAAATCGATGCAGATGAAGATTCAAAATTATTATATCTTTTTACATTTTATGGGAAAAAGAAGTCAAGTTATGGGAAAAAGAAGCCAAAGGCATCTTGTGAGGAAGAATCTGATTCCTCTCAGATTGTTGGGAAAGAGGAGTTAAAGCTGTCTGATAAGGCAGAGTCTGATAAGGCAGAGTCTGATAAGGCAGAATCTGATAAGACAGAAGATATATCATTTGAAAAATTTACAGAAGTTTTTACAGATCTCTATGGTAGGTTTAGGGAATTATGTATAAATTTTAAGGATGAGAAAGCCAATGTTAACATGGGCTTTTGGGAAACAAGAGGCATACGCTTTGCGCCTTTTCTGGGATGTTTTATGATCGGATTAAGGAGATGCTATAAGCAATTTCCGTTTAACCCACCGAGCAGCGTTTTGGATAGAGCTATGGATGAATATAAAGAGACGAGTGCCCCTAAAGCATATGTAGAGATTGCTGCTTACTTGAAGTACATTGGAGATGAGATAAGAAATTTGGAAAATGGGATGGATGGACGGCGAAAAAAACCATTATTGTTCTGGGAAGAATATGTCCATTTTTGTATAAATTTTTATAAAATAATTTTAAATAGGCAAAAATATAAGCCTGAAAAAAAACGTGAATCAGAACGGTATATATATCAATGTTTAAAAGAGGATAATAGTGGTTTGGGGACTTGGGAGAACTATAAGGAATGTATTATCTATATATTTGAAAAGATATTTGCATATGCTTTGTTTTCACTTGAAACACAAGTTATTCTTATTGAATTGGTCAGGTGTGCGATTAGTAAAACAGAGAAAGAGTATGGGAGGGTGGAAAAGGAGGATGTATTAAAGATTATTGAGGATGCAGAAGAAATCCTGAATCGTATGCAGGTAAGATACGTAGATACAATTAGGATATTAATAAAAGAAATTTATGAAAGCTCTGGTGTACATGTTAGAATGAAATTTGCGTCCAAAGCAATAAAGGAATGGATGGAAGAAAATATATCTTGGAGTGCTGGGGAGAATATATATAATATATCGAATATATCAAATAAACATATTGAAAGTGAGATAATAAATTTTGATTGTACTTTTTGGGATAACTTAAAAATATCAAATATCGGAAGCGAGGTAGACAAGATGGGCGTAAGCCTCGAAAAAATGTTATCACCTCTAGAAGATATAGGTGTTGTGGTCAAAATAAAGGATAATATTATACAAGAGATACGGAGTAAGATTTGTGAGATGCATGATGTGATTGGAAGCGAAATGTTTAAAAATCATGCTGACAAAATCATGACATTATATGATAATGTGTTTTTTTGGGTAGTTAATGTGAGTTTGGATTTGGAAAAAGTTAAAATCTGGTAAGAAGAAATCCTGTAAAATGGGCAGTTTTGCTTTCATAGCAAAGCTGCTCATTTTTTGCTGTCTCTTATTGTTTTGGGTATTTTTTGATTGCTACAATTAAAAAAAATTGTGAAAGACAGGAATATGAAACCCATCTTTCACGGAAAGGAGCATTTATGAAATCCAAAAAAATGAAAAATTTATTAAAAAATGATCGGGAGGAGTTGAGGATGATAATAGAGCAGGCACTGTTGGAACAACAGAGTGACAGTTCTGTTTTATCGCGGCCTAAACAGGATGATGATTCGGAACCATGGTCATCCGAAAAGGCGCAGCAATATTCGCGCCAAGTAGAGCAACGTGGAAGGAGGCTAATGAATGTCAGATTTAATCAATATGACGAAGTGTGTAAGACTGTATCCAAGCTGGAATCTGGTGGCAAAAAGATGTATAAACAGATAGCCAAGAAGATTGATCATGCAAAGAAGGTGGGCGAACAAAATAAGGATGCCATTGTTAAATTGCGTGATAAGATTCAGGCATTGGCATCAACGGTGCAGAAGGAAAAATATAAACGCAAAAAGTTACAAAGGGAAGTAGCAGACCTTGAATTTGCAGTAAATGCTCTTGGCCTTTGCATGGGTGTTGCGGGACCGGGAGATTCGCCAAGAGAGGTTTACAAGAGAGTGAAGAGTATTTATGACCATGGGTGTAAGGCGAAGATTCAGCAGAGGGGATTTAATGCTTACATTGATGCTAAGTGTAAGGAGGTGAAATGATGGCGGAGAAATTATTGAATGGAAATATGGCTCGTGTAAATGGGCTGTGTCTTCAGAAAAATCTTCAATATGATAGGAAGGAACTCATGGAGTATGTGGCTTCCTTCATAGGATTAATGCCAAGGGTTTCCAGCATATTGTTTTACTGGGCAATGCTACCGATTACTTCGGTATTTCTGGGTAAATTAAAACTTTACCCAGACTTCATCCTAGCACTGACAGGGGAGACAGGAAGCTTTAAAACTACACTGGCTAGGCTAGTGGTTTTTGTGCTGGAGAAGGAATCTGTGCAAGAAATGAAATTTTTTCACACACCTTCGTTAAATCAAATCGAGGAAAGGTTAAAGCAGTTAGATGGTTTTAATTTGCTGATGGATGATATTTTTCCGGCAAAGAGCCAGTATCGGCGAGATAAACAAGCTGATCTGCTTAATAATATATCCAGATTTGGTGATAGGAGGCAGTATAAGTCCGGGATTATCATTACGGCAGAAAAATTACCGGAACAACTGATAGTAAGTGGAAGGGAACGTGTTTTCGAATTGCATGTTTCCCATATGGATACAGAAAAGAAAAAAGAAGTGTGGGATAAGCTGCAGAGGATTCCAAGCAATTTCATGGCGACTATATCGGAGACTTTTAAACAAATCTTATTCGAACGTTCAAATGATGTCATTAATGATATTAATGAATTCCTGGAGCAGTATGAAATGCCTGATGGTTTAAGCCTAGATACTCGTATAGGGATTCATGTTAAATATATTGAATTGACAGAATTTCTTTACAGACGATATTTTTGCAATGGAGAGGAGAGGATGTGTATGACAGAGCAATTTAAAAAGGCTTTACATGAAACGGGGATTAAACAACATAATGCTATTTGCAAGGCAAAAGCGGAGCAGCAGATGGATTATGTCAGAGAAGTTTACAAAATGATGACCTCAGGGGGCAAGTATCTTAAGATGGAGGGTTGCCGTGATGATTATGAGCCTGTTGGGAATAATTTCCTTTTATGGGAGGGGAAATATTATATTACGTCTGATACATTGCGGTACGGGATGCAGAGGTATTTGAATCGTCCTGCAAACGTGAAAGAAATTTCACGTTTGCTCTGTGAGGCAGGCGTTATGGAGACCGATGCCAGTGGTGCCAGATCAAAGAAATGTAGGGGCTTAATGGAAAGACATTATGTAATTTCCTGCTCCGCGATCCAAAAGTATTGCGTCGAGGCAGAGGAGCAGAATATTTAATTATTTGGAGTTAATCAGTAAATGGCCAGTACTCAAAATTACCAATTATTTCAGGTAATTGCGAAACATGCTAAACAAATAGAATATCTCCGATTAGAGAGCCAGAAAACGGCTGATTATATTGCATTTATATATGATGCTTATATGGCAGAATACAGTTTTGGAAATGTAACGGATAAGCGTCCTGATCGTTTTTGATTTTAAGGAGTGGAGAGATTACATCGAGGATCTGGTATATACCAGTAGCACATGTAGTTTAGCAAAATTGACGGATGAATTGATATATCATTTTTATGAATATCTCGACAACAATTATCGGAAGGAGAAAAACAAATGCTGTTGAGTACAAAAGAGCTACAGACAGAATTAGGCATAGGGCGTGATCGGGCGTATGGCTTAATGCATGCGAGCGGTTTCCCTTCTATCAAGATTGGTGGGCGTTATTATGTGGCGCCGGAGGAACTGCAAAAATGGATTCAACGGTATACCTACCGCGAATTCAAGATTTGATTGAAAGACCGGAGGAAAACTCCGGTTTTTCCTTTACATGGGAGGAAAGCATATGGAAAAGAAGAGAAACGCAAAGGGTGAGGGCAGTTTTGTTATAAATGCGGATGGTACGGTCACGCACAGAAAGAGCATCGGGTATAAAGCAAACGGGAATCGGAAAATTTTAACGGTAACAGCGGGAAGCAAGGCAGCCTGCATCCGGGAGATGAAACGGAAAGAAGCAGCGTGGGAAAAACAGAAAAATGCGGAGAATATTGTTGCGGGGACAACGATCTTAGAATTATGCGAACTGCATCTAAAGTATCAGATGGAGCAGTCTGAACTAAAGCCGAAGTCAATAGATCGGCGGGAATGCACTATCCGTAAGCATATAGGAGAGTATCCGTTTGGTAAGATGCAGATACAGGCGGTAAAAGTGGCGGATATAGACAATCATGTAACCGGTTTAATTCAAGCAGGGCAGTTATCGGCGTCTTCCATAGAAAAAGTGGTGGATGTCCTTAATTCTGCATATAACTGGGCGATCATGCGGGGCGAATTGGAATTTAATCCTGTGGCTCCGATCAAGGCAACGCTGATGAAGCGTATTCAGAAGCTGAAACAGAAATCATCCAACGAAGCGGATGTGAAAGTGCTTTCGTCGGAAGAACAGCGATTGTTCGAAGAAGAGGCCTGTGTAATAGACAAAGCGACAGGTCGACCTAAGTACGCAGCCGGACTGTATGGGATGCTGCTTCTGCATACCGGTATGAGATGTGGAGAAATGCTCGCCCTTTGTTGGAAGGATGTAGATATGCAGGGTGGGTTTCTGACGATTGAAAAGAGTTGTTCGATGGCTAAAAATAGAAATAAAGAGAAGGAAGATTCAACGAATTACATAATGGTTGAAGGGACAACGAAAAACGAAAAAGCCCGAAAAATCAAACTTACGGAGGAAGCCTTGAATGTATTAAAGCAAATAAAAACTATTTACGGGGTAAATGATGATGAGAATGCGAGGATCGTAAGGACGCGGACAGGGAAACCTAATACAGCGACCAATTTGGAGCATGGGATGGCAACCATTTTCAGGCATGCGGGATTGACGGAGCTCAAAGGCGGCTTGCACATCTTCCGCAGAACCTTTGCAACCAGAATGTATGAGAATGGTGCCAGAGTAAAGGAGATTGCGGCGTATATAGGGGATCTGGAGTCTACGACCGAGCAGTATTATATTGCTGTACGCAAAAAAATTGTGGAGGACGGAGAGGCTAAGCAGATTGTCATGGTGCCTGCGTCGATGAAAGACGGGGGTAAAGTTAAGCATGAGTACGATAAGTAGTTCACCTTATGGATAATAAAGTAACATTAGTTATTTATACTGCCATTGTATTTGCTGCAAAAACTGTGTATAATAAATTAAGAATAATCAAGTGGAGGTATGGCATGAGAGAGGTTACTGGCTATTATGACGGCAACACAGTACAGCTGATGGAGCCGGCGCCAAAGACAAAACAAAAAGTGATTGTAACATTTATAGATGATGAAGATGTTTTGGGTGATCTTCCTGTTGGTATATTGTCGAAATATGCAGATTCTGAAAAAAGAAAGTTAGAAGAAGGGGCATTTGAGCGTGCTATGGTAGAGAAACATGGTAATGGCTGATGCAAATACTATGATACGCTGTATCATAGGTGATGATGAGCAAAAAATCAAAGAACTACAGGAGATACGGGCAACACAGAAAATAATCTACTCTATGGAAGTAATTGCGGAAGTGGTTTATGTGTTGACTAAAGTGTATAATGTTTCTCGTGTAGATGCCAGCGATGCGATACAACGTTTCTTAAAAGCCAAAAACATTGTATGCTCTAATAGTGAAATTGCAATCAAATCTTTACAGCTGTTTGCAGAAAATCATCTTGATTTTGTAGACAATGTTTTGCTTGCGTATCATCAGCTTCGCGGTATTACCATTTATAGCTATGATCGCAAGCTAATAAACGCAATAAAACGGGAAGAAAAGATGGAGTGAATGTTTTTGCCATTATTCGGTTGACAAATCCGTAATAACCTGTAAAATAGACACGGATAGGTCAATTGATAGGTCAATCGTAGATTGCACATATCAGGAAACCTTTAAAATTGGGCTATCGCCAAACGGTAAGGCAACGGACTCTGACTCCGTCATTTCAAGGTTCGAATCCTTGTAGCCCAGCTTAGGACCCCGGTGAGGATATCTCGCTGGGGTTTTGTAGTTTCCTGATAGATGAGGATATCAGGAATATTTTAATTTTCAGAGATATAATAAGTGCCGTAACCGAATTGACACTCCCGCGCATCTAATGATAAAATATTCAACAGCAACGAAAATTGACAAAAGTAAAGAATACACTGTGAAGTTTCACAGGCGGGTATGCAAAGATTTGCAGGTCCGCAAGACAGGGGAGAGGGAGGATATTTATGCCGCGCAGAACAGACATTCATAAGGTGTTGATCATCGGTTCAGGCCCGATCATTATCGGACAGGCCTGTGAGTTTGACTATTCAGGGACACAGGCGTGTAAGGCGCTTCGAAAGCTGGGGTACGAAATTGTACTCGTTAATTCCAATCCGGCTACAATCATGACGGATCCGGAGACAGCTGATGTGACTTATATTGAGCCGCTTAATGTAGAACGATTAGAGCAGATTATTGCAAAGGAACGCCCCGATGCGCTGCTCCCGAATCTGGGAGGGCAGTCCGGGCTTAATTTGTGTGCGGAATTAAATAAGGCAGGTATCCTGGATAAATATCATGTGAAGGTCATCGGCGTGCAGGTGGATGCCATCGAACGCGGGGAGGACCGCATTGAATTTAAAAATACCATGAATAAGCTGGGGATAGAGATGGCTCGCAGTGAAGTGGCTTATTCTGTGGAGGAGGCACTCTCCATTGCAGAGAAACTGGGCTATCCGGTGGTTCTGCGTCCCGCTTATACTATGGGCGGCGCCGGCGGCGGTCTTGTCTATAATAAAGAAGAATTGAAAGTTGTGTGTGCCAGAGGGCTGCAGGCCAGTCTGGTGGGGCAGGTTTTGGTAGAGGAGTCCATTCTCGGCTGGGAAGAACTGGAACTGGAAGTAGTACGGGATGCGGACAATAACATCATTACCGTATGCTTCATTGAAAATATTGATCCTCTGGGCGTGCACACAGGAGACTCTTTCTGTTCCGCGCCTATGTTGACTATCTCTGAGGAGTGTCAGAAACGTCTGCAGGAACAGGCTTACAGAATCGTAGAATCGGTGCAGGTAATCGGCGGCACTAACGTACAGTTTGCACATGATCCGGTAACTGACAGAATCATTGTCATTGAGATCAATCCCCGGACTTCCCGGTCTTCTGCGCTGGCTTCCAAGGCGACGGGATTCCCGATTGCGCTGGTGTCTTCCATGCTGGCGGCTGGTCTTACCCTAAAGGATATTCCCTGTGGAAAATATGGAACTCTAGATAAATATGTGCCTGATGGAGACTATGTGGTGATCAAGTTTGCCCGCTGGGCCTTTGAAAAGTTCAAGGGCGTGGAGGACAAGCTGGGGACTCAGATGCGAGCCGTGGGCGAAGTCATGAGTATCGGCAAGACCTACAAAGAAGCTTTCCAGAAAGCAATTCGCTCCCTGGAAACAGGCCGCTATGGTCTGGGACATGCCAAGGATTTTGATACATTATCGAAAGAAGAACTGCTCCACCGTCTGATCACGCCTTCCAGCGAACGCCATTTCCTTATGTATGAGGCGCTGCGTAAGGGTGCGACCGTGGAGGAGATTTATGAGATTACCAAAGTGAAGGCTTACTTTATCGGGCAGATGAAGGAACTGGTGGAGGAAGAAGAAGCTATCCTGCAGCACAAAGGCAGTATGCTGCCGGATGAAATGCTCATCACAGCCAAGAAAGACGGTTTTTCTGATAAATATTTAAGCCAGCTTCTGGAAATCCCAGAGGAGGATATCCGTAACCGGCGTATTGCCCTGGGAGTGGAGGAAGCCTGGGAAGGAGTGCATGTCAGCGGCACGGAAAACAGTGCATATTTTTATTCCACATATAATGCGACGGACAAGAATCCGGTCAATGAGGATAAGCCTAAGATTATGATCCTGGGCGGCGGTCCGAACCGAATCGGACAGGGTATTGAGTTTGATTACTGCTGCGTTCATGCGGCCATGGCGCTTAAGAAACTGGGCTTTGAGACCATTATCGTGAATTGCAATCCGGAGACAGTATCTACCGATTATGATACTTCGGATAAATTATATTTCGAGCCGCTGACCTTAGAGGATGTATTGAGTATTTATAAGAAAGAAAAACCGTTGGGCGTGATTGCGCAGTTTGGCGGACAGACGCCGTTAAACCTGGCGTCCGAACTGGAAAAGAACGGCGTGCGTATCTTAGGTACATCGCCTTCTGTCATCGATCTGGCGGAGGACAGGGATCAGTTCCGTGCTATGATGGAGAAGCTTGATATTCCCATGCCGGAGTCAGGCATGGCCACCACAGTGGAAGAAGCCCTTGGCATCGCGGCACAGATCGGTTATCCTGTGATGGTGCGCCCTTCTTATGTGCTGGGCGGCAGAGGCATGGAAGTGGTCTATGACGATGAGAGCATGACGGAATATATGAACGCAGCGGTGGGTGTGACACCGGATCGTCCGATTCTGATCGACCGGTTTTTGAATCATGCGCTGGAGTGCGAGGCGGATGCCATCAGTGACGGCGCCCATGCTTTCGTACCTGCGGTGATGGAGCATATCGAACTTGCCGGTATTCATTCCGGGGATTCGGCCTGCATCATTCCTTCCGTGCATATTCCGGAGGAGAGCGTGGAGACCATCAAGGAGTATACGAGAAAGATTGCGGAGGAGATGCACGTCAAGGGATTGATGAACATGCAGTACGCGATTGAGAATGGCAAGGTGTTCGTGTTGGAAGCAAATCCCAGGGCATCCCGTACTGTGCCGTTGGTATCCAAGGTCTGCAATATCCGCATGGTGCCGTTGGCGACAGATATTATCACTTCGGAAATCACAGGGCGTCCTTCTCCCATAAGGGAATTAAAGGAGCAGGTGATTCCCAACTATGGCGTTAAAGAAGCGGTATTCCCCTTCAATATGTTCCCGGAGGTGGATCCCATCTTAGGGCCGGAGATGCGTTCTACCGGTGAAGTTTTGGGTTTGTCCCGTTCCTACGGCGAAGCCTTTTATAAAGCCCAGGAAGCGGTGCAGTCCAAGCTGCCCCTTGAGGGTACGGTACTGATTTCCGTCAATAAAAAGGATAAGGATGAAGTAGTAGAGGTGGCCAGACTTCTGGCGGAGGACGGATTTAAGATCGTGGCTACCGAAGGCACCTATAACCTGATTACGGCGGCAGGGATTCCGGCCACGAAGGCGAAGAAACTATATGAGGGCCGTCCTAATGTGGGAGATATGATCACTAATGGAGACTTTGACCTGATCATCAATTCACCTGTAGGCAAGGACAGCGTATATGACGACAGCTATCTGCGCAAAGCTGCAATCAAGGCGAAAGCGCCCTATATCACGACAGTGGCTGCGGCGAAGGTGACTGCGGAGGGTATCCATTATCTGAAAACCCATAAGAGCAGCGAGGTGAAATCGCTGCAGGAACTGCATGGGGAGATACATGATAAGGCTTAGGGAAAGAATGAGTGCGTTATATTAGGGCATTCGTGGTATGTAGTGGTATGTATTAGAACATATGCGCAGGCTAGCCGACGCTGCACTGCGCATATTTCTTTGGTGAGATGCCGATTGCTTTGGTAAATGCCTTGAAGAATGTGCTGTAGTCTGTGAAGCCGCTTTTCTCATAGGCGTCCATGACACTGCAGCCATCGCTGAGAAGCGCCTTGGCGATACTGATTCTTCTGGCCGTGATATATTTGTTGATGGTTGTGCCTGTGGCCGACTTGAAGATACGGCAGAGATAGGATTCGCTTAGGAAAAATTCCCCGGCAAGCTGTGACAGCGTGATGGGGGAGGAAATGTGCACATTAAGGTAAGCCAGGATGTCATCGACCTGCTGATTGTGAATACAGTTAACAGGTGTTTCCGGTATCTGACAGGCCAGGGCAAGCCGGTTGACTAACACCAACAGTTCCATAAAAGCAGTTTGTTCATAAATGTCACAGGCGTAACCTTCTGCGCCTGTGATTTTATTGATATAGTACAGGAAACGTTTCTGCTGTTCTTTGTTGAAAGCGATTCTATGGCAGAAAGTCTCCGGTCTTGCAGTGAAACAAGCATCCAGGTTTGTTCCGGTGGAAGAGAGGCGTTTCGGGTATTCCGGGTGAATGGACAGGACGATACGTTCATGTGTCATCTTGTCGGCCTGTGTAATCTTATGGCTTTCGTATTGGTTGATGATGAACAGATTGCCTGGCTCGATGTCATACAATTTATTGTCGATCAAGAACTGCTTCCCACCGGACACGGAATAATAGATTTCGTAACAATCATGGATATGCATATCCATGGTCTTTTCTTCTTTATACAGGTGTGCGATGGCAAAGGTATGGGTAGTGGAGCACTGTTCGATTGCCTCTCGGCAGGAATATAACTCGTTCATTTTTCCATGTTTCCTTTCTGGAACGTTGGTTACAGATGATTAGTATGAATTATAAATGAAATGTTCAATATTTTCAATATTTAAAGAAATATTTGAAAAGACATGGACGATTTGCTCCTGTATAATAAGAATATCATAAAGGGTATATTTTGGTTGCAGCACAAGAGTACAGCTAGAACATGCTCAATAACGGAGAAATTTACAGCCAAAACAGAAAGGATGGATGAGGAAATGGAACTGAGAACAGCGGCTTCACCAAAAGATATGAAGCATTATACGACAGAGAGACTGCGGGAGGAATTTCTGATTCAGGATTTATTCCAGCCTGGCCAGATTAAGCTGGTATACAGTCACGTTGACAGGATCATTACGGGAGCGGCGGTGCCTGTGGAACCGCTGGCGCTTACGGCTGGAGATGAACTGCGCGCAGAGTACTTCCTGCAGAGAAGAGAGATGGGTGTTATCAATGTAGGCGGCACCGGCAGCATTACCATTGATGGGAAGAAATATGATGTAGGCTATAAGGAGGCTATGTACATCGGTATGGGTTCCAAAGATATTACTTTTGAGAGCGCCGATGCGAAAGAGCCTGCCAAATTTTATTTAAACAGCGCGCCCGCGCATAAAACATATCCCACCGTTTTGATCAAACCGGAAGGGACGCCGGAAGAAGGCGTGGTGATCGTAAAGGATGAGAACAAGGTGGAACTGGGTTCCCTGGAAGAGTCAAACCACAGAGTAATTTGCAAATATATTCTTCCCGGACAGGTAGAAAGTTGTCAGCTTGTGATGGGTATGACCAAGCTGGCGCCCGGCAGTGTGTGGAATACCATGCCCTGTCATACACACGACAGACGAATGGAGGTATATCTCTATTTTGAGATGCCGGAGGATGCTATTGTGATGCACTATATGGGTGAGCCCGATGAGACGAGACATATTGTGATGAGAAATGAGGAGGCAGTTATTTCGCCGAGCTGGTCCATTCATGCGGGCTGCGGCACCAGGGCCTATACCTTTATCTGGGGCATGGTAGGCGAGAACCAGGCGTTTAATGATATGGACGATGTGGCGATGAAAGATTTGCGCTAAATTGCGACAAATATTGTGGTAAGGGATTTTTAATATAAAACGGAGGGAAGGGCAATGAGTGATTTCATGAAGAAATTTTCCTTGGAAGGGAAAATAGCATTAGTGACAGGGGCATCCTACGGGATTGGTTTCGCGATTGCATCCGCATACGCGGAGGCGGGAGCAACGATTGTCTTTAACGATATCAAGCAGGAACTGGTGGACAAGGGACTTGCGGCTTATGAGGAAAAAGGGATTAAAGCACATGGCTATGTATGCGATGTGACGGACGAAACACAAGTACAGGAACTGGTGGCTAAGATTGAGAAAGAAGTGGGTGTGATTGATATCCTCGTAAACAATGCGGGTATCATTAAGCGCATCCCCATGTGTGATATGACCGCCGAGGAGTTCCGTCAGGTTATCGACGTGGATTTAAACGCTCCTTTTATTGTATCGAAGGCGGTCATTCCGAGCATGATCAAGAAAGGACATGGAAAGATCATCAACATCTGTTCCATGATGAGCGAACTGGGACGCGAGACTGTTTCCGCTTATGCGGCGGCAAAGGGCGGCCTTAAGATGTTGACCAGAAACATCGCGTCAGAGTACGGCGAGTTTAACATTCAGTGTAACGGTATCGGCCCCGGCTATATTGCAACGCCGCAGACGGCGCCTTTAAGGGAGATTCAGCCGGATGGATCAAGACATCCGTTTGACCAGTTTATTATCGCCAAGACACCGGCGGCACGTTGGGGTGTGACGGAGGATCTGCAGGGGCCGGCCGTGTTCCTGGCATCCGAGGCATCGGATTTTGTGAACGGTCACGTATTGTATGTGGACGGCGGTATCCTGGCTTATATTGGGAAACAGCCACAGTAAGAGAGAATTACGGTATGCTCTCATATGACGACGCATTAACGAAGGATATAATGGAACGACACAGGTTCCGGTCATTTTTATGATTGAATCACTGGACAAAGAATATAAGGAAAACAGCCTGTTACTTGTTTTGTAACAGGTTGTTTTCTATAATAGACTTGGAGGTGATACTATGACAGAATTGGAAAAGTGCCTGGCGGGAGAATGCTATGACTGCCATGATCAGGTCTTCCTGGAATTTAAAGGCCATGCAAGAAAACTGTTGAAAGAATATAATGCTTTGGCATATGAGCAGAAGAAAGAGAAAAAAAGTATCTTAAAAGAATTGTTTGGAGCAGTGGGGAAAAAGGTATCTGTGGGTACGCCATTTATCTGTGATTATGGCAGAAATATTTATATCGGAAATAATGTTTCTGTGAATATGAACTGCACCTTCGTGGACTGCAACAAAATTACCATTGGCGATAATGTGCTGATTGCTTCAAACGTACAGCTATATACGGCTACGCATCCGGTTGAACTGTCCGAAAGATACATTCCGGATACCGATTTGGAGGCGGAGGCGCCAATCTTTCACACGTATGCATTACCGATTACGATTGGCAATGGCTGCTGGCTGGGCGGAGGTGTCATTGTTCTTCCAGGCGTAACGATTGGAGACGGTTCCGTGATAGGGGCCGGAAGTGTTGTCACGAAAGATATTCCGGAAAATTCTCTGGCAGTGGGCAATCCCTGTTGTGTGATCCGTAGGATTAACGCGTGAAAAGAAACGGATTAACGGAGATTAACAAATATCTTGTCAAAGGAACTTCCGTATGCTACACTCCTAATATATCATAAAGAAATATTGTATCTTATTTCGGACAAAATTCGGATAAAATAAAGTAGGATTGCATCTGACATCAAAAACAGGGTTTGAGATGAAAGAGCGGCAGGAGTTACTTGGAATCATGAAACATAGGGGCTTTGGCAGTATTTTTGCTGCCAGAGAAATCACCGGCTGTATCTTTCAATAGGGGGATACGGCCTTTTTATTTTGATAAAAGAATGTCTGACGAAGCCGAACATTCATTGTTAAGTGAGAAAAGTGCAGTAGGAGGAAAGGCGGTGGATAAATGCAGACTAGGGTGGCGACCTTAAGTATTATTGTGGAGGACACATCCTCTGTGGAGAAATTAAATGCCCTGCTCCATGAATATGGGGAATACATCATTGGCAGGATGGGCCTGCCTTATCGAAAGTGTGGGATTCACATTATCAGTGTGGCGATCGACGCGCCACAGGATGTGATCAACGCCCTGTCCGGCAAGATTGGCAAGGTGCCAGGCGTCAACAGCAAAATAGCTTTTTCCAGTGTGGTCAGTGAGTGGCCGGATGAGGAGTGAGGACGCGAGTGTTAAAGGATTGTGCCGATTTGAGTCACAGCAAAGCTGTGACATGAAGGTTAACGTGATGATGGGATTGGTAGATTTTGGTTTGTCAGATAGCGAGAAAATAAGTGGATTGCTAGATAAACTGGCGGAGGGGTATTATCCCGCGGAGC
This sequence comes from uncultured Lachnospiraceae bacterium, assembly GCA_946554445.1. Lineage (GTDB taxonomy): Bacteria > Bacillota > Clostridia > Lachnospirales > Lachnospiraceae > UBA3282. The sequence goes on along the minus strand of CAMNSD010000001.1, from coordinate 80,043 downwards.
AGGAGTGGCGGTTCCTGATTGCAGGGGAATATGACAGGAGCCTGCTCTATGCAAAGGCGGATGAAGTGCGCCGGAAACATTACGGAACAGATGTCTATATCAGAGGATTGATTGAGATATCCAGTTATTGTAAAAACAACTGCCTCTACTGTGGCATCCGGCGCAGCAATTCCCATGCGCAGCGTTATCGCCTGTCCAAAGAGGATATATTGACATGTTGTGAACAGGGATATGGTCTGGGATTTCGCACCTTTGTCCTGCAGGGCGGGGAGGACGCTTATTTTACCACGGAGCGGGTGGCAGGGATTGTTCATAGTATTAAAGAGAAATATCCCGATTGTGCGGTGACGCTCTCTCTGGGAGAACGGGAACGGGCTGATTACGTGGTCTGGCATAGGGCGGGAGCGGACCGGTATCTGCTCCGGCATGAGACAGCCTCAAAAGAGCATTATCAAAAACTGCATCCGTCGGAAATAACTTATGAACATAGGATGCAGTGTCTGCGGGACTTAAAGCAGATCGGATATCAGACAGGCTGTGGATTCATGGTTGGTTCTCCTTTTCAGAGCACGGAGGAATTGATTGCCGACATGCGGTTTTTGCAGGAGTTCCAGCCGCATATGGTGGGTATCGGGCCGTTTATTCCGCACCATGATACGCCTCTTCGGGAATATGCCCAGGGAAGTCTGGCGCAGACGCTCACTATGATAGCTCTCACAAGGCTGGTTTTACCAGAGACTTTGATTCCGGCGACTACGGCGCTTGGGACGATTCATCCAGAGGGCAGGGAACTGGGGCTGAAAGCGGGAGCCAATGTAGTTATGCCGAATCTTTCTCCGCCGGCTGTGCGTGGGCAGTACAGCTTGTATGACCATAAAAGATGTACGGGGGATGAGGCTGCGGAAGGGCTTGATGATTTGAAGCAGCGTGTAGCGTGCATCGGGTATCGAGTAGTGGTGGATAAGGGGGACAGTCGTGTGAAGACGGATGTCCTGTCAGGGATATGTAAGTGAAAGACTATAGAAAGAAGGTATAACAATTATGTATGATCCAAAATCTTTATGCGCAGATGATTTCATTAATCATGAAGAAATTTTGACGACGCTCGCTTATGCGGAGGAGAACAAGAATAACAAAGAATTGATTGCACAGATTCTTGAGAAAGCAAAACCCCGCCGGGAGGGCAGTTCCACAATCTGCGCCGGACTGACGCACAGGGAAGCTTCCGTGCTTTTAGCTTGTGAAGATTCTGAAATCCTTGCGCAGATTTATGCGCTGGCGGAGGAAATCAAACTGGCTTACTACGGCAACCGGATTGTGATTTTTGCGCCCCTGTATTTATCCAACTATTGCATCAATGGCTGTGTATACTGCCCCTATCATATGAAGAATAAGAACATACCGCGCAAGAAACTGACACAGGAGGAAGTCCGGCAGGAAGTGATCGCCCTGCAGGATATGGGGCATAAGCGTCTCGCTATCGAGGCGGGGGAGGATTCACAGAACAATCCCATTGAATACATTTTGGAATGTATCAAGACAATTTACTCCATTCAGCATAAAAACGGAGCAATCCGCCGGGTGAATGTGAATATTGCGGCCACTACGGTGGAGGAGTACCGTATGTTAAAGGATGCTGGGATTGGCACTTACATCCTATTTCAAGAGACCTATCATAAGGAGAGTTATTTAAAGCTGCATCCTACAGGTCCCAAACATGATTACAATTATCACACGGAAGCCATGGACCGTGCTATGGAGGGCGGCATTGACGATGTGGGACTGGGCGTTTTGTTCGGCTTGGAGTTATACAAGTATGAATTTGCCGGTCTTCTCATGCATGCGGAGCATTTGGAGGCTGTACACGGCGTAGGACCACATACCATCAGCGTGCCGCGGATCAAACATGCGGATGATATTGATCCGTCTGCGTTTGACAATGGGATCAGCGATGAGATTTTTGCCAAACTTTGCGCCCTGATTCGGATCGCAGTGCCTTATACAGGAATGATCATTTCTACCAGGGAAAGCCAGGCGGTACGGGAAAAAGTGATTCGTCTTGGGGTATCGCAGATTTCTGGCGCTTCCAGGACTTCTGTGGGCGGCTATACCGAGGAGGAGAGACCTACGGACACGGAACAGTTTGACGTATCGGATCAGAGAACGCTGGACGAAGTGATCAAATGGCTGATGGAGTTGGGATATATTCCTTCTTTTTGCACGGCATGTTATAGGGAGGGCAGGACAGGAGACCGTTTTATGAGCCTGTGTAAGACCGGACAGATTCAGAATTGCTGTCATCCCAATGCGCTGATGACTTTGAAAGAGTATCTGATGGACTATGCGTCAGAGGAGACAAAAGCAATCGGGGAGGCGTTGATTCGGGCGGAACTTTCTAATATTCCCAAGGAGCAGGTGCGGAGAGTTGCACAGGAGCATCTTGCGCAGATCGCGGAGGGGGTTAGGGATTTTCGGTTTTAGGGATTTTATTACAAAAGGATGCACGAATATTATTATGGGCATATGGATGCTAATATTGGCAGGATGTGCTAAAATATACGCAGACTTAACAGCTTGAGTCAGAGATAAGAGAGGCTGGTCAGATATGGGAATGAACGATACGCCATCGGGGGAACGGGTGCATATTGGATTTTTTGGCAGAAGGAACGTGGGAAAGTCCAGCTTGGTGAACCGGGTTACGGGACAGGAACTTTCCGTGGTATCTGATGTCAGGGGGACGACTACCGATCCGGTATATAAGGCCATGGAACTTTTGCCTATGGGGCCGGTAATGATTATTGACACGCCTGGGTTTGACGATGAGGGCAGTCTGGGAGAACTTCGGGTACAGAAGACCAGGCAGATACTTCACAAGACGGATGTGGCGGTATTGGTGGTGGATGCGTCAGAAGGTGTTTGTCCCTGTGACAGGCAGCTGCTGGAATTGTTTCGGGAGAAAGAGATACCCTATCTTGTGGCTGTCAATAAGAGCGATCTCATGGGGGAGGCAGGGCGGAAGATAGAACCGCCGGACGAGTCCTTCCGTGAGGGGTGGGATCCGGTTTATGTGAGTGCTTCCCAGGGAGAAAAGATTCAGGAATTGAAAGAAAGGATTGCCGTCTTGTCTGCTGCGGAGGACAAGTCCCGTAGGTTGGTGGCGGATCTGATAAAGCCGTTGGATATGATCGTCCTGGTGGTGCCCATTGATTCGGCGGCGCCTAAGGGCAGGTTAATTTTGCCCCAGCAGCAGACCATCAGGGATATTTTGGAGGCCGGAGCCTCATCTTTGGTGGTGCGGGAGCGTGAACTGGCAGATATTTTGCAGAAATTGGGGCGCACACCGGATATGGTCATTACGGACAGCCAGGTTTTTGAGGAGGTGGCGGGGGTGGTGCCTTTGGAGGTCCCGCTCACATCTTTTTCCATCCTCATGGCGCGTTACAAGGGACTGCTGTCTACGGCGGTGCAGGGTGTGACTGCCATAGACAGATTACAAAGTGGAGACAGGATTTTGATTGCGGAGGGCTGCACCCATCATAGGCAGTGTGATGATATCGGCACGGTGAAGATTCCCCGTTTTTTGAAAAAATATACGGGTAAGGAACTGATCATTGAGACTTCTTCGGGTATGGGGTTCCCGGAAGACCTGTCGCCCTATGCGCTTGTCATCCACTGCGGAGGCTGTATGCTCAATGAGCGGGAAGTACGATGGCGTATGCATTGTGCCTTAGAGGAAGGAGTACCCATTACGAATTACGGGATTGCCATTGCGCATATGAAGGGGATACTTAGACGGAGCATCGGAATTTTTCCGGATTTATTAAAGTTATTGAAAGAGGGAAAATAAGTGTATACATTTGAGAGCAGGGTGCGGTATAGTGAAGTGGGAGAGGATGGAAAGCTGACGTTACAGTCGCTTTTGGATTATTTTCAGGACTGTTCCACTTTTCATTCGGAAGACATAGGGCTGGGCGTGGAATATTTCAAACAGATTCACCAGGTTTGGCTTTTGTCTGCATGGCAGATTTGTGTCAATAGATATCCGAAGGTGAGCGAGAAGATTGTGATCGGGACGGCGCCTTATGAGTTCCGTGGTTTTGTGGGGAGTCGTAATTTTGAGATGAAGACGGCAGACGGTGAAGTGTTGGCCTATGCGAATTCTATCTGGAGTCTGATGGATACGGATAAGATGATGCCTACCAAACCAAATGAAAAAATGTTAGCGGGCTACGTGTTGGAAGAAAAGTATCCGATGGACTATGCGCCGCGCAAGATTGCTGTGCCAGCGGATGGTAAGGGGGAGGAACCCTTTACGGTCAAGCCACATCATCTGGATACCAATCATCATGTGAATAATGGTCAGTTCGTGCGGATGGCGATGGATTATGTGCCGGAGAAATTTGAGGTCAGGCAGCTTCGCGTGGAATACAAGATTCAGGCGGTACTGGGGGATATGATATATCCGGTGGTGTGCGATAGGGATGGCAAGTATGTGGTATCCCTAAACAAAGAGGATGGCAAACCATACTGTATTGTGGAGATAGCAGGATAAGGGCCGAATGGTCGGCGGCAGTACAGCGTCTGACCAGGGCAGGATGTAGACGTTGAGGGAATGAGGAGTACTATGATTCGATTAGGAGAAATACAGACATTACAGGTTGTTAAAAAAGTGGAATTTGGTGTTTATCTGGGAGATGGCGACAACAGGGAAGATAAAGTGCTTCTTCCCAGAAAACAGGTACCGGAGGATGTGCAGACGGGAGATAAGGTGGAGGTCTTTGTCTATCGGGATTCCAAGGATAGGCTGATTGCTACCACCAATATGCCCAGACTTACGCTTGGCGGTGTGGCCAGGCTTAAAGTGGCGCAGGTGGGTAAGATTGGCGCATTTCTTGACTGGGGACTTGAGAAGGATTTACTTCTTCCTTTTAAGGAACAGACCAAAAAAGTCTCGGCGGGAGAAGAATGTCTGGCGGCGCTTTATATCGACAAGAGCAACAGGCTCTGCGCTACCATGAACGTATATCCGTATCTGAGCATGGACAGTCCTTATGAAAAAGACGATCGGGTGACGGGTACTGTCTATGAGATCAGTCAGAATTTTGGCGCCTTTGTGGCGGTAGATGACAGATACTCGGCATTGATTCCCAAGCGGGAGTTGTACGGGGCAGTGGAAGTGGGCGATACTGTTAATGCACGCGTTACGGAGGTAAAGGAGGATGGCAAACTCAATCTCAGTATCCGGGAGAAAGCTTACCTGCAGATTGGTCAGGATGCAGAACGGATTCTGGAGATCATCGACAGTTTTGACGGGGTGCTCCCCTTCACCGATAAGGCGTCGCCAGAGGTGATCCGCCGGGAGACGCAGATGAGTAAGAACGAGTTCAAGCGGGCTGTAGGACATTTGTTAAAAGCCGGTAGGATTACGATAACAGAGAGAGCGATCCGGAGAAATGAATCTGCGGAGAGTTAGAGGAGAAAGATGAAAAGTAAGAAGGTAAACTGGTTGTTTCTGGTCATTATACTGGTGCATATAGCGGTGGTGATGCTGCTTAATTGGGCGGGAGACAGAATCAATTTTGGCATAATTACAAATTTATTGATGAGTCAGGCGATCATCATTGTGCCAGCATTTTTGTTTTTGCTGCCAATGGAAAGGCGGTTCAATGAGGCGCTGGGATTTCATAAGATACGGATATCTACCTGTTTTATGATCGTCCTGTTTACATTGCTGGTCATGCCGCTTGTGACGGTGTTAAACGCTCTGTCTTTGTTTTTTACGGACAATACGATTGCGGCTATGCAGGATGATATCGTGGGAGTGCCTTTTGGGGTTATATGGTTCTTGATTGGCGTTTATGGGCCATTCTGTGAGGAGTTTGTATTCCGGGGTATTTTGTACAGCGGGTATAAGAGAACGGGTAAGATTATTGGGGCGGTCCTGTTATCCGCCCTGGCGTTTGGTCTTATGCATATGAATTTTAATCAGGCGCTCTATGCTTTTGCTATTGGTGTATTGCTGGCTATGTTGGTGGAAGTCACAGGCAGTCTCTGGGCTTCCGTGTTCTGCCATATGATTTTTAATTCCCTGCAGGTCTGCCTGATGTTCTTTTCCGGCTGGCTGGTTGACACGTTCTACGGTGGGAGCATGCCCCAGACGGAAATCAGCAACGTGGAATTGATGGCGGCCATGAGTGTTTATTTGGTGATTGCAGCGGTGACAACGCCTATGGCCATCTGTGTGTTGGCTTGGATGGCCAAGAATGAAAACCGGGTGGAAATAATTAGGAATCTCCGTACCCGGAAAGAGGAACAGGAAGAATATTTAATCAGCATTCCTCTCATTGTGGGAATTATGTTATGTCTGGGTATTATCAGTATAGAATTTATTATTGGATAACGCAAAAAGGAACCGGTGGCACCGGTTCCTCTTTGCGTTATCCTGTTATACCGTCATATCGAAGTTGGCCCCGATATGGGGGTTGACGGACAACTCCATAGCTGCGGCGTCCATCATTCCTACGATCTGTGCTCCTGTGGAGGAAGCTTGATCCAAGGATTTGCTCAACATGGCAACGCCGTAAGCGCTGCTCGTTTCCGCGGTGGACATAGCCATAGACAATCTCGCAATATCCATAAGATCACCTCGCTTTTCTGCAAACTATTGCCGTGTATAGTATATCACATTATTTTTTGGCTGTACAGATATGCAAAAAGCAGAACTTTCCGGGTATTCGAGGCCGCAAAGCAGGTTGCTTTTTACACGTTAACCAGAAGCGATGCCTGAACAGATAGAAAATTCTTCGTCAACGCACTTTCGCTCCTTTCACAGCGCAACAGACACTAAGCTCGTGAGAAACCTCGCTAAGTGCTGGCGCTGTTCTAGGGTTTCCTTAAGAATTTTCTATCTGCTCAGGCTAATACATTGGTGTGGGTGTAAAAAGTAACCCAAGCGGTCCTCGCAAAGTTATTTGCGCAGCAAATTACTTTTGTGTAAAATGTCTAAAGGTTCAAATTGGGTAAATTTAAGCATTTCATTAAAAAATTCACAAAAAAAACATGATTAAAGGTAGATTTTTTTGTAGATATAGATTAAAATAATACTTGTATTTTGTGTTTGGCTATAAAAAGAAGGGTGGATACTTTGTATAAATTGCTATAAAAGGATAAGAGGTGGGGTATGATTTCAAATCAAATTTTACAGAACACGATTGAGGGATTGAAGGCAATTACAAGAGTGGAGTTGTGCGTGATGGATGTGGACGGAAAGCCTGTAGCCATGACAGCAGATGGGATGGAGAGATGCGGAAAGCCGGCGGCGGAGTTTGCTAAATCTCCGGCAGATTCGCAGGAGATTCAAGGGTATCAGTATTATAAGATTTTTGATGAACAGCAGCTGGAGTATATTCTGGTCTCCAGTGGTGTGGGTGAAGATGTGTATATGATAGGCAAGATGGTGGCTTTCCAGATTCAGAACCTTCTGGTAGCTTACAAGGAGCGGTTTGATAAAGATAATTTTATTAAAAACCTGCTTCTGGATAATCTGCTTCTGGTGGATATCTATAGCCGTGCCAAAAAACTGCACATCCAGACAGATGTCAGGCGCGTGGTGCTGATCATTGAGACGGACAACACCAAGGACAGCAACGTGCTTGAGACCATGCGCACGTACTTTGGGACAGGCAGTAAAGATTTTATTACTGCGGTGGATGAGAATAACGTCATTGTAGTCAAAGATCTTTCGGACGGCGACAGCGTAAAGGATATTGACCGGAGTGCAGCAGGCGTGGCGGGATATTTGCGTAAGGAGAATTATAAGAACGTCAGGATCGCTTATGGTACAGTGGTGGGAGAACTCAAAGAGGTGAGCCGTTCCTATAAGGAAGCCAAAATGGCTCTTGACGTGGGTAAGATTTTCTTTGATGAGAGGGATATCATTGCCTACAGTGAACTGGGTATCGGCCGTCTGATTTATCAATTGCCGATTCCTTTGTGCAAGATGTTTATCAAAGAGATTTTTGACGGCAGGAGTCCGGATGAGTTTGATGAGGAAACATTGACGACTATCAATAAGTTCTTTGAAAATTCATTGAATGTGTCGGAAACTTCCCGGCAGCTCTTTATTCACAGGAATACTTTGGTCTATCGTCTCGATAAACTGCAGAAGAGTACGGGACTTGACCTGCGGGTGTTCGAGGACGCTATTACATTTAAGATTGCCCTCATGGTGGTCAAGTACATGAAGTACATGGAGAGTTACGAATTTTAAAATCAGAAGAATATACAGGTGGTGAAAACGTGGCAGCAAAGAAAAAAAAGAAAAGTACAGCGGCAGACAAGGAGATTATTACACTGACGAATGTCTGTAAGGCATATTCCACAGGTGCGCCGGCGCTTAAGGACGTGAATTTACATATCAGCAGGGGTGAGTTTGTCTTTATCGTGGGCGACAGCGGCTCCGGTAAATCGACACTGATCAAGCTTTTGCTTCGTGAACTTACGATCACAAGCGGATATATCAATGTGATGGGATATGACCTTTCCAAAATCAAGCATCGCAAGATTCCGAAATTTAGAAGAAATCTGGGGATTGTGTTCCAAGATTTCCGTCTCTTGAAGGATAGGAATGTCTATGATAATGTGGCTTTTGCCCAGAGGATTATCCAGAAATCCAATAAAGAGATTAAGAAGAATGTCCCCAGTATCCTGGCCATCGTAGGACTGGCTGGCAAATATAAGGCGAAGCCCAAACAGCTTTCCGGTGGCGAACAGCAGAGGGTGGCGCTTGCCAGGGCGTTGATCAATCAGCCCACAATCCTTCTGGCGGATGAGCCTACCGGTAACCTGGATCCGAAGAACTCCTGGGAGATCATGAAGCTTCTTGAACAGATCAATGAAAACGGCACCACGGTCATTGTTGTGACGCACAACAGGGAGATCGTCAATGCCATGCAGAAGCGGGTGGTCACCTTAAAGCGCGGCGTTATTGTCAGCGACGAGGAAAAGGGAGGATATATCGATGAGGATTAGTTCATTTTTCTATACGCTCAGACAGGGCTTCCGCAATCTTTTTAGGAACAAGCTCTTTACGCTCGCATCCATTGCGACGATTGGCGCCTGTCTGTTTTTGTTCGGCCTTTTCTATGCGATTGTGACAAACTTTGAGCACATTGTCAGGACGGCTGAGGAAGGCGTGTCCGTTTGGGTATTTTTTGACGAGGGACTTGAGGATATCAGAATACAGCAGATTGGCGATATGATTGCCAAGAGACCAGAAGTTTCCGACATTAATTTTGTATCAGCTGAGGAGGCATGGGAAGGATTTAAAGCGGAATATCTGGGAGAATACGGTGATGGATTTACGGAGAATCCTCTGGAAAATTCCGCCAATTATCAAGTCTACTTAAATGATGTGTCCATGCAGTCGGCGCTGGTAACTTACCTGGAATCCGTGGACGGTGTGCGTCAGGTCAACCGCTCGGAATTGGCGGCGACGACACTGACAGGCGTGAATGCCTTGATTGCGTATGTGTCGGTGGGCATTATTGCGATCCTGTTGGCGGTGTCCATCTTCCTGATCAGCAATACGGTTACCATAGGTATCTCTGTGCGTAAGGAAGAAATTAATATTATGAAATATATTGGGGCCACGGACTTTTTTGTCAGGTCTCCCTTTGTGGTGGAAGGTATGCTGATTGGACTGATCGGTGCGGCAATTCCGCTTGGATTTATTTATGCTTTGTACAATATGGTGCTTTCCTATGTGATGGAGAGGTTCTCCATGTTGTCCTCACTTTTGAGTTTTGTGACCGTAGAGGAAGTGTTCCATGTGCTGGTTCCGGTTTCTTTAGGTTTGGGCGTGGGCATCGGCTTTTTGGGCAGTTTTACGACAGTGAGAAAGCACCTTAGAGTATAGTGAGGGTTAGCATGTTGAAATATGGGAAAAGATTGATATGTCTGACGCTCTGTCTGGCGGTTGCGTTTACCTGTATCTCACCGGTGCAGGCGGCTCTGACCAATGACAGTATCCGGGAGAAAGAAGCGCAGATCAAGAAGGCGAAAGAGGAAGTTTCCGGACTAAAATCGAATAAGACGGATGTAGAGAATCTTAAGAAACAGCTGGAACAATCAAAAAGCGATTTGTCAGACTATGTGACGCAGCTGGATGCAGAGTTGATCGGCATACAGGAAAAGATAGAGCAATATAATACAATGATCACCGAAAAAGAAGAACAGATTGAGGAGACCGGCAAAGAACTGGAAGCTGCAATCGAACAGCAGGAGGAGCAGTACGCAGCGATGAAAAAGCGTATTCAGTTCATGTATGAGCGGGGGGATTCCTTTTATCTGGAAATGCTTCTGGCGGAGGAGAGTTTCGCGGATATGGCCAACAGGGCCGATTACATCGAGGCGCTGTCCCGGTATGACCGCAAAAAGCTGGATGAGTATGTGGAGACCAGGGAGTATGTGGAACTGTGTAAGCAAGAACTGGAAGCGGAGCATGAGGTCCTGAACGAGGCTAGGGAGGCAGTCAAGCAGGAGGAGGCTAATGTTAACAGCCTTCTTGCGGAAAAGGAAGCGCAGATTGTCTCTGTCTCCGCGGATATTACCAATAAAGAGGCAGCCATCAAAGAATATGAAGCCATGATTGAGCAGGAAAATCAGGAGATCGCGGCTTTGGAGAAAGCGATTGCCGAGGAGAGGGCGAGACTGGCGGCGGAAAATGCCCGTGTCTATAACGGCGGCATGTTTGCATGGCCCTGCCCGGGCTATAAGAGAATTTCTGACGAGTATGGCAGCCGGATACATCCGATCCTGGGAATTGAGAAGTTTCATAATGGACTGGATATGGCAGCGCCCGGCGGCACGCCCATTTTGGCGGCCTATGACGGTGACGTGGCGGCTGCGGCTTACAGCAGCAGTATGGGTAATTATATTATGATCAATCACGGCAGCGGTCTGTATACGATTTACATGCATTGTTCCGCGTTGTATGTGTCCAAAGGGCAGTCTGTATCCAAGGGAGAGACGATTGCGGCGGTGGGGAGTACCGGGCGCTCTACCGGTAATCACCTGCACTTCAGCGTTCGTCTGAACGGTAATTATGTGAGTCCTTGGAATTATTTAAAATAAGATATAGGAGATGAATTGTTGTGAATCAAGGCGGAGATAACAATTACTATAATCATGATTATCATAATAACGGCTACGGCAGGCAGAATCCTTATTACAGTCAGCCGCAGCAGCCGTTTACGCCGATGCAGCCGCAGCCACCCCGTCATGGGAATCAAGGCGGCGGCTCATTTCTGTTAGGCCTTCTTCTCGGTGTGATTATGACAATGTTAGTCGGCGGCATCGCAGCCGCAGGCGTCAAGATATATGATCTGGTCAAAGAAAATGATGCCAGGCAGGTGAATGGCGGTTCAGGGGGTGCAGAGAGCGTCCTGAATGAAGATACGGAGAAGAAACTGACCACCATAGAAGAGGTCATTGATGAGTATTATTATAAGGATGAAGATATTGACACGGATTTGATGATTGAGGGCATGTATGCCGGTATGGTGGATGCATTAGGAGATCCCTATTCTGTCTATTACACGGAAGAGGAATGGAATGAACTAATGCAGGAGACGGAAGGCATTTATTATGGTATCGGCGCTTATATCAGTCTGGATCCGACAACGGGGCTTGGTAAAATCAACGGTGTGATAGCCAATACACCGGCGGAAGAAGCAGGACTCCGAGAGAACGACTTAATCTATTTAATCGACGGCGAGAGTTCCCAAGGGCTTGATCTTTCAGAAATCGTGGCTCGCGTGAAAGGTGAGGAAGGCACAATAGTCCATCTGACAATCTACCGGGAGGGTGAGACAGATTATCTGGAGATTGATGTGGAAAGACGTAAGATAGAGAGTCCAACCGTCAATTATGAAATGTATGATAATGGGATAGGATATATTCAGATCACAGAGTTTGACGATGTGACGACAGACCAATTCACGGAGGCGTTGGCAGTGATTAAGGGTTCCAAGGCCAAGGGGCTTATTTTGGACCTGCGCAGCAATCCCGGCGGAAGCCTGCCTGTGGTGGTGGATATTGCAAGGATGATCCTGCCGAAAGGTTTGATCGTCTATACGGAAGATAAATACGGAGAGCGTGACGAGTATACCTGTGACGGACAGCACGAATTGAACCTGCCTTTGGTGGTGCTGGTGAATGGGAATTCAGCCAGCGCATCTGAGATTCTGGCGGGAGCCATTAAGGATTATGGAAAGGGAACGCTGATTGGTACGACAACTTTTGGTAAGGGAATTGTACAGCGCGTTATGCCGCTGAGTGATGGCACGGCGTTGAAGTTGACGATCAGCGCCTACTATACGCCTAATGGTAATAATATCCATGGTGTGGGCATAGAGCCGGATATTGTCTGTGAGTTTGACAGCGACGCCTATTATGAGGAAGACATAGACAATCAGCTGCAGAGGGCAATACAGGAAATCCAGAAAATGGCGAAATAGAGGATTATAGAGGGAGCGCGGTTTGTTTGTAACTGCTCCGGAATGGAGAATACCATGAATATAGTACTGTTGTCCGGCGGTTCCGGCAAACGATTGTGGCCGTTATCCAACGATACAAGGTCCAAACAGTTTATCAAGATATTTAAGACGGCGGAGGGAAACTATGAGTCCATGGTACAGCGCGTGTACCGACAGATTTTCTCGGTGGATGAGAAAGCGGAAGTGACGATTGCAACCTCGAAATCCCAGGTATCGGCCATTCATAACCAGCTGGGAGTAAATGTGGGAATCAGTGTGGAACCCTGCCGCAGGGATACATTTCCGGCAATCGCGCTGGCGGCGGCCTATCTGCATGATATTAAAGGTGTGGCCGAAAAAGAGCCTGTGGTAGTGTGCCCTGTAGATCCCTATGTGGAACAGGATTATTTTGAGGCGCTTTATAAACTCAGCGACCGGGCGGCGGCCAGCGAGGCCAATCTCGTGCTTATGGGCATAGAGCCCACCTATCCCAGCGCTAAGTACGGTTATATCATTCCAGAGAATAAAGAAGATGTCAGCAGGGTATCTGTGTTCAAGGAAAAACCGGACGAGGAGACGGCCAAGGAATATATCATGAGGGGCGCTTTGTGGAACGGCGGCGTCTTTGCCTTCCGGCTAGGCTATGTCTTACAGCGGGCCCATGAGTTGATTGATTTTACAGACTACCAGGATCTTTATGCAAAATATGAAACCCTCACGAAGATCAGCTTTGACTATGCCGTGGTGGAACATGAAAACATGATCGAGGTGATGCGTTTCGGTGGCATGTGGAAAGACATGGGCACATGGAACACATTGACAGAAGCAATGGAGAGTGAGGCCATAGGCAAAGCAATCCTGAACGACACCTGTGATAATGTCCATGTGGTAAATGAACTGGACGTGCCGGTACTCTGCATGGGATTAAAAGATGTGGTGGTGTCCGCGAGTCCGGAAGGGATTTTGGTATCGGATAAGACGCAATCCAGTTATATCAAGCCTTATGTGGATGAGATAGACCAGCAGATTATGTTTGCCGAGAAGTCCTGGGGCAGCTTTCGCGTGATAGATATAGAAGATACCAGCATGACTATTAAAGTCACACTCAATCCGGGACATAGAATGAATTATCACAGCCATGAACGTCGGGACGAAGTGTGGACGGTGATTTCTGGAGAGGGACGCACAATTGTGAATGACGTAGAACGCAAAGTTGCAGCCGGAGATGTGGTCACAATGCCGGCGGGGACGCCGCATACGATCATAGCCGATACCCTGCTGCAGGTGATAGAGGTGCAGATGGGGGAAGAGATTAGTGTGAGTGATAAGAAGAAGCTTTGACATATTGCTTATTATAGTAATCAAACAGTCCGATATATAATGTATACACATTCATGTAAGGGTGGTGGTTATATGGGATTTAAAATTGATTATAATATAGCAATCGCAGGCGGGGCCTATGATCAGCGGATGCTACAGGAGAGCCGGCAGGTTTTTTCTGATGTTTCGACACCCGAACAGCGACAGGCTGCAGATGCTGCCGCAGAAGCTTTAAGGGAAAAGCTGAAAGGCGTCAAGGTAACCATGTCGCCGGAGGCTGTGGAATATATGGACGGCATCCGGGAACGAAAGGAAGCACAGAGAATCGAAGAGGAGCGCATACGTCAGGAATATAGTTCCTTATTAAACCCAGAGAATGCATTTGACCGGGTGGGAACGCAGTTTTCCATTATCAGCGGAGAGTTATCGGAAATGGGTTTTTATGATGAGTTGAGCGATGACGAGACTTTGCGGGTTGACAAACTTCTTGCCGGGATCACTTACGGTATGAACAGTGTCTGTGGTAACTTGAAAGAAGAGAACCCCGGATTCGAACAATTATCTTCCCATGCGGCCAGATTTGAATTAGAATCATCAACAGCCGCGTTGAGACAATTTTCTGAAAAATTTGTACCGTCAGAGATGCGAGAAAAGTTCGATAATCTGATCGATCAGTATTACGAGCATAATGCGAAAGCGTTGGAAGGATATCGTTCCTCAAAGGAAATTTCCAATGAACTGCTTGCCGGGATTTATGACAGAACGGCTTCTGAGATGGTGCGGCCAATGAGGGAGGATGAAAAGATCATCCAGCAGGCTGGAAAAGTAAAGACGGAAGAATCTGATTTTACTCAGGCGGCTGAAAGTTGGAGGACGTATTTCAAAAAGCTTGTCAGCGGTGAAAAATCTGTGGACGATTCTATCACAATGATGCAGGATACTTTAAATGCACTGGCTTCCGGGAACAGCAAAAATCCGGGCTTGATTCAGTATGTCAGTCAGTGGAATTCGTTTTCTATTGAAAATGCAAGACATTACTGGGGGCTGCTTATTTGATATAAGAAAAAGATGTAGGATCAGGTATTCTTAAGAATCATTAGATTATGATATGTAACGGGGAGAAAGAAGGTTATTGTTGACCATTTTCTCCCCGTTATTTTTTAATACGTATTTCTCTTGATACTTAAATCTTAAATTCCGCCACAAGCTTCTCTACTTCACTTGTGAGGGCAAGCAGTCTGTCCATAGCTTCGGATACCTCTTCCAAATTTGCTGACTGCTCGGTAACCACTGCGCTAACTTCATTAATTTCGGTTACATTATTGTCGGCGGCATCTTTGACAGTTCCCATGCTGTCCATGGCTTCTGAGATTTTGCCAGTCAGGACTTCCACGCCCTTTATGATATCTTCCACATTATTATTGACTTCGTCTGTGCCGGCAGTAATGATCTCAAAACTTTCTTTCGCTTCTCCGGTCATCTGATTGCCTTTTTCCAGTTGGTCAAGACTATCCCGGAGGCGGGCGGTCATCTGGTCCGCCTGACTGCCAACGGATTCGATCATCTTTCTGATGTGTGTTGCAGCAGTTTGGGAATCGTCCGCCAAATTCCGAATTTCTGTAGCTACCACTGCAAATCCCTTGCCGGCTTCTCCAGCCCTGGCTGCTTCGATGGAAGCATTTAAGGACAGCAGATTTGTTTGAGAGGCAATGGAAGAGATAGATTCCAGCGCTTCTGTCATGCCTTTTGTATTTTCCCCGAAAGAGGAGAACACAACTTCCATCTCGCGCATGGAGCGGTTGACTTCCTGCATCTGTTCCACATAAGCCGTAATCTTCTGCATACCGTCTCTGGCGTTGTCCCTGGTCTTGCCGGCATTTCCGTGAATGGCTTCCGCGTAGTCCGCCATGCGACCGGCCACATCTTCCATATGCTTGATCTGTTCGCGTGTGCGGATGACTTCGCCCTGCTGCCTTTCCAGTGCAGCTAACATACCGTCCACTGCGTCCGCGATGCGGGTGCCGCCCTGGGCGTTCTCGTCCACGCTGGTGTTTATGGTGGTGGTGGATTCCTTCAGTGAGGCCGTATTAGAGGCAACCTCGCTGATCAGATGCACAAGGCTTCCTTTCATTTTATTAAATGCCGTGGCGGCGCGTCCTGCCTCATCCTGACTCTTTACCTTAATGTCCTCCTCTGTCAGAATGCCCTCTGACATGACGGTCAGTTTCTTCTGCAGCTGTATGATAGGTGCGGTTATGCTTTGCGTTAAGGAGAACGCAGCGACCATCACAATGATTACGGTGATGATGACAGCAATCACAATGATGAGGAGTGTGTGTCTAAAGTCATTTTGAATCTCGTCCACAATCATTGTGCTCCGGGCAATTTCGGATGCCAAAAGCGTTTCGGCGCTGGAACTGACGAAACTCATATTGTTATTCATATCCTGCGCGGCGTTCAGTCCTGCAGAGGAATAAGTATTTCCACAGGCGGAGAGGATTTCACGGTAGGAGGCGATGAACTTACCTGTCTCAGAGGCGAATTTATCATACTGATTTCGCATTTCCGTATATTCAGTTGTCTGTGGGAGGGCTTCACCCACTTCGGCCACATATTGTTCCATCATGTCTATGGTTTCGACATGTCCGCTTGATGCAATATCCCCGCCGGCTCCGCACATGGTAATTACTGTGCGTCCTAAATAAGAGGCGTTGTCTTTTATGTATGTTATTTTACTGATGCTGTCTAGAATCCGGGAATATTGAGAATTATATTCGTTGGACCTCAAAATGAGTACCGCCATCAGCGCGATTAACACTGCCAGAGTGCCTAGAATGCAAGCGTTAATTTTCAGTCTGATTCCGGCCCCCTTATTGCTGGATGTTCTTTGTTTTTTAACCTTCATTCTATGCGCCTCCCATATTCTATATTTACTCGACAATATTAAATATAGTATACCATATTTGGGGGATACAAGAATAGACCTTGCGCAATATTTATTATATTTTTTTCAGAGGTTAAAAAGTGAAAATTACGAATTGTTTTTCTTGACAAATCGTTTTTCTTATATTTATAGATAGACTATCTTAATGAAAATTGTGTGTTTTAATTATATGCTTAATTTATATACAGGAGGGATGGAAATGCTTTGCAAAACACTTAGTGATGTTAATAAAACTATAATTATTGGCTTGACGGGCAGAACTGGATCAGGCTGTACGACGGTTGCTAATATTTTATCTTCACAAAATTTTAGTGATTTAAAATTAAGGGATGAAGGCAAAATTGCATGTAAGGATACGGATAGTAGAAAATCAAGGATTTTATATAACTATTTTGGAGGACAGGATGCTGTTGGATGGACGCCTTTTAAAGTAATAAAAGTTAGTGCGGTAATTTTACAGATTATTATGGAAAACGGATTAGATAATTTGGTTGACTGTATAAAACATGTTGAGAAATGGAACTTACGAATAGATAATTGTGAAAAACTTATTTCACAGTTGGAAGGGCTGAGTTTGGAATTTGATGAAGCAATCGAAAATCGAAAAAAATTGGAGGAACTTATTGTAAAATCTATTTATAAGTCTGATGATTATGAAATTTTAAAAAGGCTGGAGAAGTATTATTTGCTGGTCGTGCCTAAATTTCAGAAAGAATTGGAAGATATCATGAGTAGTTATACCTGCCATACAATTCGCTTTTCCAAGGATGAGGGCGATACATGGGAACGAAATGATTTGTTTAAAGTATTGTTGCAATATGTTGGAAATAATATTCGAAGTTCTGGCAATCCTTATGAAGTGGAATTTGATTCATCTAATCAATATTTGTCTAAGACATTGGAATTATTGATTAATTGTATTATCTTGTGTGATAGAGAGCAGGGCCGAAGCACCAGGATTTGTATTGATGCTATTAGAAATCCTTTTGAAAGTTTATATTTAAAACAAAATTATGCCAATTACTATTTGGTTGCAGTTCATACGGAAGAATCCAAGCGTATAGAACGATTAGAACTTCAGAATTTTAAGATGGAGGAAATCCATAGCCTTGATAATATTGAATGCCCTAAGCACTTAAATGGGCAGGAACTTTTTTATCATCAGGATGTTAAGGGATGTATTGAAAAGGCGGATATTCATATTGATAATTCGCCAAAAGAGGATGAAAAGTTTTATTTGACCAAACAGCTTGTCAAGTATGTTGCCTTAATGAATCATCCGGGACTTGTTACGCCCACCCATGTTGAGCGCTGCATGCAGATTGCATATAATGCCAGATTGAATTCTGGATGTCTTTCCAGACAGGTGGGTGCCGTTATAACAGATCAAAATTATTCCATTAAGGCGGTCGGGTGGAATGATGTGGCAGAGGGACAGGTTTCTTGTGCTCTTAGGGATTTATGTGATTATAAAAACAGAGATGGAGAGAGTTTTAGTGAATATGAATTACAGAATAATGAGTTTCAGGCAGTAGTTGATAAACTATATATGATGAAACAAAAGAAACCTAGAGAAGGACTTCCCTTACCTTATTGTTTTAAAGATATTAAAATGGGATTGGACAATCAGCGGAATCAGGTTCATACCCGCTCCCTGCATGCTGAAGAAAATGCCTTTTTGCAGATAACTAAATATGGTGGACAGGGAATACAGGGAGGTAAATTATTTGTCACTGCAAGTCCATGTGAGTTGTGTTCCAAAAAATCATACCAGTTAGGAATAAGGCAAATATATTATATTGATCCTTATCCGGGAATTGCGAAGGAACATATTTTATCTTTTGGAAAAGCAGGGAATCCAGAATTAATTTTATATACGGGTGCAATTGGTGCTGCATTTGAAAAATTATATTCATCGGTTATTCCTATGAAAGATGAATTGGAATTACATACTAAAATTAATGATAGGAACATAGCTTCTAATTTACATGTGGATGAACGAATTGCTGATAATGCAAAATATATAGAATATACTTCTACTGGCATACACATGATTTTTCATACATTGACACAGATAGATTGTATCCGTGAAACAACGTTTGTTATAAAAGACGATTCCGTTGAAAAATTGTATTTTGGTTTTAAATGGACTGGAAATGCAATAGGGGAGATTACAGCATTGGGAAGCAATTGTAAGGTGTGCGATTTTCAGATTTTTGGAGGCAGCGGAATCTATGAAATACGTTTGTTAGGGGATTACAAGGAGGGGGATGTCGTAACTATAAAAATAAAAATACCTCTTAAAGATGATATGCGAAAAATGTATCCACATTTGTCAACAAAAATTTCTAATCCAATGGAAAAGCTTACATTAAAATTATCAGTTGCAGATACTGCATTTTCAGCAGAAAATGTTGCATTAAAAAAGTATTATGATTGGACTGGAAATAAGACATTAGGGGAACCTGTCGTAATAGAAGGAGATCATAAAGACGGATATTATGTTTATTCTTATGAAACAGAGGATGATGAAATTCCTATTGTGAAATATACATATGCGCTTGAGTGGGAGGTTATCAAGAAATAAAAAATGTTCATACTTTGTTCATATATAGAGAGTATAATAAAAACACAATAATCTGTAAATGGAAAAGGAGGAAAGCATTTTGGAGGATTATGGGAACTAGCTGCGTTAGGAGGCAATTAAAGTATTATTTAAGGAATAGTTAAAAAATAAGAAAGTTCTAATGAAAACGGTGTAGCTTTTAGGCTATGCCGCTTTTTCAGTTTGTGATTTATTTTAAAAATTAAATATAAAAAAGAAAAAAGAACAAAAGTTCGATTTTTGTATGTACTTTTATTTTCTTCTTTGTTATAATACGCTTTGAAGTGAGATAAAAAAGTTAAATATATATTTAGGAGATATTTATGGATCGTTTCATACTTCATTCAGAATACCAGCCCACCGGCGACCAGCCGCAGGCCATAGAAGCTCTTGTAAAAGGCTTCAAGGAAGGCAACCAATTCCAGACTTTACTGGGCGTCACAGGTTCAGGTAAAACCTTCACCATGGCCAATATCATACAGCAGCTGAACAAGCCCACTTTGGTAATAGCGCACAACAAGACGCTGGCCGGTCAATTATACGGTGAGTTCAAGGAATTTTTCCCGGAAAACGCGGTAGAATATTTTGTATCCTATTATGATTATTACCAGCCGGAAGCCTATGTGCCTTCCACGGATACTTATATTGCCAAGGATTCTTCGATCAATGACGAAATTGATAAACTCAGGCTGTCCGCCACGGCTTCCCTGACAGAGCGGCGGGATGTGGTGGTGGTTGCCAGTGTGTCCTGCATCTATGGCTTGGGTAGTCCGGAGGAATATGCGGGGATGAGTATGTCCCTGCGTCCCGGTATGTGTAAGGATCGTGACGAGGTGATCCGCGGTCTGATTGAAATGCAGTATGACCGCAATGATTTGGATTTGGACAGATGCTGTTTCCGGGTACGGGGAGATGTGGTGGAGGTTTATCCGGCCCAGGGAGGAGACTATCTGATTCGGATTGAATTTTTTGGGGATGAGATAGATCGGATTGCGCAGACGGATCCGCTCACCGGTCAGGTACATGCCACGCTGGAGCATGTGATGATCTATCCGGCATCTCATTATGTGGTGGCGCAGGAGAAGATTACGGCGGCCTGTAAAGAGATTGAGAAAGAGTTGGAAGGCAGGGTTAAATATTTTAAGAGTGAGGACAAGCTGCTGGAAGCTCAGAGAATTTCTGAACGGACGAACTTCGATATAGAGATGCTTCGGGAGACAGGATTTTGTTCAGGGATTGAGAATTATTCCAGACATTTGAATGGGATGGCGGAAGGAGAACCGCCCTTCACACTCCTGGATTATTTTAAGGATGACTTTCTGATCATCATAGATGAGTCTCATATGACCATTCCCCAGATACGGGGGATGTTTGCGGGGGACAGGTCCCGCAAGAATACGTTGGTGGAGTATGGATTCCGGCTGCCCTCCGCTTTGGATAATAGGCCGTTGTGTTTTGAGGAGTTTGAGCAGCATATTGACCAGATGCTCTTTGTGTCGGCCACGCCTTCTGATTATGAGGCGGCCCATGAACTGTTCCGCACAGAGCAGATTATAAGACCTACGGGCCTTTTGGATCCGGAAGTGGATGTGCGGCCGGTGGAAGGGCAGATCGACGATTTGATTTCGGAGATTAATAAGGAAGTGGCGGAGCATCATAAAGTGCTGGTGACCACATTGACCAAACGGATGGCGGAAGACTTGACAGCGTATATGAACGATGTGGGCATCCGGGTGAAATATCTGCACTCCGATATTGATACGCTGGAACGGGCGCAGATTATCCGGGATATGCGTCTCGATGTATTTGATGTGCTGGTGGGTATCAATCTGTTGCGAGAGGGATTGGATATCCCAGAGATATCGCTGGTGGCAATTCTGGATGCAGATAAGGAAGGATTCCTTCGCTCTGGCACATCGCTGATTCAGACCATCGGACGTGCTGCGCGTAATGCCAAAGGGCATGTCATCATGTACGCAGATGATATGACAGATTCTATGCGTATGGCTATCTCGGAGACCAACCGACGACGTAAGATACAGCAGGCATATAACGAGGAGCACGGCATCACGCCGCAGACCATTCAGAAGGCGGTCCGCGATCTGATCAGTATTTCCAAGACCATTGCCAAAGAGGAACTGAAGTTTGAGAAGGATCCGGAATCCATGAGCAGACAGGAACTTGAGAAACTGATCAAGGATGTGGAGAAGCAGATGAAGAAGGCAGCGGCGGATCTCAACTTTGAGGCGGCGGCAGAACTGCGTGACAGGATGGTAGAGTTGAAAAAGAAATTAAGGGATTTTGACAAAGATTAGTGTGTGAAGAATGTTACGGCATGAAGAATATTACGGCATGGAGGTAAAAATGGAAGATACGATTAAGATGCGTCCGCGGGAATTTATTAAGATTCGCGGTGCCAGCGAACATAACTTGAAGGGGATAGACATTGATATTCCAAGAAATGAATTTGTGGTGTTGACGGGATTATCCGGATCCGGCAAATCTTCCCTGGCTTTTGATACGATTTATGCGGAAGGGCAGAGGCGTTACATGGAGTCCCTCTCCTCCTATGCAAGGCAGTTCCTTGGTCAGATGGAGAAGCCGAATGTGGAGCGGATTGACGGGCTTTCCCCGGCCATTTCCATTGATCAGAAATCTACCAACCGCAACCCGCGTTCTACAGTGGGTACGGTGACGGAGATTTATGACTATTTCCGTCTGCTCTATGCCCGCATCGGTATTCCGCATTGTCCTAACTGTGGTAAAGAGATTAAGAAACAGACGGTAGACCAGATTGTGGACCAGGTGATGGCGCTCCCGGAGGGGACGAAGATTCAGTTGCTGGCGCCGGTGGTACGGGGCAGAAAGGGCGAACATGCCAAGGTATTTGAGCGGGCCAAGAAGAGCGGTTATGTGAGAGTGCGCGTGGACGGCAACCTCTATGACTTATCTGAGGAAATCAAGCTGGAAAAAAATATCAAGCATAACATAGAAATCATCGTGGACCGTTTGGTGGTCAAAGCGGGAATCGAGAGGCGTCTGACGGATTCGGCGGAAAATGTGTTTGCCCTGGCGGAAGGCCTGATGATGGTGGATGTGATTGACGGCGAACCCATGAATTTCAGTCAGAGTTTTGCCTGCCCGGACTGCGGCGTCAGTATCAGCGAGATTGAGCCCAGAAGTTTTTCTTTTAACAATCCGTTTGGCGCCTGCCCGGAGTGTTTTGGTCTTGGTTACAAGATGGAGTTTGATGAGGACTTGATTATTCCTGACAGAAGTGTCAGTTTAAAGGATGGCGCCATCACAGTGATGGGCTGGCAGTCCAGCGGTGACAGCGGAAGTTTTACCAATGCGGTGCTGCAGGCCCTGGCCAGAGAGTATCAATTTAGTCTGGATACGCCTTTTGAGGAGTTGCCGGAAAAAGTGCAGGATGTGATCATCAACGGCACGGACCGCAAGGTAGACGTGTATTATGAGGGACAGCGGGGGAAAGGCGTGTATCCTATCACTTTTGAGGGCGTGATCAAAAATGTGGAGCGTAGATACCGGGAGACTGGTTCCGAGTGGAGCAAGCAGGAGTATGAGAGTTTCATGCGGATCACACCCTGTAAGGAATGTAAGGGGATGCGTCTGAAAAAGGAATCCCTTGCAGTGACAATCTGTGACAAAAATATTTTTGAGATTACCTCTCTGTCCATTGCCAAGCTGCATGAGTTTATCGGGGAGATGAAACTGACTCCCACACAGGAATTGATTGGTAAACGTATCTTAAAAGAAATC
The DNA here is from genome assembly GCA_946554445.1 of uncultured Lachnospiraceae bacterium. Taxonomy (GTDB): domain Bacteria; phylum Bacillota; class Clostridia; order Lachnospirales; family Lachnospiraceae; genus UBA3282. The sequence continues at coordinate 56,858 of CAMNSD010000001.1, read as the reverse complement.
CGTGCAAGGGTGGGCTTTTTGATGGAAGTGGGGCTGGATTACCTTTCTCTGTCTAGGGCTACCGGCAGTCTCTCCGGTGGGGAGTCCCAGCGTATCCGTCTGGCAACACAGATTGGTTCCGGGTTGGTGGGCGTCTGCTACATTCTGGACGAACCTAGTATCGGTCTGCATCAGAGAGATAACGATAAACTGATTGCCGCCCTCAAAAATCTCAAAGATATGGGCAATACACTTCTAGTGGTGGAACATGACGAGGACACCATGTTGGCGGCGGATCATATCGTGGATATCGGGCCGGGAGCGGGATCCCACGGCGGCGAAGTGGTGGCTCAGGGCACTGCGGAAGAGATCATGCAGGTGGAAGAATCCATCACGGGACAATATTTGAGCGGCAAGCTGTCAATTCCTGTGCCGAAGACGCGCAGGAAACCCTCCGGTTACCTGACGGTCAAAGGGGCAGAGGAGAATAACCTGAAAAAGATAGATGTGAAGATTCCCACGGGGATCATGACTTGTGTGACCGGGGTGTCCGGTTCCGGCAAGAGTTCCCTGGTCAATGAAATTCTCTATAAGCATCTGGCGAGGGATTTAAACAGGGCCAGGTGTATTCCGGGGAAACATAAGGGTATACAGGGGATAGAACAGCTGGATAAGGTCATCAACATTGACCAGTCCCCTATCGGCAGGACGCCCCGTTCCAACCCAGCCACTTACACCGGCGTATTCGATCAGATCCGGGACCTGTTTGCCTCCACCCAGGATGCGAAGGCGCGGGGTTACAAGAAGGGAAGATTCAGCTTCAATGTCAAGGGCGGCCGCTGTGAGGCCTGCGGCGGCGATGGCATTATAAAGATAGAGATGCATTTCCTGCCGGATGTCTATGTACCCTGCGAAGTCTGTGGGGGCAAACGCTATAACCGGGAAACTCTGGAAGTGAAGTATAAAGGAAAGAGTATTTTTGATGTGCTGGACATGACGGTGGAAGAGGCGGTGCCGTTCTTTGAGAATCTGCCTTCTATCCGCAGGAAGATTGAGACGCTTTATGATGTGGGACTTTCCTATGTGAAATTGGGACAGCCTTCCACCACCCTTTCCGGCGGTGAGGCGCAGCGCATCAAGCTGGCCACGGAATTGAGTAAGCGTAGTACCGGAAAGACCATCTATATTTTGGACGAGCCCACTACTGGACTGCATTTTGCGGATGTCCATAAACTGGTGGACATCCTGCATAAGCTGGCGGAAGGCGGTAACACCGTGGTGGTCATCGAGCATAACCTGGATGTGATCAAAACGGCCGACTATATCATAGATATGGGGCCGGAAGGCGGCGATGGCGGCGGGACCGTGATTGCGGAGGGAACGCCGGAAGAGGTAGCCAAAAACAAGAAGTCCTATACAGGTATCTATGTTAAGAAGATGCTGGAACGCGCTTCCGGAAAATGAGATATGTTGTATAAAAGAAATCTTCAAGGAAAGAAGATTCTTGTGGTGGCTTGATGACAAATCCGCCACAAGAATCATATAAGGAATCAACAATTACAGCATCCGATATCTCGCCAGGCAGGCCAATATCTCCTGCCTGCGCACCATGGCAGCCGGTCCGGCACCGTAGTTTCTGGGCGTCATGGAAAGGATGCCGTCCTTTTCCAGCTTATCTGCGGCTTCTTTGGCCAGTGCAGGAATAGTTTTTCTGCCATCGGCATATTTTTCCAGAATATATTGCATGATATAGGCGAGGGCCGCAGTCTGGCTCTCGTCCACAATTTGTTCCAGATAGCGCAGATCCAAGTCGTTTTTATCCAGGCTGATGGTATCCCAGCCATGCACCCGTACTTTTTCGATTCGTTTTGTGCGGACAGTTTTCTTCAGCCAATCCGTTTTTTTCACACTCTCTTCGATTAAAGGCGCGGCCAGTTCCTTGGCGCGGGCAGTCACATCCTTGGTCTCATAACAATCCATCTGTAATACAGTGTCAGCCACAGACAGATAATCGCCGGAACTGCCGGCCACCAGCACAGTCGAGATACCCAGGTCGTCATACAGACTGCGGATTTTGCGGATAAAGGGTGTGATAGGTTCTTTCTCGTCCGATACCAGCTGTGCCATGCGTCCGTCCCGCACCATAAAGTTGGTGGCAGAGGTGTCCTCATCGATCAGCAGCACGGTACTGCCGGAAGCTAACGCTTCTACGGTATTGGCGGCCTGGGAAGTACTGCCGCTGGCGTTTTCCGTGGTAAAGCGGGTAGTGTCCGAGCGCATGGGCAGGTTGTTGATGAACATGGAGATGTCTGTCTCGTGGATACAGCGGTGCTCTTCTGCGCGGAGTTTGAAAGCGCTCTGATCAGTCAGGACCAGTTCCCGTCCATCCCCGGAGATATGATTATACACGCCGCGTTCCAGGGCTTTTAACAGGGTGGATTTACCGTGGAAGCCGCCGCCTGCAATTACGGTGATTCCTTGGCGGATGCCCATGCCGCGCACGTCGCCCCGGTGGGGCAGTTTCATAGTGACGGCAAGAGAGTCAGGGCTTTGGAAGACTACCGCATCCTTTAGAGGTCTCTGGGAAACGCCACTTTCTCGGGGCAGGATGGAACCGTCCGCCACGAAAGCGACGAGGCCCTGTCTGCACAGTTCCTCCCGGATATACTGCTGATCATCCGCTAAAGCGGTCACTTTGTCCAGTTCCTGCTTCATCTGGGGCTGCATCCGTAAAGTTTTTTCAGACAGTTCGGGCAGCAGCTGGAATAATATCTGACTTAATTCTCCGGCGGCGATGGTCCGGCCAAAAGCCGGGAAGCCTACTTCAATGCGGGCCTCAATAGATTCAGCGCCAATCCGCATGGCGGTGCGCTCCAGGATTTCCTGTCCGGTACGACAGGCTGTCACCAGACCGCTCTTGCCGGAACCCTTTGCGGCCCGGCTGTCACCACCGGCCCGAAGAGTACGGTGCAGACGCCGCAGCAGATAATCTTCCACTGCCGTCCGACGGTGTTTGGTTTCAAAATACTGCTTGGGTATATTGCCTTGATTCCGGTAGACAATCCGCACTCGGGAAGGGGTTGCAAAAGGATCGCCCTGCACATGGTCGATGCAGAGACGATAGACGCCGAAGTCATATTCTCCCTCCAGGACTTTATAAGCCTTATATCCTTTATGGTCAATTTGCCTTAACTGGTTTCGTAATTCTGCTTGTGTTTTCATTTCTGTGTTTCCTCTCACATATTTTGTTCGGTTAGACATTTATGGAATCCACTCTTATCATGCGGATAGCCATATACTGTTTTTCCGGCATATCAATCCGGATACTTCCGGAATAGGTGCCCGGCAGCTTAGAGATGGTCATGTTCCAGGTATCGATCAGTTCAATTTCATAAGTACAGCCCTCTGTCAATTCATAAGTGCGAAAAGCAGGTTTGGAAAAACCAAAGTAATATAAATAATAAGAATTATCATCTTCCTTGCAGAGACAGGGGACATCCCAATTGGCCATGTGATTTTCTGGCGTAAGCTTGAGCGGCGCGGCTCCTGCGGGTGTATCTGCCATGATCTTTTTTAAAAAGGCGATTCGTTCCGGGCATGTGCCGTGCAGGGTTCCGCCGTGTGACCACCAGATTTGATCATATTGGACATAAACTTCACCGTGGGTAAGATACCCGCCGCGGATGCAGCCTTCCCAGAACCGCCTTGTCAGTTCCTCGCCAGTAATGTTTCCCCATCCAAAGTTGATATTTCCTTCGTAGGAACATTCGTCCACCACGATGGGTTTCTGATATTGCTGCCGCCATTCAGTAACTGTCTCCGCAGTTTTATAGACATCCACGCGCTGTATGCTGGCGTGGGTGATCCAAGGTCTGGTGTGATCATACAGTTTCATGCAATTATGGATAGAACGGAGATGTCCATAAGAATCCCTGCCCATAATAGTGCGGGCGTATAACTCCCAGTCTTCCACGGACTTCCATGGTAACAGATCATATTCATTGGCCAGCGACCACCATATATTTTTATAATGACATAAACGGTCTACCGCATATTTCAGATAAAATACATCCGTGTCCCGATCCATCTTGGAAAAGCCCCAGCGGTCGTAGGGGTGCAGCAGAATGATATCCGCTTCGATTCCCAGAGCATCCAGCTGACTGATTCGCCTCTCTAGATTTTCCCAGAACAGGGGATTAAAACGCGTAAAATCAAATCCGTCTTCCTCGCTTCCCTCAAAAGCATAATACTGCGGATTGGTAGTATTGTAAGTGTAAAATTTGGGGAAGATGCACATTCTTATTTTGTTAAAAGGAGAATTTTGCAGGGTATCCAATGTCTGCTCCTGAATTTCGGCAGGCTGATGGATCCAGGCATAGCATGTGGTGCCAAAGGGCTGGAACCGTGTGCCGTCCTCATAGGCAAAATGGAATTTGCTTTCTTCTAAAATGGTATCCTGTGATACATCCTGCGGGAGCACATCGCCCATGGGCAGTACCCGACCGTGATTTCCTTCCTCTGCTGGGACACATTCACATGTTAAAGCTATGTTATCCAACTGGGAGTCGTTTGAATGTGTGACGGCAGTCCATGTGCCTGGCTTTGTGGGCATGAAACGGATTTTGTAGCGGCCGTTTCCACAATAAAACCCATTTACTTCAAATTTTTCCGTATCATTTATGAAATCGGCATTTAACCAGACATCCATATAGGGATTTCCCTTGTCTGTGCCAGTCAGTTCAGTCTCAAAAGTTTTATATTGTTCTGTCATGGATATCCCTTTCTGTGATGAATTATCCCATTATCCGTAAGACGGAAACAGGGCGGCCGTACAGCGAAGAACTGTATTTACATTATAGTAAAAGTATAAATGCTTTGCAACAAATAAGCTGAGGAAGCCTTAGGGACATAGGGATTATATATTGCTTTCATGAAGCTAACAAATAATAAATGGCAAAAGTTATATGTATATGCAGAAAAGACGATAAAATAAGTGAATGAAACGCAAAGTTGACAAGATGAAACCACAGATTGGTTGTTTTCCTCTATTGCTTAAAAGTAGAATGTTTGCAGGAGGTGGATCAAAAATGACATTGGGACAGAAATTAAAAATATTGTTGAAAGACAATGGTATGACGCAGGAGGATTTGGCTGAAAGGCTGGAGGTATCCCGACAGGCAGTAGGGAAATGGGTTAATGATAAAGGAATACCCGAAGTAGGGAAAATAGTACAAATCAGTAACCTATTCGGAGTATCAACGGACTACCTGTTGAAGGAGGATTGTGCTGAAAAAGGTATAACGGAAGAAAGAGCCATATCAAACAGCGGTTATTATGTCAGTCAGGAGATGCTGGACGGATACTTGTTGTACAGTAAGCAGAATGCGCGGCGGATTACGGGAGGAATCAGTCTTTTTGTTGTATCAAATGTCTTCGACTGCTTTAATCACAATAGTATGATAATGTCTTTTCTCTATTGGCTTACAATGACAGCAGGAATCATCATTATTATTTGGCAATTTTTTCAGACCAGACAGTATCAGGAAATCAAAAGTGAACGCCTTACATTTGATGATAAGATATTCAGGGAGTTTAAGAAACAGCGGGAGAGCAGAAGAAAAATATATGCAGTTATGGTTATTGCGGGAGTGGTCATTCTTTTGACAAGTTCCGAAATAGAAAGTTTTATAATGTTTTGTTTTGGGCGGACGGCCTGCAATGTTTTTGGGTGGATTGCCGATACGGTGTGGCTAGCGCTTGTTGTATGGGCGGGAATGTCTATGCACATTGACAGCATTATCATTAAAAATACAGAACATGCGCCTAAAAGCGGTCATATGAAAAAGTATCGCTGGATATATATGGCATTGCCGTTTACAGTGATTGCGGTTCTGATTGGAATGATAACAAATGCATGGAGTCCATATGCGCCTATCATCATTTTGTTTTGCTGTTTATTGGTTACAACTTGTAAATTGCTTATAGAAAGCAGGGGGAAAGATGAATAGGAGAAACTATATAATACGCAGTAGTCTGTTTGTGTTTGGATTATGTATTTGCACAGGATGTTCTGCACAGCAGGGAGAAAAATATACCTTAGAAGAATTAGATAACTTGGCTGAAATCAGGATATACTCAGCGGAGAATAATGAGCTTATAAAAACAATAAGTGATGAAGAAGAATTATATCAATATAACCAGTGTTCGATTTTTGATGATTCGGATATAATAGAACGCCAAGACGAATTAGAAAAGAACTTAGAGGGAGCAAAGGAACAATACTATTTGGTTGCGTACAAATATCCCGTTGCGCGTTTTGGCGGAAAGGAACTGGAGGAAAATACTACCATTACGTTATATGAGGATACCTGTATTATCAAAATGACTGTGGCTGAAGAAAGTATCAAAGCATTTACTATTCCGGAAGAATTTTTGACTTTCTATTATGAACTTTCCGAAGAGGAAATAAATTATTATCATGCATTAGTTGAAGAAGGAGAAGAGCATTTCAGTAACGTTGAAGAAAAAAGACAATTTACTGAAATTATGACAGCTTCTGGTGAGATGATTGGTATCATTGACAATAATAAAGAAATAGAAAGGTTCGTAAAACAACTGGATATTAAATCTTGGAATTATATGGAACAGTTGCCTGAAGATACAGAACTGGTATATAGTTATATATCATATGAGGTAATTGATGAACCTATATTTTTACAGGATGGAAAACAGTTAGTTCATATGAGTACTTTAGAATTATATATTTCCGATAAAGGTGAATATATTATACGAGATTATGATCAAGAAATAGAAACAATAGCCAGAATATCAGAAAAGGCGGGACGGTTTCTGAATGTGCCGGAAGACTTAGACCTAAATAAGCATATAACAGCGAAGGACATACTGGATGGGTGGGGACTTGATTTTTATGTGCCAAATAGTAATATTGAAAAAACAGATGATATAGAGAATGCCCGATATTATCAAGGAGAAACATCATTTACAGAAAAGGAACTACGCAAGACTTCTGAAGAGCAGAAGATACAGTTTTACGGAGCAGACAAAAACACGTTGCTGAATGAAATAGACGATATTTCTGAAATAGCGCAATATCTAAATGGGTTGGCTTTGGATCGATGGGAATATGTAGATGATGCACCAAATCCAGAAGAAGTTGAATGTCAAATTGTTAGATTTATGTTATCAAGGGATAATAAAAAAGAGTTAAAAGAAATGGATACCCGGATACTTTATAAAAGCGATGGAAACTATTATATTGAGGAAATAATTCCGGGTGAATATAGTGATTGGGGAGAATTTATAACATATTATCAAGTGTCTGAGGAGACAGCAAAATATATTTTATCATATTTAGAATGATCCATAAAAGCTGTGGCGATGACGTTTACGGAAGTAAGCGTTTGGAGAGAAAAGGATAAGCAGATTATAGGATGGAAGGAGTTACGCATGCTTGACTCATTATTGCTCTTAGACGGTAACATACTGCTCTTTATTCAGGAGTTTCTCAGGAATCCCCTGCTGACACCAATCATGAAGGCCATCACGACGCTTGGAAATAATGGCCTGATCTGGATACTGCTGACACTTCTTCTGTTGGCGATTCCCAGCACCAGAAGAGTGGGCTGTATGTTGACGGCTGCGCTTCTTGGCACCTTAATCATTAACAACATTATATTGAAAAACCTGGTGGCACGGACCAGACCTTATGAAGTGATAGAGGGACTTACATATTTGGTAAAAAAACCTTCAGATCTCTCTTTTCCATCAGGGCATGCGGGGTGTTCTTTTTCGGCGGCGTGCATTATGTTCCGCAGGCTGCCGAAGAAGTATGGTGTTCCGGCTCTGGTTCTGGCAATTTTGATCTCCCTCTCCCGTCTGTATGTTGGCGTGCATTATCCCAGTGACGTGCTGTTCGGAGTAATCAGCGGTATCGCCATCAGTTTTGTGGCGGAGGCAATCATTGAAAAAATATTTCCTGAAAGGGTTAAGGAATCGCGCTGACTTTCCGATAAATATCTCAGGATAGGCATGGATGCCGAAAATAGAACGGATGGAACCGTTCTGTTTTTGGCGTTTTTTAAATTTTTCAAAAAAAATGATAAAAACCTTTGAAAAACCATTTCTTTAGGTTATAATATATCCAGCATACTGCGCTTTTTAGAAAGCGGCAATTGTCTGATTGTTTAGTTTGACAGTATTTGGAAATTATGATAGAGAGACCAAGGGAAAGGGGATCAAAGATAAATGCAGTACACGGACATTGGAATAGATTTAGGAACAGCCAGCATTCTGGTATACATCAGGGGTAAAGGCGTTGTGCTTAAAGAGCCCTCTGTTGTAGCTTTTGATAGAGACACGAACAAGATCAAGGCCATAGGAGAAGATGCACGCCTGATGCTCGGCAGAACGCCGGGCAATATTGTGGCAGTAAGACCTTTGAGACAGGGTGTTATTTCAGATTATCAGGTCACAGAGAAAATGATGAAATATTTCATCCAGAAAGTTCTGGGCAAAAAGACCTTTCGGAAACCCCGCATTGCGGTATGTGTGCCGAGCGGTGTCACAGAAGTTGAGAAGAAAGCCGTGGAGGATGCTACTTATCAGGCAGGCGCCAGGGAAGTGTCCATTATCGAAGAGCCTATCGCGGCGGCAATCGGTGCGGGAATTGATATTTCCAAACCCTGCGGCAATATGATTGTTGATATCGGCGGCGGTACTTCTGATATCGCAGTGATTTCTCTGGGCGGCACAGTAGTCAGCGCGTCCATTAAGATTGCCGGGGATGATTTTGATGAGGCGATCGTGCGTTATATGCGTAAGAAACATAACCTGCTGATCGGTGAACGGACGGCGGAGGATTTAAAGATTAAGATTGGTTCCGCGTTCAGAAGACCGGAAGTTGATTATATGGATGTCAGAGGACGTAACCTGGTAACGGGACTGCCTAGGACTGTGAAGGTTTCCTCTGAGGAGACAGAAGAAGCGCTGCATGAAACCACAGTGCAGATTGTGGAGACGATACACAGTGTTCTGGAGAAAACACCTCCGGAACTGGCGGCGGATATTGCGGACAGAGGAATCGTCCTCACCGGTGGCGGCAGTCTGCTTCGCGGCCTGGAGGATTTGATCGCGGCCAAGACCGGCATCAACACGATGACGGCGGAGGATCCGATGACAGCGGTGGCTATCGGTACTGGTAAATATGTGGAATTTCTGGCGGGATACCGCGAGGATTGATAAAGAGAGGGAATACGGATGCTTAAAGGATTGTATACTGCGTATACGGGGATGCTCAACGAACAGCATCGAATGGATGTGCTGGCGAACAATCTGGCGAACTCCACCACCAATGGATTTAAGAAGGAGGGAACCACAAGTCAGGCTTTTGATACTGTTTTGGCGTATAAGATTAAAGATTTGTCAGAGCCGGGCAATCTTCCCAGACCGTTGGCAAGGAACAGGGCTGTGGATGAGAACGAGTTGAATAATCCTAACAACGAAGATTATTTAGAGCGCAGAGTCAGAAGAACCGGTTTGAATTTGGGCGTTAAGATTGGCGAGAATTATGTGGATTACTCGGAAGGTCCTATCAAGGAGACGGGAAATCAGTTTGACCTGGCAATTTCTGACAGAGGTTTCTTTGCAGTGGAATACACCAACAAGGCGGGAGAGACTTCTACCAAATATACAAGAGACGGTAATTTTACCATGAACCTACAGGGGTATCTGGTAACCCAGGACGGCGATTTTGTGCTGGATGAAAACGGCCGTCGAATCAGGATGGAGACAGAACTTCCGGTGAGCATCGACAGAAACGGCAATATTACCCAGAACGGTGGGTTTGTGGCGACTATAGGACTCACGGATTTTGAGGATTACAATTATCTGGAACGTTTCGGTGAGAACTATTTCCAACCCATAGAGGGCGCGACAGAAACAGAGGAAGTAGAGTCGCAGATTTATGCCGGCTATCTGGAAATGTCCAATATCTCCGTGGTGACAGAGATGGTTAATATGATAACCTTACAGAGACAGTATGAGAGTAATCAGAAAGTGATAACCACATATGATGACACACTTGATCAGGCAGTGAGCCAGATCGGCAAGTTAAGTTAGGCGAGTGTATAGGAGGCGGTAAATTATGGTTAGAAGTTTATGGTCGGGTGCGACCGGCATGAATGCACAGCAGACGAATGTAGACACGATAGCGCATAATCTTGCTAACGTCAATTCCGTGGGATATAAGGCGCAGGTGACACAGTTTAAGTCTTTGCTGTATCAGAATCTGCAGACAGTAACTACTACGGCTAACGGAGATCCGAAGCCGACCAGTTCCCAGGTGGGACTCGGTGTTCGTACTTCTTCCATCAACTCTATCTTTACCCAGGGAAGTCTGCTGGATTCCGACAGTGATACGGCTTTTGCGATTGAGGGAGATGGATTCTTTGCGGTACGCGGCGAAGATGGCAATACATACTATACGAGAAACGGTGATTTTACATGGGCGCTTGCTGGTAACGGCGGCATGACACTGACCAATGCGGATGGTTTGCCGGTATTGGATTCCCAGGCACGTGCTATTGCATTGCCGAGAACCTATATTGCAAGCAGATTGTCCATTTCTGAAGACGGTGAGATCTGCTATCCCGATGAGACCAACACGCCGGTTCCCATCGGTAGAAAGATTGGTACTTTCCAGTTCAGCAATCCAGGCGGTCTCAATAGAGTGGGTGATACCCTCTTCGCAGTGACCGATGCCAGCGGCCGTGCCATCAATGAGGACACCAACGCTGAAGTGGAGAAGAGCCGGATTATACAGGGATATCTGGAAGGCTCCAATGTACATGTGGCCAACGAGATGGTCAATCTGATCGTGGCGCAGCGCGCCTACGAGATGAACTCCAAGTCCATCACCACATCCGATTCCATGCTCGAGGTGGCTAATAATTTGAAGCGCTAGCATGAGCAGTGCCAAACTGTAAGATAACAAATCGGCTGCTTGCAGACGGATTTGTTAGATTATAGTTTGATAGGGCGAAGCCCGGAACACGAAGAAGCCGAAGGCTTCGAGTGGCACTGCGGCAAAGGCAGAGAAAGAGAAGTTAATCTGAGTGGCACTGCGGCAAAGGCAGAGAAAGAGAAGTTTATCTGAGCGGAAGCCCAGCGGCAAACATATACAACAACCCCAAGAGGACAATACCATGAGTGATTTAACAGGATTATCCAATTACACAGACTATATGACGGATACGAACCGTGTAGCCACAGAGAATCTGCAAAGACAGCTTGAAGATTCAGCGAAAGCCAAGGAGAACGAAGCCCTCTTTGATGCCTGTAAACAGTTTGAGGCTTACCTGTGGGAGCAGGTCTACAAGGAGATGCAAAAGAGCGTAGATCTCTTCGGTGAGGATGAGGACGGTTACGCCTCCAATATGGTAGACTTCTTTAAAGATTCTTTTGTTCAGGAAATTTCACAGCAAACCGCTTCTCAGGGTTCTAATTCCCTGGCGCAAATGTTATATGAACAGGCGAAACGCAACTACAATCTCTGATGGTAGTTACAGATAACACAACGGACTGCTTTGAAAGGCAGTCCGTTTTATAGTATGACGGGAAAATTACACGTGGAAATGAAGAAGAAACAATGGAAACAATCAAAGGTTTTATAGAACATATCATATACCGAAACCATGACAATGGGTATACCGTGTTAAACCTCATAAGTGATGGTGAAGAAATCACCTGTGTGGGTTTTTTTAAGACCATGGACCAAGGGGAGACCATTGAGGCACAGGGGGAGTATATTACTCATCAGGTATATGGCAGACAGTTTAAAATACAACACTATAAGATACTACCGCCGGATGATGTGGTGAGCATAGAGCGGTATCTTGGTTCCGGCGCCATCAAGGGAGTGGGCGAGGCTTTGGCGGCGAGGATCGTGAAGATGTTTGGGGCGGACACCTATCGCATCATTGAGGAGGAGCCGGAACGTCTGGCCGAGGTAAAGGGGATTAGCACTCGTAAAGCGCGGGAGATCGCGGTCATCGTTTATGAAAAGAGAGATGCCAGGGAGGCTATGACTTTTTTGCAGACATACGGTATTTCCAATACATTGGCGATTCGTATCTATGAGACCTATGGAATGAATCTGTATGGTGTCCTCAGGGAGAATCCTTATCGCTTGGCGGAGGACATTCATGGCATTGGCTTTCGAATTGCGGATGAGATTGCGGCCAAGATCGGTATTCACACGGACTCAGATTACCGTATTCGAAGCGGGATTCTTTATACTTTACAGCAGGCTGGCGCGGACGGACATTGTTATCTGCCGGAGGACAGACTTTTGGAACGGGCGGGAGAACTGTTAGGACTTTCACCGGAATTGATGGAGCCGCAGCTACAGAACTTGGCAATGGATAAGAAGCTGGTCATCAAAATGCCGTCGGAGGGTGAGAAAGAACGTAAGGTTTATGCAGCAAATTATTACTACGCGGAATTAAACTGTGCTAAGATGCTGTATGACTTAAATATCAGGGAGGAGTTGCTGCCTGCTGAGGAGACGGTGATTTTATCCAAAATCGATCAGGTGGAAGCAGATTTGGAGATAGAACTGGACGAATTACAGAAACGTTCCGTGTTTGAGTGTATCCGGAATGGCATCTTTATTCTCTCTGGTGGGCCCGGCACAGGTAAAACTACCACGATCAATGCGATCATACGGTATTTTTTATCCCAGAAGATGGATATTTTCTTGGCGGCGCCTACAGGCAGGGCAGCCAAGCGGATGACGGAGGCTACCGGCTATGAGTCCCGCACGATACACAGGCTTTTGGAACTAAGCGGAGCTGTTTCCGAGGAGGCTAAGGCAGCCCGGTTTGAGCGGAATGAGGAGAATCCGTTGGAAGCGGATGTGATCATTGTGGATGAAATGTCCATGGTAGATATCTTTCTTTTCCAGGCACTTTTAAAGGCAATCCCGGTGGGCACAAGACTGATCATGGTGGGAGATGTGAACCAGCTTCCCTCGGTGGGCGCCGGACAGGTACTGCAGGATCTGATGCAGAGCGGTCGTTTTCAGACGGTGGTGTTGGAGAAGATATTCCGGCAGGCGGGGGAGAGCGATATTGTGCTGAATGCCCATAGGATCCATGCAGGGGAAGATCTTGCCCTGGACAATAAGAGCAGGGATTTCTTTTTCCTGGAAAGAAATGACACGGATGTTATCTATAAACATATGATACAGTTGATATTAGAGAAACTACCGCCTTATGTGGGGACACAGCCCTATGAGATTCAGGTACTGACGCCGATGCGCAAAGGCAAACTTGGCGTGGAAGTCTTAAATGGTATTCTGCAAAGATACTTGAATCCACCTTCTGATGCCAAAAGAGAATGTCAGGCAGGGGAGACGCTGTTCCGCGAGCAGGATAAGGTCATGCAGATTAAGAATAATTATCAGCTGGAGTGGGAAGTTGTCAGTAAATATGGGATTCCCATTGACAGAGGAAGTGGTATTTTTAACGGCGATATCGGCACGATTAAATCTATTGATGATTATTCCCGTGAGGTGGTGGTGGAGTACGATGAACATCGGCTGGTAACTTACCAATACGCGCAGCTTGATGAGATTGAACTGGCTTATGCAGTTACTATCCATAAATCCCAGGGCAGCGAGTATCCAGCTGTGATCATGCCGCTTCTTTCCGGACCAAGGATGCTCTTTAACCGCAATCTTCTCTATACTGGCGTGACACGCGCCAGGAATTGCGTTACAATCTTGGGAAGCAGTGAGACGCTTCGGCAGATGGTCGCCAATAATTATCAAAATCGCCGGTATACGGGGCTTTCAGACCGTATCAGGGAATTGATTCCCTAATACGGATGATGATTAGGAAGGAATTATTTTATCATGAATTGCATAAAATCACTTCGGGAGTTTTTTCTGGATCTCCTGTTTCCCAGGCGCTGTCCTGTCTGCGACCGTCCTGTCGCTCCTTTTGGCAGCCTTGTCTGTGCGACTTGTGAACAGACTTTTAAATATATTAAACAGCCTTATTGTCTGAAATGCGGTAAGCCTCTTGCAAGGGAAGAAACGGAATACTGCCATGACTGTCGTGTGCGGAAACATTTTTTTGACCGGGGCGTGGCACTTTTTGAGTATAAGAGCATTTCTGACTCCCTCTACCGTTTCAAATATAAGGGGAGACAGGAGTATGCGGCCTATTATGCCTTTTGTATGGCAGAAAAATGCAGGAAGTTCCTGGAAGAATGCCGACCGGATGCCCTGGTGCCGGTGCCGATCCACAAAAGCAGACGATATCAGAGAGGATATAATCAGGCGGAGGTGCTTGCAAGGGAACTTACCGCGTTGACAGGTATACCCACAGTTACGGATTTGATTCTGAGAGTACAAAAAACTGCGCCCATGAAAGATTTATCTGCAAGAGAGAGACAAAATAATTTGAAAAAGGCTTTCAAAATCTGCCGTAATGATGTAAAATTAAGTACGATTATAATTATTGATGATATCTATACCACAGGAAGCACCATAGATGCCATGAGTTATGAATTGAGAAAAGCAGGGGTAGAACGAATTTATTTTATGTCGCTTGCCATTGGCAGAGGGGCATGAACAAAAATTTGTCAGCAGGAGGATAAAGTATGAATGTAAGAAATTGCAGAAAGTGTGGAAATCTTTTTAACTATGTATCCGGGCCACCGATCTGTATGGCTTGCAGGGATGCACTGGAGCAGAAATTCCAGGAAGTTAAGGCGTATATCCGGGATAATGCACACGCAACGATTCCCCAGGTGTCTGAGGATTGTGATGTGTCTACGAACCAGATTCATCAGTGGCTTCGGGAGGAGCGCCTGGAGCTGGCAGAGGGATCCAATATTTCCCTGAATTGTGAGAACTGCGGCGCTGTAATTCTGACAGGGCGTTTCTGTGCCAAATGTAAGAACAATATGGCGAATCAGCTCAATAGCAGCATCAAAAAACCGGAAGTGAAGAAACCGGAGCCGAAGAAGGATCAGAAAGAAAATCCTAAGATGAGGTTCTTAAACTAAATCCGGTCAAACATTGGAGACTTGTATGCTAAACGAAGAGAGAATCATCCTGATGACCCAGATGGCGTCTTATGAGGCTAACGAGGGAAAGAAAAACGTGGCCATAGGAAGCTATTTTCGGAGTGATTATATAGGATGGCAGGTACTCAAATCCATTATAAGTGCAACCATCGCATTTGTAGTGGTTTTTGCCATGTACATTTTTTATGATTTTGAAATTTTCATGATGGAGATCTATAAGATGGACCTTCTGGAATTTGCGAAAAACGTGCTGTTTAATTATTTAAAAGCAGTAGGTGTTTATGCGCTTATTTCTTATTTGGTTTATTCATTTCGTTACAGCAAGGCGAAGAAGAGCCTGCGACTGTACTATATGAACCTGCATAAATTGGCAGGTATGTACAAAAGCGGAAGGTCTTAACTGAAAGGATAAATGATGACTACCTTACTTGTTGCAAAACAGATATTGATGGCAATATACAGTAAATATGAAGTTTATATCACACCGCTTTTGAAGTTTTTGTTGGCGCTTGTGACACTTCTTACGATCAATTCAAAGCTGGGATATATGGAGAGCATTGATAAATTGACTGTGGTGTTGATTGTGGCGCTTATGTGTTCTTTTATGCCGATGAATTTTATCGTTGTTGTGGCGGCGGTGTTTACTATGCTTCATCTTTATAAATTCAATTTGGAGACGGCGTTGGTGATTGGTGTCGGTTTCCTATTGATGTTTCTGCTGTATCTTAGATTTTCACCGAAAGATACTGTGGTGATTGTGCTTTTGCCGATCTGTTTTCTAATGAAGATTCCTTATGTGATTCCGATTTCCATGGGGCTGGTAGGAACGCCGGCTTCGGCGGTGTCGGTGGCCTGTGGCGTGATGGTTTATTATATGATTCATTACGTGGTACAGAATGCATCGGTGATCGTGTCCATGGCGGATGAGGAGAGAGCAGCGAAATTTAAGTTTATCATTGACGGTTTACTGTCTAATAAAGAGATGGTCATAACGATTGCCGCTTTTGCTGTCACGGTGATTCTGGTGTATGTTATCAGACGGCTGAGTATTGACTATGCGTGGACAATTGCCATGACGGCAGGCGCTGTGGTGAACATCATGGTATTGCTAGTAGGTGATTTGATGTTTGACACAAACGTGGCGCTTTTGGGCGTGATTCTGGGGACACTTATATCGTTCCTGCTGGTGTTGATATTACAGTTTTTTATATTCAATGTGGATTACAGCCGGACGGAAAAGGTACAGTTTGAGGATGACGAGTATTATTATTATGTAAAAGCGGTGCCCAAGGTGACCGTAGCCAGGGCAGAGAAAAAAGTGAAGCAGATCAATACACAAAGAACTGCAAGACCGGTTCAGCGGACGAGAAGTACACACGAATCATAAAGCGTTAGAGGTAGGTGAGAGAGGGAATGGAACAACTGAATAAATGGATTGGGCCATATCTTTCCAATCTGCATATGCCCTCAATCCATTGGAACGATGTAGCAGAAATTATTATTTTGACTTTCGTGGCTTATCATATTTTACTTTGGATTAAAAATACCAGGGCATGGGCATTGTTAAAGGGTGTCATCCTGATTCTGGTATTTGTCTTGATTGCAGGACTTTGCAAAATGAATACGATCCTTTGGATCGTGCCCAATATTTTCAGCGTCTGTGTGACCGCGTTTATCGTGGTATTACAGCCGGAACTACGGGCGGCGCTTGAGGAACTGGGACGTAAAAATATTTTTTCTTCGCTGTTGGATTCTGGTAAGCGCACCGACGGACGCTTCTCCGACCGCACGATCAATGAGATTGTGAAGGCGTCCGTGGAGATGGGTAAAGCGAAAACGGGCGCGCTGATTGTGATAGAACATGAACAGCCGTTAAAAGAGTATGAGAGAACAGGTATCGATGTGGATGGCATTATTTCAAGCCAACTCCTCATCAATATTTTTGAGCATAATACGCCCTTGCACGATGGCGCTGTGATTGTGAGGGGCAACAGAGTTATCTCCGCTACCTGCTATCTGCCTTTGTCTGATAATATGGCGCTCAGCAAAGATCTGGGAACAAGGCACAGAGCGGGTGTCGGTATATCGGAAGTGACGGATTCCCTGACAGTGATTGTCTCCGAGGAGACTGGTAAGATCAGCGTTGCCTACGGCGGGCAGTTGGAAAGAGGACTGGATGCGGAGAGACTGCGCGAGAGACTGTCGGATATTCAGGATAAACCGATAGAGGAGAAGAAGCGTAAACTCTGGAAAGGCAGGTCCGGGAATGAAGAATAAGATCACCAAAAACTGGGGACTCAAGATTGCCTCTTTCCTGTGTGCAGCCGGTCTTTGGCTCGTCGTGACCAATATCAATGATCCGATTGTATCTTTTAGGGTGTCGGATGTGCCTGTCACCATCAGAAACGCCGGTTTGATCACGGACAAGGGGCAGGTGTATGAGATATTGGACGGTACGGATATGATAGATGTGGTAACGATATCGGCGCCACGGTCTGTCATTGACGCATTGGATAAGAGTAATGTGGTGGCAGTGGCCGATGTGAATGATCTGACCAGTGTGGATACGATTCCCATCAAACTGTCCATCAATAAGTATAATGATAAATTGGATGGCATTAAAGGCAATATTGACAGCGTAAAACTAAGTATTGAGGAAAAGCAGATAAGATCGCTTCCACTTCGTCCCAGTACCGCCGGGGAAGTCAAAGAAGGTTATATGGTGGGAGATGTTACGTCAGACCAGAATCTGATCAGGATATCAGGTCCCCAGTCTGTGATTTCCAGGGTAAGCAAGGCGCAGGCGGAGGTAAATATTTCTGGATTTAACAGTAATATCATTACGGACGCGGACATTCGTCTTTATGATGAGGATGGCAAAGAGATAAAGGCTGCCAATATCGAAAAGAGCATTTCCAAGGTACGTGTCAATGTAGAGATTCTGCAGGTGAAAGAAGTGCCGATGACATGCGTGGCGACAGGGACTGTGGCTGACGGCCATCAGTTCACAGGCGAAATCAGTTACACGAGAAATAGTATTCAGATAGCGGGCAAGAGTAAGGTTCTTGATAATGTGAATGCCATTGAGATTCCAGAGGGAGTCGTGGATATGGCGGGCGCGACAGAAGATGTTACAGTATCTGTAGCTGTTCAAGATTATCTGCCAGAGGGTGTGATTCTGGCCGATCCGCAGTTTGACGGACAGATTGAGATTACGGCACACGTAGAGCAGGAGACGCAGCGGAGTGTGCGGGTTCCGGTAAATAACATTGTATTCACGGGATTGCCGCAGGAGTATAAGGCAGTCATCACAGAACCGGAAAATGAATGCAGCATTATGCTGGCAGGCCTTGCCTCTAATTTGGAGACCGTCACGGCAGGGGACGTCACGGCCATGATAGATTTGGAGGCCTGGATGGACGATGAGGGAATGACGGAGATGACGGAAGGAAGTTATTGGATTCCGGTCCATGTTATTTTGGCCAATGATACCGTCAGACAGCGTGATGAGACGGAGGTGCGAGTGCATATTATCGCGGAGGAGTAGGCCGCGTGATATAAGAATTGAACCAGGAAAGGAATCGATTGAATGAGCAGATTATTTGGTACAGATGGTGTCCGTGGAGTTGCAAACGAGGATTTGTCACCGCAGCTGGCAATGCAGCTGGGGCAGGCAGGGGCCTATGTCCTGACACGGGAAAATGAACACAAACCTACGATCATGGTAGGGTGTGATACGAGAATTTCAGGTGATATGCTGGCAAATGCCCTGATGGCTGGTGTGTGTTCCGTAGGGGCGAATGCGGTATATGTGGGAGTGGTTCCCACGCCGGCAGTGGCGTATCTTACCAGGAAATATAAGGTGGATGCAGGCGTAGTCATTTCCGCGTCCCACAATCCGGTGGAATTTAACGGTATTAAGTTCTTTGACGGTAATGGTTATAAACTGCCGGATTCTCTGGAAGATGAGATTGAGGAACTGATCAAGAGCGATATGAGAGGCGTTAAATTCCCTACCGGGCCCAGCGTTGGCAAGATCAAATATCGTACGGATGCTAGGGAAGAGTATATCAATCATGCGATGAAAGCAGTCAATATTGATCTTCGCGGCATGAAGATCGTGTTGGACTGTGCGGAAGGAGCAGCCTACTATACTTCTGTGGAAACCATGAAAGAACTAGGCGCAGAGGTGGTGGCTATCCATAATAATCCGGATGGCACAAACATTAACGCTAACTGCGGCTCTACGCATATGGAAGAACTGCAGGCGAGGGTAGTTTTTGAGAAAGCACAGGTTGGTCTGGCTTTTGACGGTGATGCGGACAGATTGATGGCAGTGGACGAACTAGGCAATATTGTGGACGGCGATCAGATCATGGCGATTGTGGGCACCCATATGAAGGCGCAGGGCAAACTCAACAAGGATACGATTGTGGCGACTGTTATGAGTAATCTTGGCTTTTTCCTGATGGGAGAGAAGAACGGAATCCATATGGAACAGACCAAGGTCGGGGATAGATATGTGCTGGAACGTATGCGTGAGATTGGGGCAAGCCTTGGCGGTGAGCAGTCTGGTCATGTAATATTCTTAGATGAGAATACAACCGGGGATGGTCTATTGAGCGCACTGCATTTGCTGCAGGTGATTGTGGAGACCGGTAAATCTCTCTCGGAACTTAAGACGGTCATGGAAGTGATGCCGCAGGCGCTTGTGAACGCTAAAGTGCCAAATCACAAGAAAGAAAACTATATGGATTACCCGGAGATCGCGGAAGCCATTGAGGCATTGAACAAGAAATTTGCGGGACAGGGACGTGTACTGATCAGACCGTCCGGCACAGAACCTCTTGTCAGAGTCATGATCGAGGGTAAGGATCAGAAAATGATTGATGAAGAGGCGCACAAGTTGGCTGAACTGATTCAGAATATTATGTTATAGGACTTGTGATAGCTTTAAAAAAATGTTATAGTTAGTGTTAGGTTGTGGACATGGGGGTTAGCAATCGGAAATAAAGTTGGAGGAAAAGGGTATGGTAAGCCAAAAGGTAGTCATCAAAAACCCGACAGGGCTACATCTAAGACCGGCAGGCATCCTATGTAAGGAAGCGATGCAGTTCAAATCTTTAATAACTTTTACATTTCGTGAGAATACGGCGAATGCCAAGAGTGTTTTGAGTGTGCTGGGCGCATGTGTCAAGTGTGGCGATGAGATCGAGTTTGTATGTGATGGCGAAGATGAGGAGGCGGCTCTGAAAGCATTGGTTGGTGCGATTGAGAGCGGACTCGGAGAGTAACGCTGTTTGTTGAGGCCCGTTGTATTCAACGGGCCTTTATTTTTTATAAGGAGGAGAAAGGATGTTAAACTATAAAAGATATCACAGAAATCCTGTGGAGGATTATCCGGAAAGAGAATGGCCGAATAAGCAGATAGAAAAAGCCCCGGTTTGGTGCAGCGTAGATTTGCGGGATGGAAATCAAGCGCTGATAGATCCGATGATCGTTTCTGAAAAGATAGAGTTTTTTAATTACCTGATCAAGCTGGGCTTTAAGGAAATTGAGATTGGGTTTCCGGCAGCCAGCCAGATAGAGTTTGATTTCCTGCGTCAGTTGGTGGACCGCAGACTGATTCCGGACGATGTGGTGGTGCAGGTATTGACACAGTGCCGGGAAGAACTGGTGGAGAGGACGTTTGAGTCCATCCAGGGCTGTAAGCAGGCAATCGTGCATATCTATAATTCTACATCCACTTTACAACGGGATGTTGTTTTTCATATGAATAAAGAGGAGATCATTAACATTGCCGTGGAGGGCACGAAGATGGTCAAGAGACATGCGGAAAAATTCCCCGGCAAGATTATCTTGGAGTATTCTCCGGAGAGTTTTACTGGCACGGAAGTGGAGTACGCACTGGAAATCTGCACGGCTGTCCAGAGAGAATGGGGCCCTACGAAAGAGAATCCGATGATCATCAATCTTCCCTCTACGGTGGAGATGACTACGCCCAATGTGTTTGCGGACAGAATCGAGTGGATGAACAAACATTTTGAAGACCGTGAGAGCATTATTCTGAGTGTGCATCCCCACAATGACAGGGGAACCGGCGTTGCGAGCGCGGAACTGGCATTGCTTGCCGGCGCCGATCGTGTGGAAGGCACACTTTTTGGCAACGGTGAGAGGACCGGTAATGTAGATATCTTGAATATTGCTTACAATATGTTTTCCCAGGGCATCGATCCGCAGCTGGCGATCGAGCATGTGAACGAGAGTATAGAGATATACGAGAGATGCTGTAAGATTCCGGTACATCCCAGGCATCCCTATGCCGGGAAGCTGGTGTTTACCGCCTTTTCCGGTTCCCATCAGGATGCTATCAATAAAGGTGTAAAGGCGTTAAAGGAACGTGGCAGCGATATCTGGGAGGTTCCCTATCTGCCCATTGATCCGGCGGATATCGGCAGGGAGTACGAACCCATCGTGCGTATCAACTCCCAGTCCGGTAAGGGCGGCGTTGCCTTTATCATGGATACTTATTTCGGGTTCAAACTGCCGAAGGGAATGCATAAGGAGTTTGCCAATGTGATCCAGAAAATCTCCGAACAGCAAGGTGAGGTATCACCGGATCAGATCATGGAAAGTTTCCGTCAGGAATATCTGATGAAGAAAGAGCCGATTCATTTCCGCAGGCTGCGGGTGGATGATCTGAGCGGGGAGATTGAATCCGAGTTTGATACCAAGGTGACGGTAATCTATACCAAAGCCGGCGTAGAGAAGTCCTTTGAAGCGGTGGGCAATGGCCCGATTGATGCCGTGAAGCGGGGATTGCAGGAAGAATTGGATGTTCACATGAAGATTTTAGACTATGAGGAGCATGCGCTGCAGAGCGGTTCCAACTCCCAGGCGGCGGCTTATATCCATCTGCTGGATGCGGATGATGGCAGAGTGACCTACGGTGTGGGAGTAAGTTCCAACATCACGCGGGCTTCTGTGCGGGCAATCTTCTCGGCGGTGAACAGACTGGGATTAGGAGAGGAAAGGTGATTATATGGCACAGTCTGAACAGATTAAACAGCTTAACGAGTGGATAAAAACGACTGATAATATTGTTTTCTTTGGCGGCGCCGGCGTGTCCACGGAGAGTGGGATTCCTGACTTTAGGAGTGTGGATGGTCTGTATAACCAGCAGTATGATTACCCGCCGGAGACAATCTTAAGTCATACGTTCTATCGCAGGAATCCTGGAGAGTTCTATCGGTTCTATCGCGCGAAGATGCTCTGCCTGGATGCAAAGCCCAATGCTGCGCACTTGAAACTGGCGCAGTGGGAGCAGGAAGGCAAACTGAAGGCGGTAGTGACGCAGAATATTGACGGGCTGCATCAGGCGGCAGGCAGTAAGGTGGTGCTGGAACTGCACGGTTCGGTACTTCGCAATTACTGCGAGTCCTGCGGCAAATTTTATGATGCGGAATATATCCTGCATTCGGAGGGAGTGCCGGCCTGTGAATGCGGCGGCAGCATTAAGCCAGATGTAGTCCTTTACGAGGAAGGTTTGGACCAAAAGACCTTGTCAAATGCCATCCGCTGTATCAGTGAGGCTGATGTTCTGATCGTAGGGGGTACTTCCTTGGCAGTTTATCCCGCGGCAGGACTTCTGGATTATTATAATGGTCATAAACTGGTGCTGGTCAATAAGACACCTACGCCCAGGGATTCCATTGCAGATTTGGTGGTGCAGGGCAGTATCGGGGAGATTTTCTCTCAACTAGATTAGAGTCAGGAAGGATAATGCAGATAATAAGGGGCAGACATGGATATACAGGTTGGTGATATTTTAAAATTAAAGAAACAGCATCCCTGCGGTTCCAAGGAGTGGGAAGTCTTGCGTATCGGGGCGGATTTTCGGCTGAAATGTAAGGGCTGTGGGCACCAGATCATGATTCCGCGCCCACAGGCAGAGAAGAATGTCAGAGAGATCATCCGCCCGGAGAAAGATTGATTTTTGTAAAAAAGTGTGACGAAATCGCTTGCACTTCCATCACACCTGTGATATCATAAATATCCGTGATATACTAATTTGGCCAAGTGCCATACATCCTTGCTCCTTCGTGAGGGAGGGGCCAGAGACCAAAAGGAGGTAACGAAGCATGAACAAATATGAGTTAGCCGTTGTTGTTAGTGCAAAGATCGAAGATGACGAGCGGGCTGCTACTTTAGAGAAAGCCAAGGCTTTGGTAGAGCGGTTCGGCGGACA
This sequence comes from uncultured Lachnospiraceae bacterium, assembly GCA_946554445.1. Taxonomy (GTDB): domain Bacteria; phylum Bacillota; class Clostridia; order Lachnospirales; family Lachnospiraceae; genus UBA3282. Next base: position 33,517 of record CAMNSD010000001.1, on the reverse strand, counting down.
GATCACAAATGTTGACGACTGGGGTAAGAGAAGACTCGCATATGAAGTGCAGAAGATGAAAGAGGCTTTCTATTACTTTATTCAGTTTGAGGCAGAGAGTACCGCTCCCGTCGAGATTGAAAGCCGTATCCGTATTATGGACAACGTCATCAGATACTTGTGCGTTAGACAGGACGAGAAATAGAAAGAGGTATTTATGAACAAAGTTATACTGATGGGACGTTTGACAAGAGACCCCGAGGTGAGATATTCCCAGGGGGAAAACGCGATGGCGATAGCCAGATACACATTGGCGGTAGACCGTAGATTCAATCGTAATAATGATGATCAGACAGCAGATTTTATAGGCTGTGTAGCATTTGGAAGAGCAGGAGAGTTTGCAGAGAAATATCTTCATAAGGGCACTAAGGTTGTGGTTACCGGACGTATCCAGACTGGCAGTTATACCAATAAGGATGGTGTCAAGGTGTATACAACGGATGTGGTTGTGGAAGATCAGGAGTTCGCAGAGAGCAAGAACAGTTCTGCGGGCGACGGAAGCTTTGCCCCTGCCGGCAGAACAGCTCCGGCACCAGCAGCCGCCGGTGACGGTTTCATGAATATTCCGGATGGAATCGACGAGGAACTGCCTTTTAATTGATGAAGGAGGTAACATCATGGCATTTAATAAAACAGACAGGCCGGATTTCCCTAAGAAAAAGGGCGGGATGCGCAGAAGAAAGAAAGTATGTGTATTCTGTGGTAAAGATAATGTGATAGATTACAAGGATACCAACAAGCTCAAAAGATATGTATCTGAGAGAGGCAAGATTCTTCCCAGAAGAATCACCGGCAACTGTGCAAAGCATCAGAGAGCGCTTACCGTAGCGATCAAGCGTGCGAGACATGTAGCGCTTATGCCTTACGTGCAGGATTAAGAAAGTATGGATCAAGGAAGACCAATGGACATGTTCCATTGGTCTTTTTCAATATCCTGTCATTTTTCTACGAAAAAGGTCTATATATTGATGTGGCAGTATCTTACAAAAAATGCTATACTTATATTGATATAATCGAGCGTAGCTCGATTTGGGTAAGAGGTTAAGATGAAGAATAATGTGAGATTAAAAGGAAGACTGAAATCCTATTTACAATCATCTCTGTATCTGGGATTTTTGTTAGTGGCAGTGGATGTTCTGATCTATATGATAGACTATAGAGCAGGGCTTGTTTTGAGTGTCTTTTTAATTTTGTATTTTGCTATTATTTTGTCTATGATGCTTTATAATAAGCCTATCATCATGAATGAGCTGATCAGCTTTGCAACCCAGTATGGACAAATACAGAGAAGACTGCTAAGAGATCTAGAACTTCCCCATGCGCTTCTTGATGATACGGGGAAGATTATTTGGACGAATATTGCCTTTGAGAGATTGGTTCATCAAGACAAAGGATATCGCAAGTCTGTTACATCCCTCTTTCCATCTATTACCAAGGACAAGCTTCCGGGAATCAATGAGGAGGATGAGGTCGAGTTTGATGTGGAATATGAGTCCGGCAATTATATTGCAAAACTCAAGAAGATTTCCCTTAGGGAGATGGCTTTAAATAGTGATATCATAGAAGCGAAAGGATACGATGGCTATCTGATCGCCATGTATTTGTTCGATGAGACTGCTCTTAAAATTGCTTTAAAAGAAGTGGATGACCAATCTTTGGCGGTGGGGCTTATTTATCTTGACAATTACGAGGAAGCTCTTGAGAGTGTGGAAGAAGTCAGACGATCCCTGTTGATCGCGCTGATAGACCGTAAAGTGAACAAATATATCGCCGCTATGGACGGTATCTGTAAGAAACTAGAAAAAGACAAATATCTGGTTATCATGCGCAAGCAGGCCGTAACGCAGTTGCAGGAAAGCCGTTTCGATCTTCTGGAAGATGTGAAAACAGTCAATATCGGTAATGAGATGGCAGTCACGATCAGTATCGGTATGGGACTCAATGGCCTTACCTATGCACAAAATTACGAGTTTGCGAGGAACGCCATAGACATTGCTTTGGGACGCGGCGGCGACCAAGCTGTGGTGAAGGTGCCGGAAAATGTGATTTATTATGGCGGCAAGAGTCAGCAAGTGGAAAAGAGCACCCGCGTCAAAGCGAGGGTGAAAGCACATGCGCTCAAGGAAATTATTTCTGTAAAAGACGATGTATATGTCATGGGACATCGGATGGGTGATGTGGACAGCTTCGGCGCTTCTGTAGGGATTTACAGGATTGCAAAAACCATGGAGAAGAAGGCTCATATTGTATTAAATGACGTGACGTCTTCCACACAGCCTATGGTGGAAATGTTTTTGAATAACGAAGAGTATGCTGAGGATATGATTATCAACAACATGCAGGCGTTGGAAATGGTGGGCAATAATGCTGTGTTGGTAGTAGTGGATGTGAATAAACCCAGTATTACAGAATGTCCGGAATTGCTTAAACGCTGTAAATCTGTGGTGGTGTTGGATCATCACAGACAGGGGACGGAGGTTATTGAGAATGCTACCCTGTCATACATAGAGGCATATGCTTCTTCGGCTTGTGAAATGGTATCTGAAATTTTGCAGTATATCAGCGATGACTTGAAACTGACATCAGAAGAGGCTGACTGTATGTATTCCGGCATCATGATTGACACCAATAATTTCATGACTAAGACGGGTGTCAGGACTTTTGAGGCGGCGGCTTTCCTGAGAAGAAATGGCGCCGATGTAACTCGCGTCAGAAAGATTTTCCGGGATGATGCTGCGGAATATAAGGCCAAAGCGGACGCTGTCAGCCAAGCGGAGATTTACAGGGATTATTATGCGATATCTATTTGTACGGGCGAGGATGTGGCCAGTCCTACGGTGGTAGGCGCCCAAGCGGCCAATGAACTTTTGAACATTAGGGGAATCAAGGCCAGCTTTATTCTGACGCCCTATAACGGAATCATCTATGTCAGCGCCCGTTCCATTGATGAGGTGAACGTACAGGTGGTCATGGAGAGAATGGGCGGTGGCGGCCATTTGAACATTGCCGGTACGCAGATTGAGAATGGCACACTGGAAGAAGGAATCGTGGCTATTAAGAGAACGCTTGATGCGATGATAGCAGAAGGAGAACTTGCGTAGGTAAGTCTCCGAAGGGGTATAAGATAAACGACAGAGACTATGACGACTATTTGTCCATGGGAAAGGAGTATATGATACAGATGAAAGTTATATTGTTGGAGGATGTGAAGTCCTTGGGGAAAAAAGGCGAGATTGTGAACATCAGTGATGGGTATGCAAGAAATTTTGTGCTGCCTAAGAAACTTGGTGTGGAAGCGAACGCTAAAAATATGAATGATCTGAAACTACAGAAGGCCAATGCCGATAAGGTGGCCCAGGAGCAGCTGGAAGCGGCTCAGGAACTGGCGAAAGTCCTGGAGACGAAAGAAGTAACCCTTAAGATGAAGTCCGGTGAGGGCGGCAGGGCATTTGGTTCCATCTCTTCCAAAGAGATTGCGCAGGCGGCTAAGGTACAGTGTGGATTGGAACTTGATAAGAAAAAGATTCAGCTTCCGGAAGCAATCAAAGCGCTGGGAGTTTATGAAGTGGGCGTGAAACTGCATACCAAAGTGACCGGTAAATTAAAGGTTAAAGTGATAGAAGAAGCGTAGGTGACAGACATTGGAGGAAGCTTTACTCAAGAGAATTTTACCGCACAGTATGGAGGCGGAACAGTCTGTCATCGGTTCCATGATTATGGATCGGGAAGCAATCGTGATTGCGGCCGAGATTGTGCTGGGAGAAGATTTTTATAACAAACAGTATGGGACGCTTTTTGATACCATGGTGGAACTGAATGATGAGGGGAAACCGGTGGACCTGGTCACTTTACAGGACAGGCTTAAGGAAAAGGACGTGCCGCCGGAGGTGAGCAGTCTTGAATTTATCCGTGATCTGATCACGGCGGTGCCTACCTCAGCGAATATCAAATATTATGCTAATATTGTGGCGGAAAAAGCCACGCTGCGGCGGCTGATTCGTCTCAATGAAGAGATTGCTAATACCTGTTACGTGGGAAAGGAAAGCCTGGAGGATATCCTGGAAGATACGGAGAAACGGGTGTTTGATTTGGTGCAGAGAAGGAACAGCGACGAGTTTGTACCAATCAGGCAGATTGTCATGAACGCCATGGATAATATCGAGCGGGCGTCCCATAATAAGGGGAATGTAACCGGTGTGGCTACCGGTTTTCTGGATTTGGATTATAAAACGGCAGGTATGCAGCCCTCCGATCTTATTCTGGTGGCGGCAAGACCTTCCATGGGTAAGACGGCTTTTGTCTTAAATGTGGCTGAATATGTGGCGTTTAAGCAGAATAAGACAGTGGCGATTTTTAGTTTGGAAATGTCCAAGGAGCAGCTGGTCAATCGACTCTTTTCCATGGAGTCCAGAGTAGATTCCCAACACCTTAGGACGGGTAACCTTTCGGATGTGGAGTGGGAGAAACTGATCGAGAGCGCGGCGGTGATCGGGAAGTCTAACCTGATCATTGACGATACGCCCGGTATCAGTATTTCTGAACTTCGTTCTAAGTGCCGTAAATATAAACTGGAACATAACTTGGAGATGATTATCATCGATTATCTGCAGTTGATGTCTGGAAGCGGCAGGTCTACGGATTCCAGACAGCAAGAAATCTCGGATATCTCTCGGTCTCTGAAGGCTTTGGCCAGGGAACTGCGGGTGCCGGTGATTGCACTCTCACAGCTCTCCCGTGCGGTGGAACAGCGACCGGATCATAGGCCCATGCTCTCCGATCTGCGTGAGTCGGGGGCAATCGAGCAGGACGCCGATGTGGTTATGTTTATCTACCGGGATGATTACTATAATAAAGATACGGAAAAGAAGGGAATCGCGGAGATCATTATTGCGAAGCAGAGAAACGGCCCGATTGGTACGGTAGAACTTGTTTGGCTGCCGGACTTTACCAAGTTTGCGAATCTGCAGAAATAAAAAAGGTTAATACAATATTTTATACAAAAGAGACGAGTCGGAAGCGGCGGCGTCTCTTTTGCTATTATATACGCAATATGTTTTACAAGGAATTTTATGGCAGGGACAAAAGTGATTGTGGGCAACGGAGATGGAAAGGAGAGCAATATGGGAGAGAACACAATTTATTACATATCGGAAGCAGCAAAGAAAGTACAGGTGGAAGCGCACGTCCTGCGCTATTGGGAAGACGAATTGCAGCTTGCGATCAAGCGCAATGAAATGGGCCATCGCTGTTATACGGCCGGAGATATTGAGCAATTACAGCAGATTAAGTTATTAAAAGAACAGGGCTTGCAGCTGAAAGCAATACGGACGGTCCTACGTGGTGGCGGGATGATACCCGGTACAGAAACCACACTACCTATTTCCGAAAACATGAAATCAAGTCAGGAAGCGGAAAGGCAGAAAGAAAAGAAGCAGGGGCCAGAAAAGCAAAAAGAGGGAAAATGGAAAGAAGAGGGACAGGAGATAGAAAGTAAAGTGGGCAGAGATGAAAGCAGCACAAACCGGAAAGGAATAAATCATATGGAAGATGTGGAGAATATGGATCATAAGATAGAGGATATGGTCATGAAAAAAGCAAAGAAATATATGGTCACACTTTCCAAAGGCAAGGAAACAATCATAGAAACGCCCCAGGAGGAATTGTCGGAGTACACGGTAGAGGAGGATATGGATAAAACGAGGAAAGCGGCAAGATTGCAGTATCTTTTACAGCACATGGTCACAGAAGCTGTAAAATCCGCCAATCAGGAAATGTGTACGGAGATTAAGGAGAGCATCTTAAAAGAACTGGACTATCAGTTCAGACAGCAGGAAGAACGGGACGAAGAGCACTGGAAAAAAGAAGAAGAACATTATCGCAAGATTGACGAGATGATTAGACAGCGTCATCTTCCCAAAGAAAAATTGCCCAAGGGCAAAAGAAAATCCCCTATCAATCTATGATAGGGGATTGTAGGATCATTAACCCTGAGAAATAGCGCCTGTCGGGCAAGCACCTGCGCAGGAACCGCAATCGATGCACTTAGCAGGATCAATCTCGAATTTACCATCACCCATGCTGATAGCGCCTACCGGACACTGAGCCTCACAAGCACCACAAGCTACACAAGCGTCGCTGATTACATATGCCATAACAATTATCCTCCTTGCATATAAGACTGTTTGAAATTGATATATATTTACCAATTACCTACATCCTATTCTAATATAAATGCAATAAATATACAAGGGTAAAGTATGAAGAAAAGCCATATAATGCCTGTAAATATATTCCGCAAAAAGTTATTCCGCGTGATGATTCTGGATACCGAGTTCCTCGCGGCGTTTGCGGATACCGTCCAAAATGACTTTCTTTTTCTCAACCAGTTTATTCTTATCCATCTGAGGAACGCCGGCTAGTTTGTATTCCATACCTAGTTTCTCGTATTTAGATTCTCCCATCGTATGATAGGGGAGTGCGTCAAGGGCTTTTAGGTTTGTAAAAGCGCCGATGAAGTAGCCAAGCTGATAGAGATATTTGTCATCGTCTGTAAGACCAGGTACAATCACATGACGAATCCACATATCTACGTGCTTTTCATTGAGATATTCGGCAAAGGCGAGTATGCCGTCATTGGGCTGAGAAGTAAGCTCTTTATGCTTTTCTGGATCAATATGCTTGATGTCGAGCATGACCAAATCAGTCAATGTCATCAGCTTATCCAGTTTGGCAAGCCATTCTGGATTAGCGTTTTTCTTATAGGCGATACCCGAAGAATCGATACAGGTATGCACATTGTTTGCCTTGGCAATGGTGAACAAGTCAATCAGGAAATCTACCTGCATCAAAGGCTCGCCGCCAGTGACCGTAATGCCGCCGCCTTTGTAAAAGGCCTCGTTTCGTTTATACTGTTCGAAAATATATTCCGGCTCCATTAATGTGCCGCCGTTCATTTCCCAGGTGTCGGGATTGTGACAGTACGCGCAGCGCATGGGACAGCCCTGCACAAAAACGACGAAGCGTGTACCGGGCCCGTCCACAGTGCCAAAGCTTTCTAAAGAATGTATTCTGCCTTGCATATTTATGTCCGCCTTTCTATTCATGATAACAATAGTATACTCTTTCTATCGCTAAAAAACCAGATGGTTTGTAATTTCCGTTACAAAAGACACTACTTACATAAAAAGGAACCGGCCGGAAATCCGACCAGTTCCCCAAAGAACATTTTTATTTCGAAGGATAATGATCCTTCCGCTTATCCGAGTTTGCGAAGCAAATCTCGTAAGGTTAATTCCGAAGGAATTTACCTTTGTTATACGCTCTCATGGAATGTACGAGAGATAACGTCTGCCTGCTGTTCCGGTGTTAACTTGATGAAGTTAACTGCATAACCGGATACGCGGATTGTCAACTGAGGATAGTTCTCAGGATGCTTCTGAGCATCTAATAATGTATCTCTGTTGAGTACGTTAACGTTAAGGTGATGGCCGCCTTTTGTTGCATAACCATCTAATAAAGAAACTAAGTTATCTACCTGAGCATTTGCTGCCATTGTTTTGTCCTCCTATAATATAATTTAGTTTTTGTATTGAACCATGCACTCGTGAGCACGTTACTTCGCAACTACTACCCACTCGTTTACGGGCTATCGCCCTATGTCTTCCTGTTAGATTATCCATCTGAAAGCAAGCTTTCTTCTGGCTGTTCTAATAGGAATCCGTATGGCTCAATGCTATTTAAAATCGTCCAAACCCTCGTGGAGAGTTGGAACACTGCAGGCCAGTGGGGTGCGGGAGCAATCCGTGCACCCCATGGTCTGGATATTAGAATCCTCTGCTTTGTCATCGACTTCCACATTCACATGTCCGACGCCCTGCGCCATCCCGGAATCCATCATCTTAACAAAGTCATCGATCATCTTTTTGTCATCCATATATTATTTCCTCCTTTTATATCTCTGGAAAAAAATCTGTCATATATGGATTTTTTTCCGATCAACAAAAAATATTCATCTTCCGCTGATCATACCTTTTTGCTTATCCGAATTTGCGAAGCAAATCTCGTAAAGTTATTTGCTCAAATCTACCTCGATATCGCCTGCAAATACCTGATCTTCCTTACCAAGAGCGCCAGGAATGATGGTAAAGGTATTGGAGATACCATCCTGTGCATCGTTGAACGGAAGTTTGGATACAGAAGACAAGGAAGCTACTGCACCGTGAGTATCACGTCCATGCATCGGGTTAGCACCAGGAGCGAAAGGCTGGCCTTTCTTACGTCCGTCAGGTGTGTTACCTGTAGCCTTACCGTAAGTTACGTTAGAAGTAATGGTAAGGATGGAAGTTGTCGGAACGCCTTCTCTGTAGGTATGATGTCTTCTGATAGCTGTCATGAACTTGTGAACGATCTCCTGAGCAATCTCATCTACGCGGTCATCGTCATTACCATATTTCGGGAATTCGCCGGTGGTCTTGAAGTCAACGATGATACCATCTTCGTCTCTGATCGGCTCAACCTTAGCATACTTGATAGCGGACAGGGAGTCAGCTACGATGGAAAGGCCTGCAACACCTGTTGCGAAGTAACGCTTAACGTTCTTATCATGAAGAGCCATCTCTGCTCTCTCGTAGCAGTATTTGTCATGCATATAGTGGATGATGTTCAGTGTATTTACATACACGTCAGCCTGCCACTCTAACATGTCGATGAATTTATCCATTACATCATCGTAATCGAGAACGTCACCGGTAACAGGACGATACTTAGGACCAACCTGTTTCTTGGTAACTTCATCAATACCACCGTTTAAAGCGTATAACAGACACTTGGCAACGTTAGCACGTGCGCCGAAGAACTGCATCTCTTTACCGATAACCATGGAAGATACGCAGCATGCGATACCGTAGTCATCACCGTGTGTCACTCTCATCAGATCATCGTTCTCATACTGGATGGAAGAAGTCTGGATGGACATCTTAGCACAGTATTTCTTCCAAGCCTCAGGAAGCCTTGTGGACCAGAGAACTGTTAAGTTGGGCTCCGGAGAAGGTCCTAAGTTGGTTAATGTGTGCAGATAACGGAAGCTCATCTTTGTAACCATCGGACGGCCGTCAACACCAACACCACCGAGAGACTCGGTTACCCATACCGGATCGCCAGCGAAAATCTGGTTGTACTCAGGTGTACGGGCAAATTTGATCAGTCTCAGTTTCATGATGAAGTGATCAACGAACTCCTGGATCTGCTGCTCTGTGAAGGTACCGTTAGCCAGATCTCTTTCAGCATAGATATCAAGGAAAGTAGATGTACGGCCAAGGGACATAGCTGCACCGTTCTGTTCTTTTACAGCGCAAAGATATCCAAAATAAGTAGCCTGGATAGCTTCCTGTACGTTAGAAGCGGGTTTGGAGATATCGCAGCCATAAGAAGCAGCCATTTCTTTCATCAGTTTCAGAGCAACCATCTGCTCGGAAAGCTCTTCACGAAGACGGATTACATCATCTGTCATAACACGGCCTGTGGAATCCTTCTGATCCTGCTTATCCTCGATCAGTCTGTCGATACCATACAGAGCAACACGCCTGTAGTCGCCAATGATACGACCACGGCCGTAAGCATCCGGAAGACCTGTGATGATGTGGGAAGAACGGCAAGCTCTCATCTCTGCATTATATGCATCGAAACAACCTGCATTGTGTGTCTTTCTGTGAGTGGAGAAGAACTCGCTGATCTCAGGATCAACTTCGTAACCATTGTCGGAACATGCTTTCTCAGCCATTCTGATACCGCCGTAAGGCTGAAGGGAACGCTTGAAAGGCTTATCGGTCTGGAAGCCTACGATTGTCTCCTTGCTCTTGTCCAGGTAGCCAGGGCCATGGGATGTGATGGTGGAAACCACCTTGGTGTCCATATCAAGTACACCGCCAGCCTCATGTTCCTGTTTCTGTAATTCAAGAACCTGTGCCCATAAGTCTTTTGTGTTCTGTGTAGCTTCGGCTAGGAAGGACTCGTCACCATCATAAGGATGATAGTTCCTCTGGATAAAGTCACGGACATTGACTTCTTTGTCCCACTTACCGCCTACAAAATCTTTCCATTCTGGTCTCATTTTGAAATAACCTCCTATTTAAAATTTTTTAATAATGTTTTGTGGTTAAAACATGCTTATCCAGTACCAATATTATATGTTATAGGAGCTGAAAGAGTCAATACAGCCTTTGTACTTTTTCGCATACAAATGCCAAAAATTAACTTAAAATTTTGTGAAAATTGTATGTAAGAAATAAAGGGCACAAAATATTGATAGTCAGGATGCAGAAGGGGAAATTTTCTATATTAAAAAGAGCAAGCGAGAAATTGCTTGCACAACATCTACATTCCTATTATAATCAACATGAATAGATTATGCCTATTCTAACAGACTATTATTTGTAATGATAAATTGGAGGTGTAAATATGGCACAGATCAGTAAAGATACAACTATCGGTGAAGCGCTCAGGATTAATATGGATATTGCCCCGGTTCTTATGGAGATTGGCATGCACTGCTTGGGATGTCCGTCTGCCCAGGGAGAGACTCTGGAAGAGGCTGCAATGGTACATGGTATTGCAATTGAGGATTTAATGTCCAGGATTGATGCGGTTACAGGCGCGTAAAAGAATACTGATTCATGAAAGATAAAACGCACGGGAACGATTTCCGTGCGTTTTTGTGTGCCTTTATATCTGCGCTAAAACTTCTAAAGCATTATCTTTGATCAGGGGTTCGTAATGCTCCTCCAGATATGCGCTGGTGGCAACTGCGGTTTTTTCGGTTCTGGCGTATTCTGAAATCAGGCTGCATACGCGGTTGTATTCGTCAGCAGATAAGGAAGCCGGATCCAAAAGAAGAAGATATTTGTCGGATGCTTCATCTTTATAAAGAGAATTCATATCCGGATAGGAAGAGGCTGCCACATGAGCCAGTCTTGTTACTTCACGCAGCGAAGGAAAAGAGAACAGTCTGCTAGTGATCCTGACGGGGGTGGGTTCTTTGTCGGTTTTGGAAGTACGGCGGCCGGAATTTGAAGCGGATGGCTGTAACGTCTCCTCTGACAGTCCTGATCCGTTCATTTTACGAAGCATATTGAGCACCTCATCTGCGCCGTCGGCAAAGCTTTCCATAAGTTCCTCCGTTTCTTCCGCGAATCCGTCCTCGTCATGAACGGAAGGTGCAAATTTGGAGAAACGGGTATCCAGTTCTTCGGGATCCTCCACTTTGGTGACAATCAGAACGATACACTCGGCATTTAAAGGAATCGCTTCGATCATCAGCGGGATATCTTCGGCTTCAAAGCCACATTCGTAGGCGGCCTGCTGCATCATATCACGGAAGAGACTCTTGGCTTTTTCGGTACCATAAGCCAGTTCGCTTATCTTTAACTCTCTGTTAAGCAGATCCTCCCGTGTGAGGGTGCAGCGGATCTGGTGTTCATTTACCTTTTCTATTTTCATTGAGATGTTCACATCCTTCTTTGTTATATATTATAAAGTAAATTCTGAAGGGATTTACTTTTTGCCATTATATTATACTTTGCGTCAGTTTTAGTCAATAGCGCGCGGAAAGTGTTTAAAAAATTTTAATAATTTTAGAAATTGCTTGCTTTTTTGTCAGATTATGGTTATAATCCAACTACGAGATGTCTTCTGATAATCGGCAGCGAAGGGAGGCATGCACAATTTCATAAATAATAACATCTGTTTCTCCGCGTTATTCAATCAGACGGAGAAAGTCTTATAGGCGATGTGCCTGGTCAGAAACCCAATCTTGTTCCCCTCTACATTCACAATTATAATTCACAAGGAATGAGTAGGTTATACAGTTATTTTTTTATTTTGCATGTCAGAGATATCTTCAGAACTATTTCCACCCCATATATCATATGCCGTTAGTATATCACAATTGATTATTTATATTTCCTTTTGGCTGGTTAGAGAAAGAGGTGGACGGTTACACTGTATGAGACAGAGTATCTTCGATATGAATCTATTTTATTCATGATTTATTCATTGCGTAAGGAAGTTCCCGCTTGCCGGCGTTTATGGATTATAGTCTTTACAGTGAAAGATTTTGCATCAAAGTTGCCTCACAACGCGGAAAAATGCGAAAAATGTCAAAATCATGATGACTGGAAAGAAATAGTTTGCTATAATTAGGACGGTCAGAAAGGAGCTGGATAAATGAAAAAAGTAATTCCGGTGATAATCGCGATCGTCCTTATTATTGTGATCGCGGCAGCAGGGTTTGGAGCGAAGCTGTTGGAGAAGTATTCTTATTCTAAAGAACGGGCAGACCTGACAGAATATTTTGGTGTCAGAGGTTCGGATGATGTGCCTGTGATTTTACAGGATGAACGGATTGAGGAACATGCGAAATTGTGGGATGGCGTGTGTTATTTCGACCTGGCTACGGTGCATAAATATTTTAATGATAGATTTTATGAAGATAAGAAGGAGGGGCTTCTTCTCTATGCCCTGCCGGATCAGGTGGTCAGGACGCAGATAGGAACAGATACCCTAACGAAGGGAGATGCGAGCGAGGCCAGGGGATATGTGATCGCCAGGTATGAGGGCGATACACTCTATATCGCGGCGGATTATGTGAAAGAATATGCTAATTTTTCTTATGAACTCTTCCGTGATCCCAATCGTATGCAGGTCTATACGGAATGGGACGAGAGACAGGTGGCGTACATTGCCAAAGACACCCAGGTGCGCTATCAGGGCGGGATTAAGAGTGATATCCTGACAGATGTGAGTAAAGACGATGAAGTGGTTGTACTGGAAGAGATGGAGACCTGGTCCAAGGTAAAGACGAAGGACGCTTTCATCGGTTATGTAGAAAACAAAAAATTGGAGGGGCAGAGAACGCAGAAGCCGGTTCCGGTGACAGATTATGTGGAGCCGGTGTATGAGTCCAATACCCGGGATTATAAGATAAATCTGGCATGGCACGGCATAGGTGGCGTGGACGGCAACGAGACGCTGGATGCAATGCTTGCCAATACCAAAGGTATTAATGTGATATCCCCAACCTGGTTTACGTTGGTGGGGAACGATGGCGATTTCAGCAGTTTTGCAACGCAGTCCTATGTGGATAAGGCCCATGAGAGAGGGATTGAGGTGTGGGCCTTGGTAGGTAATGTGGAGAGCGTGGATGTAGATATGTATGAGGTGCTCGCAGGCACCACCAGCAGGACGCACCTGATAGACGGTCTGATCAATACTGCGTTGGAATATGGGCTGGACGGTCTCAATATTGACTTTGAGAATATCAGTCTGGATGCAGGAGAACCTTTTATCCAGTTTATCAGGGAACTTTCCATTCCCTGCAGAGAACATGGCATTGTGCTGTCGGTGGACAACTATGTGCCCATGGGACATACAGACCACTATGACAGGGGCGAGCAGGGGCTTGTGGCGGATTATGTGGTGATCATGGGATATGATGAGCATTACGCCGGTAGTGATGAAGCAGGATCGGTGGCGTCTATCAACTTTGTGGAGAGCGGTATCGCCAACACGGTGGAGCAGGTGCCGGCAGAGAAGGTGATCAACGGAATCCCTTTCTATACAAGAATATGGGAGACAGCGGGTACTTCTGTTTCCAGCCAGGCGGTTGGGATGGAAAAAGCCCGGGCATATATCGCGGACCACGGCATCACTACCAGATGGGATGAGGAGACTTGTCAGAATTACGGGGAGTATCAGTCCGCAGACGGTTTTTGTCAGGTATGGCTTGAGGATGCGGAGTCGATCCGTGTAAAATTGAATATCATGCAGAAATATGGGATCGCAGGCGTGGCAGAGTGGAAGCTGGGATATGAAGAACCCTCTGTTTGGGATGTGATTGAGGAGTATATGAATCAATAATAAGCGTGACTCGCATTTTTCCGGGGAACCATTCATATGATGGAAGTAAGGCAATGGTGTCAGGAATGAGTTTATGAAATGGAATAAGCCGGAGAACTATGAGGGGATAATTAAGGTTTTCTTATGGGCGCTTCTTCTGCTCAGCGCAGGATTTGCCGTGCGCGGGGGTGTTAAGATGGCTTCCTCAGGGCAGGTGGAAACAGTGCCTGAGAGACCTTGCGTGGTTATCGATGCCGGACATGGCGGGGCAGATCCGGGTAAGGTTGGGGTGGACGGAAGTCTGGAGAAAGATATTAATTTAGAGATTGCCAGACGACTACAGAAATTTCTTGTGATGGCGGATGTGGATGTAGTGTTGACCAGGGATTCTGACGCTGGACTTTATGAGGAAAGTGCATCGAATAAGAAGGTGCAGGATATGAAGAATCGGGTGAGTGTGATTGAGGAGAAAAAACCTGATCTCACGGTCAGCATTCACCAGAATAGTTATCATGAGGAATATGTGCATGGCGCACAGGTTTTTTATTATGCTGGGAGCGAGGAGAGCAAAGAGCTGGCGGAGCGGATGCAGCAGGTCCTGGCGGCGGAACTAGATCCTGATAATACCAGGCAGGCCAAGGCCAACGACAGCTATTATCTTTTAAAAAAGACATCCTCCCCGATTGTCATTGTGGAGTATTGTGTTTCAGACAGACAAACCGATTTATAGTTACCATCATTTGTATATCAATTCATTTTTCGATAGGAGTGCTGAATTTAGGCATTCCTATTGTACATTTCATCAAATAAATCCTTGGATTTCCAAGTAATTTCAATAGAATCTGATGAGTTTACAACGATTTTATCAACAAACAGATCAACAGCATTCTGGGTTAGAGTTTTTAGTCTGGTTATTTCCAGAAGTGACTCTGACTCAGTTTTTTTCTGAGCAGATTCTATCGCATATAATTTTTCTTCCAGTTCACTCCTTTCCGAGTCAAGCTCGTTGTTTGCAGATGATATTGCCTCCTTTTGTTTGACAAATTGTTCCCGGCTCAGGTTCCCTGTTCTGTATGACTCGTAAAGACGGGGAACTTTCCCCTTATTTTGTTCCAATAGCCTCGAAATTGTCCGAAGCCTGCTTTGGAGCCTTTCTTTGTCGGATTTTGGGAGAGGCATCTGTTTGTCCAAAATAAGCTGTACCTGAACCTGTAGCGGACGCAACACTTGTTCCTTTAGCAATTCGTCTTTTATAGAATGTAAATCGCATATGCCACCGCCAGAAGGTCTTGCATGGGGACAATAATAAGTTGCATCAATCCGGGAGTTGCGAATATGTACGTCATGCTTCAGCCTGCATCCACAATGACCACAGTAAATCTTTTGGTAAAACAGGTTTTCATTCTTTTTTCGGTTGTCAGTGCGGACAGTCTTGCGATTGCGGATAATAGCAGCAGCCTGAAGGAATGTTTCCCTGTCAACAATCGCTTCGTGGGTATCTCTGACAACTACATTGTCCTCCGTATTCTGGCGCTTGAACTTTCTGCTGCCTATACCTTTTACCTGAACCCGGTTGTTGACAGTCGCGCCCGTCATTGTTTCATCCTGTAAGATTTTTGTAATCTGTCCAGGCTTCCAAAACACAGACATCAGTTGCTCATCTGTGAAACCTCCGCATTGAAAGCCATAAAGTTTGTGCAGCCTCTGTGCAGGAGTAGGGATAAGCTGTTCATTTAACCACTGTGCAATCTTAACCGGCTTCCATCCTAAAAGCGTCAGACGAAATATATCCTTTACCACTTCCGCAGATTCGGGATCGACCTCCAGTTTGTGCCGATCAGCAGGGGAAATAATATACCCATATGGCGGTTTTGCTGCCACAAAGTCTCCCCGCTGTTGTTGTATTTTTTTAATGCTCTTGACTTTAGCTGATAAATCCTTGCTGTAATAGTCATAAATTACATTTTTGAACGCCATTTCAAGTCCGGGTGTATTACCGACATAATCTGAACTGTCATAGGAATCATTGATGGCTATGAAGCGTATTCCCAACATGGGAAAAACCTGCTCTATATAACAGCCGGTTTCGATATAGTTGCGTCCGAACCGTGACATATCCTTTACAATAATGGCGCTTATTCTGTTCTCCGACACCAGTTGAAAGATTTCCTGAATTGCAGGCCGTTCAAAATTCGTACCGGAATAACCATCATCCAGAAACTCCCGTATGTTCATCTGCACCAGTTCAGGCTTTGTTTCAATATAGCTGTGTATCAGACGTCGCTGTGCGCTGATGCTGGTGCTTTCATCTTTCAGGACATTTTGCTTCAGGTCAAAGTCTTCGTCTGATATTCTCAGATAGCAGGCAAGGATGTTGTCTCCCATGAAATTTTCGTAAAGATGATTGCTTTTCATTGTAGCACCCCGCTTTCCCGAAACTTCAGTATAGGCGCTATTTCGTCTTGACATTTAAAAACCACTTCAATCGTTCTGGAGTCGTAGACGTAAATCTTGTCAACTAATCTATGCAGAAGCTCTTTTGACAAGCAATCGCCCTCATGGAACTCCAATAAAAGCCTGATGTATGGATTATGTGGTGAAAAGCGCACTTTCAAGCGTTCAAGGGTGGATTTCAGTTCTGCAAGGTGGCTTTCTGCTGAAAGCCGTTCTATTCTGTATGTTTCCTTTTGCGCTTGATAATTTTCGCGGGTAAGCAGCCCCTCTGAATAATTCAGGTATAAATCTGACTGCACAGAAGAAAGTTCTTTGAGCCTTTCGTTAAGTTCTTTGATTTGCTTCTCCAAAGCCTCCTTTCTGCTGAGAAATGTCTGGTGTTTTTGTACTGTTACGAGATAATCGTTCAGTTCCAGTGCCAATTCCATCTGCTTTTTTATAAGGCATACAAGAGTTTCCTGTATCTGTTCCTCTTTAATGCTGATGATTGAACATTTTGTGTAGTTAGCATCCCTTTGCGAAGTAGTGGTATAGCGGTATTTCATGCCATGCTTTTCATAGTAATTCCTTGTTCGGTACATCTTAAGTCCTGTGCTCCCACTGTAAATCAATCCGGCAAAAATATCATCCGGTGAATCAATATCCGAATGACAGTAACGGCTTGCCCTGTTTTTTTCCAGTTCCTGCTTACAGATATGCTGAACTTCAAAGAATGTTTCACGGCTTATAATAGCCTCATGGGTATTTTCTGTTATGGTCCAGTCCTCACAGGGAATATTCCTGATTTTGGTCAGGTTTTTAGAAAGATTTTTTCTTCGCTTCCCCATTGCCAGATCTCCGGTATAGGTACGGTTGCTTAGGATGACTTTAACGGTAATGCCCTGCCAGATGCTGTTTTCATAATGCGGTGCCTTTACAGCGCCTGCCAGAAACTGATAACGCATCGGTGCGGCAATATTGCTTTCATTCAAGAGTCGTGCTATTTGAAAGTTTCCCAGACCTTCAAGTTTCCATTGAAAAATCTGCCGTACTATGGGAGCAGTCTCTGGATTGATAATCAGGTGGTGTGGGTCTGCCGGATCTTTGCAATAGCCATAGGGCGGCACATTCCCGTAATATAATCCGTTTTTCCGCTGGACTTCTTTTGCCGTAAATATTTTGCGGGAGATGTCTTTTGCATAGGCTTCATTCACGATACCTTTGATCATGGTGTCTAACGGTTGAAGGGCGCTGCTTTCCAGCTTGTTTGAATCATAGTTGTCATTGACCGCTATAAAGCGGATTTTTAAGGCTGGAAACACCATTTCAAGGTAATTTCCGGTTTCGATGTAGTTTCTTCCGAACCGTGACAAATCTTTTACCACAATACATGAGATGCGTTTCTTTTTCACATCTTCCATCAAACGGTTCCATTCCGGACGGTCAAAATTTGTTCCGGTTTCTCCGTTATCAGAGTAAATATCGACAATTTTTAATTCTGTTTTTGTTTTCACATAGCTTAACAGCAATTCCTTTTGGTTGTTCAGCTTTTCTCCTTTGGCGGCTTCCTCTCCGGATATGCGTAGATATAATCCGGTAAGGTAGACTTCTGGATCATTAGCACTTGCAACGGTCAAATTAGCTAATTTGCCTGTTCTTTTATGCGGCATCTGGCTACACCTCCCTTGCTGTGAGCTTATCGGTAAAAGCGTCTGGTAGAAAATGCAGCAGCTTTTCAAACTCGTCAGGGAACCGAAAGACAATGTGTATTCGGTTTTTGGGATAAATGTATATCCTTTTTACCATAGATACCAGCATTTTGCGGTTAAGGACGGGAGATTCCATATATTTTCGGAACTCATCTATATGGGATGTATCTGCCATGAATGCGGCAGTCAGCCCGTTTTGCCGTGAAGTCATGTTATCCAGTGCCTCAGTCAGCTCACTTACCTGTTCCTGATAGGATTCCTTTAAGCCAAGGTATTCCTCTTTGTTTAACAGACCATCGTGGTAATCCTCATAAAGAGCGGAAAGGAGCTGCCTGTATTTTTGCAAAGCATCCTCTGCATATTGGATTTCCTGTGTCAATGCCTTTACTTCGGTTTGCTGATTAGGAATGTTTTCCAGATGGGAAAGCATTTGCTCCATATCAGTCAGGTCATTTATGTATTGACGTAATGTGTTTAACACAGTCTGTTCCAGATAGGACTCATTGATACAGAACCCTTTACAGCAGGTAGTATGGTTGGAAAGATAGCAGCCATAATAGAAATAGCTTTTGTCTTTCTTTACCGTCTGCTTGCGGTTGCAGCTCTGATGGCAGTTGCCGCAATATACAATGCCTGAGAAGGGATAAATCGTCTCCTGCCCGGCAGACTGGTGCGTATCAGTATCCAGTATGCTCTGAACCAGATCAAAATCCATTCGGCTGATAATAGCTTCGTGGGCACCTTCCTTGCGGAGCCAGTCTTTCTGCGGTCTTGCTATAGGTTTCCGAATTTTGTAGTTGGGCCTGCAAGTCTTTCCCTGAACCAGCGTACCCGTATAAATTTCATTTTCAAGGATACGCCGAACCGTAGTGCCATACCATTTCGGTGTATTGTGTATCTGGAAAGCAGTTTTTGCATGGCTGCCGCTTTCCTGCTTGTACCGGATAGGCGTGGGCACCTTCATCTGATTTAATAAAGCAGCAATCTGCAGGTTGCTCTGCCCTTCAATTCTTTTGGCAAAAATGAGCCTGACAATATTGGCTGCAGGCTCATCTATGGCAAGCTTATTTTTGTCCGTTTCCAAACGCTTATACCCATAGGGAACAGCGGGGCTTACAAAGTCACCCTGCCTGCGCTTCACATCCAGATTGGAGCGCACTTTTATGGATATATCCCGGCTATAAGCATCGTTGATTAAGTTCTTAAACGGCAGGAGGAGCTGGTCGGAAGATGAGTTGTTGTAAAGACTGTCATAATTGTCATTGATTGCAATGAAACGAATGCCAAGAGTCGGGAAAATACGTTCTACATAACGTCCGACCTCAATGTAATTGCGTCCAAACCGTGACAGGTCTTTTACGATAATACAGTTAATTTGTCCGTCTTTGATACCTTCAAGCATTTTTTGAAAACCAGGCCGGTTGAAATTTACTCCGGTATAACCGTCATCGGAATAGTGTTTCACCAGACGTAGTTCAGGGTGGCTTTCAGTATAATGCTGAATCAACGCTTTTTGGTTATTGATGCTGTCGCTTTCTTCTTTATCACCATCCTCCTTTGAAAGACGGGTGTAATCTGCCGTCATCCATTCTTTTGTTTCGTCATTTACATTCATGATCATTCATCCTTTCTAAAAACAAATTCAGAATAACCTAAAATATAAATGCACCTTGCTTCTTACATTTATATCATATATAAAAAAAAGCGCAAAAGCAAGGATTTCAGATTATTCATATTGGGACATGGAACTAAAATAATCCTGAAGCAGCTCCTGAAAAGATCCGCCATCGCTGCAAAATGAAACCTTGACAACAGTATTTTTGCAACGAAAACAATAAGGATTTTTAATATCCCTGATAAAATTTTGTATTCTGTCAGTCTTATTCATAGTAGTGTCTATTTTGACATTGCTGATGTCAACCAGATTTTGGATGTCAACTGTTTGAACATCAGTTTGACATAATAGGTTGGTCTGTTGATTATCCATATTTCCTCCATCTGTATATTCTATACAATTTATGCTTGTTAATAGTTGTCCTATTCTAAATTTGCACATACCTTCCCCCACCGCTTCCTGTGCCCTTCCCGGCCACGTTGATTGGCTGCGCTGTGCGCAATTTAATCCGGACGGATGGCAGACCAGACTATCAGTAAGGAGCCATTCACCAGAACCCATATACATGAGGGTGTATGTTCTTCAGTTGTCAAAGAACGGATGCCTGATACAAATGAACTGCTGTAACAGGTCAATCTAAAAAAGAAGTACCGGGCAGGGGAGCAGATACTTGAAAAAATTTGAAAAAAATAAAATATTTTTTGAAACTTGAAAATTCCACAGATCAAAAATAGAAGATATAGTATTATTAAGTTGACAGGATACAAGATGTTGTGTTAAGATGATTCCGTAATTGATTTTTATGCGTACCTGCAGGTGGGGAACGGGGACAGAACACCCGATGCGCCAGCAGCAGGTTCCGGCTCCCTGCGGGAGAACCGGGGCATACGTTGTTTAGGATTGTAACGAGTGTCAGAGGATACCATGTATAAGCATGGCAGTCTTTTGGCACTTTTTTTGTTTCCGCAGGATGTGTAAACCTCCGGGAGCAGGAACAGATTTGTGGATCACCACACGCAGTAAGGAATGGAAAACCCTTATGGGACCATTCCTTTTTTGTGCGCAGCTTTGCTGTGAATGTGCCAGAAATGCCCATGAGGGCTTTACCGCATAAGCGGCTGGATAAAAAAAGCCTCCGGAACCGGAGAGAAAAAGAAGAAAGGTGGAACAAAGAATGAGTGAAACAAGAGTATTTGCTGACGGATACCGTGGCGTATTCCAGAATCAGGAGGATTTCCTTGCCTGCTTAAAGAGCATTGCAAACAATTCCTTCTGGGCAAGGAAATCCTCCAGGAACCTGCGGCTTGTGGCGATCACCAGCGGCAGCAAGGTTGAGGAGGAGCTGAGGGAACAGTATGCGGATGAGGGGCTGGATGAGGAGATTATCGCGGATACCATCATCAATACGGGACTGCTTCTGAAAGTAAAAAACCAGTATTACCCTGTCAGGGATTGTGCGATCAAGAGCATCCTCGACCGCGCGGGCATTTCAGGCGCGGGACTGCGCAGGGTGGAAAAGAGCGTGTATGCGCGAATCCTGAATGACTGCCTGAAGGCGGCGAAAGGGGAAGCGCTCCTGCGCATCTCGGAGGGCAAGGTCTCCGCAGTATTGGGAGGCGACTGCCATGATTACGCCGTGCTTGACATGGAGCAGGTATTCCTGCACTCCGTGGATTACCTGACCAAGAACTTTAGGGGCTGCAGCTACCTTGCCGGCTTTTATGAGCATGACATGGCATCCGCACTCTGGGAGCTTTCCGGGGAGGATGGCCTGCTGGACGCTTACAAAAAGGAACTGGCGCTGCATGGAAAGACAGTAGATGAGATGAAGCCCGTGGTAAGGATCACGACTTCGGACACCGGTTCCGGCGGAGCAAATATTTACCCCATGCTGGTATCGGGGAGTGAGAACCTCACCATCAATTTAGGCAGCCCACTGAAGCTGGGACACAGGAACGGCACGCGGATTACGGAGTTTGATGCGAACTTAAAAATGCTGTACGGGAAGTACCAGCTTGCTGTCGGGAACCTTACAAAGCTGCTGGGGACTGAGATCCTGAATCCTGTGAACTGCATGAAGGGCGTCATGGACAAGCTTGGTATCCCCCGGAAGTATGAAGCCGAGGCGGTGGATCTGTTCGTGGCACAGTATGGGGAAGACCCCTGTACCGCCCATGAGATCTATTTCGGTATTTCCGAGATCCTCTATATGCTCGCCTGCGAAGGTGAGGAGGGGAGCCGGATCACACGGATGGAGGAAACCATTGCAAGGGCGCTGTCTATTAACTGGACGGAGTATGATGTGCCGGGTGTTTACAAGTGGTAAGAAGGAGGAGAAAAAAATGGAAACTAAAATGGAAAACTTAAGGAATAAGGTCATACAGGCACTGGAGATGAAACTGGGGAAAGAATACCGGATATTTCCAAAAGAACAGAGAAAAAACAACGAGGTTGTCAGGCATGGCATCTGCATCCGGAGAGGAGACGATTCCGTATTCCCTATGGTTTATGTGGATGATTTTGTTGATCCTTATGCTGTGGGCGAACTGACTCCGGGAAATATTGCGGACATCCTGCTTGAGTGCTGCAATCAGGATAAAATCCCACTGAATATTGCAGAGGATCTGAAAGATTTTGAAAAAAAGAAGGAACTGGTCAGGATAAGGCTGGTAAACTACGCAGCAAACGCCAGAGAGCTGGAAAACAGCCCGCACAGGAGATTCCTTGACCTTGCCATTGTTTATTACCTTGACATGGAAATGATCCTGCCGGGACAGAATGGCGCCTGTGCAGTTACCAATGCACTGATGGAAATATGGGGTGTTTCAGAGGAGGAGCTGTATTGTCTGGGCATGGAAAAACTCCTTGCGGAAGATTCCTGCCAGATCACTGAGCTGCTTAGTTATCTGAAACAGGATGCACAGGAAGAAGAAAATGAGCTGGAGGAAAGGGTAATTACTGAACTCCAGAAGGATCAGAGCAGACCCAAAATGTATATAGGGACCAACCGGAAACGCCTCTATGGTGCAGGCTGCCTGCTGAATACCGCTCTCCTGAAGGAAATGGCAGAGAATACGGGGTGCAGCCTGATGATCTATCCCGGCAGTGTCCATGAGATACTCATCCTTCCCCGTGAAAATGGCAGTGAAGACAGTCTGGATACCGGGGATATAAAGGCAATCAATAACTGCAGCGTTCCCCCAAACGAGTGGCTGTCCAACAGCATCTACCTGTATGACAGGGTGAAACATGAAGTATCCGTATACAGTGAAGGAGCGCCGCTTATACAGGGTGCGGCCTGAAACAGCGGGCAACGAAGAATAATAATTTGTAAAACGGACAGGGAGAGAAGGAAGCACGCCTTCTCTTTTTCTGTCCCAAACACACAGCCGCAGGGACGGCAGAAAGTGAGGAAACGTATGGATATGAATTATAAGGCAGAGGTATTTGTCGATACAGAAAATTTAAGCCGGGAGGACTGGCTTTCCTTCCGCCGCAAAGGGATTGGCGGGAGCGACGCCGCAGCTATCATGGGAATGTCGCCCTTCTGCACAAAAAGGGACCTGTACTATGACAAGCTGGGGATACAGCCGGTCATGGATGAGGAGGAAGACAACTGGGTGGCAAAGGAAGTAGGGCACAGGCTGGAAGACCTTGTTGCGGAGATATTTGCCAGAAAGACAGGGTATAAGGTGTATCCCATCCGGAAGATGTTCCGCCACCCGCTTTACCCGTTCATGCTTGCCGATGTGGATTTCTTTATAGATTTTCCTGACGGCACGAAGGGCATCCTTGAGTGCAAGACCACCAATTACAACTGTCAGGACAAATGGGCGAATGATTCCACCCCGGTCAATTATGAGTATCAGGGGAGGCACTACATGGCAGTGATGAACATCAATAAGGTGTATTTTGCCTGCCTCTACGGGAATAACGAGAACGAGTTCTTTATCCGCTGTATGGAGCGTGACCTTGATATAGAGGAAGACCTAATTGCGGAGGAGGAATATTTCTGGAAGGAAAACGTGGAAATGTGCGTTGAACCTCCCTATACCGAGAAACCCGACCTTGTGCTGGAGAGCATACGCAGACATTACGGTCCGGCGGACAAGGATGCGGACGAGGTAACACTCGACCGGAAATATCTTGGCAAAATCAAGCAGTACATGGAGCTGAAGGAGAAGAAAGCGCTGCATGACGGCGAGGCAAAAAAGCTGGAGACAAAGATGAAGGAAATCTATGCGGAGATTGTGGAGAAGATGGGGACGAGCTGTACGGCAGTCCTCACGGAAGGCGGCCAGAGGTATGTCCTTTCTTATAATCCCACTTACCGTACGGGCATTGACAAGAACGGGCTGGAACGCTTAAAGGCGCAGCATCCGGATGTCTATGACGACTATGTGAATACGACGGAGAGCAGGAGGTTTTCCGTCAAAGTGAAAGGAGCGGCTTAATGGGAAGAAATGACCTTGTATATATCTGTTCCCCACTGTCGGCACCGACAAAAGAGGGGATACGGCAGAACATGGAGAAAGCGGCGCATTACGCACGCCTTGTATCCGGGACTTTCGGGTGCAGGGCCATTGCGCCCCACAGCTTCCTTCCGGAATACCTGGATGACAACATCCCGGAGGAGAGGGAAGCGGGGCTTGCCTTCGGGCTGTCCGTGCTGAAACTGAGCCGGGCCATCATTGTGTGCGGCAGCCGGATCAGCAGCGGGATGCGGGGCGAGATCAGGATGGCAGGGGAACTGGATATCCCTGCCTATGCCCTGCTTGAAGGCACGGGAGGCGCCGCGATTGTAAGAATAATGCAGGAGGTAAGAACGGATGAAATGCAGGTTTGTAAAAGAAATATTCCATAACAGGGACAACGGTTTCTGCATCTTCGTGTACCACACGGAGGAGGAAGGCGTGCCGGAGGCGGCAAAAGATCCCTATTATAAGGGAGGCGGCTGCCAGTTCACGGCAACAGGAACGGGACTGCCGGAATCGGAGGCTGTGGAAACGGAGCTTTCCGGGAAATGGGTAAATAGTAAATACGGGCTGCAGCTTCAGGTAGAAAGCTATGAGGAGATACTGCCCCAGACAAAGGAGGGCATCAAAGGCTACCTGTCCTCCGGCATGATAAAGGGCATCGGGCCGAAGCTGGCGGAGCTGATCGTGGAAAGATTTGGCACAAGGACATTTGACGTGCTGGACCATTACCCTGACAGCCTGCTGGAGATCAAAGGCATCACCCGCAAAAAGCTGGACAGCATCCTCTTATCCTATCAGGGCAGCCATGCCATGCGCGACCTTGCGGCTTATCTGACGCCCTTTAAGGTGACGCCAAAAAAGATCCGGAAAATCTATGAGGAATTTGGGACTGACGCGCTGGATACCGTAAAAAACCAGCCGTTTTCCCTCTGTAAGATCAGCGGTTTCGGTTTCCTGACCGTGGACGAGATCGCAAAAGCCAACAAGGGAAAGCCGGATGATCCCATGCGGATCGAGGGGTGCATCCTGTACTGCATGGAACAGGAAATGCAGGAAGGGCATCTGTATCAGGACAAGCAGCAGTTCCAGAAGAAAGTATACGGGCAGCTCAATGCCGGGTATGACAGGGAGGCTGTCACGGAGATGGCAGTCTATAAGGTGCTTTACCAGATGGTCAAGGAAAAGCGGATGTATTATGAAACCGGCGCCCTTTACCCTGCGCATATGTACGGGTATGAATGCGGCGCAGCTAAAAAACTTGCTTCCCTGCTTCTGGCAGGACAGGAGGAACAGGATATTACCTTCCTTCTGGCGGAAGCACAGGAGGAGCTGGGCATCAGCCTTTCCCCAAAACAGGAGGAGGGCGTCAGGAAAGCGTTCCGCCACCCGGTCAGCATTATCACGGGAGGCCCCGGAACGGGGAAGACCACGGTACAGAGGGTCCTGCTCTATGTCAATGAGAAGCTGGGCGGCGGCAGCGTGCTGCTGACAGCGCCCACGGGAAGGGCGAGCCGCAGGATGGCGGAAAGCACGGGATGGCCGGATGCAATGACCATGCACAGCGCCCTTGGGCTTACCAGCGACGAGGACAGCGAGGAAATAGAAGGCACACTGGAGGCAGGCTTTATCATAGCGGACGAGTTTACCATGTCCGACATGAGGCTGTCCTACATCTTTTTTGCACATATCCGGGCGGGGAGCCGTCTGGTGCTTGTGGGTGATGTGGACCAGCTCCCCAGCGTAGGCCCCGGAAACGTGTTCCGTGAGCTGGTGCAGTGCGGCGTCATCCCGGTAACGGTGCTTGACAGGATATTCCGTCAGGCAGAGGGCAGCCGCATCATCGCAAATGCGAAGCGGATGCTGGAGAACAATGCCGCCCTGGATTATGGTGCAGGATTTGCATTTATCCCGGCGGACAGCGCAGCGGAAGCTGCCAAAAAGGTGCAGGAACTCTACCGCGTGAGTGTGGACGCATTCGGCATGGACAAGGTGCAGGTGCTTACACCCTACCGCAAAAAGGGGGAGGCGAGCGTGGATGCGCTGAATGAAAAGCTCTGGGAGATGATGAACCCGAAGGAGGAGTGGAAACCGGAGATCCGTTCCGGCAGGCGCACCTTCCGCATGGGCGACAGGATCATCCATAACAAGAACAAGAACGAGATCAGCAACGGCGACATCGGATACATCAAAAATATTTATGTGGATGAAAACGGCACGGAGCTTGCGGAGCTGGAGTTCTCAGACGGGCGCCGGGTGGAATATGGAAGCGACGAGCTGGAGATGGTGGAACACGCCTATGCCACGACCGTCCATAAGAGTCAGGGAAGCGAGTACCCCATGGTGATCCTGCCGTGGCTGCCCATGTTCTATAAGATGCTGCGTCGGAACATCCTTTACACCGCAGTAACGAGGGCAGGCGTACAGGTTGCCATTATCGGAAGTAAGCGTGCCGTCTGCACCGCCATCCGCAATACGGAGTGCGACAGGCGCAATACCCGGCTTGGGGAGCGCGTCATCAGGGAATATAACCGGCTGCTGGAGGAGAAAGAAAAGCAGCCGGAAAACGGCGGATACCGGCAGGAAGTAATTAACTTATAAGCGGCAGGCTGAATCTGCAGATATGAAAGGATATGGTGATAAAAATGGATAATATGGAGAAAAAAGCAGAAGAAATGGAAACAAAAGAGACAGAAACAAAGGAGGCAGAGGCAAAGGAAACAGAACCAAAGGAAGTGGGAATGAATGAGCGTATGACAGAGAGGGTGAACCAGATAGACACACAGACCTACTGGTATGCGATGCAGCTTTTGGGACTGGGTACGGCTGAAGCAGAGAAAAAGTTCCCGTGGGATATTGCGATTCTCAGGGAGATATTTGAGAGTGCCGTGGCTGTACTCAATAACCATGGGCACAATGTATGCGATCCGTACATATCCACGCCGGAAACAGGCAGGCAGTACCGCTGTACGCTTTCCGAGTGTGAATGCAAACACTGTGACTGTCAGGATGAATTTATGGAAAAGGAAAGGCTTCTATCCAATATCGAGGATTCCGCTGCAATGAACGGGCTGAAGATTATGGGCGGAGGCAAGGACAGCATTATCGTGAGAAACGAAAAAGTGGATCAGGATTTTGAAATCTCTGTGACGGAGCTTGCCGGATAGGGGGCTGCGGTATGGGAAAATGTGAAAAAAGCGATTACAAAAAGGAGTTCTGCGCTCTGATGGATAAGTTTGCTTACCGGTACTCCAGGTGGCAGGTGTGGAACGATTTCCTTACCATGTCTGCTATATCCCTTGCGAACGTAGTGCCGGGGCCGGAGAAAGAAAAACGTGAGGAAACATATCTTAGCGTCATAAACAGCTACCCGAAGGAGGAGCAGGAGGTCTTCCCGGAGATGCTTGGGATTGTGGTGCAGGCATTAAGTGATAATCCGGAACAGGATTTCCTGGGCAGCCTGTATCATCACCTGAATCTGCAGCAGGAACAGAAAGGACAGTTTTTTACGCCCTACCATATCAGTGAATTTATGTCGGAGATACAGTTTCCGGGTACAGGGGCAGATGAAATGCCGGAGGGAAAAGGCTATATCAGTGTGAATGATCCCGCCTGCGGTGCAGGCGCCATGCTCATCGCATTTGCGAACGTGGCAAAAAAGCATGGGATCAACTACCAGAAGCAGGTACTGTTCGTGGCGCAGGATATTGACCGCACGGCGGCAATGATGTGCTACATACAGTTGTCCCTGCTGGGGTGTCCGGCCATCGTGGTCATTGGCGACAGCCTTGCAAAGCCGTTTCCCCATCCGGATAACGAGATGTGGTGTACCATGTTCTATTACTTAAACCAGTGGCGTTTTGCGCCCGGAGGGGAAGGGGAGAAACAGGAAGGCAGCGTGGATATGGCGGAAGGCGGGACTGCGACAGTTTCGCTGGAGCATCCGTCCGGAAATATCCGACTGCTGGAAGGAACAGACGGACAGCTTATGCTGTGTATGGAACCGGCATCATAGTGGGCGGATGGAGAAAAAGTCTGGATGCGCACCAAAGCGCATAGAAAGGTGAAGGAACAATGAATAAAGCAGACATTGATTTTCAGGTGGACATACTGCGGCGGGACGGCTACCATGCTGCCGCGCAGATGATGGAATCCATGCAGGGCACAGTCAGCCGGGAGGCTGAAATGAAATATCTGAAGGAGTTTGTCCGGCAGGGCTGCTTCGACGAAGAACTCAGCAGGGACCAGCTCCGCTGCCTGTGGACGGCGTACTGTTTCCACCACGGGCTTACCGTGGATACATCCGGGTATGACAATGACCTTGCGGATCTGTGGGGTGTCATGGCAGAGGATGAACCGGAAACAGCGGACTGGAGTGACAAGGACAGCTTTGGCAGTTTCCTGTGCAGATACCTTGTTTGAGAATAACAAAAAAATATTAAAAAAATTCAAGAAAAACAGGGAGAGGCGGGTACTTATTCTATGTACCCCTTCCCTGATGAGAAAGGAGAATACAAATGGGAGAAACAGCAGCAAATGCAGCATATATGTATGACGAGGTGGAGGGAATCCGCAACCTGAACAAAGTGGAGGGATTTGATCCCAGAAGGTACATGAGGATCATCGGGCAGGAAGGACAGGCGGGAAAGTATTATCTCGATGTGGCGTTCCGCAAGCTCTGGTTCCGCTTAAAGTACCCGGAGGGCAAGATCGTGAAGAAGATCCTGAAACTGACGGATCAGGTAGCCATCGTGGAAGCGAGGGTGTACCTGCACCGCAATGACGAGGAGGAAAACTTCATCGCCAATGCGCTTGCGCAGAAATACAGGACGGAAGACGGGCAGTTCGGCAATAAATTTGTGGAGCTGGCAGAAACAGCCGCAGTCGGGCGTGCGCTTTCGGATGCAGGCTTCGGGCTGCAGTTTGCGGATAAGGAAGAAGATATTGATCCGGAAGTGACCGAGGCGCCCTTTGAGGCGCAGATGCTTGCAGGAGCAGGCGGTGTGCTGACGGAAGGCGCATACATGGATTCCGGCTTCGCAGAAAGCGCTGCCGGTGACTGCGGCGGGGAGGAAATCCTGCCGGATGAGGGCATTCCCGGACAGTACGGGATTGAGGCATATATCCCTATGCCGGAAGAAGTAGGGCAGGCTATGGGAATGACGCCGGCCATGTCACAGGGAAACAGCATGGTACAGCCGCCGCAGCTGCCGCAGGGCAGCCAGCCGAAACCGGCACAGGCACCCGCAGTAAAAGCAGCACAGGCAGCACAGCAGCCCGTCGGACAGGCATCAGGCAATACCCCTGCCGGGAAGAAACCAGATGCCACACCCGAAATCAAAAAGGATATGCCGGTGGAACAGATATATTCCCTGCTAAACCGTGACAGCGCCGCCGCAGTGGTCATCCCCATGGGATACAACAAGGGCAAGACGCTGGGACAGTTAGCCATGGAAAAGCCTGCAAACCTGCAGTGGTATGTGGATTCCTACGGCGGTCCTGACAACCTCCTGCGCGCGGC
This sequence comes from uncultured Lachnospiraceae bacterium, assembly GCA_946554445.1. GTDB lineage: Bacteria > Bacillota > Clostridia > Lachnospirales > Lachnospiraceae > UBA3282. The sequence goes on along the minus strand of CAMNSD010000001.1, from coordinate 3,835 downwards.
AGCCAAGTTCCTGATGGATGCGGCGTTAGGGCAGGCAGGCTGAAACAGGATATAGGGGCGCAGTTTTTACTGTGCCCTGTTAAGGAAAGCATGGGGCGGTTTTCAGGGACCGCCCTTTTTGGAAAGAAAGCAGCCTTATCAAGCTGCGGAAAGGAGGAGAGCCATGTATCAGGATTTTCCTTTTACCATCGTGGATGTGGCGTACCTCTTGAATTTACATATCAGACATAAAAATGCGGTAAGCCTTGATGTGGACTGTCCGCTCTGCGGGGAGAAAAAAGGAAAGCTCAACCTCAATACCAAAAAGAATGTGTTCAAATGCAACCGCTGCGGGGAAAGCGGCGGTATGCTTTCCCTGTACGGGAAGATATACGGGTTGGACAACCAGACCGCCTGTAAAGAGATCAAGGATGCACTGGGAAGGAATGAACAGGCACCTGCCTATCAGGTAAGGAAGCTGGAGATTGCCCCGAAGGAGCCGGAGATTCCAAATGCCATGCCCGCCCCGGATGATGTCAGGCATAAAACATACAGTATGTTCTTTTCCATGCTGGTGCTTGCAGACACCCACAGGCAGAACCTTCTAAAGCGCGGGTTCACGGACAGGCAGATTGAGGAAAACGGCTATAAGAGCACGCCGGTGTTCGGCTTTAAGAAGCTGACGCGGAAGCTGCTGGAGGCAGGCTGCACCGTGGAAGGCGTACCGGGATTCTATCAGGATAAGGACGGGGAGTGGACCATCCATTTCTCGAACAAGTCTTCCGGCTTTCTGGTGCCGGTCCGGAACATGGACGGCATGATCGTGGGGGCGCAGATACGTCTTGACCATCCCTATGACGGCAGGAAGTACATCTGGCTCTCCAGTACGAACTTCCCTATGGGTACATCCTCCGGAAGCCCCGTACATCTGGCGGGCAGTCCGGGGGAAAAGACGGTATTTGTCACGGAAGGTCCCTTAAAGGGCGACCTTGCCCACGCCCTGTCCGGCAGGACTTTCGGCTGCGTGCCGGGGGCGAACCAGTATGCGAACCTGCCCCCGTTTCTGAATGCAATGAAACGGATGGGAACGCAGTCGGTTTATGAAGCATACGACATGGACAAGCTGTTAAGGACTGCCTGCAGGGGTGATTACAATGAAAAGTGCATCCACTGTGAAAACTACAAAAAGGACTGGAAACAGCAGGCCATCCCATGCGAGAAGAAATGCGTGAAGCGTCGGAATATCCAGCGGGGATGCCAGAAACTCACGCAGATCTGCAGGGAGCTGGGACTTTCCGTAAAGACACTCACATGGGACACGGATGATACCGGTGACTGGGCGGAACGCGTAAAAGGCGTGGACGACTATCTGTATGACCTTGAGCAGAAAAAACAGGGACAGGTTTCAAATAAGTAATATACAGGGCGGACTTCCAATGCGGAGGTTCCGTCCTTTTTTGCGTACAGCGTAAGTAAATGAAAGTATTTTGCAAAAGAAAGTTGGCTTTTACTTAAACCATGCGTATAAAACAGTAAACAGGGAGCGGAAAGTTCCCGGATAAAGGAGATGACAGTTATGTACCAAAAAATTATCGTACCCATAGACCATGGAAACAGGAACATGAAGACCGAGCATAAGATATTTACTTCCGGCTTTGTGGAGGGGGACTGCAGGCCCGCACTGGGGGAATACCTGCAGTATAAGGGCCGTTATTATGCCCTGACCGAACAGAGGATACCTTATATGCGGGACAAGACCGTGGATGACCGTTTCTTCATCCTGACGCTGTTTGCGGTGGCGATGGAGGCGGAAAAGCAGATGCTGAATGTGAGGGACACCATCCTTCAGGCAGCGCTGCCGGTGGGACTGCCGCCGAAACATTACGGCGCACTGTACCAGAAGTTTGAGGATTATTTCAGGGACAGGGGCATCCAGCAGTTTACCTACAAAGGCATCCCCTATCAGGTGGAGATCGTGGAAGCTGCCGCCTTCCCACAGGATTATGCAGCCGCCATGACCGTTTACCAGAAGATAGCGGGATACAGCAAGGTCATTACGGCGGACATCGGGGGATTCACGCTGGATTACCTGCTGATCCGGGAGGGGAAGCCGGACCTGTCCGTGTGCGACTCTCTGGAGAAGGGTGTCATCCGGCTGTATAATGACATTGCCTCCCGCATCAATTCCGAACAGGACATCCTGCTTGACGATACGGACATTGACCGGATCATCCGGGGAGAAAAGACAGACTTTTACGGGGAAACTGTCCGTATCGTGGAGGACATGACCAAGACCTATGTGGATGACATCCTCGGCACGCTCAGGGAGCGGGGGCTTGACTTAAAGACAGGTTGCGTCGTATTTATCGGGGGAGGCTCCCTCCTGCTAAAGAAGTATCTGGAGCAGTCCGGCAAGGTGGGACGCTGTATCTTTGTGGAAGACATCTGCGCCAATGCAAAAGGGTATGGTATGCTTTACCAAATCCAGAAGAAGGGCAGATAAGGGTTATGGGGAAAAAGAACCCGTTTGTGACAACGATTGGATTTAACCGGCATGATCCCGCCCATGTGGAGGTGGCGCAGTTCCTAAACGGCATGGAGCGGGGGAAGGCGCAGTATATCGTGGATGCGGTGCTGGCGTACCAGAGCGGGGCGCAGGCCGTGGGTATGCCTTACGCGAGGCAGACGGTTGATTATGAAAAGATACGGCAGTTTGTGCTGCAGGTGATTGAGGAGCATGAAGGACATGGGGGACATACAGAAATGGCGGCAGGGGAACCTGCAGGGCCGGATGTTATGGAGGGGCAGGAAATGGGTTTTGGCTTTGACGAGGCTGCCCTGAGCGGGATTATGTCGTCGCTGGAGGCATTTAAGAGGTAGCAAAAGGGGAGCATACGGAATATTTTATGGTTCCGACTCCCCTTTCCCAAGCAGCTCGTCCGTGGATATGTTAAAATATTCAGAGAGGATCGCCACCTCATAGTCTGGGACGAAGCGGCTGCCCTGCTCGATCCGCAGGATGGTCAGGTCACTGCACTCCATACCAAGGAGCTGCAGCCTGCCTGCGAGGGCGGCCTGTGAAAGCCCCTGTTCGGTACGGAGCTTTCTCACTTTGGGGCCTATGATGTTTTTGGAAGTGCCGTTCCAGTAGATTTTCATAAAGCATTTCCCTTCTAAAGATGAAGTATATGAATTGATTTTACCGAAACGGGGTGATAATATACTTCTAAAGATGAAGTACAGGGGCGAATAGAAAATAAATTTGGAAAACAGGGAATACTGAGATAAAACGGAAGAAGTAAAGGAGAGGTATGGTATGAATGATGTATGGCTGAAGATTGCCCAGTTCTTAGGCGCACTGAACGGGGAGAACGTGAAACGGGAGAGCTATGTGCGAACCCCGGAATATGAGGCGGCTCTGGAGGCATGGAAGGAAACGGAGCAGGAATGGGAGGCGTTCCTGAAAACACTGCCAGCAGAGGGGCAGGAAAGGGCAGAGGAGATGAAGGAGCGGCTGGAGGATTTTGCATCCGCACAGGAGAAGCGTGCCTATATCCAGGGATACGCAGACTGTGTGCAGGCGCTGTACCACATGGGGATTCTGAAAGAAAATGAGGGGCTGAAATGGGCGGAGAAGATGGAACTGCGATAAGCAGGCTTATACACTAAATATTCCGGCATACCCCCTTACTGGCTTGCGTACCACAATTTGATACAATGCACCCAGGCGTGAGTTTGGGTGCAAATTTTAACGATAGGAATTTGTGCCATTTAGACGTTGAAAAATCATTAACAGCCGCCCAGGCGGCTATCAATAATTGATGCCATAGGAATTTTCGTACTCGCAGGCAAAAGT